>JBBSMR010000016.1:0-58268 GCA_038233095.1 Euzebyales bacterium
GACGCCCCGGAGAAAGCCGGGCAGCGCCCGCATGTCACCGTCACCCTCGGCGCGGACACGCTCGCCGGGCAGCCCGGCTCTCCGCCGGCGTCCGTCGACTGGGTCGGTGCGGTCGGCCGGAAGACCGCGCTGGACCTGCTGGATGACTGTTCGTTCACCCGCCTGCTGCTGGGCCAGCGCTCCCAACCGATGGACGTGGGTACCGCCACCAGGGTGTGGCCGGTCGGGATCCGCAAAGCCGTCACCACCCGCGACGGCCACTGCCGCTTCCCCGGCTGTGACCGGCCCGCCGTGTGGTGTGAGATCGACCACGTCCACCCCGTGGAGGAGCAAGGCTCCACCTGTGTCACCAACGGCATCCTGCTGTGCCGGCCCCACCACCGCATGAAACGCCGCGACGGCTGGTGGCCCAGGTTGCACCCCGACGGGACCGTCACCTGCACCCACCCCGACCACGAACCCCGCGTCACCCGCCCCGCCGCCCACATCCAGGACTGGGTCCAAACCCTCATCCACTACCCCCAACGCGACTGCCACGACGAGGATCCCGACCGGGAGGGAGAGACTCGGGCCAGCGAGACACGGGTCACTTACGACGCCGGGCCAAGCGTCCCCCAGCCGAGCGCGACGCTCGGCCTGCTCAACAGACACCACCGCCGACGACGCGACGATCGCAAGCGACACACCAGACCTCCCCCGGGCCACCCACCCCGCGCGCCCTGAACGGCGGGAGGCAACCGCCTGTCGATCGACGATCACCTCCTCTCCCAGGCCAAGGATCGGGCCCGTCGCCGGGGTCAGACGCAGACGCTCGGGCAGCTGGTCGAGGATGCCATCCGCCGAGAGTTGAGTGCTCCTACGCAGCAGAAGGGTCCTGCAGTCCCGGTGATCACCGGCGAATCCGGTCCGAGACGCGGCCTCGACCTGCGGTCGAATCGCGCTCTCCTGGAGGCTCTCGACGAAGATCGCACGCTGGACAAACTGCGGTGAAGTTGCTGGACGTCAACGTCGTCCTCGCTGCCGCCCGTGAGGATCATCCCCTCTTCGACGTGGCACGGCCGTGGCTCGACGATCTCTGGGATGGCAACGAGCCGTTCGGCGTACCCGACGCCGTGTGGGTCGCCTTCGTCCGTCTGGTGACGAACCGACGCATCTTCACTGAGCCGTCCTCACTCGCCGAAGCCTTCTCCTATCTCAGGGCGGTCCGGTCACAACCCCACCATGTGAGCATGAGCCCGGGGGTCGACACCTTGACGTGTTTGAGGAGCTGTGCACTGCTGCCGACGCGACGGGTGACCTCGCGGCTGACGCCGGGCTGGCGGCCCTGGCTTTGGAACACGGCTGCGAGATCGTCTCCTTCGACCGTGACTTCGCGAGGTTCGAGGGCATCCGCTGGCTGCGACCCACGAGAACTGGCGATGATGAGAACCCCGCCAGCTGAGCGGCCATCTGCGCAGACGTCGGGTTTGGGCCCGTACGTCGCTCAGACCTCGCCGCGCTGGACGAGCAGCTCGGCGATCTGGACGGTGTTCAGCGCCGCGCCCTTCAGCAGGTTGTCCCCGACCACGAAGAAGTTGAGCGTGCGAGGGTCGTGCAGGTCGCTGCGCAGGCGGCCGACGGCGACCTCGTCCCGGCCGGCCCAGGCCAGCGGCGTGGGCACGTCGTCGACCTCCAGTCCTTCGAAGGACTCCAGCACCGGCGCCGCGGTCGCCGGCGTGAGCTCGTCGCGGAACGTCGCCCGCACCGCGATCGCGTGTCCCACCATGACCGGCACGCGCACACAGGTGGGGCTCACCTCCAGCTCCGGCAGAGAAAGGATCTTGCGCGACTCGTGCAAGAGCTTCATCTCCTCGTCCGAGTAGCCGGTGCCGTCGACCTCGTTGCCGAGCCAGGGCACCACGTTGAACGCCAGGGTGGCGGCGTGCACGCGCGGCTCGACGAGCTTGGATGCTGCCAGCCCGTCGCTGCGCAACAGCTCGCGCTGGGCGTAAAGCGGCTCGACCTGGGCGGCTAGCTCGTCGATGCCCTTCTGGCCCGCGCCGCCCGCGGCCTGGAAGCTGGTCGCCACGAACCGCACGAGCCCGAACGCTTCGTGCAGCGCCTTCAACGGCAGCATCGCCGTCATCGTGGTGCAGTTCGGGTTCGCGACGATCCCCTTGGGTCGGCGCTCGACCGCGTCGGGGTTTACCTCCGTGACGACGAGCGGCACGTCGGGGTCCATCCGCCAGGCCGAGGAGTTGTCCACGACCACGGCGCCCGCCTCGACGGCGCGCGGGGCGTGCTCCTTCGAGCTGGCGCCGCCGGAGGAGAAGAGCGCGACGTCGACCCCGGCGAAGACGTCCGGCTCGGCCAGGGCGCGCACCGTCACGTCGCGGTCCCGGAAGCGCAGCACCCTGCCGGCGGAGCGCTCCGAGGCGATGAACACCACGTCGCCGCACGGGAAAGCGCGCCGCTCCAACAGCCGGCGCAGATCCTGGCCGACCGCGCCGGTCGCGCCGACGACTGCGACGGTCCTGTTCGTCCGATGGTCAGCCACGTTCCCCTCCCTCCTGACCCAGATTGAACCGCTCGTGGACGGCGCGCACCGCGGTCTCGACGTCCTGTTGCCGGATCACGACCGAGACGCGGATCGTCGAGGTCGAGATCATTTCGATGTTCACCCCCGCGTCGGAGAGCGCGGTGAACATGGCCGCCGCCACCCCGGGGTGGGTCTTCATGCCGGCGCCGACCAGCGAGACCTTGGCGACGTCCTGGTCGAAGATGACGTCCTCGGCGCCGACCTCACGGGCGAGCGTGTCGAGCAGCTGCACCGCCCGCGCCCCGTCGGCCAGCGGCAGGGTGCACGAGATGTCAGTCGTGCCGTCCTCACTGACGTTCTGCACAATCATGTCGATGTTGATCGCCGCGTCGGCGAAGGCGGTGAAGATGCTCGCCGCTACGCCTGGCTTATCGGGCACGCGCCGGATGACCAGCTTGCCCTCGCCGGTGTCGTGGGCCACGCCCGAGATGATCGCCTGCTCCATGCCGTCTCCCCTGTCGACCCAGGTGCCTTCGTGCCATGTGAACGAGCTGCGGACGTGCACGGCGACGCCGTGGTTCCGGGCGTACTCGACGCTGCGCACCTGCAGCACGCGGGCGCCGCACGCGGCCAGCTCCAGCATCTCCTCGTGGCTCACGCGGCCGAGGCGGCGTGCCTTGGGCACGAGCCGCGGGTCGGCGGTGTACACGCCGTCGACGTCGGTGTAGATCTCGCAGACCTCTGCCCCGAGCGCCGCCGCGAGCGCCACGGCGGTCGTGTCGCTCCCACCGCGCCCGAGCGTGGTGATGTCCTTCGAGTCCCGCGAGACGCCTTGGAACCCGGCCACGATGACGATGTGCCCGTCGCCGAAGGCCTCGGTGATGCGACCAGGCGTGATGTCGATGATGCGCGCCTTGCCGTGCGTGGTATCGGTGATGATGCCGGCTTGGCTGCCCGTGAAGCTGCGGACGGTGTGACCCTCCTCGTGGATCGCCATGGCGAGCAGCGACATGGAGATGCGCTCGCCAGCGGTGAGCAGCATGTCGAGCTCACGCCCGGGTGGCAGTGGCGAGACCTCGTGGGCCTGCTGCAGCAGGTGGTCGGTCGTGCGGCCCATCGCCGAGACCACCACGACCACGTCATGGCCACCGCGCCGCGCCTGGACGACCCGCTCGGCCACGCGTCGGATGCGGTCGGTGTCGGCGACGGACGTGCCGCCGTACTTCTGGACGAGGATCACACGCAGTCCTGCAGCTCGCGGGGCGGAGCGGCAATCGTAGCCGGTCGGGCGGGTGCGGCCGCAGGAGCCCCGACACACCGCTTCAGTCGATCAGCGCCGCCCGCAGCCAGCGGGCCGCCAACACCCAGGTGACGGCGGCGAAGCCGAGCACGACCGCGACGTTCACGACCAGCCCGAGCGGCGTCCCGATCCCGAACGCGGCCGCCCGGAAGAGCGTGGTGACGTGCGAGAGCGGGTTCACCAGCGCCGGGTAGCGCAGCCAGACCGGCGCGTCGTCGAGCGGGAAGAAGGTCCCCGCGACCACGAACATCGGCACGAGCGTGCCGGCGATGACGAAGTCGAACTGGTGCGTCGAGCGCAGCCGAGCGGCGAAGGCCGCACCCAGACAGTGGAACGCGAACCCTCCCACGTACCCGATCACCGGCACGAAGACCACGGTCGGCGCCAGGCCGACGCCGAGCACCCCTGCCACGACCAGCGTGATCACCGAGACGATGGTGGTGCGCACCCCGGTCCAGGCGGCCTCGCCGGTCACGATCTCGGCGACCGTGATCGGCGCCGCGATCAGCCCGTCGTACAGGTGGTTCTCCTTGCGGCGGAAGTAGCCGTTGATGAGGCCGGGGAACATGCCGGTGAAGAGCACGGAGATGGCCGCGGACCCGGTCGCCATGAAGTCGAGGTAAGGCAGCCCCGCGACCGTGCTGACCAATGCGCCGAAACCGAACCCAAAAGCGACGAGGTAGACGATCGGCTCCACCACGGAGCCAAACATGGGGGCCGCCCAGACCCGCCGGAAGACGCTCCATTCGCGGTGCACGATCGCCCCGATGGCGTCCCAGCGCACGTCCGTCAACGGGCCGGTCACAACGTCGCTCCCGTCAGCGCCACGAACACATCCTCGAGGTTGGCGGGGCGGCGCAGCCGGTGATCGAGGTCCTCCTCGCGCAGCCCGTCGATCCCCACCAGCGAAGAGACGTCGTCGGTGAAGACCGCGATCGCGGTGCCGGCGGGGCGGTGCGCAAGACCCGCCGCCTCCGCGGCGGCGGCCACGCGCCGCTGACGATCGGGATCGCCCGGTACCTCGACGACGATCTCGCTGCGCACGTACGAGGACCTCAGGCCCCGCGGGCTGTCGAGGGCGATCAGCCGTCCGTGGTCGAGGATGGCCACGCGATCGCAGAGTCGCTCCGCCTCCTCGATGTAGTGGGTGGTGAGCACGACCGTCGCTCCCGACGAGCGGATCTGCTCGATCTGGGTCCACAGGCTCTGACGGACCTGTGGGTCCAGACCGACGGTGGGCTCGTCGAGCAGGACGAGCTCCGGCCGGTGCAGCAGGCCTCTGGCGATGAGCAGCCGGCGGCGCATCCCGCCGGAGAGCTGCGCGGTGAACGCGTCCGCCCGCTCGGTGAGCTGGGCCAGCTCCAGGCCCCACGCCACCGCCTCACGCCGCTGCCGGCGGGGCACGCCGTACAGGCGAGCGTAGACCTCAAGGTTCTCCGTGCAGGTCAGCTCCTCGTCGAGGTTGTCCAGTTGTGGGACGAGACCGGTGCGCGCCCGCACCGCCCGGGAGCTCGCCGGCAGCGGCATCCCGAGCGCCTCGATGCTGCCCTGGGTCGCGGTGGCCGTGCCGACCAGCAAACGCATGACCGTGGACTTGCCCGCGCCGTTCGGTCCGAGCAGCCCGAACGTGATCCCCCGCGGGATCTCCAGATCGAGTCCGTCGATGGCGAGCACCGGTCCGAAGGTCTTGACCACACCGGACAGCCGCAGCGCGCAAGAAGCAGTGTCATCCTCCACGGCGACCAGCATGCCGCGCCGAGCGGTCACTCGACCGGTGGCGTCACTACCAGACGTCCATGTCGTCGTCATTTCTCCATGGGAGCTTCGCCGCCCAGCAGGCGGTGCGCGACCGCGTTCTCGGCCGCCAGCAGCTCGTCGAGGGCTGCTCAGGTTCTCGTCGGTGAGGACGAGCCCGTCGCGCCCTCCCGGGCCGCGTGCAAGACTGCCTGGCGGATGAGCTCCCGCAGGAACGATGCGGCACACCAGCGGTGCGGTCGACGATCTCGTCGGTCCGGTTCAGAGCCATGTCGAGACCGCGTCCGTAGCGCTCAAGCAGCGCTCTTCGCCCGTCCGCGTCGGGCAGCGGCAGCTCGACGGCCTGGTCGACCCGACCGGGTCGAGCGGCCAGGGCCGGCTCCAGCACCTGCACCCTGTTGGTGGTGAGCAGCACGAGCAGATCGGCGTCCTCGTCGAGGCCGTCCATCGCGTTCAGCAGTTCGAAGAGCAGCGGACTCGCGCCGCCGAACGCAAGCTCCCGGTCCTCGGCGACCAAGTCGATGTCCTCGAGCACGATCGTCGCGGGCTGCAGGCTGCGGGCCAGCTCGAACGCATAGCGGAGCAGACGCAGCCCCCCGCCTGTGAGGACGACGCAGGCGCGCCCGAGTAGGTGCATGACCGACCCGCGGCAGTTCCACGAAGGCGATCTGCCGCCCCTCTTCGTAGTGCATCGGCCCGCCAGCGGGCGCGAAGGTGAGGATCTGTCCACGGTAGATGTTGACGAGGTCGCGACGCGTACGGAGCTCTTCGAGGATGGCTGCGCTGCGCTCCGCCGTCGGCGAGAGCACCTCCACCGTGAGATCTCTGGAGGGGCCGTGCTCGACCGGTCCCCGGACGAGGAGGACGACCGGCCCCTGGGCGTCATCGACGGCATAGATGCCGTAGTGGACGCACGGCATCGTCCGAGCGGGACCGACGGGCAGGTTGTTGTACTCGACGGACCGAGGCCGGCGACCGGAAAACCGGCTCGCGACGGCGCGACGAGCAGGTCGGACAGCGCGAGACCCTCGAACCGCTTGCGCTCGCTGCTGATGCCGAGGAGCTCACTCGTCCTTCCGCCCTCGGCGAGCCAGTCGTCGATGGCGAGCTGCAGGTTGGGGTGGTGCCACGTCGCCAACTGTTCGGACAGGATGGGCAGGGTCGTGGGGTCCGTGCCGAGGTGATCGCGAACGCGGACCAAGGCTGGCGATTCCTCGGCCTGCGCCTCCGCCAGGACATGGTCCATGAACGCCTGGAAGGTCGCGCCGAAGCTGTGGACGTCGAACGGTGGTGGTGTCGAATCCATGCTGACAGTGTGCTCGAACGCCGGCTACATCACGCGGCGGCCCGAGAGCGCGCGACCGAGCGTGACCTCGTCGGCGTACTCGAGGTCGCCACCGACGGGCAGGCCCGAGGCCAGTCGGCTGACGGTGATGTCCATGCTCTTCAACAGTCGCGCCACATAGCTGGCCGTGGCCTCGCCCTCGATGTTGGGGTTCGTCGCCAGGACGACCTCGCGGATCTCCTCCTCGCCGAGCCTGGCGACGAGCTCGCGGATGCGCAGCTGGTCGGGTCCGATCCCGTCGATCGGTGAGATCGCACCGCCGAGGACGTGGTAGCGGCCGCGGAACTCCGCCGTCTTCTCGATCGCCATGAGGTCGCGCGGCTCCTCGACCACGCACAACGCGTGCGGGTCCCGGCGCGTGTCGCGGCAGATCCGGCACCGTTCGAGCTCGCTCACGTTGAAGCAGGCCTCGCAGAAGCGGACCTTGCGCTTCACCGACTGGATGACCGCGGCCAGGCGCTCGGCGTCGGCGGCCTCGATCGTCAGCAGGTGGAAGGCGATGCGCTGCGCGCTCTTGGGCCCCACGCCCGGCAACCGGCCGAGCTCTTCGATAAGGTCCTGGACGGGCCCCTCGTACACGATCGGCTCAAACGAGACCGGGCGGGAGGTTCAGCCCGCCGGCCACCCCGCCGAGCTTCTCGGCCTCCAACTCCTTGGCGCTGCGCAGCGCGTCGTTCAGCGCGGCCACGACCATGTCCTGCAGCATCTCGACGTCGTCGGGATCGACGGCGTCCGGTTGGATCGTGACGGTCTTGACCTCGGCGCCGCCACCGGCGACGACCACGGTCACCATCCCGCCGCCCGCCGAGCCGGTCACCTCGGTCGCCGCGACCTCTTCCTGGGCGGCGGCCAGCTTGCGCTGCAAGGCCTCGGCCTGCGCCATCATCTGCTGCATCGGGTTGCTGCTCATCTGCGCGCCTGACGGACAGTGGAGTCGGATCTCACCAGCCTACCCGGGAGCGTCCGTCGATCCGGTCAGCCCGGCCGCCGACCGTCAACGCGACTCGTCGATTATCGTGGCGCCGAGGTCGCGGGTCAGCGCCTGCACCGCCAGCGCGTGCGCCTCCCGCTCGTCGGGCAGCTCCCCGGCGGCCTCGAGCGCCTCGGTCTCGGCGACCGCGGCGGCCTCGCTCGCGTCGACCGGCTCGTCGTCCGCCACCTCAGCTGGGCGTTCGTCACCGTCCGAAACGACACAGCGCAGGCGCGGCCGGATCCCGAGCACCTCCTCGATCGCGGCGAGGATCACCTGCTGGCCGCCGTCGGCCACGCACTGCTCGGCATGCCAGCCGTAGCCCGACCGGAACTGCAACACCAGCTCGTCGTTCGAGACGGCGCCGGGCTGGGCTTCGTTGAGGAAGGCATGCAGCCGCCGGCTGCGCTGCTTCACGGCCTCGAGCAACGCCGGCCAGGAGCCGTGCAACAGCTCGGCGTCGACCTTGTCGAGGGTGGGGGCAGGCTCGGCCTGCTCTGGGGCTGGCGTGGCCTGCTCGGGTACGGGCTCCGGCTGCGCCTCCGTCGGCGCGGGTGTCGCCTGCGTCGGCGCGGCCGTGACCGCTGCAGGCTCGGCGCTTTCGAGCCCGGCCCTGCGCTCCATCCGGTCGAGACGCGAGGCCAGCGCCGCGGCGTCGCCGGAGGCCTCGGGCAGCGCGCTCTTCACCAGCGCGATCTCCAACGGCAGGCGGGTGTTGCCGCGGCGCATCTGCGCCTGACACTCGGCGAGCAACTCCACCGCGCGCAGCAGCTCGACCTGGCCGAGCCGGCCGGCCTGGGCCTGCAAGCGCGGCAACTGCTCGGGCGTCGTCTCGACGAGCCCAGCGTCGGGAGCGACCTTCAGCAGCAGGAGCTGACGCAGGTGCTCGACCAGGTCGCGGGCGAACTGGCGCAGGTCATGCCCGGCGTCGGCCAGCCGCGTCACCAGTTGCAAGGTTCCGCCCACATCGCCCGCGGCGATCAGCTCGGCCGCGTCGATGAGGAGCTGCGTCTCCGTCGCGCCGAGCACCTCGACCACCGCGCCCACCGTGATCTGGCGTCCCGTGTAGGCGATCACCTGGTCGAGGACGGAGAGCGTGTCGCGTGCGCTGCCGTCACCGGAGCGCACGAGCAGGTCGATCGTGCCAGGCTCGAGGGTGAGGCCCTCCTGCTCGCCGATCCAGGCCACGTGGGTCGAGAGGTTCTCGGCGGGGATGCGGCGGAAGTCGAAGCGCTGGGTGCGAGAGAGGATCGTGGCGAGCACCTTGTGCGGCTCGGTGGTGGCGAAGACGAAGACCACGTGGTCGGGCGGCTCCTCGACCGTCTTCAAGAAGGCGTTCCACCCCGCGGTCGAGAGCATGTGGCACTCATCGACGATGTAGACCTTGCGGCGTGCGCTGGCCGGCGCGAAGGCCACCCTGTCGCGCAGGTCGCGGACGTCGTCGACGCCGCCGTGACTCGCGGCGTCGATCTCGATCACGTCGACGCTGGAGCCCTCGGTGATCGCCACGCACTGCACGCAGCGGTTGCAGGGCTCACTGGTCGGCCCCTGCTCGCAGTTCAGCGACTTGGCCAGGATGCGCGCCGTGGAGGTCTTGCCCGTGCCACGCGGGCCGGTGAACAAGTAGGCGTGATGCAACCGGTCGGAATCGATCGCGTGCGCGAGCGTGGTCGTGACGTGGTCCTGACCCACGATCTCCGCGAAGGTCTGCGACCGATACTTGCGGTAGAGCGACAGATACGCCATACGCACTCCGTCTCCTGCGTTCGCTGTCCGAGCGGGCCCGCGCGCGACCGCCGCGGCAACCACCGGACGGACGGCGCTGGCGCGGCTTGCCCGCGGCGCCCGTCGCAGACCGCTTATGGCTGCTGCCTTCCGGCCCTGACCAGGTTCACGGCGCGCCGTCGCGCGGGACCTCACCATCCGCCCGCCCGGTGCTGGCCGCGGCGGGGAAGGTTAGAGAGGATAGCAGGCGGTCCGCTCGGAGGGCTGCGTTCGCTAGGCGGGGGTCCCCACCGGGCAGGGCGGGGGACCGTTCTCCTGTGCGGCGCCGGGGGTGGACGCAGCCGAACGACGCAGCGCCGCGACCGCCTCGTCCAGGGTGTCCACCGCCAACACCTCCAGACCGCTGTCGGCCGCCAGGCCTGACCGAGCCGCCTCCGCCTGCCGACGCGGCGCGAGGAAGACGTCGGCGCCCTCCCGCTCCGCCGCCAGCGCCTTCAGCGAGATGCCGCCTATCGGGCCCACCCTGCCGTCCAGGCCGATGGTGCCGGTGCCCGCGACCCTGCGACCGGCCGCAAGATCCACCGCGTCGACCTTGTCGAAGACGGTGAGGGCGATCATCAAGCCCGCGCTGGGCCCTCCGATGCGCCCCGACGTGACGTCCACGGGGATCGGCAGCTCGATACGCTCGTTGAAGGTCTGGATCTGCGCGCCGATGATCGGTCGCTCCTCGCCACCGATGACCTCCAAGCGCGGTGTCAGCTCGACCTCCCGCTCGCGGTCGTTGCGCGCGAACCGGACGGTGACGGTGGAGGTGTCGGTGATCGCCGAGATGAGCTCCTCGGCGGTCGTGACCGCCCCACCGTCGACGCCCAGGATCACGTCGCCGCCCTCGAGCACCCCGTCGGCCGCCGATCCCGGCCGGACGCCCACCACCAACGCCCCCTCACCGGTGAGCGCTTCCTGGTCGACCTCGATGCCGGCCGCCTCAAGCCCGAGCGCCGCGGCGCGTTGCGCAGACTGGCCGAAGACGCGGCGCTGGCGCGCGAAGAACGCGGGCGCGTCCTCGTCCTGGCCGAGGATGGCGTCGGCGGGCACCACGTCGGCGGCCTTGTCGGGCCACGCTGCGATCATGCCGGCCAGGCTGGCCTGGCGCAGGTTGATGGTGGTGAGCAGGTAGTCGCCGGCGACCTGCTCGGCGCTCGGGGCCTCGACCGAGACGCACCCGCCCAGGCTGAGCAGCCCACCAGGCTTCTCCACGAAGAAGGGCATCGGCACGATGAGGACGGCTGTCGAGAGGATCACCATCGAGAGCGGCAGGAACGCCCACCGCAATGTCCGCGCCATCAGCGCACGGCTCCGACCAGGCTGGGCGTGAGCAGCCCGACCGGCGCGCCCTGATCGGTCACGATCAGCATGTTGCCCGGCGCCCCTGCCATGCGCTCGAGCACTTCGTCCAGCGCCGTGTCGGCCGCGACGGTGACGCCGGGCCCGTCGTGCGCGATCTCCCCCAGGCGCACGCGCGGCCACTCCTCACGCACGACGGTGTCGAGGTCGGCGAGGCGCACGCCGCCTTGGACAGGGTCGCCGACCGGCCAGAGCAGCGACGGGCGCTCCTGCAACCGGGCGAGCACCTCGTCGAGCGACGCGTCCGACGGCAGCGAGGGCGGGACGTTGCCCATGAGATCGCGCGCCGTCTGGCTGGCCAGCCCCTCGGAGAGCACCGCGCGCCGGTGCGCCTGAGAGGCCCCCCGCAGCAGGAAGTAGCCGATGAACGCCCCCCACAAGCCGCCTCCGACGAGGAAGGAGAGCAGGAGCCGGAACGGCACCCCGGCAGGCAGGCGGCCGCCCAGCGCTCCGTACACTCCGCCCAGGAGCAGCGCGAGGGCGAAGACCTGTCCCACACGCGCCGCCCAGCGCGTCGCGGCGTGACGGCGCCCGGTCGCCATCCAGAGCACCGAGCGCAACAGCCGGCCCCCGTCGAGCGGATACCCGGGCAGGATGTTGAAGACCGCGAGCAAGAGGTTGAACCAGCCGAGATAGCCGAGCACCGCCGCGTACGGCTGCACACCGAACGTCGCGCTGGAGAGCAACCCGAAGGTGGCCGCGAGCACGAGGCTGATGAACGGGCCGATGCCGACGATGACGAACTCGTCGCGCGCCGTCTTCGCCTCCCCCTCGGATTCGGTCACGCCACCGAGCAGGAAGAGCAGGATGCCACGCACGCGGATGCCCCGGTCAAGGCTGGTGAAGGCGTGGCCGAGCTCATGGGCCAGGAGACTGGCGAAGAAGAGCAAGCCGCCCACCGCGGCTGACGCGAAGAGAACCGGCGTCGAGAAGTCGGCCAGCACCTCGCTCAGCTGCTCGGCGAAGCGCCAGACCACGAAGCCGGCGATGAGCACCCACGAGAGATCCACACGGATCGGCACGCCGCGTATGCGCATCACCGTCCATCCCCGCGACGAGAACGAGGAGCGACGAGCGGCGCTGCTCGTCGTTGTGCGTGCCATGACCCTCCCGCTGCTGTTCGATCCGTGAAACGCCACCGGCGATTCGCCCAGGCTGACTGGTGGCGCGGCGTCGCAGCGTCAGAGCTACTGAGACGTGCACCCTCTCGCTATACTGCCGTCCCGCTGGAGTCGTCGCCTAGTCTGGCCTATGGCGCGGTCTTGGAATGGCCGTAGGGTGGCAACACCCTCGAGGGTTCAAATCCCTCCGACTCCGCTCCCCGCCACAGGCCCGTCGCCTCGTCGAGCTCGTCTCGCGCCGCCTCCCATCGCTCGGCGGCGGCATCGTCCAGCCGAGCCACCACCGCCCTGGTCGCGGCCACCAGCGCCGCTGTCGCGCGAGGACGCTCGCTCGGGAGGCCGCTTCCTGCTCGCCGTAGCAGGACACACTGTGGCAGCCGGCGCACCATCACGGTGTGCCGGCTGCCCCCGTGCTGCCTACCTGGCCAGGTTGGATATGGGTCGATCTCAGTCACTTCACCGAGACGTAGACTTGCCCGCTCCCCGCAGATCAAGGCGCGAGTGGTGGAGGTGGGATTCGAACCCACGAGGGCGTTGCCGCCCTACCGCATTTCGAGTGCGGCGCACTAGGCCGGGCTATGCGACTCCACCGTCGGAATCAGGCATTCTACCGGTGGACTCCACCGGGCGCGACGCGGGCCGGCCGGCCCGGCGGGCGGCAAAGAACTCCCGCAGCAGCGCACCGCACTCGGCGGCGAGCAGCCCGCCGGTGCGCTCGACGAGATGGTTCAGCCGCGGTTCCCGCGTGAGGTCGTAGAGCGAGCCCGCCGCCCCGGCCTTCGGATCGCTCGCCCCGTACACGAGACGCGGCAGACGCGCCAGCACCATCGCGCCCGCGCACATCGTGCACGGCTCGAGCGTGACATACAGCGTGCAGCCCTCCAGCCGCCAGGAGCCGAGCCGTTGCGCCGCCGACCGCAGCACCAGCAGCTCCGCGTGGGCGGTCGGGTCCTTGTCAAGCTCGCGCCGGTTGTGCGCACCTGCCAGCACCGTGCCGCCGCGCAGGACGACCGCGCCGACGGGGACATCCCCGTGCGCGCTCGCCGCTTCCGCCTCGTCCAGCGCCAAGCGCATCGCGCTCGCGTCATCCGGTCCCGACGCGTCTGCGCTCGAGGGGGCCATGGTCTGCTCACTCCTTTCCGACCTCAGGCCCGCAACGCCGGATGCATCACGATTCCGCGTCAGGGCAGTGTGCGGCAGCGCCGACCGGCAGCGGTGTCACCTTCGGGTCACGCACGCTACCGGACAGCGCGGAGACGGTGATCAGCACCACAGCAAGGACACCTGTGAAGCAGGGACTGGCTCGGAACGAACGTCAGGCGCTGTGCGCGACGTTGGAGACCCTGAGCGACGAGCAATGGGCGGCGGAGACATGCTGTGAGGGTTGGGACGCCGGCGACGTCGCGGCTCACCTCATCGTCCGAGAGCGCGATCTGTTCGCGGCCCCGGGGATCGTCGTCGGTGGACCGCTCGGCGCGCTGACGGAGCGCCGCCGGCAACAACGACGCGCCCAGCCGCGTGAGCGGCTGCTCGCCACCCTCCGCGAGGGCCCTCCGCTCTGGGTCCGGGCCGGTCCGCTCGATGGCGTGCAGGCGGTGGAGGACTGGATCCACCACGAGGATGTCCGGCGCGGTCGCGCACGCCTCGAACCGCATCTGGCCGGAGCTGACCTGCAGCCAGCACTCTGGCAGGCGATCGAGCGGTACGCGGCGCTCATCTTCGGGCGGCTGCCTCTCGACGCGAGACTTCAGTTCACCGACGGCGAGCACTCACCGACGCTCGCTGTGCGGCGAAGCCTGCCGGTGGCCTGGAAGACGAAAGCCGCGCCCCACGCGGTGATCGAGGGGCCTGTCGGTGAGCTCGTGCTCTACGTCACCGGCCGGCCCGCGGACGTCACCGTCACGGGCGAGGAGCGCGTGCACCGAGCTCTGGCGAGCGGGGCGCGCAACGTGTGACGGCCGCGGCTCTCCGCCGCGGCCGCCCTCCACGCGCGTCGCTCAGGACTGCTCGTGCTCCTGGACGTCGACCGTCTCGTTGCTGGCGTTCCCACCCACGGCGATCTTGCGCGGCTTGCGCTCGGGCGGGTGCGGGATCGTCAGCTCCCACACACCGTGCTGGTAGTCGGCACTGATGTCATCGGGGTTGGTCCCCTGCGGCAAGGTGAACGTGCGCTCGAAGGAGCCCCAGGCCCGCTCGCGGCGGATCCAGGCGTCGTCGCTCACGTCCTGCGCGGTTTCGCGCTCGCCGCTCACGGTGAGCACGCCGTCGTGGACGCTGACGTCCACGCTGTCGGGCGGGAAGTGTCAGCGTCTTCAACCTGCGGAAAGCCAGACAGTGGACGAAGATGGGCGGGGATGGTCCCTTCACACCGAGTGCTGCTGCCGGACGACACGCCGGTCCTGTTCCGCCCTCTGCGCCCCGATGATCGCGAGGGCGTGGAACGGGCCTTCGATGAGCTCTCACCCCGGACGCGGTACCTGCGCTTTCACGCGAGCGCCCCGAGCAGCGCGACCGTGCTGGAAGAGCTCGCGCAGGTCGAACAGCACGACCACCTCGCCTGGGTCGCGATCGCCGAGGGCGCCCCCGACAGGGGCATCGGACTGGCGCGCTGCGTCCGCCTCACCGACCAGCCCGAGGTCGCCGAGACGGCGGTCACCGTCCTGGACGAATACCAGCGCCACGGCGTCGGCACGCTGCTCACGGGGCTGCTCGGCTACGCCGCGCTCGCCGTCGGCGTGCGTCAACTGCGTGCGTACGTGCTGCGGGAGAATGCCCTCGTGCTCGCGTTGCTGGAGCAGGCCGGCGCGCGCAGCCACGCGGAGGACTCTGGCCTCGTGCGGCTGGACCTGTCGCTGCCCACCTCGCCGGACGAATGGCCGGAGAACGCCGTCGGCGAGGCCTTGCGAGCCATCGCCCAGGGCCGGCTCCAATCCGTCGTGGATCGGTGGTCGTACGCGGACGCCGGCGGTTCGCCCGACCTCACCGCGTGGCTCGACGCGGTCGAGAACGGATGAACGCTACTAGGCCAACAGCGCCGAGTCGCGGAAGAAGGCGGCCTCTGCCTCTCCCGTAGGGGTGGCGGGCGGGCGGCCTTCACTGAGCTCGGCCATGATGGCGTGCCAGTTCGCGGTCGGACGGAGCTGGGCGAGCAGCGAGTTCACGCCGAACGTGATGCGGTTCAACAGCAGATAGTCCGCCGGCATGTCGAGCTTGCGCAGCTCCTCCTGGTAGCCGTGACCGGGATCGGAGCTGCTCGCCAGCACCCGCCGGGCGTAGGTGGTGCCGTAGGTGTACTCCGCGTTCTCGCGCATGGGCTCGTGCGCCTGGTCGAACCAGCGCAGGACGACGCCGACGTCGACCTCGTCGCGCCGCTCGCGACGCAGGATGCCAGCCTCGACCAGCGCCAGCCGCAACGCCTCCACGTCGTGGGCGGCCACCGCGCGGTGCACCGCACCGAGCCGCGCGCGGGCGCCGCTCGAAAAGGCCTTCGTACACCCGAAGTCGAGGAAGGCGACCGTGCCGTCACCCGGAAAGAGGAAGTTGCCGGGGTGCGGGTCGGCGTTGAAGAGCCGGAACCGATACAACGAACCGAACACGAACCGGAAGATGATCTCCCCGTAGGTGTCGCGCTCGGCGGACTGCGCGTCCTGCGCCACCTCGTCGAACGTGCGCCCCTGCACATAGTCGGTCACCAGCACGCGCGGGCGACACCACGCGTGATGCACGCGCGGGATGCGGATGAACGGATGCCCGGAGTACCGGTCAACGAACGCCTGCTGGAAGATCGCCTCCTGCTGATAGTCGAGCTCAGGCAGCAACCGGGCGCGGACCTCCTCCAGCAGGGGTGCCACCTCCAGATGGGGATGGGTGAGCCGCAGCAGACGAGCGAACGCGCCCGCGTTGGCCAGATCGGCCTCGACGGCCTCCGCCACGCCGGGGTGCTGCACCTTCACCGCCACCAGTGTCCCGTCGTCCAGCCGCGCGCGATGCACCTGCCCGATGGAGGCGACGGCGAAGGGCTGGGGCTCCCATGCGGAGAAGACCTGCTCCGCCGGCGCCCCGTACTCGCTGGCGAGCACCTCGCCGATGGCGCGCGGCTGAGTCGGTGGTGCCGCGTCGCGCAGCGCGGCCAACCGCTGCCGGTACACATCGGTCGTGGCGTCGTCGGCGTCGATGTCGAGGAAGCTAAGGAGCTGGCCCACCTTCATGGCCGCGCCCTTCATCGACCCGAGCACCTCCACCATGGCGTCCGCGACCCGGGCGTGGTGAGCGCTCGCGCCCTCGCGGTCTCCGTGCCGCTCGTCGCGCCGGGCCGCGTACAGATCGCCCCCGGCGGTGGCGGAGAGCCGCGCCAACCGCGCGGTGCGACTCAGGCGTCCGCCCAAGCCACTCATGACAGCGAGGTAGCGGACGAAGGAGCGCTAAAGGTCATGCCACCTGTTGTACCCCGAGTGAGCCGGGTCTGCCGGAACTCGGGGGAGCTCGGTGAGGCGTGCGTGAGAGGGCGCCGAGCAGCCCTCAGCGGCCGTCGAGGCGACGCCAGGTCTGTGCGGCCAGCCTGCGGGCGTCCTCGGCGACGAACGGCGGCGTCGACGGCATCTCAGCGAGCAGATCGAGCAAACCGGCGACGGCGACGGCGTCGTTGCGGGCGAACTCGACCGCGGGCGCCGCGGCCAGGCGATGACGGCCGGGCATCAACTCGTGCACCGCACCCGCCCGCGCGGCGGCTTCGTGGGCGATCTCGCGAGGCGTCGACGGCAGCTCGGCGAGCAGGTCCAGCATGCGCGCGATGTTGGCCGCGTCGCCGGGTCCGAAGACCACGATGTCGAGCGGAGCGGTCAGATCGATGGTGCGCACGACCGTCGGGTCGCCACTCCGCGAGACGTTCACATCCATACCGCACTCCCCCATCTCGATCAACATGACCTGTCCAAATCTTACCGGTTCTGCCTTCGACGCGTCAGCGGCGACCCAGCGCGGCCACTGCCAGCCGGCCGGCCGCACCGTCGGCATGGCCGAGGAAGAGGGAGGGCTCGGTGAGCTCCAACTCGAGGAGCTGCGGCTCGCCGCGATCATCCTCGACAAGATCCACCCGCGCGTACAGAGGCTCGCTGAAGCGCCGACGGACCAGCTCCATGATGCGATCCGCCACCTCGCGTTCGGCCGGGCTATGCGCACGGGGCTGAATGGTCTCCGCCTTGTACAGCTCCTGGCCGACCGGCTCACCGACCCGCAGCAGGGGCCCCTTCTCCACGGCGTGACTGAAGCGGCCGTCGAGGTAGACGAGCGCGGTCTCGCCGCGCGCGTCCACCGAGCGCACATAGGGCTGCGCCATGACGGGCCGGCCCTGCTCCAGCAGCGCGCGCGCATGGGTGATCGCCCGCGCCAGCTCGCTGGGCCGGTAGCGGGCGGTGCCGCGCGACCCGGCGGAGATGGCCGGCTTCACGACGAGCTCGGTCTGCTCGGGCAGGCGCACCGGCTGCCCGGGCTCCAACCAGGTCGTCGGAACGACCGGGGCGCCTTCGGCGGCGAGCTCGCGCAGATAACGCTTGTCGGTGTTCCAGCGGACGAGCTCCAGACTGTTCGCCAGGGTCGCCGTCGCGGTCACGGTCTCGGCCCAGGCTAGAAAGTCCGCGCGACGCTCGGCGTAGTCCCATGTCGAGCGGATCAGCACCAGGTCGAACTCGGCCCAGTTCACCGTGTCGTCGTCCCAGACAGCCGGCCGCGCCCGCGCGCCGCGCTCGACCAGCGCGTCGAGCAGCAGGCGATCGCCCTCCTCGAGATCGGGGACGGCGGCGGCGGTGGCAAGCGCGACGGTCACCATTGCCCCTACCGTAGATGCCGCGTGGACAGAGGAGGATGAGGATGGCTGCGGGCTACTCGTCCCGCTCGGCGGCGGAGAAGCTCGGCGTCAAGCCGGACAGTCGGCTCGCGCTCATCGACGTGCCCGACGGCTGGGCCCTGGACGGTCTTCCAGGCGGTGTACGGATCCGGACCGACCTGCGCGGCGTTCGCGACGTCACCGTCGCGTTCGTCCGTTCCGAACGAGCGCTGCGTCGGGGGGCCGCACGCTACGAACGCACGCTCGCGGACGACGGCTCCCTCTGGATCGCTTGGCCGCGCAAAGCCGGCGGCGACGAGAGTGACATGACGGAGAATCTGCTCCGCGAGGTCTTTCTCCCGCGCGGCCTCGTCGACGTCAAGGTCGCCGCGATCGACTCGGACTGGTCCGGGCTCAAATTTGTACGCCGCAAAGCGTTTCGGGGCTCGTGAGGCCTCCACGCACAGCGCGACATGCGAGCATCAACCCCCTCGGGAGCGGTCGATCAAGGAGGACATCGTGACGACGGAGCTGTGGTTCACGGGAAACAAAGAGGCCGATCGGCTCCTGGCAGCGGACCCGCTGGCGCTGCTCATCGGCATGCTGCTCGACCAGCAGGTCCCGATGGAGTGGGCGTTCGGCGCTCCACGGCTCCTCGCCGAGCGGCTCGGCGGGGCGCTCGACGCGGCGACGATCGCTGGGCTGGAACCTGAAGGTCTGGAGGCCGTCTTTCGCGGTCCGCCCGCGCTGCACCGTTACCCCGCGATGATGGCCAAGCGCACTCAGGCGTTGTGCGCCGTGCTCGTCGACGAGCACGCCGGTGACGCGGCCCGCGTGTGGCGCGAGGCAACCGACGGCGCTGATCTGCTGTGGCGGCTGCGCGCGCTGCCGGGTTTCGGCGAGCAGAAGGCTCGCATCTTCGTGGCGCTCCTCGGCAAGCGCTTCGGACTTGACCTGCCCGGCTGGCGCGAGGCTGCGGGGCCCTACGGCCAGCCCGGCCACCGCTCGATCGCGGATGTCACCGACGCCGAGGCGCTCGAGCGCGTGCGCGCGGTGAAGCGTGCCGCCAAACAGGACGTCCGCCAGGCGTAGCGCCGTCGCCATGCGAGCCCACTTTTGCTACTCTGATCAATGACCATGGTCACAGGTCAGAACGAGAACCAGTGTTGGAGCAATGGAGTCAGCCATGACACGGGAAGAGATCGCGGCCAGCGAATTCAAGGCGCGCTGCCTGCGACTGCTCGATCAGGTATCCGAAAACGGGATCGAGTACATCGTGACCAAACATGGCAAGCCCGTGGCAAGGGTGGCGCCCCTTGCCGAGCCGCCCTCTCTGGAGGGCAGCGTGCGGGTGCTCGTCGAGTCCGAGTCCGCATGGTTCTCGACCACTGACCTGGTCGAGGAGCTCGGTGACCTGGACCCCGAGACATGAGGCCGGTGGTCGTGCTGGACACGCACGCGCTCCTCTGGTGGGTGTCCGACCCGACACAGCTATCGGCGCTCGCGCGCGCGCGGATCGATACCGCGGACGAGGTTCTCATCAGCGCCGCGTCGGCGTGGGAGTTGGCGCTGCTCGTCGACGCGGGACGCATCGTGCTCGACCGACCCGTCAGAACGTGGTTGCACCACGCAACACGTTGGCGGCCTCTGCGACACATCCCCATCGACCTTGAGATCGCCGTCGCGGCCGTGGAGCTCTCGGCACGCGGCTTCCACCGAGACCCCGCTGACCGGTTCATCTACGCCACGGCAGCGAGTCTGGGAGCGGTACTGGTGACGAAGGACACGTCCATCCGCGCCTTCGCCGACACCGATGAAGCGGTCACGGCGTACTGGTGAGCGAGGTGGAGCATTCGCCAGACAGCGCATCGGTCTGCTCTTTGCGCGCGAGCACCCAGAGGAACGAGACCGTCCCTTCAGGCTCGCGCATCTCGACAACCTCATCGAGGACCAACTCAAAGCCGGCTGACTGGAGCAGCCGTCGGTTCGTCTCGGCGTCGTGACCGCTGAAGAACATCGGCACACCGAGCCACTCGCCGGTCCAATCGGGACCGCGGGCCGCCGAGAGCGTCGCAAGGAAGAGACCACCCGGCTGCAGCCATTGCGCCACGCTGCGAAAGAGCGCGGCGTGCTCCTCCCGAGGAACGTGCGTGATGGAGTAGAAGGCCGTGATGCCTGCGAAGGACGCCGGGTGGAACGCCACCTCCGCGAGGTCGGCCCGAACGAAGCCGGCTTCTGGAACGTGCTCTCTGGCGAGGCGCAGCTGCCCTTCGGAGAGGTCGACACCGACCACCTCGAAGCGTTCCGCAAGACGCCGCGTGGAGGGCAGGCCTGCTCCACAGCCGAGGTCGAGCACGCACGCACCGTCCGGCAACCGACGCGTGAGCTGCTGGAGGAAACGGTCTCTGGGATCGCCCTCGACCTGAGTGCTCCACGCGAGATAGTCCCCCGCCAGCGTGTCGTAGCCGGTCTCGACGACCTGCTTCCTCACGTCGCTCAGTGCTGCTGACGCCGCGTCATCGCCGCCCACACGGCGAGCGGGCCGATGAGCAGCGGGGCAATCCCGCCATCGCCAGGACGGCGACCGCGACGCCCTCGATCACCGCGACGGCCAGACCGAAGACCGTTTCGTCCTGCACCGCGACGAAGACGCCGAGGCCGACGCACCACGCCGCCGCCCCCAGCGCCGGTCCCGAACGCCTCACCCCAACCACTTCGATCCTCATACAGCCGGTCGGTTCATGATGCCAGATCGCCGCGACCTCCATGCCCCGTCTCCCGAGTTCATCGCGGACGCGGCCCGTTCGGCACCGACTGGGATGGCTGCCCACACCCCTATCGACGAAGCATTTTGTCCAACTACGATGGCCACAGTTCGACCCGGACACGCCGCCACTCTTCGCGCGCGGCGGTCCTCGACGTGGATGGAGCACACATGGCACAGGAACAGACCACCGAGACGACACTGCCAAAAGCACTCGATCTGGGGGCATTCTCCATCAGCTCAGCCTCACCGTGCAGGATCTCGCGGCCTCACAGGCCTTGTACGAGAAGCTCGGCTTCGTGGCGACCGGCGGGGACGCGAGCGAGAACTGACTCATCCTAAAGAACGGCGAGACGACACTGGGGCTCTTCCACGGAATGTTTGAGGAGAGCATCCTCACCTTCGACCCGGGACTGACCAACCGGATGGAGCAGCTCGAGGAGTTCACCGACGTCCGCGAGATCCAGCAGCGTCTCAAGGGGGCCGGTCTCGAGCTCCCCAGCGAGGCCGACCCCGACTCGTCGGGGGCGGCGAGCATCACGCTCGTGGATCCCGACGGCAACCCGGTCCTCATCGACCAGTTCTTCTGAATCGTGAATGCCTTCAAGCTCGGGCTACAGCAAGAGCTGGCGGATCCGCGAGTTCTTTTCGGTCGGGCCTTCTGCGTGGCCTCGGCTGGACGTCGGCGCCCGCGCACGGTCAGCCTCTGGCGTTACGCCAGAGACGAGCGCGGCTGCCCGACGGCGCGACGCGCTCCTCGACCAGGTGGCGCAGGCCTTCCGGTGAACGGTGCGGCCTTCTCTCCGGGCGCCCTCTGCGGCATGATGCGAGAGACGCACGTCGCGAGGAGGGCAGAACGATGACCACGCTGGCGGTTGGGACCGAGAAGGGCGGCTGGTTGCTGCGCCGCGACGGCGAGACGGCATGGGAGGTCGAAGGGCCGTTCTTCCCAGGCTGGCGGGTGACGGCGTTCGGGCGCGTGGCGGACGGCGCCTACCTGGCGGGGACGGCGAGCGGTTGGTTCGGCCCCGGGTTGCACCGCAGCGCGGACCTGACCGCGTGGGAGCAGGTCACGCCCGGTCCGGCGTTCGACGAGGACGGTCCGCGGCTGGAGCAGATCTGGGCCCTGGACACCGACGCGCAGGGGCGGCTGTACTGCGGTGTGGCCGAGGCCGGCGTCTTCACCAGCGACGACCACGGTGAGACGTGGGCGCCGTGTGAGGGGTTCAACTCCCATCCCACCCGTCACGCGTGGTGGCCCGGCGCCGGGGGCATGTGCGCACATCGCCTTCTGTTCGATGGGGCGCGCATCTGGGTGGCGGCCTCGGCGATCGGGGTCTTCCGCTCCGACGACGGTGGTGCGACGTTCACCCCCCGCAACGCAGGCGTTGCCGGCCCCGCCACAGAAGAGGAGCCTGGCATCGGCTACTGCGTCCACGCGGTGGTCGCGAACCACTCACAGCCGGACACCATCTGGCGACAGGACCACACGGGTGTGTACCGCACCGAGGACGGCGGCGACCGCTGGGAGCGCATCGAGCACGGCCTGCCTGCGGGCTTCGGCTTTCCGATCCTGCGCGACGAGGCCAGCGGCGCGCTCTTCGTCGTGCCGCTGGAGTCCGACGAGCGGCGCCTGCCCGTGGACGGCCGGTTCGGGGCGTGGCGCTCGACCGACGGTGGTGACTCCTGGAGCCTCTCGGGCACCGGTTGGCCGGACGAGCCGACCTACACCTCGGTGTTGCGCGGGGCGGCGTCCACCGACTCCGACGGTGGGGTCTACCTCGGGACGACCGGCGGTGAGATCTGGGTGACCGGCGACGCCGGCGATCACTGGGAGCGCCTGCCCGGCAGCTATCCGCGGATCGACGCGCTCGCCGTCTGGTAGCCGATCAATGGCTCACACCACCATCCGGCTGCCCCGCGTTCTGGACGTCGCCGTCGCCGACGTTCGAGACGTCGCCGTGCGCGGCGCGACGGTGCAGGAAGCGCTCACCGACCTCTGCGCTCAGCACCCCGCCCTGCGGGTGCGGCTCTTCGACGAGGCTGGAGTGCTGCGCCGCCACGTGCTCTGCGTCCATAACGGCCGGTCAACGCGGCTCGCCTATCCCGAGCCACTGGCTGACGGCGACGAACTCGCGATCCTGCCCGCAATCTCTGGCGGCTGATGCTAGGGCGGACCGCGGTCACCTCCGGCGAGCGAGAAGTCCTCGTCGGTGCAGGCGTCACAGGCCTTCGCGTTATCGACGTTTTCCCAGGTCACACGCCGGATGGCACCGTCTCGCCCGCAGGCCGTCTCGCCGTCCCAGGCCATTGTCACGTCGTCCGGCTGCGTGGCGAGATGCTGGACCGTCTCGTCGGACTCGTGCCACACCCATACGCGCTCAGCCATCCCGGACCCTTCGCAGCGGACGGCTGCAACTATAGAGAACGCGACGCACTCGATCGGGGGCCGGTGACGGGGAGACAGCGGAAGGACTTGTGCGCGCACCGCCATTGCGGGCAGCATGCGCCATGATCTCGATGTCGCTGGCGAGGAGGCTGCGCGACGCGGGGCTGGTCTGGCACCCTACCGACGGTGATCGCTTCTGGATCCCCGACCGCAACCTCGACGAAAGCATCTTCACCATCAGCGCGATGACGGTCGACGTGCGCGATGTTCCGGGGGGCAGGTTGATCGCCTTCAACGGCACGGTCGAGTGGGCGCTCGACGCGATCATGCAGCAGGAGGCGGTCTGGCTGCCTAGCGAGCCGCGGATGCGCGAGCTGCTCGGCGCTCACTTCGCGGACTTGTCGCGCGTCGGTGATCGCTACCGGTGCCAGATCCTCATCGGCGACGAGCGTACGGGCTTCGAGCACGCTGACCCCGCAGAGGCCTACGGGCTCGCGCTACTCTCCTGGCTGGCCCCGGAGACGATCGTCGGGGTCGCCCCGATCGTCGAGCGCTTCTTGCACGCGAGCCGGCAGGCGGTCCAACTCATCCAGCGCGACGAGGTGCGTGATCGCTGGGAGGAGCCCAGCGCGCTTGACGGCTACTCGATCGGAGCGCTGGCCGGGCACCTCGCCCGCGCGGCCCTGACCGTCGAGCAGTACCTCTCAGCCCCCGAAGCCCCCGACGCCACCGAGCTGCTCGACGCCCCCGCCTACTTCAGCGCCGCCCTCGTCGCCCACGATCCCGTACACAGCGACTTTCACCGCGCCGTCCGCGCACGCGGAGAAGAGGTGGGACGGCCTGGCGCGCTCTCGCTCGCCAGCGAGTTGGACGCGCTCATCGGCCCGCTCGGTGAGCGCCTCCGCGAGACCGCGCTGCAGCAACGGATCACGGTGCTGGGCGGGGCGGTGATGACCGTCGAGGAGTACTTGAAAACGCGGCTGGTCGAACTCGTCATCCACACCGACGACCTGGCCAGCAGCGCCGGGCTCGACGCGACCGCGTTCGTCACCGATGACGCCGCCCGCGAGGTGGCGGCGATCTTGGGCGCGATCGCCGCTGACCGCGCCGGCGGGCTGGCCGTCGTGCGCAGCCTCGCTCGGCGCGAGCGCGCCCCGGAGGCCGTCCGAGCCCTCTGACCCTCAGCGCCGAGCGGCGGACGAGGCTGACGCGGCCGCGTGCTCGTGCACGCTCACGTCATCGACGAGCGCGGAACGCCGCGAGTCCCGTTTGATCTCATACATCGCCACATCGGCATGCCGGATGAGCAGCCGTTGTGCGGTCTGGATCAACAACTCGTCCCCGGCCTCGTGGCCGTGCGCGTCGTTCACCCACTTGAAGCCGTCGAGGTCACAGAAAACCAAACCGAGCCGCTCGGCCCTGCCCATGCTGAGGCGTTCCATGAGCAGCGCCCTGTTGGGCAGACCGGTCAGGAAGTCGTGCTGCGCTCGATAGACGGCCTCCCCGTGCGCCTGCCGCCACCGCAGCCCCCACCGAGCACCGCGGCGACGGAGTGCACGACGATCCGCACCGCCATGGCCGGGTCGTGCACAGGTCCGCAGCGATAGGTCTCACCACCATCGGGTGTCGCCATGCCGACGCGTCGCCCACGGCCGACCTCCGCTCCGCAGGTGACAAGCTCCACCCCCTGGGCCGATGAGGCCAGCACGCGGCGCAGCGTCGCGAGGATCTCCGCGCTCAGCGCATCGGTGTCGACGTCCGAGGTCGCGAGCTCCCCCAACGCCGCGACGGCCGCCTGTTGCTCGGCCTGCGACCGGACGCGCACGGCCGCGGCCTGAGCGCGGCGGCTCGCCCGCTCGCGCTCACCGACCACCAGGCTGAGCCGCCAAACGACGAGCGCCGTGCTCGTCAACGCCGCCGCGGAGGCCACCGAGGGCACCGCGATCCCGGACTGTCCAAAGGCGATGAACTGACTGGCCAGCAACGCGGCACCGAGCACGAGCAAGCGCCCGAAGGGCAGGCGCCCTTCCTCGGTCGGCGCCTTGGAGGTGAGCGTCCTCATGGAGGGATGACAGGCCGCGAGGGCGAAGACGACGTAGGTGCTCAACCCAAAGCGTGTTGACGACTAGATAACCCTCGCCCGTCCTGGAGACGACGAGCATCACCCCCGCAGTGAGCAACAGCAGGTTGGCCACGAGCAGCGCCCAAGCCGCGGGCGCCCGAGCATGCAGGAAGACCACGCGCATCGTCAACGCGACGAGCCCCGCCGGCAGCGTGCTGTACACCGCCGCGACGAGCGCGTTGTCGACCGTCGGCGCGGTGGGGCCGCCGAACGTCTGCTGCAGCATCTGGGACGGCGCCACGGCGTACTGCCACATGGCGGCGGCGAAGACCACGGTGATGACCATCCCGTCGATCGCACCCTCACGGTCACGCCCAGGGGCCGACGCACGCACGAACGCCCACCCCGCGAGCACCATGATCACCAGCCCGACGACGCCACCGACTGCCGTCACCGCCCTGCCGACCTGGTTACCGACGACGAATCCCGTCGCCGCCGCCGTCTCCGCCAGCCGCGGTCCCGAGAGCAGCAACCACCACAACCGCGCTCGCGCCGGGGTCCATGGGGGGCCCGGTGAAGCCTGGGACGGCCGCACGCAGCGCGCCGAGGAAGAACGTCAGGAACTCCGCCTTGTGGAGCGCGAGCGGACGGCTGTCCTGTGTTCAGGACCAGGAGCGCCGCGTCGAGCGCCTCCGTCGGCGTCGCGGGGACGTGAGCGGCCCGGTAGACCCCGGTCATGACCCTGCTGAGCAACCCCTCACGCACCCAGAAGGCAATCCGGTACTCGGAGCAGCCGAGCTGACCGAGCTCTCGGACGCTCGCAAGGTCGGGTGGCGCCATGAGAACTGTCGAACCGACGGCGGCAGGTTGTCCATGCCGTGAGCTTGCCGGAAGAGCCGCCGCGTCGCTGAACCCCCTGTGGATAACGCTGTGTCAGGTGGCCCCGTCGAGGCGAGTGACGACGGAGCGGGGCGGCCGGAGCGGCTCCGTCGTCAATCGCCTTGCTTGGGACGCGGACGGGAGGGCGCAGGGCAGGAGAGTGCAGGCGGGAAGGCGCGGGGCGGGAGCGAGCTGGAGCCTCAGTCGGCGGGGACCTCCTGGCGGTCCTGCGCCCAGCGGGTGTGGAAGCTGCCCTGGCGGTCGAGCCGCCGATAGGTGTGGGCGCCGAAGTAGTCGCGCTGGGCCTGCACGAGGTTGGCGGGCAGACGGGCACGCCGGTAGCCGTCGTAGTAGGCGAGCGCCGCCGAGTAGGCGGGGATGGCCACGCCGGCGGAGACGGCGGTGCTGATGACACGCCGCCAGCGCTCCTGGGCGTCGGCGGTCGCCTCACGGAACCGATCGGCGAGCAGCAGCGAGCTCAGGTCCGGCTCGGAATCGAACGCCTCCTTGATGCGGTCGAGGAAGCGGGCCCGGATGATGCAGCCGTCGCGCCAGATCGTCGCGACCGTGCCGGGGTCGAGCTCCCAACCGTGCTCTTCGGAGGCCTCCGCGAGCTGAGAGAAGCCCTGCGCGTAGGCGACGACCTTCGCGGCGTAGAGGGCCTCTTGCACGTCCTCGACGAGCTGATCCGGATCGCCGTCCGAGGAGGGCTGCGGTCCGGCCAGCCGTTGCGCCGCGGCCTCGCGCTGCTGTTTGAACGAGGAGACGACGCGGGCGAAGACGGCCGCGGTGATGGTGGTCGACGCGGCGCCCAGCTCCAGTGCGTCCTGGGCCGTCCACCGGCCGGTCCCCTTCTGCGACGCCTCGTCCACGATGACGTCGACCAGTGGCTCACCGGTGGCGTCATCCTTGGCGCGCAGCACCTCGGCGGTGATCTCGACGAGGAAGGACTCTAGCTCGCCGCGGTTGTACTCCGCGAAGACGTCGGCGATCCGCTCGGGCTCGAGCCCACCGACATGACGGAGCAGGTCGTAGCTCTCGGCGATGAGCTGCATGTCCGCGTACTCGATGCCGTTGTGCACCATCTTCACGTAGTGACCGGCGCCGTCCGGCCCGAGCCACGCGCAACAGGGCACGCCGTCAACCTCCGCAGCCACCGTCTCGAGAATCTCGCTCACCTGGTCGTAGGCCTCGCGCGGGCCCCCGGGCATGATGCTGGGCCCGTGCAGCGCGCCCTCCTCGCCGCCGGAAATGCCGACGCCCAGATACCGCACGCCGCGCTCGGCGGCGCGCTCACCACGGCGCTGGGTGTCGGCGAAGTGCGCGTTGCCGCCGTCGAGGAAGATGTCGCCGTCCTCGAGGTGCTCGCTCACCTCGTCGAGCACCGCGTCGGTCCCCGCTCCGGCCGAGACCATGCTGATGATCCGCCGCGGGCGCTTCAGCGCCGCGACGAGCTCGCCGACGGTCTCGTGCCCCGTGATCGCGCCCTCGGAGCCGAACTCGTCGACGAACGCGGTCATCTTGGACGTGGTGCGGTTGTAGACGGCCACGCCGAAGCCGTTGCGGGCGATGTTGCGGGCCAGGTTCTGCCCCATCACCCCCAGGCCGATGAGGCCGATGTCGCTCTGCTCGCTCATGATGTCGCTTTCTCGGTCGTGATGGCTTCGTCGATCTCGGGCCGGTCGGGCAGATACCAGTGGCGCGGCGCGATGAGCTCCGCCGCGGCATCAGGCCCCCATGAACCGCGCGCGTAGGGCAGCGGCGAGGTCTGCTCGTTCAGCACCTCCTCCAGCAGATCCCAGGTCGCGGCGATCCCGTCGGCCCGGGTGAAGAGCGTGCGGTCACCCAGCAGCGCGTCGTGGATGAGCCGTTCGTAGGCGTCGATGAGTCCGGAGCCGAAGGCCTCGCCATAGTCGAAGCTCATACTCACCGGCCCGAGCTCGATGGACGGACCGGGCTTCTTCGCCAGGAAGGTGAACTCGACACCGCCCTCGCCACCCAGCTCGAACGTGAGCCGGTCGCGCGCGAGATGACGGCTGGTGTGCTCCGGGAACATCGTGGCCGGTGGCGGCCGGAAGGCCATCGTCACCGTCTGTCGCTTCTCGGCCATCATCTTGCCGGTCCGCAGATAGAACGGAACGCCGTCCCAGCGCCAGTTGTCGATGAAGACCCGCACCGCCACGAACGTCTCGGTCGTCGAGTCGTCCGCAACGCCGTCCTCATCAGGGTAGCCCTCGTACTGCCCCAGCACGACGTCCTCGGGCCGCAGATCGCGCATCGAGTGGAAGACCTTCACCTTCTCGTCGATGAGCGGCCCGGACTCCAGCCGGGTCGGCGGCTCCATGGCGATCACCGAGAGCACCTGGAACAGGTGGGTGACGAGCATGTCGCGCAGCGCCCCGGCGCGATCGTAGAAGCCGGCGCGCTCCTCGACTCCCATGTCCTCGGGCACGTCGATCTGCACGTGGTCGATGTGGGCGCGGTTCCAGGTCGCCTCGAAGGCGCCGTTGGCGAAGCGGAACGCGAGGATGTTCTGGACGGTCTCCTTGCCGAGGAAGTGGTCGATCCGGTAGGTCTGTTCCTCGCTCAGCTCCCGTTGCACGAGGGCGTCGAGCTCCTCGAAGGAGCTGCGGTCCATCCCGAACGGCTTCTCGTACACGACCCGGCAGCGCTTGGCGAGCCCCGCCACGCCCAGCCCCTCGGTGATCGTGCCGAATGTCTGCGGCGGCGTGGACAGGTAGAGCAGCAGCTGCTCGGACGTGTCACCCATGAGATCCTCGGCGTCGCTGATCGCGGCGGTCAGCTCCTGGGTGTTCTCCGCCGAGAACTTCGTCGAGACGAAGGTGAGCCTTTGCGAGAAGCGCTCCCAGCGCTCGCCCTCCGGTTCGCACTTGCCGAACTCGGCGATCGCCGCCTGCGCCATCTGGCGGAACTCGTCGTCGCTCACCTCGCTGCGGGCGGTGCCGAGCACGTGCCAACGCTTGGGCAGCAGACCCTCCACGTCCAAGTGGTAAAGGGCGGGCAGCAGTTTGCGCTTCGAGAGGTCGCCGTTCGCGCCGAAGATGATGAGCAGCGTGTCGGGCGGGGTGATCTCAGCTTTCACGGACAACTCCTCAAGGCGGCCGTTGGGTGTCAGCCTGCCCGAACCTGTGCGCTCTGAACGCGCCGCGCCCGGCGCAATCCGGCAGCGTGAGCGTATCCTTGCTTGCAAGTCGCTAGCCATGCAAAAGGAGCGCGGAGGTGGAGGATGCGGTCGCCGCGGCGTTGGAGCGCGCGGTCGCCCGGGTGGGAGACCGCTGGTCGCTTCTGCTCGTGCACGTGCTGCTCGACGGCCCGAAGCGCTTCAGCGACCTGCAGGAGTCGTGCGGCATCGCGCCGAACATCCTCAGCCGCCGGCTGGACCATCTGCGCTCCGCGACCGTCGTCGTCGCACGCCCCTACTGCGAGCGCCCGCTGCGCCACCAGTACGCGCTGACCGACGAAGGCCGTCAGCTCGCCAGCGCGCTGCGCCTGCTGGCGGCGTGGGGAGACCGCTGCGCGCCGCGCTCGCACGTGCACCACGCCCGCTGCGGCGCGGCGGCCGAGGTCCGCTGGTACTGCCCGACCTGTGAGCAGGTGTTGTCCGACGGACCGTGACGCTGACCCTATGCTCGGCGGTGTGCGCGACCGCCAGCCCCACCTGACCGCCCGCCTGCAGGGCTTCGGCACGACCATCTTCGCGGAGATGACCGCGCTGGCCGTGGCTCACGACGCGATCAACCTGGGCCAGGGCTTCCCCGACTTCGACCCGCCCGCACAGGTCGCCGAAGCCGCGATCCAGGCCATCCGCGACGGGCACAACCAGTACGCGCCGGGCGCCGGCGTGCCGGCGCTGCGCCACGCCATCAGCCGCCACCAGCGCCACTGGTACGGCCTGGACTACGACCCCGACGGGGAGGTCACCGTCACGGCCGGCGCGACCGAGGCGATCTGCGCCACGTTGCAGGCGCTCTGCGACACCGGCGACGAGGCGGTGCTGTTCGAGCCGATGTACGACTCCCACCGGGCCAGCGTCGCGATGGCGGGAGCGGTGGAGCGGGTGGTTCCGCTCCGAACCCCCGACTACCGCCTCGACCTCGACGACCTGGACGCGGCGGTCGGACCGAAGACCCGGCTGCTGCTGCTGAACAGCCCCCACAACCCGACGGGCAAGGTCTTCAGCACCGCAGAGCTCACCGGCATCGCCCGGCTCTGCGTCGAACGCGACATCATCGCGGTCACCGACGAGGTCTACGAGCACCTGGTCTACGACGCCCGGCACGTCCCGCTGGCGACGCTGCCCGGGATGCGCGAACGCACGGTGCTCGTCTCCTCCGCCGGCAAGACCTTCAACGTCACGGGCTGGAAGGTCGGCTGGGTGTGCGCACCGCCGCCACTCACCACGGCCGTGCGCACCGCCAAGCAGTTCATGACGTTCACCAACGGCACGCCGTTCCAGCACGCGGTCGCGGTGGCGCTGGAGCTGGGCGACGACTACTTCGAGGAGCTGCGCAGCGGGTACCACGCGCGCCGCGACCGACTGGCTGAGGGGCTGACCGACGTCGGCTTCGACGTACGAGTTGAGCAGGGCAGCTTCTTCCTGACCGCCGACATCCGCCCGGTCGGCTCCCACGACGGCGCCGACTTCTGCCGGCTGTTGCCGGAGCGGTACGGGGTGGCCGCGGTGCCGTGCTCGGCCTTCTGTGCCGACTCCCGTCGGGAGCGCCACCTGGTCCGCTTCGCGTACTGCAAGCCTGACGCGGTGCTGGACGAGGGGCTGCGGCGGCTGGCCGCGCTGCGCCCGTCAGCAGCGCGCGTCCGGACGTGAGGATAAGCCCCATGCGCGTCGCCGTCGTACAGCACGACATCGTCTGGGAGGACGCTCAAGCCACCTGCGCCCGGCTGGAACCGTGGATCGCCGCCGCGGCGGGGGCCGGCGCCCGGCTGATCGTGCTGGCCGAGATGTTCGCCACCGGCTTCTCCATGCATGCGGAGCGGATCGCGGAGCCGCCGGGCGGGCCGACCACCCAGTTCCTGTGCGAGCAGGCCGCAGAGCATGACGTCTGGCTGGCGGGCTCGCTGGCGGAGCAGCCACCGGAGGCCGACCGGCCGTTCAACACCCTGACCGTCGCCGGCCCGGCGGGTGAGCTGGAGCGCTACCGCAAGCGCCACCCGTTCACCTACGCCGGGGAGCACGAGCACTTCGCGGCCGGCGACGACCTGGTGACCGTGACGATCGAGGGTCTGCGCTGCAGCCTCTTCGTCTGCTACGACCTGCGCTTCGCCGACGGGTTCTGGGCGGTGGCCGACCGGACGGACTGCTATCTGGTCCCGGCGAACTGGCCCGAGACCCGTCGCGGGCACTGGACCGCGCTGCTCGAAGCCAGGGCGATCGAGAACCAGGCCTACGTGGTCGGCTGCAACCGGGTCGGCAGCGGCGGGGCGCTCGACTACACCGGCGACAGTCGCATCATCGACCCCTCGGGGAGCGTGCTGGCCGCGGCCAGCGGGGGCGAGAGCCTGCTGCTCGCCGAGATCGACCCGCGGGTCGTGGCGCAGACCCGGGAGCGCCTGCCGTTCATGCGCGACCGACGCGGCTGAGGCCCTCGCGCCCAGGACGCCCTCGAGGGATCGCGCTCCAAATCCATGAACGCGTTACACTTGCAACTTGCAAGTAGGAACCCTTGAAGAGACCGAGGTCGTGATGAGTCAGCTCACCAGCTCCACCCTTCCGCTGCTGCCGCTGCCCGACGGCGTGGTCGTGCCGCACATGGTCGTGAACCTCGTCGCCGACAGCGACGACGCTCGCCGGACCGTCGCCGCCGCGCGCGCGGGAGACGGGCGGCTGCTCATGGTCCCGAGGGTCGACGGCGCCTTCGCTGGCGTCGGCACCATCGCCACCATCGAGCAGGCCGAGCCGCTGCCGGGCGGGCGCGTCGCGCTCGTCCTGCGCGGTCTCTCGCGCGGCCGCATCGGCGCGACGGAGATGGACGCCGACGCGACCCTGCGCGCCGTGATCACTCCGGTCGAGTCCACGATCACCGACGAGCAGCGTGTGGACGCGCTGGCCGTCGAGTACCGGCGGGTGCTCGGCGAGATCCTCGAACTGCGGGGTGCGCGCGGGGTGCTGCAGGCGGTCGACGCCATCACCGATCCCGGCACCCTGGCCGACTTCGCGTGCTACTCCCCCGATCTGACCCCGGCTCAGAAGGTGGAGCTGCTCGAGACCCTCGACGTGGCGGAGCGGCTGGGCAGCGCTTTGGGCTGGGCGCGCGAGACGCTGGCGTCGCTCTCGGTGCAGGACGAGATCGCCTCGGCCACGGGCCAGAAGGTGAACCGCAGCCAGCGCGAGTTCCTGCTGCGCCAGCAACTCGCCGCCATCCGCGAGGAGCTCGGCGAGACCGGCGCGGACGACGACCTCATCAGCGAGTACCGCCAAAAGCTGGAGGCGCTCGGTCTGCCGCAGGCGGCGCACGAGGCGGTCACCAAGGAGATCGACCGGTTCGAGCGCATGAGCGAGCAGTCGCCCGAGCACGGTTGGGTGCGGACCTGGCTCGACACCGTCTTCGACGTCCCATGGTCGGAGCGCAGCGAGGACCACACGGATCTCGACGCCGCCCGCACCGTGCTGGACGCCGATCACACCGGTCTGGATGAGATCAAGGACCGGCTGATCGAGTTCCTGGCCGTGCGCAAGCTGCGCGCGGAGCGAAACGTGACCACGACCGGGCGGCGCGGCGGCGGTGCGGTGCTCGCGCTGGTCGGCCCTCCCGGCGTGGGCAAGACCTCGCTCGGGGAGTCCGTCGCCCGCGCGCTCGGGCGCCGCTTCGTGCGCGTCGCGCTCGGCGGCATCCGCGACGAGGCGGAGATCCGCGGACACCGCCGCACCTACGTCGGCGCACAGCCGGGACGGATCGTGCGTGCGCTGCGCGAGGCGGGGACGATGAACCCGGTCTTCCTGCTCGACGAGGTCGACAAGGTGGCCGCCGACTGGCGCGGCGACCCCACCGCCGCGCTGCTCGAGGTGCTCGACCCCGCGCAGAACCACACGTTCCGCGACCACTACCTGGAGCTCGAGCTCGACCTCTCCGACGTGCTCTTCATCGCGACCGCCAACATGCTGGAGACGATCCCCGCCGCGCTGCTCGACCGCATGGAGATCGTACGCCTCGACGGCTACACCGAGGCGGAGAAGCTCGCGATCGCGCGGGACCATCTGCTCCCGCGCCAGCTCGGCGAGACCGGTCTGGCTCCTGAGGATCTGGAGGTGACCGACGCGGCGCTCGCCGCGCTCATCGACGGCTGGACGCAGGGCGCGGGCGTGCGCGGCGTGGAGAAGCGGCTGGGCACCCTGGCCCGCAAGGCGGCGCTGCGCATCGCAAACGGCGCGACCGAACGGCCGATCCACATCGATGAAGAGGACCTGCGCGAGCTGCTCGGGCGCCGCAGCGTGCACCACGAGCCCGCGAACGAGCCCAAGCCGGCCGGTGTCGCGACCGGCCTGGCGGTGACCGGCGCGGGTGGGGACACGCTCGCCATCGAGGCCACGGTCATGCCCGGCTCCGAGGGGCTCACCCTGACCGGACAGCTCGGCGACGTCATGAAGGAGTCGGCCGCCATCGCGCTCTCCTATGTGCGCGGCCACAGCAGCGAGCTCGGCGTCGACGGCGACACGCTCGGCGAGCGCAGGGTGCACCTGCACGTCCCAGCCGGCGCGATCCCGAAGGACGGGCCCTCGGCGGGGATCACGATGGTGACCGCGCTCGCGTCGCTGCTGACCGGGCGGCCGGTCCGGCCCGAGATCGGGATGACCGGCGAGGTCACGCTGCAGGGACGGGTGCTGCCGATCGGCGGGCTGAAGCAGAAGGTGCTCGCAGCCCACCGCGCCGGGCTGCGCACGGTGATCCTGCCCGAACGCAACGCCGAGGATCTCGAGGACGTGCCCGAGCCGGTCCGCGCCGAGATGACGTTCCACCCGGTCGGCGACGTCGCCGATGTGCTGCGGCTGGCGCTCGAGGACGCGGAGGAGGGACCGGCGCGACAGGCGGCGTGAAAGGGGGTGTAAGCCAGCGCGTCGCGGGGCAGCTTGCGGTGGCGCCCGCTCGGGGACGCATCCCCTAGCCCGCCAGAAGGAGCCCCCATGTCCCGATCCGCCGACGACCGAAACCACGACCAGAGGGATGACCGCACCGTCGAGCACGAGCGCGTCCGCGAGACACACCACGAGGTCTCGCCTGATGCCGGCAAGACGAGCGCCGCCGCCACGTTCGCGCTCATCTTCGGCCTCTCGGCCCTGCTCTGCGCGCTCACGCTCTTCCTCTCCCCGTTTGCCGTCCTTTTCGGTCTCATCGCGCTGGTGCTCGGTGTGGTGGGAATGAAGATGGCGAAGCGGCCACTGGTGACCGGCAAGACGTTGGCGATCAGCGGACTGATCATGGGCGTGCTCGGCCTGCTGCTCGGCATCGGGCTGCTTGCCGGCCTCGGGCTCTTCTTGAACAACGACACCAACGTCGAGCGCATCGAGAACCAGCTGCAGCAGTTCCGCGATCAGCTGCCTACCGAGCTGCCAAGCGCTCCGTAACAAGGGCGCGACAACCGTGGGCGGCGGCCGCTAGCGTTGGCGGCCCGCACAATCATCTGTCTGCCCAAGGAGCCTGGAATGACGCTGTCGCTCGGCGAGCCCTTCCCCATCGGTGTCCTCGAACGCCTGCACACCGAGCTGGACGAGCATGACGGGCCGGCCGTGGTCTGGTTCTTTCCGGCGGCCGGCACGCGGACGTGCAGCCGGCAAGCCGACGCCTTCAACGCGGCACACGACGCCTTCGAGCGGGCAGGGATCAAAGTGGTGGGTGTCTCCGTCGACGAGCCGGACGCGCTGCCCGAGTTCCGGGCTGAGCACGGGCTTGTCTATCCGCTGGTGTCGGATGCTGAGACGGAGCTGACACGTCAGCTCGATCTGTGGAAGGAGGGCCAGTACGGTGAGCTCGCACAGCGGGTCACCTTCCTGCTGGACCGCGACCGGATCGTGCGACATGTCCGGCACGTCGACGAGGTCGAGGGCCACCCCTCCGAGGTGCTCGAAGCGGCGGAGCGACTCGAGCGGGCCTGAGACGGCCGCGGCCTGACCCGTGAGCGAGCCGGTCGCCCCCTTCGACTCTCAGACGATCGCGCGTCTGGACGCCGAGGATCGGCTCGCCGACTACCGCGAAGCCTTCGCATGGCCGGACGACCGCGACCTCGTCTACTTCGACGGCAACTCGCTCGGACCGCCGCCGCGCGCCGCCCTCCTCGCGGTGCAGACGGAGCTGGAGCGCTGGCGGGACCACCTGATCGGCGGCTGGAACGAGCGCTGGCTCGCGCTCATCGAGGAGAGCTCCGAGGCGCTCGCGCCGATCGTGGGCGCCGCAGTCGGCACCGTGCGCGTCACCGACTCGACGAGCGTCTGCCTGTCGAAGCTGGCGCGGGCAGCGCTCGCGCTGCGTCCGGACCGGCCGGACATCCTGAGCGAGCGCGGGAACTTCCCCACGGACCTCTACGTGCTCGACGCGGCCGCGCGGTCGGCGGGCGGGCGACTGCGACGGATCAAGGCGGAACCGACGCCTGCCGACGTCGATGCCGCGCTCGACGAGCGCGTCGGGCTCGTGTCGTGCTCCCATGTCGACTTTCGTAGCGGGGCGCTGCTCGACCTGCCCGGCATCACCCGGGTGGTTCACCAGCGCGGCGCACGCATGCTGTGGGACCTCTCCCACAGCGGCGGCGCAGTGCCCGTCGAGCTGCACGACCACGACGTCGACCTGGCCGTCGGCTGCACGTACAAGTACCTGAACGGGGGGCCCGGAGCGCCGGCCTATCTGGTGGTCCATCCCGAGCTCATCGAGCGGCTCGTCTCACCGATCCCGGGCTGGTTCGGACACGCCGAGCCGTTCGCGATGGAGGAGCGTTACCGCCCGGCGCCCGGCATCGACCGGTTCCTCGCTGGCACGCCGCCCGTCCTCTCACTGGCCGGGGCGCAGGCGGGCATCGAGCTGGTGGCGTCCGCCGGCATCGAGCGCATCCGAGCGAAGAGTCTGGCGCTCAGCCGCCTCGGGATCGCGCTGGCCGACCGGTGGCTCGCTCCGTTGGGTTTTGAGCTGGTCACCCCGCGGGCCGAGGAGCACCGCGGCGGCCAGCTCGCGCTGCGCCATCCCGAGGCGCGCCGAATCACGGCGCTGCTGCTCACGGAGTACGAGGTCGTTCCTGATTTTCGCACTCCTGACATCCTGCGCCTGGGTCTCTCCCCACTGCTGTTGCGTTTCGCCGACGTGGTCGAGGGATTCCGGCGCATCCGCGACGCCGTCGCGTCCGGTCGACACACCGCCTATCCGGACGAGCTCGGCCGGGTGACGTGAGCGCGACAGTGGGCTGACGCCCATCCTTTCCCGAACGAAAGCAGTTGCCATGGTCGAAGTGGATGTTGCCGTCATCGGTGGTGGAGCGGCCGGGCTGAGCGCCGCGCTCAACGCCCGTCGCAAGAACGCCTCGGTCGCGCTCATCGAACGCGCCCGCCTGGGCGGGGACTGCACCTGGACGGGGTGCGTCCCCAGCAAGGCGCTCATCGAACGCGCGAACGCGGCGCAGGCCGCTCGGCGCCTCGGTCTGTCCGTCGAGCTCGACTTCGCCGCGATCATGGAGGAGGTGCGCGCCGCGATCCGCACGATCGCCGAGGACGAGTCCCGCCCCGTGCTCGAAGCGGCGGGCATCACCGTCTTGGAAGGCCAGGCCGCCTTTGTCGGTCCCGGCCACCTGAACGTCGAGGGCACTGATGTGCGCACCGACGTCGTGATCCTCGCGACGGGGGCGACCGCCATGGTCCCACCGATCGACGGGCTGCGGGAGGCGAGCCCGCTGACGAACGACACCGTCTTCGATCTGCGCGAGCGACCTCACCGTCTCGCCGTGCTCGGCGGAGGGCCGATCGGCCTCGAACTGGCACAGGCCTTCCAACGCCTGGGCAGTCAGGTTACGACCTTCGAGGGCGAGGACCGGCTGCTCCCCCGCGAGGAGCGCGAAGCGAGCGAGGTGGTGCGCACCGTGGTCGAGGCAGAGGGGATGCAGGTCGTCCTCGGTTCGCTCGTCGAGCGGGTGGAGCAGGGTGAGGATGGCCTCACCCTGCGCACGGAGGACGGGCGGTCGGCGACCGCTGATGCCATCCTCTGCGCGCTGGGCCGGCGCCCGGTGACCGACGGGCTGGAGCTCGAGCGCGCGGGCGTCGAGCTCGACGACCGCAGTTTCGTGCAGGTCGATGAGCACCTCGAGACGACGGCTCCGGGCGTCTACGCCGTCGGGGATATCGCGGGCGACCTGCAGTTCACCCACGCGGGTTACGACATGGGTGGCCTCGCCGTGGGCAACGCGCTCGGTCGGGGAAACTCGTCGTGGTCCACGCGCGCACTGCCCTGGGCGACGTTCACCGAGCCGGAGGTGGGCCGCGTCGGGCTGACCGAACCGGAGGCCTACGAACAACAAGGCGAGCAGGCGCAGGTCGCCTTCCTACCCATGGCCGAGACGGACCGCGGCCGGCTGAGCGGGCATACCGAGGGCTTCGTCAAGCTCATCGCCGGGTCGCGCCAGCTCCTGCGTTCCGCCGGGGGTGGCGAGCTGCTCGGCGCCACCGTGGTCTGCCCCACCGGCGGGGAACTGGTACACGAAGCAGCGCTCCTGATGCGCACCCACGGCTTCACCGGCCGGCTCGCCCAGACAGTGCACGCCTACCCCTCCTGGGCCATGACGCTGCGCCAGACCGCCGCGCAGTTCTTCCGCGAGGAGGGCGGCCGGCGCGCTCGCGCCGCGCGCCCGGAATAGCGCGCTCAGCGGGCGAGCCGGCCCATCACCGTCATGAGCGCTTCCGGCACGCGGCGCCCCGACAGCGCCTCCTCGAAGGAGACGCGGACGAGGTCGCCGTTGCGGACTCCGACCATCACCTGGTCCGCACCTTCGAGCAGCGCCTTGGTCGCCTCGTCACCAAGCACCGCCGCCAGGACACGGTCACGCATGAGCGGCTTGCCTCCGCGCTGAATGTGTCCCAGTGACGTGACGCGGCTGTCGAAGTCCGTGCCCCGCGTCGTCTGTTCGGCCAGCTCGTAGACCGAGCGCTGTTCGCCGCCCTCGGCCACGACCACGAGGCAGTAGCGCTTGCCAAGGGCGAAGGACGCCTGAATCCGCTCGCGGAGCCCGTCGGGGTCGGGGTCCTGCTGCGGGACGACCACCTCGGTCGCACCGCCCGCCACGCCGCTGTAGAGCGCCTGCCACCCGCTCCACCGGCCCAAGACCTCGATGAAGAAGAGCCGGCGGTGGCTCTCGGCCGTGTCACGGATGCGGTCCATGGCGTCGGTGGCCGTGTTCACCGCCGTGTCGAACCCGATGCTGAAGTCCGTCCCGACGAGGTCGTTGTGGATCGTGACCGGGATCGCGACAACGCCGATGCCCGACTCGAGCGAGAGGTCGCCCGCGCCACGCAGCGAGCCGTCGCCGCCGATGACGATCAGCCCCTCGCAGCCCGCGGCGCGCAGGTTCGCGGCGGCCTGCGCGCGCCCCTCCTCCGTCTCGAACTCCGCCGAGGTCCGGCTACCCAGCATGGTGCCGCCGAGGTGCAGGATGCCCGAGACGGCGCGGGCGTCAAGATCGATGAACTTCTCCGCCACCAAGCCGGCGAAGCCGTGCATGATGCCGCACACCGCCACATCCACGGCGTCGGCGCTGCGCACGACCGCGCGGATGACGGCGTTCATACCGGGCGCGTCAGCTCCGCTGGTGACGACCGCGATCCGCTTCATGACGGTCTCCCACGGCTCCCGTGTCGAGCTGTGACGCCGAGCGGCGTCGCGTTGGGCGAACCGTGCCCCGGCCGGTGCCGCCCTATGCGTCGGCGCCGCACGTGATGATCACTGGGGGGCCCTCGAAGAGCTGGTCCGGGCGTTCGAGCGCCATGCTCGAGTCCGGGGTCGCAGCGACGCGACCGCGCCGCCTTGGGATCAATCCTGGGCATGGGCGTCGAGGAACTCGTAGGCCTCGGTCACATCGACGCCCGGGAAGGTGCCGACCGGGAGCGCGGCCAGGACGTGGCTGTGCGGCCGGGGGGACGGCCAGGCGTAGTCCTCCCAGCGCGCGGCGAGGTCGGAGGGTGGGCGGCGGCAGCAGTCCTGCGTCGGACAGCCGGAACTGACCCGCCGGTCTGTCTCCCGCCCGCGGAAGTGCAGCGCATCGGCGAAGCGGGTCCCCACGGTGACGGCGTGCCGGGGCTCGCGGCCGGCCTCCAGGTACGTGCCGCACCAGAAGGTGCCCGACGGCGTGTCGGTGAACTGGTAATGGGTCGCGAACCGCTGAGGAGAGGAGAAGACCTGCCGCGTGCCCCACCGCCGGCAGAGGCGCTGGCCCTCGATCGCTCCGTCGGGGTCCGCGGGGAACGGCACGTCGTCGTTCTCGTAGGCCTTCCAGATCACGCCCTCCGTGTCGGAGCGCACGAAGTGGGTGCGGATCCCCAGATGGCGCGTCGCGAGGTTCGTGAACCGGTGGGCTGCCATCTCGTAGGAGACGGCGAAGCGCTCGCCCAGATCCTCCACCGAGAGATCACGCTGACGCATCGCCGCCTGCAGGAAGTCAACGCCTGCACCCTCGGGGACGAGCATGGCGCCCGCGAAGTAGTTCGCCTCGACCCGCTGACGCAGGAACTCGCCGAAGTCCTTCGGGTCGGAGTGCTCCAGGGCGAAGTGGCCGAGCGTCTGGAAGACCACCGAGCGGGCCGCGGCGGTGCCCAGCTCGTCGCGCTGAGGCACATACAACCGCCGGTTGCGCAGGTCGGTGAGCGAGCGCACCGAGCTCGGCAGGTCCGCCACCGCGACGATGGTGAAGCCGAAGTGCCCGGCGAGCTGGTCGACCAGACGGCGTGAGAGCGGGCCGTCTCCCGGATAGCCGACCGACTCCAGCACCTCGCCCGCGACGTTCTCGATCTCGATGAAGTAGTTGCCGCGCGTTCTCATCTCGTGGCGCAGCGACGCGTTGGCGTTGCGCGCCTCCTCCGGCGTCTGGGCCCGGATCGCTGAGCGCCGCTTGAGCTCGGCGAACAGGCGGGTGAGGTGCTCCAGCGCGACATCGGGCAGGCGGGCCGAAGGGCTGAGGTGCGGCAGCTCCAGGCGAGCGTAGAGCGGGTCCGCCTGCGCGCGCACCAGCTCGATCTCCAGCGCTGCTCGTCGGCTGGGCGGCTCTGTGGTGAGCAGATCGGCGACACTCGTCTCCAGCGCGGTCGCCAACGCCCCGATCAGCGAGAGGTTCGGCTCGCAGTGCCCGTTCTCCAGCTTCGACAGGTATGGCGCCTGCCGCCCGACGCGCTCACCGAGCTGCGCCAGGGTCAGCCCCCGCTCACGACGCAGATGCCGGAGCCGCTGACCGAAAAGAAGCGGGTCCGGAGCGGAAGTGTCCTCCAACCGAGCTTCCGAGGAAAAATAACTCATACTTTCCTCACTTCCCGCTGGCTATCCGTCGTGTAATGGAACAACACTACGCCTTGCACGCTACCTGCGGGTAACCGCCCGCCGACGAGGAGCCATGCGATGGAAATCAAGCAGGAAGCCGCCGCGCTCGAGCAGAGCTGGCAGGACGAGGAGCGCTGGCAGGGGATCGAGCGCACCTACACAGGGGAAGACGTCGTCCGGCTGCGCGGGACCGTGCGCGTCGAGCACAGCCTTGCCCGAGCGGGCGCCGAGCGGCTTAGCCAGTTGCTGGCTGACCGCGACTATGTGAACGCGCTGGGCTCGATCACCGGCAATCAGGCCGTGCAGATGGTGAAGGCGGGCCTGAAGGCCATCTATCTCTCCGGCTGGCAGGTCGCCGGCGACAACAACCTGGGCGAGCAGATCTACCCCGACCAGAGCCTCTACCCGGCCAACAGCGTCCCGACGGTCGTCCGCCGGATCAACAACGCGCTGCGCCGGGCCGATCAGATCGACTGGCTCGAGGGTGGCAGCTCCACGCATTGGATGGCGCCGATCGTGGCCGACGCCGAGGCGGGCTTCGGCGGGCCGCTGAATGCCTACGAACTCATGCGCGGCATGATCGAGGCGGGCGCGGCGGGAGTCCACTTCGAGGACCAGCTCGCCAGCGAGAAGAAGTGCGGCCACATGGGCGGCAAGGTGCTCGTGCCGACCAGCCAGCACATCCGGACCCTGACCGCCGCCCGTCTCGCGGCGGACGTCGCCGGCGTGCCCACGCTGCTCTTCGCCCGCACCGACGCCGAAGCCGCGACGCTCTTGACCAGCGACGTCGACGAACGCGACCACGAGTTCCTCACCGGCGAGCGCACGCCGGAGGGCTTCTTCAAGATCCGCAACGGCATCGAGGCCGGCATCGCCCGTGGTCTCGCCTACGCCCCGTACGCCGACCTCATCTGGATGGAGACGAAGACGCCCGACCTGGAGGAGGCCGAGCGGTTCGCCAGCGCCATCCACGAGCAGTATCCCGGCAAGCTGTTGGCCTACAACTGCTCACCGTCGTTCAACTGGCGCAAGCACCTGGACGACGCGACGATCGCGAAGTTCCAGAAGGAGCTCGGCCGGCTGGGCTACCGCTTCCAGTTCGTCACGCTGGCCGGTTTCCACGCCCTGAACGCGTCGATGTTCGAGCTGGCACGCGGCTACGCCGAAGAGGGCATGAGCGCTTACGTCCGCCTGCAGCAGCGCGAGTTCGACATGGAGGACGACGGCTACACCGCCACCCGCCATCAGCGCGAGGTCGGCGCCGGCTACTTCGACGAGATCACCCAGATCGTGACCGGCGGCAAGGCCTCGACGCTCGCGCTGAAGGGCTCCACCGAGGAGGCGCAGTTCGACGCAGCCTGAGGGCGCTGCAGCACCCCAGACCGAGCGTCAGCGACCGACGAAGCGCCAGGCGGCCGGCAGCAGGCCGGCCGCCAGCAGCGCCTTCAGCGCGTCGCCCAGCAGGAAGGGCAGCGCCCCGTTGGCGAGCGCGGCGCCCGCGTTCATCCCGGTCACGGCGGCCAGCCACGGGACCCCGCAGGCGTAGATGATGAGGCTCCCGACGATGAAGGCGACGGTCGTGGTCGCCGGGCGGCGATCCAGCCCACGGCGCGCGAGCGCCCCGACGACCGCGCCCGCGAGCACGAACCCGACGAGGTAGCCCCCGGTCGCCCCGGCGAAGTACTCCCACCCTGAAGCGCCGCCGGAGTAGAACGGCAGCCCGGCGATGGCGAGCAGGTTGTACAGCACCTGGGCGAGCGAGCCCCGGACCGGGCCCAACGCGGCAGCGCCGAGCAGCACCGCGAAGGTCTGGCCGCTGATCGGCACCGGCGTGAAGCCGAGATGCACCTCGAACTGCGCGGCCGCGGCTGTGAGTAACGCCACACCGACGACCAGCAGGGCGTCGCGCACCCGCTCGCCCGGCACGAGATCGGCCAGGACCGGCCGGACGACCGTCGTCGCCTCAGATGTCATCTCATCACTCCTTCAGAGCTCGCGCGGGCGGCATCACGCTACTCCATATGCGGACGCTCACGACACGCTCGCCGTGTGGCCCATCGCGCTCGAGCGGCGCCAATGTCGCCCCGCGAGTACGTGCTTACGTGCACCATTGGCCACCCTGACGGGTTTGCCCTCGGCGCTCGGCGTTGCTTAGGTGGAGCAAGATCCCCATCGAGAGGCTTGTTCTTGACTGCCTGCGCTTCCCCGCTCCCACAGGCCCGCACCAGACCCGGGCGACTCATCGTCATCGCGTTGCTCGCGCTCAGCCTGGTTGTCGTCGACGCCCCCGGCTTCACCGCGACGCCGGCCGAGGCGGCCCCGACCCGGGCGGCGCGCAAGGCCGTGCGCTACGCCAAAGCCCAGATCGGCAAGCCGTACCGCTGGGGAGGTACCGGACCCGACGCGTTCGACTGCTCGGGTCTGACGTACATGGCCTACCAGACCGCAGGGGTGTCGATCCCGAGAACGTCGAGCGCCCAGTACGCCGGCCTTCCGCGCGTCAGTCGCAAGAACCTGAAGCCTGGTGACCTCATCTTCCGCTACAACCCGGTGAGCCACGTCGGGATCTACGTCGGCAACGGCAAGGTCGTGAATGCCCAGCAGACCAGCCGTCCGGTGGCGTTGGAGTCCGTGGACTGGGCGAACTTCACCGCGGCCGCGCGTCCGTCCGGCAAGGTGACCAAGAGGCGGCGCCACCGAGAGTCCGCGATCGCCGACGGCGTGCTGAAGCCCGGTGAGCGCGGCGCGATGGTCGCGGGCTGGCAGCGCCAGCTCAACAAGACCCGCAAGCGCAACATCGCCGCCGACGGCTACTACGGGCCCGGCACCCGCCGTGCCACCAAGACGTTCCAACGCCGTTACCGGCTCACCGTCGACGGTCTCGCGGGGCCGAACACGCGTGCGAAGATGACACGGGTGCTGCAACGCAAGAAGCGGCGGCGCAACCGCGTTGCTCCTCTCGCGGACGGCGTGCTGAAGCCGGGCGAGCGCGGCGAGCAGGTGAAGTCCTGGCAGCGCCAGCTCAACAAGACGCGCAAGCGCGACATCGCCGTGGACGGCGTCTACGGCCCCGGCACTCGCCGCGCGACCCGCACTTTCCAACGCCGCTACGGCCTCACCATCGACGGCCTCGCGGGGCCCCGCACGCGGGCGAGGATGAAGCGGCTGCTCAGCTAGCTCCCCCGGGACGTCGGCTTCCGCATTACCGGACTGAGGTGACCCCTGCGGCCACACACCTGCCATGTGAGACCGCCGCATGATCTAGCCTCCCGACGTGATGCGTGATCCGGTCGCCGCCAGTGAAGAGGCGCTGGACGCCTGCCTCCTCGAACTCGCCCCGGCAGCACACAGGCTGCACGAGACCGACGCACTCCCCGGCTCGGCGAGTCTCACCGCCGAGCGCGCCGTCGCCCTCTTCACCGATCAGGTGCGCTCCCGCGCTTTGGATGTCGCCGCGCGTCACCTGAAAGCGTCCGGGGCCGGCCACTACACGATCGCCAGTGCCGGGCACGAGCAGAACGGCGTGCTTGGCGCGCTGCTGCGCCCAACGGACCCGTCGTTCCTGCACTACCGGTCCGGGGCGTTCATGATGGCGCGGTCCCGCCAGCTGCCGGAGCGGGACCCGGTGTGGGACACGCTGCTCTCGCTCGTCGCCGCAGCGGAGGATCCCGCCTCCGGAGGACGCCACAAGGTCTGGGGCAGCCATCCGCTGTGGGTGCCGCCGCAGACCTCGACGATCGCCTCGCATGTGCCGAAGGCCGTGGGCGCGGCCTTCGCGCTTGAGCGCGCCCGGCGCCTGAACCTGGAGCTGCCCGTCCCCTCGGACGCGATCGTGTGCTGCTCATTCGGTGACGCCTCGGCCAACCACGCGACCGCTCTGGCGGGGATCAACGCCGCGCGCTACGCCCAGCGACGCGGTCAGCCCACGCCGCTGCTGCTGGTCTGCGAGGACAACGGGCTCGGCATCTCGGTCGCGACTCCTCCGGGCTGGATCGCCGAGCGCTTCGCCAGCCTGCCGCGTCTGCGGTATATTCGCGCGAGCGGGGAGCTCGATGCGATCTGGGCGGCGGTCGAGCAGGCGATCGCGTCCTGCCGGTCAGGCCGTCGGCCCGTCTTCCTGCATCTGGAGACGGTGCGGCTCTGGGGGCACGCGGGCAGCGACGTCGAGCGGATATACCGGCCAGCCGAGCTGATCGCCGCCGACGCGGCGCGCGATCCGCTGCTCGCCAACGCGCACCGGTTGGTCGAGACCGGCGCGGCCACGCCCGCGCACCTTTCTGAGATCGTGCGCTCGGTTCGCGCGCGCGTCGCCGAGCTGAGCCCACAGGCCGCCGCCCGCCCCAAGCTGGCCTCGGCGGCCGAGGTGACCGCGCCACTCGCGCCGCTCGATCTCGACGCGTGCCGGGCGGACGCCACCGTCGTTGCGTCCGAGGTGCTGCGGCGCGGCGTTCACGGCGGTGGGTTGCCCGAGCACGCCACCGCGCCGCCGCGGCGCACCATGGCGGGACTGGTGAACGCGGCCCTGCGCGACGAGCTGGCGCGGCGGCCCGAGCTGCTGGTGTTCGGCGAGGACGTCGGCCGCAAGGGCGGCGTCTACCATCTCACAGCGGGTCTGCAGGAGACGTTCGGCCCGCAGCGGGTCTTCGACACGCTGCTCGACGAGACCACCATCCTGGGCATCGCGCAAGGTGCCGGTCTGCTCGGCATGCTGGCGATGCCCGAGATCCAGTACCTGGCCTACGTCCACAACGCGCTCGACCAGATCCGGGGCGAGGCCGCGTCACTCTCGTTCTTCTCGAACGGCCGCTTCCGCAACCCGATGGTCGTGCGCATCGCCGGTCTCGCCTATCAGAAGGGCTTCGGCGGGCACTTCCACAACGACCACTCCGTCGGCGCGCTGCGGGACATCCCCGGCCTCATCATCGCGGTGCCGTCCATCGGCGAGGACGCCGTGCGCATGCTGCGCGGGGCGCTCGCGATGGCTCGGGTCGACGGGCGGGTCGTGGTGTTCCTCGAACCGATCGCGCTCTATCACGAGAAGGACCGCTACACCGAGGGCGACGGCGGCTGGCTGAGCGACTACCCGCCCCCGGGTTCGGCGTTGCTCCCCGGCGAGGTCGGCGTGCATCGACCCGAGGCGCGCGACGTTCTGGTCGTGAGCTACGCCAACGGGCTGCGCATGGCGCTGCGGGCCGCGCGCCGGCTGTCCGAGCAGCAGGGCATCGAGGCGCGCGTGCTCGATCTGCGCTGGCTGGCGCCTCTGCCGTGGACAGAGATCGAGGAGCACGCGCAGGAGTGTGGCGGTGTGCTCGTCGCCGACGAGTGCCGCGCGACCGGCGGGGGCATCGCCGACGCGGTGATCGCCCGCCTGGCCGAGACCGGTTACGACCGCCCACTCGCGTCCGTCCGCTCGGCCGACAGCTTCGTCCCGCTCGGCCCCGCCGCCGAGACCGTCCTGCTGAGCGAGACCGAGATCGTGGACGCGGCCGTGGCGCTCACCGAGAGGTAACGCTCTCCCCCCACTGCCGTGGAACTCGTCGAGAAGGTAACCCGCCCTCCGCAGCCGCCCGGCGCCCCGCCGCGTCGCCCACCACTCCCTCGCGGCCGTCTGAGCGCCCGGCGCCCTAAGCTTGGCGTTCCACAAGCCCCTCGCAGGAGGCCACCGATGAGCGTTCCCGAGCGTCCCGACTTCTTGCTGGTCGATGAGCTGCTGAACGCTGAGGAGCGGGCGCTGCGAGAGAAGGTGCGGGCGTTCTGCGAGAGCGAGGTGCTCGGGGTCGTCAACGACTACTGGGAGCGGGCGGCCATGCCGTTCGAGCTGGTGGCGCCGCTCGCGGAGCTCGGGATCGCCGGTGGCACCATCTCCGGCTACGGCTGTCCCGGGCTGTCGGAGCTCGCGGACGGGATGATCACCGCGGAGCTCGCGCGCGCCGACGGCAGCCTCAGCACCTTCCACGGCGTGCAGACCGGTCTGGCCATGACCACGATCGCCGAGCTCGGCTCGGACGAGCAGCGCCAGCGGTGGCTGCCCGCGATGGCCCGCATGGAGCGGCTCGGGGCGTTCGCCCTGACCGAGCCCGATCACGGCTCGGACATCGTGGCCCTCGAGACGCGCGCGCACCGCGACGGCGACGGCTGGGTGCTGAACGGCGCGAAGCGCTGGATCGGCAATGGGTCGGTCGCGGACCTCGTCATCGTGTGGGCGCGCGACGACGACGGTGACGTCGGCGGCTTCGTGGTCGAGACGCCGGCAGAGGGCTTCACTGCGGAGGTCATCACCGGCAAGACCTCGAACCGCGCGCTCTGGCAGGCCGACATCACGCTCGAGGACGTGCGGATACCGGCCGACCACCGACTCGCCGAAGCGCGGACGTTCGAGGACACGAGCCGCGTCCTCGCGAACTCGCGGCAAGGAGTGGCGTGGGAGGCGCTCGGTCACGCCATCGGCGCCTACGAGAGCGCGCTGGCCTACACCGGTGAACGCGAGCAGTTCGGCCGGCCGCTCGCCTCCTTCCAGTTGGTGCAGGCCAAGCTCGTGGACATGATCACCCAGATCACCACCATGCAGTTGCTGTGTGTCCGGATGGCACAGCTCCAGGAGGCCGGGCGCATGACCATGGCCCGCGCCTCCCTGGCGAAGCGCCACAACGCCGCCGCCGCACGGAGGGTGTGTGCTGAGGCGCGCGACGTCCTCGGCGGCAACGGCATCCTGCTCGAGCACCATGTCGCGCGCCATCAGGCGGACGTCGAGGCCGTCTACACCTACGAGGGCACCGACTCCGTCCAGGCGCTCATCGTCGGCCGCGAGATCACCGGGCTCTCGGCCTTCACGTAGCGATCGCGTAGACCCCGCCCGGTCGGGGAAGCGTGCTCGCTCCAGTGCCGCCAGCCGTCAGGAGTTCACGTGTCCGTCACCCGAACGCTGCTGGCCGGGAGCGCCGCCGTCGCCGGAGCGACGCTGTTCCGACGGGTCATCGCGCTCGACCTGCACGGTCGGGTGGTGCTCGTCACCGGAGGCAGCCGCGGCTTCGGTCTCGCGCTCGCCCGGCGCTTCGCCGAGGAGGGCGCGGCGGTCGCGATCTGCGCCCGATCACGCGACGAGGTGGAGCGTGCGGTCGCGGATCTGGAGGGCCGAGGTGCGATCGCGATCGGGTTCACCGTCGATGTCGGTGACCGCGACGCGGTCGAGGCGATGGTGGCCGAGACCATCGAGCGGTTGGGCGGGCTGGACGTCGTGGTCAACAACGCCGGAGTGATCACGGTGGGCCCGCTCGAGGCGCAGACGCCCGAGGACTTCGAGGCCGCGCTGCGGACCATGTTCTGGGGCACGTACCACACCACGATGGCCGCGCTCGGGCACCTGCGGACCCGCTCCGACGCCCGCGTCGTCACGATCGGCTCGATCGGCGGCAAGGTCTCGGTCCCGCATCTCCTGCCCTACAGCGTGGGGAAGTTCGCGACCGTCGGCTTCTCCGAAGGGCTGCGCTCGGCGCTCACCGACAGCTCGGTCAAGGTGACGACGGTCATCCCTGGCCTCATGCGGACCGGCTCGCACCGGCGGGCGCTCACGAAGGGCGACCACGCGGCCGAGTACCGCTGGTTCTCGCTGGGAGCGGTGCTGCCCGTCACCGCGACGAGCGCCGAGCACGCCGCGCGGCGCGTGGTCGAGGCCACCAAGCGGGGCGATGCCGAGGTGATCATCACCTGGCAGGCGCACCTGCTCGCCAGGTTGCACGGCCTCGCCCCTGGCCTCACGACCCGCGTCCTAGGGGCGGTGGCGCGGCTGCTGCCCGACGCCCCATCCGACACCACCGGATTGGCTGCAGTGGAGGGCGGCGAGACCGGCGGCGGCCTTGCAGGCGTCGAATGGCTGGGCGAGCGCGCTGTGCGCCGCCTCCACGAGGATTGAGGGAACGCTACGGGTGCAGCACGACCTTGGTCGCGTGGTCCTGCTTCTTCTGGAACATGGCGTAGGCGCCCGGCGCCTCGTCGAGTGGCAGGTGGTGGCTGGCGAGGTCCTCCGTGCCGAGTGGGTCGTCGTCGCCCGTGAGCAGCGGCAGGATCTCGGGCACCCAGCGCTTCACGTTCGCCTGGCCCATCCGCAGTTGGACCTGCTTATCGAAGAGATCCCCCAGCGGGAAGAGGTTCGCGAGGCCGGTGTAGACACCGATGATGGAGATCGTCCCGCCTCGCCGCACGGTCCCCATCGACTGCCGCAGCGCGTCGAGCCGATCGGTCTGGATCTTGGCCTTCTGCGCCAGCTTCACGGGCAGCGAGGCGTGCGCCTCCATGCCGACCGCGTCGATGACGGCGTCCGCGCCCCGGCCTTGCGTCCGCTCCAGCAGGAAGGCCGGGACGTCGTCATGGTCGCGCTGATCGACGGTCTCGGCGCCGTAGCGGCGGGCCAGGTCGAGGCGCTCATCCACCAGGTCGATCGCGAAGACCCGCTCGACACCTTGGTGCAGCGCGATGCGCACCGCCATCTGGCCGATGGGGCCGAGCCCGAAGACAGCGAGGCTGCCGCCGTCGGGCACATCGGCGTAGACGACCGCCTGCCACGCGGTCGGAAGCACGTCGGAGAGGTAGACGAAGCGGTCGTCGGAGGGGCCCTCGGGCACCTTCACGGGACCGAAGTGGGCCTGCGGCACTCGCAGATACTCGGCCTGACCGCCGGGCACCGCGCCGTACAGTTTCGTGTAGCCGAACAGCCGGGCGCCCTTGCGGTGCTCGGTCACCTGCGTCGTCTCGCACTGGCTGTACAGGTGGCGATCGCACATGAAGCAGTGCCCGCACGAGATGTTGAACGGGATGACGACCCGGTCGCCGGCGGCGATGTCGGTGACCTGCGAGCCGACCTCCTCCACGATGCCCATCGGCTCGTGACCGATGATGTCACCCTCGGTCATGAACATGCCGAGCTGGCCGTACAGGTGCAGATCGGATCCGCAGATCCCCGACGAGGTCACCCGGATGATCGCGTCGGTCGGCTCCTGGATGACCGGATCGTCGACCTGGTCCACCCTCACGTCCTCGGTGTCGTGCCAGACCACTGCGCGCATGCGTCGCACTCCGTTCTCGTCGGGAGCCCGGACTCTCGCCTGCAGCCGCGGACGAGAAACCGCCTGGGGGAAGAAACTCGCGGGGCGCGGGCGGCGCGGGGCGTCCGCGAGCCTCTACCATGGCAGCGCGGAGGAGCCCGAGCGAACGGACATGGCAATGAGCTCCATCAACACGATGCGGGCGATCCTGGTCGCCGGGGCGGCGTTCGCCGCGCTGCTGGCCGCGCTCTACGGGGAGTGGCTCGCCGTCGGCGTCCTCGGCGTCGGCTTGGTCGCGCACGGTCTGATGTGGTGGTATCTGTACCGGCTGGGGGTCGACAGCCCGGACGGCTGAGGCCGGGCTGGGGTAGGCCCCCGGCATGGTGAGGGAGAACCCCGACCGTCCGCGCGCGGCGATTCGCCTACCGTGACGAGGGTCAACGTCATCGAGTGAAAGCACCCCGTCCAATGGAACCCAACCCGCAACCTCGTCGCCTGTACCGGTCCCGCGATCAACGCATGGTGGCCGGCGTCTGCGGCGGCATCGCCGAGTACTTCGGCTGGGACGTCACCGTCGTGCGCCTCGCCTTCGTCCTCTCGATCTTCCTGCCCGGCACCCAGGTGATCGTGTATCTGCTGGCCTGGCTGATCGTGCCCGAGGCGCCGATGCGCTACGGCCAGGCGCCTCCCGGCTACGGTCCACCGCCGGCCGGTTACGCTCCGCCCCCGTCTAACGCTGGTCAGCGCCCGGCCCCCGAGCGTGGACCGCGGCCGAACGAGCAGCCTCGGCAGTCGTCCCAGGAATCAGACGCGTCGAAGACGGACGCCAGCACGCCGCCGGCGAGCACCGCCTGACTCAGACCTGGTCGGCATCGAGGATGGTGTAGCCGTAGCCCTGCTCGGTGAGGAAGCGCTGCCGGTTGGCGGCGTAGGCCTGATCGACGGTCTCGCGGGCGACGACCGAGTAGAAGGTGGCCTGGCCCTGGTCGGCCTTGGGACGCAGGATCCGGCCGAGGCGCTGGGCCTCCTCCTGCCGGCTGCCGAAGGTGCCCGAGATCTGGATCGCCACGTTCGCCTCGGGCAGGTCGATCGAGAAGTTGGCGACCTTGCTGACGACGAGCAGCCTCAGCTCGCCGTCCCGGAAGGCGGCGAAGCGCTCGGCCCGCACGTCCTGTGACGTGCGGCCGGTGACGAGCGGGGCGTCGAGGCGCTCGGCGACGCTGGTGAGCTGGTCGAGGTACTGGCCGATGACGAGCACGCGGTCGCCGGCGTGGCGCTCGACGAGCCGTTCGAGCACGTCGAGCTTCTCCGGCGTCGTCGCGGCGACGCGGTAGCGCGCCTGCGACGGGGCCGTCGCGTACTGCAGGCGGCGCTCATCGGCCATGCCGACGCGGATCTCCACGCAGTTGGCGGGCGCGATCCACCCCTGAGCCTCCAGATCGCGCCAGGGCGCGTCGTAGCGTTTCGGTCCGATCAGCGAGAAGACGTCGCCCTCGCGCCCGTCCTCACGGATGAGCGTCGCGGTCAGGCCGAGCCGGCGCACGGCCTGGATCCGGGCCGTCGCCCGAAAGACCGGCGCGGGGAGCAGGTGCACCTCGTCGTAGACGACCAGCCCCCAGCGCTGCTCGTCGAAGAGGCCGAGATGGGGATGCGCCTCGCCGAGCCCCGCATCCGTGTCGGCGTTCGGATCCCGCCAGGTGAGCACCTGGTAGGTCGCCACCGTGATCGGGCGCAGCTGCTTGCGCTCACCGGAGTACTCCCCGACCAGTTCGGGGTCGATCCCGGTCTTCTGCGTGAGCTCTTTGATCCACTGCCGGGCGGCCAGGATCGAGGTCGCGACGATCAGCGTGTGCGTGCCCGCCTGCGCCATCGCCGCCAACCCGATGACGGTCTTCCCCGCGCCGCACGGCAGGACCAGCACCCCGTTGCCGCCCGCTGCGGAGCCGTCGGCCCACCACGCGGCGACGGCGTCGGACTGGTAGGTGCGCAACGTGGCGGTGAGCGGGACGTCGAGCGCCTCGCCGGTGACGTAGCCCGCCTCGTCTGCGGGCGGCCAGCCGAGCCGGATGAGCGCCTGCTTCAGCGCGCCCCGGTCGCCGAGACGCACGGCGTAGCGGTTGCCGTCGAGCCGCTCACCGACCAATGCGGCGACGTCGCGATCGCGGATGACCTCGGCGAGCAGCGCCGGCTCGGCGGTGGCGAGCGCGAGCCCGCCGGTGTCGAAGTCGCGGACGATCCGCAGCCGCCCGTAACGGGCGATCTGCTCGCGAACCTCGACAAGCACCGACTCGGGCACGGGATACTTCGCCCAGCCCGTCAGCGTGGCGGTCACCTGCTCCGCCTCGACGCCCGCCGACGCCGCGTTCCACAACGAGAGCGGCGTGATGCGGTAGGTGTGCACGTGCTCGGGGGACTTCTCCAGCTCGGCGAAGCGCGCCAGTTCGGCGCGAGCGTCGCCGGCCTTGGGGCTCGCGACCTCGAAGAGCACGGTCAGGTCCGACTGGACGATGAGCGGGTTGTCGTACTCGGTCATCGCCAGCCATCTCGGTCGAATGCGCTCGCGCCGGCGGCCGCGGAGGCGTCCTCGAGCAGCTGCTTGGCGCGCTCTTTCAGGTCACCTATGGCGGGCCCCAGACCCGCGCGCAGCGCCGGCAGTGTCTCGCCGGCCCGCAGAACCGGGGTGGCCTGTGGGGTCGGTGTGGCGAGCGTGGCACCGTCGCCATCCTCGGCGACCGGCATGAGACCCTTCTGGCGCAGCGCTGTCATGAGCTTCGCACGCGAGAGCGAAGAGACCGCCACCGTGGGCGCGAGCAGGCGCAGCTTGGCGGCCTTGACCGTGACGGCCTCGCTCAGCGCCGCCGGATCGTCGCTGCGCAGGTAACTCGCGACGCTGCCCGCCCGCAGGCGCCCGTGACGGCGTGCGGCGTCCTGGACCAGGTAGGCGACGTTCTGGGGCACGCCGTTCACGGCGTGCTCGGTGAGGAAGGCGAGCACGTCGTCGGCGCGCTCGCCAGCGTCGAACGCCGCGGCCAGCCGTCGTTCGGAGAGCCGGTAGATGCGCGCGCCGGCGGCACTCTCCAGCTCGGCGTAGCGCTCCAGCCGCGCGCCCACGTCGGCCGCGAGATCCGGAGGCGCGATGATGCTCTGGTCCGCCTGCAGCGTGAACTCGCGCCGCGGCGGGGGCAGCGCCGCTTCAAGCGCTTCCACTCCCTGCAGCACAGCGCGCCCGAGCGCCGTCAGCCCGACCGGCCCCTCCGCGGACACGAGGCCGAGCACGCGGGCGCCCTCGACGACGTGAGGAACCGCGGGCCCGGAGAGCATGCCCGGGGTCGCAAAGGCGGCGTGCTCGGCCAGTTCATCCGGTGCAAACCCCGTGCCTTCAGGGAGTCCAGCGAGCAGCCGCAGCAGTGCCTGCCGTGCCTGCGGCCCCCACGGGTCCGGGCGCCAGTCGTTGGCCTCGCAGCGCTCGGGCAGCCCGTCGCTCTCGTCGAGGTGGGCGTCGTGCAGCCAGGCCTGCACCAGCCAAGCCCAACGCGCCGCTGCTGGCTTGCCGCGCCAGCGCTCGATGAGCGGAGTGGGCGCCCAGATCTGGATGGCCTGCCGGTTGCGTCCGCGGCCCTTCGTCCCGGTCTGGACGGTACCGAGGAGTCCGAGCGAGATCGCGAGATGCGCCAGTAGCCCGACCTCGCCGGCGGGGTAGCCGAGCGCCTTCGCCGCGGCCCGGACCGGACGGACGCCGAGCCCGCCGTTGGCCAGCGCCGGTGGCGGATCCGCCTGCCAGGCGTCGAGCAGCGTCGTCAGCCGGCCGAGAACCGGCGGCAGGCCTGCCGGTGCAGCAGTGAGCGGCCGTGCCGCCTCCGCGTCCGGAGCGGGCGACCAGTCGAGATAGAGCCCTCCCGCCAGCCCGACCACCACGTCAAGCCATGCCCAGGCGACCTGATCGTCGGCGTCCACGCCCGCCAGGCAGTGCTCGACGAGCCAGTGGACGGGCGTGCGCGGCCTGGTCCACGACGAGAAGTAGGCGATGCCCAGGTCTTCCATGTTATGGGGGCCGTACTGCACCAACAGATTGAAGATCCGCGCGGCGTCAGCGGGCATCCTCTCCATGAGCTTGCCGGTCACGTCGGGATCGCGCAGGCGCGCCTCGATCAGATCGACGAGCTGGCCGTGCTTGCGGGGCGGGGTGGACTCGCCCAGCCAGAACGCGACCTCCCGCAGCGCTTCCGGGCCGACACGCCGCAGACCTGGTCGCACCGGCACGCCGGGCAGCCCCACGAGCTCGGCGACGCCGGGGCGCAGCGCGAGCCACACCCCCCGCTCACGATCCGCGAGCAGCAGCGAGCCGAGCCGCTCCGCTGCCGTCTCGAGCGCCAGCGCGTGCTCCTGTCCCGCCTCGGCGACCGCCTGCTCGAAGCTGAGGCTGCCGCCGTGCCAGACAGCCAGTCCCGCGAGCTGCAACGTGAACCGGTCCAACGATTCGAGCGTGCACCGGATCGCGGGCGGCGAGGCGAGCATGATCACGAACTGATCGAGCGAGAGCGGCCGGCCCGTGGGGCGCACGCCGTAGCCCCAGAGCCCGAATGGGGCCAGCGGGCCCTCTCCATCCAGCGCCGCCGCCAACGCCGGCACCTGCTGCAGCAGAGCCGCGAGCTGCCCTTCCGAGCACGCCCGCAGCGCCGCCCGCCGATCCTCGACCGGCGCTCTCATTGCCGTGCTCACCGCCACAACTCCCTTCGCATGGAGGGTTCGGTCTCACCGTTGCTCAGGGAAGGAGGCGCAGTCTAACAAGGCCCTGCGACAGAACCCCGCATGCAGAACTGCCCGGTATCCGGGCAAAGTTGCGCCGCCCGGTCGGACATGGCGTGAGCGGGCCCTACGACAGCTCGGTGAAGCGGTAGCCGACGCCGCGGATGGTCTGGATGAGCGCCGGTCCGTGCCGTGCGAGGGGGCTCAGGATCTCGTACTCCTTCGCGGTCAGTCCGAGAAGCCACGACTCTGTGGTCGCTTCCGAGCCCTGGACTCTCCACCTCTCCCGGACGATTCAAGCCATATCCGCGACGAGAGGTTGCGGAAAACCGGCACTGCCGGCTGCGGCAAAGCCGTACTGCTGGCTGCGAGAATGCGGTACGAGCCCGAATACGCAGACTCCCAGCGCGTGCGACCGCTGCTACTGCTCGGGAGTCTCCAGCGCCTTGGGAGGGCTCGCCTCGATCTCGAGGGGCTCGCCGCCCTTTAGCGCCGCCAGGCGGGCCTCGACCTCGAGCTCGGCCTCGCTCTGCTCCAGCACCGCGAACTGCTCCTCGACGGAGTCGGAGGAGACCTCCTCCATCCCGTGCGCCAAGGCCTCCTGCTGGCGGATGCGCTCCTCGAACCGTGAGAGCTCGCTGGAGGGGTCCATCACCGAGACGTTGCGCACGGCCTGCTGCACCTGCACCTGGGCGTCGGCCAACTTCGAGCGGCTCACGAGCTCGTCGCGCTTGCGGGCCAGCTCCTCGCGGCGCAGGCGGAGCTTGCCGAGGCCGTCCTTCAGCTTGGCCACGAGTTCGGTCTGCTGGGCCACCTGGCCGGACATCGTGCGGGCCTGCTCCTCGTAGGAGACCTGCCGCCGCAACGCGATCTTCGCGAGGTCGTTGAACTTCTGTCCGTCGGGGCCTGACAGCTCGTCGGCCTTGCGCGAAGCCGCCAGGGCCTTGCGGTTCCACTCGTCAACCGCTTGCTGAGCCTCGCGCAGATCCTCCTCGAGCAGGCGCAGGTTGCCGACGGTCTGGGCGACCGCCTGCTCCGCCTCGGAGATGTTCTCGGTGAAGTCGCGCAACAGCTGATCCAGCATCTTCTCCGGATCCTCGGCCTGGTCGATGAGGGCGCTCACGTTGGCCCTCACCAGTTGGCCGATGCGTCCGAGTATCGATTGCGCCATCTCTTCTCCTGTCGTGTGTCGCGCCTAGAAGGAACCGCCCCGGGAGTGTCCCCCACCGCCGCCGAAGCCGCCACCGAAGGAGCGGCCTCCGCCACCGCCACCGAACCCACCGCCAATGCCACCGCCGAAGCCGCCTCCGCCGGGGACGCCCCAGGTCGAGCCGCCCCACCCACGTCGGCGCCGTCCCATCGGGATGGGAATGGGCAGCGGGAAGCCGAACCCGCCGCGGCCGGACCCGCCCTCGAAGTCGTCGCTGGCGTGGCGCCACGCCTCGTCGGCGAGCTGGCGCGCGCGCTCCGCCTCGGTCGCGGCCGGCGCCGGCTGCTCGTCGGCCAGCAGCGTCTGAGCACGGTGCAGATGGCGCGCCGACTCCTCCAGGCGGGTGCGGGCGTGCCGGCCCACGTGAGTCCGGCGCGTCTCGATGTAGTCGCGGGAGCGGGAGAGCGCGGCGGTCGCGGTCTCGATCGCCGTGCGCGCGGCGGCGAGCGCCCGCTGCCGCTGCTGCGACGCGGCCCGCACCTCGACGAGCAGCTCATCCGCGAGGCGATGGCTCTCCCCTGCCAGCCGGTGCGCCTCGACGATGTCGCCCTCCGGTGTGCTCGCGTGCTCGCGCGCCGCGTCCAGCGCCGCGTCGGCTTGGGCCAGACGCACGGCGAAAGCCTGATCCGTCGCCTGCGTGACCACTGTGCGCGCCGCTTGGACGTCCATCTCCGCCTCGCGCAGCTCGCCGTCCAGCTCACGTTCGGCGTTGGCGACGCTCTCCCCCAGATGCTCGACCGCGGCGAGCAGATTCGTCGCCTCACCCACAGCGCGTTGCGCGGCGCGGGCGGCGTGGACCGCCTTCGGCGTGTCGTCGGCGGCCACGGCCTGGCCGCCCTGCTCGACGGCCTGCTCGGCGAACGCGATCCGCTTCGTCGCCTCGACGGTGTTGCCCTCGACGGCTCGTACGCTGGCCGGCGCGGTCGGGCGCAGGTGCTCGAGCGCGGCATCGGCGCCGGGGACACGTTCGCGCAGCGCGACCAGCCGCTCGCCCAGCTCCTGCAGGAGCCGGGGCGCGTTGCGCTCGAGGTCGCGCAGCTCGTCCAGCCGCGCGCGCTCCTTGGCCAGGTGCGCCTGAGCCTCCTCGCAGCGTTGCACGATCTCGCCCAGCATCGCCTCGCGCTCGGCGGGGCTCTCCGGGATGTCATCGTCGAGCCGCTGCCGCACCGCGAAAGCGGCTTGGAGCTGGCCGGCCGCCTGCTGCAGCGCCTGCTCGAACCCGGCCGCCTCCTCCTTGCCGAACTGGGCCTCGGCGAAGGCCATCTCCTGACGAGCGTCGCGCAGCTGGTCGTCCACCTCGACGAGCAGGCCGTTCGCCTTGCGGGCCAGCGCCCCGAACCGGCGGTCGCGCTCCTCGGCGTCGCGCCGCTGCCCTCGGAAGCGTCCGAAGGTCTGGAAGAGCCAGAGTCCTCCCAGCAGGACGGCCGCCAGGATCAGGCCCGCGGTGCCGAGGCTGAGGCCCCCGCCGCCCGAGGGTGCCGGTTGGCTCTCGTCCGCGGCCACCGGCGCCGCGCGCGCGTCGGCCAGACCGCGCGCGGCCTGGACGGCGGCGACACCCCAGGTCTCCGAACGCAGCGCCGGTTCGACGTCGCCGATGAGCACGCCGTCGATCGCCGCGTCGCTCAGCGCGAGCGCATCGCTCACCCAGAGCCCGTAGGTGCGGTCCTCGAGCGCGACGACGAGCAGCGCGTCATTGCCACCCAGGGAGTTGGCCTCGGCCACCGCGTCGGCGTAGTCGGTCACGGGCTGTCCGGCCGTCGAGTCGACGTACAGAGCCTTGAGCTGGATGCCGCGCTCGTCGGCCGTCGCCTCGAGCGAGCCGGCGACCTCGGCCTCCTGGTCCGGGCTGAGCGCGTCCGCGGGATCGGTGACCGGTCCCTGCAGATCCGGCAAGGCCTGCGCGTACGCCGTCGCGCCCAACGCGAGGAGGAGCACGAGCAGCGTCAGGAGCGCAGCGGGACGCGCGGGCCTGACCCAGCCTCGTGAACGCAACACCCTGGCATCCTACCGAGGCGCCGGCGGGATGACGAAGGCGCAGCGAGGTCCAGAGGCGCCGATCAGGCGCAGGTCCAGCGTGGCCAGGGGAGCAGCAAGCAGCTCGGCGATCGCGACATACCACGCGTCGTAGGCGGTGACGTCGTAGGCGGTGACGTTGTGTCGCAGCTGCCAGACGCGCGCGCCAAACGGCTCTTAGGGAAAGAGCTGCCACGGCATGCGAAGAAGGTCCTGGTGCGCGGATGCGGCTCGAGACCGATCGATCATGCCGGTCAGCTAGGCGCGCCGCACCAGGTTGGCCGACTCGGCGAGGCACAGATGTGGTGCCGCCAGCGCTCCGCCGGCGAGTTGCCGTTCCGCCCACACGCTCACGGAGCTCGAGTCGAGGAGAGCTGCGACGACCACCGACGCGTTGATGACCAGCATCTCGTCTAAAGCGCGGTCCTGATCACGCCAGTGGAGCATCTCTGCCACGTCCACCGTCGTGGGGCTGACCTCTTTGCGACGACGGATCTCCGCGAGCAGGGTGTCCATGTCGGGCGCGCGGCCAGATCGGTCAACTGCTGCCAGAGGTACTGCTGGAGCGAGCGGCCACTGCGGGCCGCACGAGCGGCGAGCTCATCGCGCACATGGTCCGGGAGGTCACGGATCGTCACGCTGGTCACGCAGACAATATGGCAGCGTTGCTGCCGATCCGGCGA
>JBBSMR010000017.1:0-55835 GCA_038233095.1 Euzebyales bacterium
CAGGTCTTCACCGTCAACGGCCGGGGTGATCGGCGCCGGCCCCGAACACCAGCAGATCCCGCCGGTGCTGCGGGCGATGCTGACCGCCCGTGACACCCACTGCCGCTTCGCGGGCTGCCGGGCGGCACCGGCGTGGTGTGACGCCCACCACATCGTCTGGGCCAGCCGCGGCGGGCCGACCACGCTGGAGCATCTCGTGCTCCTATGTCGTCGCCATCACCGGGCGGTGCACGACCACGGCTGGCGACTCACCCTCGACCCCGACGACGCCAGCCTCACCATCCAACGCTGCCAGACCACCCTGCACACCCACGCCAGAGCCGAACGCACGTTGCGCGCGCCACCCCCACCACGCAAACCCCGCAAGCGACGAGCCGCGGGCTCGGTCACGGCGACGACGGCCACGAGCCCCCCCGCACCAGCGGCTGCTGCGTCTGAGCCCACCGACCCCTTCTGACCACGCGAACCCGAGAGGCGGTTCTGCGCGCCTCTCCACGGGCTGGCGACTGCCAAGGCTGCTCAAGTGGGAATCCGCGCCACCGGATTGAGCCTTGAGCTATGAAAACTCCAGATGAGGTGCCTGCGTGCGCGACTCGGCGACGATCGTTGCCAGTCGTCGGAGGCGGTGATCCTGCAGCAGATCTTCCAGCAGTACAGGGTGTGGACCGTCTGGGGTGGGCTCGGCGACAGGGAGCCGCCAGTTCGGATAGGCGGCGATGGTGCCTGGCAGGTTCGGTTGACGAATATCACCGATGGCATCTTGGATTGAAACACCAAGGAGGCAACTGGAAGAGCCTCCCAGATAGCGGTGGACGCCCTCGACGAGCTCTTGGATGGTCGGATCGTCGCCGATAAGGCCGCGCTCCCGCAGACGCATGCGCATCGCCTGGCGAGTGGCTGCGCGGCGTTCGGCCTCGGCCTCGGCGTCGTCGAGCAACCCGAGCTCGCGCTGCACGCGCAACGTTTCGCCCGGCCACCACCCGGCCGCCGGAGGGAGGTCATGGGTGTTCACCGACGCGAGGCTGGCTACCGGGTAGTCCTCGGCGGGACGCGGCTGGCTGTCGTCCTGCTCGAAGTACAGCACCGAGCATCCGAGGATGCGATGTGCTCGCAAGGCTTCGCGGAGGCCGGGCGCCACGGTGCCGAGATCTTCACCGATCACGATCGCGCCGGCGCGGTGCGCTTCGAGCGCGAGCACACCGAGCATCGCGTCCGCGTCGTACTCGACGTAGGTTCCGGCCTTCGGGGAAGCTCCCTCCGGTATCCAGAACAGCCTGAAGGCGCCGAGGATGTGATCGATGCGGACGCCGCCAGCATGGCGCAAGGTGGCACGGAGCACCTCCCGGAACGCCGTGTAGCCGGTCGCGGCCAGACGGTTGGGCAGCAGCGGCGGCTGCTGCCAGTCCTGACCCTGCTGGTTGAAGGCGTCCGGTGGGGCGCCGACCGTGATGCCGGTTGCGAGATCGGACTGCAGGCTCCACGCGTCGGCGCCGCCCTTGTCGACCCCGACGGCCAGATCGTGGACGATGCCGATGGCCATGCCCGCTGCGCGGGCGTCGGCCTGGACCGACGCGAGCTGCTTCTCGACGCACCACTGCAGCCAGGCGTGGAAGGTGATGCGGTCCGCGAGCTCCTCCCGTGCCGCCGCCGTCCCCTCGGCGTCAGGATGGCCGAGCGCGGCGGGCCAGCGCTGGAAGGGCAGGCCGTGGCGCTCGGCCAGCGCGCTGAAGGTGGCGAAGTCCTCCAGTCGCTCACCCCGTTCGACGCGGTAGATCGCGAAGGCTGCCATGCGGTCGCGATCGCGCAGGTCCGCGGCATGCAGCACGGCCAACGCCTCGAACTTGGCGGTGAAGGCGGCGTCGCGTTCGAGCTCGTCGCTGGTGTTGCGGGCGCGGCGCACCTCACCGAGCCCGTCCACCCGTGCCCGCTCCGCAGGCCCGAGGACGGCGTAGGCCCGCAATTCCTCGATGCGCAGGTACGTCGGATCAGCGAACAGTCGGCTGGACGGATAGTACGGAGACGGCTCCAGTGGCAGCACGGGCGCCGGCGCATGCAACGGGTTACAGACCACGAAGTCCGCCCCCAGCTCCTCACCGCTGGTCCGCGCCAGTGTGCGCAGGTCGGCGAGGTCGCCGAGCCCCCAGCTCGTGCACGAGCGCAGTGCGTAGAGCTGCACGGTCCAGCCCCAGGCAGGCGGCAGCTCCTCGGGGAACGGGCAGCGCTCGGGAGCGACGATGAGGTGAGCCGGGTTGGCGCCCTCGACGGTGAGCGTGTGATACCCCAGCGGGAGATCGGCGGGCAGCGGCACGCGCACAGCGCCGTCGCGCTCTTCGGTCTCGCCGGAGCGCTCGGAACCGTCCTCCAGATGCAGCCTGAAGGCCAGCCCGCGGTCCGCTGAGTCGGAGAGGGCCGCCCCTGCATGCAGCGTCTCTTGGCGGAGCACGATGGTGGGAGGGACGAGCGGGCGGTCGCGGCGCAGCGCGGCCAGTGCCGCACCGGGGTCACTCGCGTCGATCCCGAGCGCTTTCAGGACCGCTCGCAGCGTCTCGTCAGACGTCTCGACCCAGCCTTGGATGCCGTCGTAACCGCGGGCCACGCCGAGCTGTGACGCAAGCTCGACTAGCTCGGCACTCGCTGCCATACCGCCCTCCCAGAGATAGTCACAAGCGCCTGCGAAGGTCTGTGCGGCGCCAATGAGAAAAGCCCCGCCGGCATGGCGAGGCCTTGCTCACGAGGTGGTCGCGGCCTAGGAGCCGGGGCGACCGTCCACCCGGGTGCTCTCAAGACCCCCGGTCTTCTTCCACATGTCGTCGATCTCGTCGATGAGGTCGAGGAGCTGCTGCGCGTCGCTGGCGTCGAGCGAGCGCTTCACCGTCGAGCACTGCTTCAGCGCCCGCCAGAACGTGTCGTGCAGGTTGGGGAACTCGTCGAGGTGCTCCGGCTTGAAGTGGTCGCTCCACAAGACGGAGATGTGGTGCTTGGCGAGCTGCGCGCGCTCCTCCTTCACGACGATGCACCGGGTGCGGAAGAGCTCGTCGTCGGAGTCGGCGTACTTGTTGATGATCTTCAGGCAGGACTCCGCTTCGATGCGCGCCTGCTCCGGGTCGTAAATCCCGCAAGGGATGTCGCAGTGGGCGGCCACGCGACGGGGAGCGTGCACACGATCGAGAAGCTGAAGCGCTCGGGCGGTGAGGGACATGCATCTCTCCTTGGTGAAGTGGTCGGACGCTCATGGTTGTGCGGCGCCCTCGGTCGGGTCGGACCTGCTCGCGCAGCCGGCCCGCAGCGGTCATGCTATCCGGATGGGCCTCTGGGAAACGTGTCGTGTTGCCCTTATCGTCACCGTCGGGTTCACCCTGGCGCGCCTTCGACGCTACGAGGTCACCGGCACCAGCATGGCGCCGACGCTGCTCCCCGGGGACCGCCTGCTCATTTGGCGCACGAGGTCGGTCCGCCCCGGGCAGCTCGTCCTCGCGCGCGATCCCCGTCAGCCGACACGGGTGATCGTGAAGCGGGTCACGGCCGAGGCCGGGCCCCCCCGGCGCGTGCTGCTCACCCTGCGTGGCGACCATGCCGCCGGCAGCACGGACAGCCGCACATTCGGCGCGGTGCCGCGACGGCTCGTCATCGGCAGGGTCGCCTACCGGTACGCGCCGTCCGAGCGTAGGGACGTCTGGAAGACCCTCGCTGAGCGCTAGCGACCGGCGCGCTGCTCGAGCCCGGCGGGGCTGTCCGCCACCGGACCCGCGATGAACTCCTCGACCATCTGGCGGCAGACGTCGTCGTGATACTGCGCCGGCGGGGACTTCATGAAGTAGCTCGACGGACCCAGCAGCGGACCGCCGATGCCACGGTCGAGGGCCAGCTTGGCGCACCGCACCGCATCGATGACGACGCCGGCCGAGTTCGGTGAGTCCCACACCTCGAGCTTCAGCTCGACGTTGAGGGGCACGTCACCGAAGTTGCGTCCCTCCATCCGGATATAGGCCCACTTGCGGTCATCGAGCCACGGCACGTGGTCGCTGGGTCCCACGTGGATCGCGTCGTTCGGCACAGGCCGGGTCATCTGGCTGGTCACCGACTGGGTCTTCGAGACCTTCTTCGAGGTCAGCCGATCGCGCTCCAGCATGTTCATGAAGTCCATGTTGCCGCCGAAGTTCAGCTGATAGGTGCGGTCAAGCTGCACCCCACGGTCCTCGAAGAGCCGCGTGAGAACCCGGTGGGTGATGGTGGCGCCCACCTGGGACTTGATGTCGTCACCGACGATCGGCACGCCCGCGTCGGTGAAGCGCCGTGCCCAGTCGGGATCGCTGGCGATGAACACCGGCAGGCAGTTGACGAACGCGACACCGGCCCGCAGGGCCTGCTCCGCGTAGTAGCGGGCAGCCTGCTCGGAGCCGACGGGCAGGTAGCACACCAACACGTCCGCCTCGGCGCTCCGCAACTCCTCCGCGACGTCCACCGGCGCGGCGTCGCTCTCCTCGCTGACGGTGTGGTAGTACTGACCGAAGCCGTCCATCGTCGGCCCGCGCTGCACCTCGATGCCGATCGGCGGGACCTCCGCGAACTGGATGGTGTTGTTCGGGGCGGCCACCATCGCCTCGGTGATATCGCGGCCCACCTTCTTGGCGTCGACGTCAAACGCCGCGACGAACTCAAGGTCGCCGACGTGATAGCCACCCACGTCGACGTGCATGAGCCCCGGGACGCGGTCCTCTGCTGAGGCCTGCCGGTAGTAGTGGACACCCTGAACCAGCGCGCTGGCGCAGTTGCCCACACCGACGATTGCCACGCGGACGGTGCTCGACATGAGTAGCTCCTCGATTCAGAACGCGCCGCTGTGATGCGTCGCGTCAGGGTCGGTGGGGGCGCGCGGCTCGACGAACGGGTCGGCCGGTGGGTCGGAGGGCGACTGGCCCTCGGACTGATCGGATGCGGGCTGTTCGGTCTGATCCTGGTGCTGCTCGTCGTCACCACGCTCGATGGCCGCGCGCTCGGCCGTGATCAGCTCGTCGAGCCAGGCGATGTCATGAGCGGTCACGTCCACGCCGTGGCGCATGAGCGACAAGGTGTAGGAGTCCGAGCGGCTGCCCTTCGCGCGACTGAGCGAGCGATGGGCCATCTCCAGCCGCTCCTCCAAGTAGCTCTTGCGCCGTTCGAGCAGACGGATCCGGGTCTCCGGCTTGAGGAAGCGGAAGAAAGCCAGGCGCAGCGGGAACTTCTCTTCCTCCCAGCTCGTCTCGGCGCCTTCCTCGGCCAGGGCGAGAAAGAGCACTTCGCCTTCCTCGGTGATCCGGTAGACCTGCTTGCGCCGGGAGGTCTGTGGTACCGGGAAGATCTTCTCGACCGCGCCCCGGCGCTCGAGCTTCTTGAGCGTCGGATAGAGCGAACCGAACGAGACGGTCCAGAAGAAGCCGAGTCGCACCCCGAGCTGCTTCTTCAGCTCGTAGCCATGCATCGAACGCTCCTTGAGGAGCCCCAGGATGGCGAGTTCGAGCATGGGAGGCGCGTTCCTGTCTGGGAGGTGAGATGCGGACGTGTGCTGGAGTGCGTGTCCGATTAGACTGCCAGCGCGATATATCGTACCAACGTATCGCCGCGATGCAACAGGGCGATACATCGCGCTGCTACATGGTGTTCCCGTCGAGGAGGCGTCGTGCGTCCGGGATCCCAGACCGAGTTGCTCTTCGCCACCGACGCGTATCTTCGGCGGTTCGAATCCGAGGTCCTCGCGGTGAACGCCGAGGCGAGCCGGGTCGCGCTGGCGCGGACCGGCTTCTATCCGGGAGGCGGCGGACAGCCGGCCGACACCGGGGTCCTGCGGTGGGATGCCGGCGGGAACGAGACTCCGTCCGTCGAGGTCGTGGGCGCGCGGCGGGAACAGGGCGTGGTCTGGCACCGGCTGGCCGATGGCGAACCCTGCCCCGAACCAGGCATGTTGCTCGAGGGCCAGCTCGACTGGGAGCGGCGCCACCTGCTGATGCGCACCCACACGGCGTTGCACATCCTCTGCGGCGTGATCTGGCAGCAGTTCGGGGTGGCCGTGACCGGCGGAAACATGGAGCCGGGCAAAGGTCGGCTCGACTTCTCCCTCGACGCGATCTCCGTCGAGCTGGGGCAGCAGATTGAGTCGCGCATGAACGCCGAGGTCGCGCGGGCGCGCTCGGTCGTCGTGGAGTTCCTGGACCGGTCAGAGGCGGACGCCGATCCCGCGCTGATCCGCACGCAGGCGAATCTCATCCCCGCCGCCATCGACCCGCTGCGGATCATCGACATCGTCGGCCTGGACAAGCAGGCCGACGGGGGCACGCACGTCGCCTCGACCGCGGAGGTGGGCGGGATCCGCGTTGTGAAGACCGAGTCGAAAGGCCGGGACAACAAGCGCATCCGCATCGCCCTGGACGACCGTCAGAGCGTGAGGGAGTAGCCCTCCGCCCGCACGCCGGGAGCGGGCATGTGGTCCAGGTGCGGCTCGCGCTCGAAGCCGAGCTTCTCGTAGAGCTCCCGCGCCGTCCCCATCTCGAGCATGGTGGTCAGCACCATGCGCTTCTTGCCCTCTTCACGGGCTCGGTCGAGGCAGTGCTCCATGAGCGCCCGGCCGACCCCGGTCTCCCTGGCCGACGGCGGGACCGCGAGCAGGCGCACGGCCGAGGCGACCTTCTGCGCCCCGCGCCAGTCCAGATACAAGGTCACGGTGCCGACGATGCCGCCATCGCGCTCGGCCACGATCTGCTCGGCCTCCACCAGCCGCCCGCGGACGTTCGCGATGTCCTGCGCGAAGGACGACCAGGCATCTGGCGACATGTGCGCGGCGAACTCGGCGTAGGCGTCCACAATCAACGAGGCGATGATGTCGACCTCGTCTTCACGGGCGGCCCGCAGCGTGATCTCGTCGCTCGCGTGTGCGCCGGCCACGTCGCCGCTGCCGCTGTCTTGCTGGGACAACCCGGTCTCCTTCAAAGTCCGCGTCTGCGTACCCTCCGCACACCCCTGACAATCGGTGCGTCTACATGCGGAAAGGGTAGGCGACTGGTAGACATGCTGCTGAAGACAGGCGCCGCGGAGGGTCGTTACGGAAAGGCCAGACTGCATGGTGCGGGCCCGGACTCTCCGAGCGTGCGTGGGATGGCTGCTTGTCGCCGTGGTCGCGGTCGTCTTCGCCTCCGGCGCGCTCGCCCAGGAGAGCCAGGAGAGCCAGGAGACCGAGGGCGAGGGCGAGGACGCCAACGTCGGGCTTGGCGCCGAGCTCTACGCGGTCAACTGCGCGCAGTGCCACGGCTCCGAGGGCCAGGGGGGCGTGACGCAGCAGGGCCAGGACGTGCCCGCGCTCGTGGGCCGGGACGAGGTCACGCTGGCTTACATCGATCTCGTGCTGCAGACCGGCCGGATGCCACCGAATCCGAGCGCGCCTTTCGACAACCAGTACCGCAACGTGATCTTCGACGAGTCGGAGCGTGCCGCCTTGGTGGCCTTCGCGGATCAGGCGCTCGGTATCGAGGGCCGCGTCGAGCCGGTCGGCGAGGGCGTCGCCGGGCGGGGACAGGACGTCTACGCGGCGAACTGTGCGGCCTGCCACGGCGCCACCGGAGACGGCGGCGTCGCGGGTGGGGGGTCGTGGACACCCAACGTGAGCCAGTACGGATCCGAGACGCTCGCCCAGGCCATCCGCATCGGGCCGTTCGAGATGCCCGCCTTCGGGCCCGATCAGATCACCGATCAAGAGGTAGCCGACGTGGCGGCTTTCCTCGAGGAGGTGCAGTCCGAGGAGGGCACCCCGCTCGGACTCGTCGAGCTGAACCCGGTCTTTGTCTCGGGCTTCGTCGCGGCGCTCGCCGTCCTGTTGTTGCTCTCGTTGCTGTTCATCTCCGGCACGCCGACGTGGTTCCCCGACCCTGAGACCTCCGGTGGTGACGCGGCCATGAGCCCCGCCGACGAGTCCGGTGAGCTTGCCACCCAGGATGAGACGCAGACCGAGAAGCAGCAACACGCGGCTTCCACCGACGACGCGCAGGATAAGACGTGAGCGACGAGCACAAAGACCTTCGGATCGTCTCCCAGCGCGTCCCGCCGCCGAGCCAGGCCAACGACGCCATTGTGATGGGGGCGAGTCTCGTCGCGGCCGTGGGCGCGGTGATCTTCGGGCTGGGCGTGGAGTTCGAGTGGCCGTTGCCGCTCTACGGCGGAGCGCTCGCGGTCTCGTTGTTCTCCCTCGGCTTCGCGGTGCGGCGGTACTTCGCCGATCGGTTCCCGGACGTCGTGGCGGTCGAGCCGCGCGAGATCCCCAGCACCACGGCCGCCGACGAGGATCTGGCCGACGTCCGCTCGATCGGGCGCCGCCCGCTCATCGGTCGCGTGCTGGCGGCGGCGGCCGGCGTGGTCGGCATCGGCCTCGCGTCACCGATCCCCTCGTTGGGCCCCGACGTCGGCAACCAGCTGCGCACGACCGCGTGGCGTCGCGGCGCTCGCCTGGTCACCACCGACGGCAGTCCGCTGCAGCCGGAGGACGTCGCTGTCGGCGGTGTCTCGACGGTCTGGCCAGAGGGGGCCATCGGCGAGGAGATCGCAGCCGTCGTGCTCGTGCGCCTGAACAACACCGAGCCGAAGCAACCGACCAACCTGGACTGGGTGGTGAACGATGAGCTCGTCGCCTACTCGAAGGTGTGCACCCACGCCGGCTGCCCGGTGGGGCTCTTCCGCGAGCGGGAGGCAGCGCTGTTCTGCCCCTGCCACCAGTCGACGTTCGACGCCGCGAGGGGAGCGGTGCCGACCTTCGGGCCGACCGCCCGGCCACTGCCGCAGCTCCCGATGGGAGTGGACGACGAGGGCTTCCTGGTCGCGCTCGGAGGTTTCCAGGAGCCGGTGGGGCCCGCGTTCAGCTGAGCGTCCGCCGCACGGCGGATCGAACCGGTAGCCTGGGCCGCAGGAGGGGATGACGCATGGAGATCCTCACATGACGCCGATCTTCGGTCCGCTCTTCGACTCCCTCGACGAGCGCTTGCAGTTGCGCGGCCCGAGTCGCAAGGTCAGCAACAAGGTCTTTCCCCACAACTGGTCGTTCCTGCTCGGTGAGGTCGCGCTCTTCTCATTCGTGGTGCTCGTGGCCACGGGGATCTTCCTCACGATGTTCTACCGCCCTTCGACCGACCCGGTCGTGTACCAGGGCGGCTACGAGCTCTTCCGCGGGACGGAGCTCCCGGCGGCCTTCGAGTCGATCGTGCGGCTCTCCCACGACGTGCCCGCGGGCCTGCTGTTTCGCCGGTTGCACCGCGGCGCGTCCCATCTCTTCATCGCCTCCATCGTGCTGCACATGCTGCGGGTCATCCTGACGGGGGCGTTCCGCAAACCGCGCGAGCTGAACTACGTCATCGGTGTCGGCCTGCTCACCCTGGCCTTCGGCGCGGGCTTCACCGGGTACTCGCTGCCCTACGACTCTCTGGCGGGGACGGGGATCCGCATCGCCTACTCCGAGCTGCTGAGCATCCCGGTCGTGGGCGACCAGATCGCGTTCTGGATCTTCGGCGGGGATTTCCCGACCGGGGATATCGTGCCGCGCTTCTTCGTCTTCCACGTCCTGCTTCTGCCCGCCGTCATCATCGGCGCGATCAGCATTCACCTGCTGTTGGTGGCGCGGCAGCGCCACACCCAGTTCCCGCAGCTCGGGGTGGACGGGCACAAGCTGGTGTACGGCAAGCCGCTCTGGCCACAGCAGTTCGCCGAGTCCACCACGCTCATCCTGTGGGTCGGCGGGCTGCTGACGCTGGCCGCCGTGCTTGTGCCGTGGAGCGATGTCTCGCTGATGGGCCCGTACCGGCCCGGCGAGGTGGGCAACAACGCGCAGCCCGACTGGTTCATGTTCTGGCTCGAAGGCGTGCTGAGGATCCTTCCCGGCATCGAGTTCAGCCTGCCCGGCGGCATCCTGATCTCAGGACCGCTCATCGCGGGCATCCTCGTCCCCGGAGCGGTCTTCACCGCGGTCGCGGTCTACCCCTGGATCGAGAGGCGGGTCTACGGGCTGAGCGGCGAGTGGCATGTGCTGCAGAACCCGTTGGAGATCCCTTTGCGCGCCGCGTTCGCCATCGGGATCTTCAGCTTCGTGCTCATCAGCTCGGCGGCGGCGACGAACGACATCCTCTCCCGTATGACCGGCATCCCGATCGAGACGATGACTTGGCTCTTCCGGTTCGCCACCTTGTTCGGACCGCCGCTGCTGGCGGGTGGGCTGTTCTGGCTCAGCCGCCGGCGGCTGCGCCGGCGCTCGCTGGAGGTGGCAACCCACGAGCAGCAAGAGGTCGACCGCTACCTCGCCGCCTAGGGCGCCCATGCGGCTGGACGGTGTCGCATGCCGCCGTACTTGCGTGCGGCTGCGCCCAGGGACGCTAGGCCGCCGGCGCTGAGGGCTCGGGTGGGACGGCCGTGGGCTGCGGCGGGGTCGGTTCCGGTTCCGGTTCCGGTTCCACCGGTGGCGGCGGGGGCGCGGGCTCTGGGGTCGGTTCCGGGGCGGGCTCGGGCGTCGGAGTTGGGGTGGGTGTGGGCTCGGGCGTCGGGATCGGGGTGGGCTCGGGTGTGGGGGTCGGGGTGGGCGTGGGCGTGGGCGTGGGGCTCGACCCGATGACCTCCAGGCTCAGTTCGAAGTCCGGGAACTCCTTCGGCTCAAAGGGCTCCATGGCGCGTTCCATGAAGGCCGCCCAGAGCGTGGCGGGCATGCCTCCACCGGTCGGCTCGCCGATGACCGGCCGGTTGTTGTTGCGGTTGCCGAGCCAGACCCCGGCCGTCAGCTGAGGGGTGTAGCCCACGAACCAGGCGTCGCTCGAGTCGTTCGTCGTCCCTGTCTTGCCGGCTGCGGGCCGGCCGATGTCGGCGACCGTGCCGGTGCCGCGCTCGATGACGCCCTCGAGCACGTCGGTCACCGCGTAGGCGATCTGGCGGTCGATGCGCTGCTCGCCTCGGACATCCCGGTCGAAGAGGGTGCGCCCGTTGCGCTCGATGCGCAGCACGGTCGCGGGAGGGCGGGTGCGCCCCCCCGCCGCGAGCGTGTTGTAGGCCGTCGTCAGCTCCAGGGGCGTGACGCCCTGGGAGCCGAGCACGATCGAGTTGAGCGGCTGCAGGTCGCGATCGATCCCCGCCCGGCGGGCGACGTCGACGATGGCCTCGGGAGTGACCTCGAGCGCCATCTGAGCGAAGACGGTGTTGACCGACTTCTCGGTGGCCTCCCGGACGGTGATCGCCCCGTAGGAGGCGCCGCCGTAGTTCGAGGGTTCCCAGCCATCCGGGTCGCCGCTCTCCTCAGGCGTGAAGCTGATCTCCGAGGGGCCCCGCAGGTAGCTCTCCGTCGAGAGGCCCTGCTCGATCCACGCGGTGAGAGCGAACGGCTTGAAGGTCGAGCCGGGCTGGCGTCCCAGCTCCCGCGGGCCGCCGATCGCCAGGTTGTACTGGTCACGGGCATAGTTCAACCCTCCGACGAGCGCGCGGATCCCCCCGCTGCCCGGCGCCATGGCGACGAGCGCTCCCACCGGGGTGGAGCGCCCTTCTTCCGGCTCGAGGGCTCCGAACGCCTCCGCGTACTCCTCCTCGGCGATGTCCTGCATGCGACGATCCAGCGTCGTGGTTACCTGAAGGCCGCGGTAGGCGTCGGCGTCGGACAGCCCGACGCGGTTGAGGATGCCGCGCACCTCGTCCTCGACCATGTCGAAGAAGAACGGCGCGACGCGGCTGACCAGCCGCCGAGGAGGGCGGACGCGCGGTGGTGTGGCGGCGAGACGGCCGGCCTGGACAGGTTCCATGTCGCCGGTGGCGACCATCCGTTTCAGCACGTTGCGGTAGCGACGCCGGGCCTCCGGGGGATTCTCGGCCGGATCGAGCGACGAGGGCGCGGGGATCACCGCGGCGAGCTGCGCCGCCTGGGAGGGAGTGAGACGCTTTGCGGGCACCCCGAAGTACGCGCGGGCCGCCGCGTCGATGCCGTACGCACCGCGACCGAAGTAGATCGTGTTGAGATAGAGCGTGAGGATCTGATCCTTGGAGTACTGGCGCTCCAGCTTCACCGCCATGGCGGCCTCGCGGATCTTGCGCAGCACCGTGCGCTCGTCGTCTCCGGTGAAGTTCTTCACGTACTGCTGGGAGATCGTTGATCCTCCCTGCGTCACGTCACGTGCCGCCACGTTGGCGAACGCGGCCCGCACAAGTCCCGTGACGCTGATGCCACGATGGGCGTAGAAGTCGGCGTCCTCGGCGGCCAGCACCGCAGCGATGACGTGCTCCGGAAGGTTCTCCAAGCTGACGTCGCGCCGGCTCACCTCCTCCTGAAGGGCGCCCAGACGCTTGCCGTTGTGGTCGAAGACCGCGGTCGCGCGCGTGTCGAGGTCGTCTGGCAGCGGGACGCCGGTGAGGAAGTAGAGAAAGAGCACGCCGACGGCGAGCCCGACCAGCAGCACCGGGAGCACGAGCAGCGCGGTGATCGGGCTGCGGTACCAGGGTCTGCGACGGGGTGGCCTGCGTGGACCGCGTCGCGGTTGCCGCCGGGTTGCCGGGGCCGGTCGCTTCGCCGTGGGCCCGGCGGTGCGCGCGGCCGTCGGCCGTCCGGGCGCGCTGCGCTTCACGGCGCGGCTCGCGGCCGGCCTGGCTCCGGACCGGCCTCTGCTCATGGGACCTGAGTCTGCCACCCGTCGGCGACTTCCTCATACTCCAGGGCGTCACGTCAGTCGGTGTGCTCCTGGGCGTCAGCTGGCGTGGGCCTGACCGAGCAGCTCGCTAGAGACGAGATGGTTCCACCCGCAGACCAGGCAGCACTCGATGGTGTAGGCCGTGAAGGAACGGTGACGGTCAGCCAGAGCGCGCAGCTCGTCGCGGTCCCAGACGATGCCCCCGGAACGCCTGCGGAGGTCATCACCGTAGATGTAGGTCACAAGCCGCAGGGTGGCGGCATCATCCGAAGGGACATCCGCGCGCGCGTCGGCGAGACGGCAGATCGGGCACGGCCTGTGCGCGTCCTGTCCGACGTTGCGGGCCGCCCGCAGCAGCTCGGGGTGCGCGTCGCACACGTCTTGCACGGGGACGGCGCCGTGGCGGACCTGACGCACGAGCGCGCGTGCGGCCATCCGGTAGTCGGTCCGTCTCACGACGACAAGTCTAAGCTGTCGTGTGTGGGTGGTTCTGCCCGGTGAGCAGACGCGCGCAGGCGCTGTCGTTGGCGCGCGCGGTGATGGGCCGGCTCGGGCGTCACGACCTCGTGCTGCTCGCCGCCGGACTGACGTTCTTCGCGATGATCGCGGTGGTACCGCTCCTGCTGGTCGCGCTCTGGGCCACCGGTCTCTTGATCGGCAGCGAGCAGTTGGCGGTGCTGTTTCAGCGCCTGCTGGCCTACGCGCCCGAATCGCTGGGCTTCCGGGATCGCCTGGCAAGCCTGGCCGAGATCGGCTCGAGCCTCAGCCTGCTGGCTTTCGTCGCGGCGCTGGTGCCAGCCACGAGCTACGGGGAGGGGCTCGTGCGCGCGTTCGACCGTCTCGCCGAGGAGGAGTCGCGAGCCAAAGGCGTGCGGGGCCGGTTGCTCTCCCTGCTGCTGCTGGCGGTGCTCCCCCTGCTCGTGCTGACAGGGCTGGCCGCGGTGGCGACGCTACCTGACCTGCTGGGCTTCGGCCCGTTCGCGCAAGTCCTCGGCGTGTACCTCACGTTCCTGGTCTGCTGGGCGGCCGCGACCGCGCTGCTCGCCGTGACGTACCGCTGGTTCTCCCCGGTCACGCTGGACTGGCGGCCGTTGCTATGGGGTGCGGCGAGCACGGGATCCTTCCTCTCCGGCATGTCCCTCGGTTGGGTCCTCGTGCTGCGCTTCGGGGTCAGTGTGGGGCGCGCCTACGGTGGCTCGGCGTTGGCCGGTCAGCTCGTCCTGTTCGCCATCTACCTGTATCTCGTGCAGGCGGTCTGTCTGGTGGGCTTCGGGCTCACGTTGGAGCTGGTGGAACGACGGCGGAGACCGCAGGGTGATTGACGGCGCGTCAATGGTCCGTCGCGCCGAAGTTGAAATCTTGTAATGCTGTAAGTACCATGCTGCACATGGTGAGAGAGACGACACGCGACTGGTTCGCCCAGCGCATACCCGATGACTGGTTCAGCGAGCCGGTCCAGATCACGGCCGACGACGACGAGATTCTGCTCGTCGGCACCCTGCCCGTCACGCCGGAAGCGGGGGCGGCAGAAGGCGAAGCGGATCAGGCGCCCGACGACCACGGCACCGGCGCGGAGCTGCTCGTCAAGCGCTTCCGCGAGTCCACCCGTGCCGCGCGCATGGAGATCGCGCGCGCGGCCGAGCAGCGCTACGGGCGCAAGGTCTCGTGGGGTGTCCGCGCTGACGGTGCCGAGTGGCTCTTCACGACGCTCGGTGTGCCGGCCATGACCCGACTGAAGCTGGCTGAGCGCCAGGTGCTGGACACCCTCATCGACGCCGGTGTCGCACGCAGCCGCAGCGAGGCGCTGGCCTGGTGCGTCCGCGAGGTGGCTGAGAGCCACGCCGACTGGTTCGAAGAGCTGAGAGCCGCCTTCGCCCAGGTCGAGCAGGTGCGCGAGAAGGGTTTCAGGGTGGCGTGATGAGCGGGGATGCGGACGCACAGCTGCGCCGACTCCTCGACGAAGAGGCCACCGCCCAGGCCGCACGCGCCCGTGAGCGCAGCCGCTGGCTGCGGCAGCAGGCCAGTGAAGAGCGCACCTTCGCCGGGTTGTTGGCGGCTTGCCGGGAGGTGGGAGCGCGCGTACAGATCCACACGGTCGCGGGGATCCGTCACGACGGCGTGCTGCAGGCCGTGGGTCCGGACTGGTGTCAGCTGGACGGTTCCTGGCGCACCTATGTGGCGCTGAGCGGCATCGTCGCGCTCCACGCGCCGGTTGTTGCGGCGGCCGACAACGAGTCGCCCTCGCAGGCGCCGCGCCTCTCGGAGCTGCTGACCGAGCTCGCCCCGGAGCGCCCTCAGGTCCGCCTGCAGCTCGTCGACGCGACCGTCGACGGCACGCTCGTCGCCGGCGGGCTGGACGTGCTCAGCGTGCAGCCGCCGGGGGGCGCCCCCGCCACCTACGTCCCGCTGGCGGCTGTGGTCGCGATCAGCGTCCGGCCGCTCTGAGAGCGCGCGGCCTTACCCCTCGTCGGAGCGAGCCCGCGCCTCGGGGTAGAGGTGCTCCAACGAGCCCGGCTGGATCCGACTGCCTTCGATGAACGCGCCGACGTCTGACCGCTTCAGACGGATCACTCGACCGAACTTGTACGCCGGTATCTGGCCCTCGTCGATGAGGCGATAGAGCGTACGCGGAGTGATGCCGAGATAACGGGCAGCTTCTGCGGTACTCTGCCATTGGATTTCCTGGTCTGCCATGCCGTGAGATGCTACACCATCGGTCCCGGCAGGCCAAGGATCTCCGGCGGGAAAGTCGAGGCGTCTATGAGGGGGCGGATGATCGTGCAACAGATCGAGGCGGAGCGGGCAGAGCATGACGGTCAGGCGACCAGGCCGTTGCGCAGGCGGAGAGGCCTGCCGTCGGGGCGGGCCGTCGTCGGTGGCTTTCTCGTCGCGGCCGCGGCGGTCGGGGTCTTCGCCGCCTACACGAACGCGATGGGCCCCCCGACGTCGTCATATCTCGTCGCGGTCGAGCCGGCACCGGCGGGAGATCGACTCGAGGCCTCGGATCTGGCTCTGGTGGCGATGGAGCTGCCGCCCGAGATCGGTGGGCAGGCGTACACCGACCCCGCGGCCGTGGTCGGGGCGGTCACCGTGGCCCCGCTCGGGGCCGGTGAGCTGATCCAGACCGGCGATATCGCGGCCAGTTCCGGCCCACCCGCGCCACGGGAGCTCTCCTTCCGCATCGACGCGGCCAAGGCGGTGCAGGGCAGCCTGCAGACCGGTGAGCGCATCGACGTGCTCGCCACCTACGGCACCGGACCCGATGGCTACACGCTCACCGTCGCTGGCGCGGTGCCGGTGCTGGGGGTCGAGAGCGCCGGTGGGGAGCTCGGGACCCAGCGCGAGCTCGTCGTACGGGTCGGGGTGGATGACCCCGCCGACGCGCTGGCGCTGGCACACGCCGTCGCGAACGGTCAGATGATGATCGTGCGCGCGACGGCGGCGTCGGACGCTGCGACCGTCGAGCGCTACCGGCCGTCGGAGGAGGAGGGGGGCCCATGAGCGCCGACCGGTACACCGTCCTGGGTCTGGCCCGTGCTCGCAGCGAGTGGTTCGGGCGGGTCTCGCGTTGGGCCACCTCCGCGGCGGTGCCCGCTGACTTCGTCAAGTGCGTGAGCGCCGAAGAGCTGCACGCCTTGCTCTCCTCGGGGCGGGTCTTCTCGGCGGCGCTGCTCGACGCCGGCCTTCCGGTCGTGGACCGCGACCTGATCGCCGCGCTCGACGCCGCGAGCTGCCCGGCGCTGGTCGTCGACGCCCCCTCCTCCACCAGGGACTGGTCCGTGATCGGGGCGACGGCGACGCTGCCCGAGGAGCTCGACCCGTTGACGCTGCTGAAGGCGCTCACCGATCACGCCGTCCCGGTGCGTCCGGGAGCGCCCGCACCGTCGGCGCCGCCTCCGGCACGCTCCAGCGAGATCGCTCCCGCTCCGCTGGCGGCGATCTGCGGGACCGGTGGCAGCGGTGCGTCCGTCGCAGCGATCGCCCTGGCGCAAGGCCTGGCGGGGGACACGCACAACGAGCGCGACAGACCGGTGCTGCTGGCCGACCTGCACCTGCGCGCCGATCAGGCGATGCTGCACGATGCACGGGACATCGTCCCCGGCGTCCAAGAGCTCGTCGAGGCGTACCGCAACGGTCAGCCGGATACGCGCGGGGTCCAGCGGCTCACCTTCGACGTCGAGGAGCGGGGCTACCACCTGCTGCTCGGTCTGCGCCGCCCCCGGTACTGGCCGTCGATCCGGCCGCACGCCTTTCAGGCTGCCTTGAGGGGGTTGCGCCGAGCATTCTCGACGGTGGTCTGTGATATCGCCGCGGAGTTCGAGGGAGAGCGCGAGACTGGGTCGGTCGATATCGAGGACCGGCATGTCATGTCCCGCGCCGCCGTCGAGCGGGCCGCTGCTGTCTTCGCGGTCGGCAGGCCGGGGTTGACGGGCTTGCACGCGCTGGTCCGGCTCACCGACGAGCTGCTGGGGTTCGGGGTGCCGGCCGCTCGGGTCGTCCCGGTGCTGAACGCCGCGCCGCGCTCGGTGCGGGCGCGGGCCGAGCTGACGCGCTCCTTCGGGCGGCTGGTCGCACCGATCGAAGGAGCAGGCGCGCTGCCGAGCCCCGTCTTCCTCACCCGCCGCAGCGTCGAGCAGGCGCTGATGGACGGCGTCGCGCTGCCGGGAGATCTCGCCAAGAAGATGCTCGGGGCCTGGCGCGCGATCGGTGCCGAGCAGTCGGTCGCACCACCTGACGCCGCGCCCCAACCGGTGACGCCCGGCTCGCTTGGACATTGGACGCCCCAGGCGAGTTAGGCAGATGCGGCGCTGCCGCCTCGTCAGATCCGCCAGCCGCGGAGCTGGCGGCCCGCCAGCTCTCGCAACCGGTCGGCGTCGTCTCGCAGGCGCTCGGCCAGGTCGGCGTGGAGGGCAGGGTCGAGCTCGACGAGTGGCCTGAGCGGCGCGGGTTGCGCGCTCGGAAACGAGTAGTCTGGCGCCACGCCGAGCCGGGCGCACAGCCAGCGGAGCGTCCGGCTCGGCTCGGCGCGCAGCTCCTCCTGCGCCACGATGGTGATCCGCGCGGATGAGAAACAGGCGAGGAACGGCGCGAGACGTTCGGCGTAGCGGCTGCGGCTCAGGTACTGGCTGTTCGGGTCGAGCAGCGCCTCCGCGAGGGGGCGGCGCTCGTCGCCGTCGCGGCGATGATGCCGGTACTGCGAGACCGCCCGCTCGATCGGGTCGCGCACGAGATAGATGAGCTGGACGCGCGGCAGCACGGCCGCCATGCGCGGCGCCGCCTCGGGATGATCCGGCGAGGTATAGCCGGGGGACGACTCGCCTGACGCCAGCGCGTCGGGCGCGAAGTGCGAGCGGTACCAGTCCAGGCCGCGGTGGGCGTTGCCCGCGCACCAATCGCCCTGTGCGCGCTGTGCGTCGCCGAAGAAGAAGTTCAACTCCTTCGGGTTCGACACGGCAATCTGCGGGTGGGTGCCCAGCAGGCGGTGCAGCGCCGTCGTGCCGCACTTCATGGCCCCGATGACCACGAAGGTCGGCAGGGCGCCCTCCGTGGGGTGGGACGCGGGGTCCGGCATCGAGGCGCAGCCTTGCCGGTGCGTCCCAACCTCACACTGCGGCGGGCAACACCTTTCATTGCTTGTTATGCTGTGCCGTAGTTGGACGGGAGTTTCAGGGGGTTGTGATGGGTGTGGTGACGTCGCCGTTGGCGGAGATCGAGGCGAGCGTGCAGCGGCGCGCCCAGGAGGACGCGCTCGATGTCGCCGGTGCCACCGCGACACGCCGCCTGCGCCAGCTCATCGATGAGGAGGTCGCCCGGTGGAGCGCCGACTACCGTCGCGGCTTGCGGGCCCACGACCTCGCCGATCCTGAGCAGGTCGCCGACCGGGCCTACCGCAACTTGGCCGGCTACGGCCCGCTCGAGCCGCTGCTGGCGGACGACGACGTCTGGGAGATCATGCTGAACGCTCCCGACCAGATCTTCGTGAAGCGGCACACCGGGCGCAGCGGCTACCACGACGAGGTCTTCCACGACGACGAGCACGTGCTGCGCACGCTCACGAAGATCCTCGACGACGCGGCGGCCGCGCATCGCAAGCTCGATCCCTCGGAGGGGTTGCAGGACGCTCAGCTCGAGACCGGTGCCCGGCTGCACATCGTGCACCGCGACGTCGGGCGCGACGGGCATCTGATCGTGAACATCCGCAAGTTCACCGGGGTCGCGCTCCAGCGGCTCGACCAGCTCGTCGCGCGCGACATGTTGCCGGCCGAGGTGGCCGCCTTCCTGCGCGCGAGCGTGCGGGCCCGCCTCTCGACGGTCTTCGCCGGTGCGCCGGGCTCAGGCAAGACGACGCTGCTGTCGTGCTGCGCCGCCGAGCTCGACCCCAGCCTGCGCGTCGTCGTCGCGGAGGAGGTGTTCGAGGCCGACGTGCCGCTGCCGAACGTGGCGTCCATGCAGACGCGCGCCGCCCGGTCGGATCGCCCGGCTGTCGATCTGCGCCGGTTGGTCGCGGGCTTCCTGCGCATGGCACCGGACATCGCGATCGTCGGAGAGGTGCGCGACCGTGAGGCGCTCCCGCTGCTGCTGACCCTCTCCTCCGGGGTGAAGGGGTTCACCACGATCCACGCCGGGTCCGCGCGGCAGGCGCTCTCGCGGCTGCGCTTCGTCTGCCAGCTCGCCGACGCGGCCATGAACCTGCCGCTCTCGGCGTTGAACAGCCTGGTCGCCGAGGCGGTGGATCTGGTCGTGCACTGCGCCCGCCGTGACGGCGTCGTGCGGGTCACGGAGATCGCAGCGGTCGAGGAGCCCCAGGCGGACGCCGAGGCGACGGCCTTCACCCTCACCAGCCTCTTCGAGCGCGCACGGTGGGACGCCCCGCTCGTGTGGACCGGCAACGTGCCGGTGCGAGCGCAGCGGGCGCTGGACGAGGCCGGCTACGACGTGCGCGAGCTGTTGCGGGCCGGCGGTGCCCGCCCGTGAGCAGCGTCGGTGGCCTGCTCCTTGCGCTGCTGGCGGCGTACGGTGTCTACCTGCTCTACACGTCCGTGACGCTGGGCTGGCGGGGACTCGGGATCTCACCAGGCATCGGCCGCATCCGCCCGCGGCGCCGAACGGTGGCGGAGCGGATGGCCCGTCTCGGCCTCGCCGATGTGCGGCCGGCGGAGCTGGCGGCGGGCACGGCCGTGCTCGCGGTGGTCGGCGCGGGGCTCGGCTATGCGCTCTTCGGTGGGTTGTTGCCCGCTCTCGCCGCGGCGGTGGGTGTGGCGAGTGGGCCTGTCACCGCGGCGCGTGCTCGCACCGAGCGCCGCCGTCTCCTCGCGGCCGAAGCCTGGCCCCGGATGATCGAGGAGCTGCGCCTGCAGACCGGCTCGCTCGGGCGCTCCGTCCCGCAGGCGCTCCTGGAGGTCGGGCTGCGCGGGCCACAGGAGTACCGGGCGGCGTTCCTCAGCGCACACCGTGAGTGGGTGCTGTCCACGGACTTCGATCGCACGCTGGCTCTGCTGAAGAAGCGGCTCGCCGACCCGACCGCCGACGTGGTGTGCGAGACGCTGCTGATCGCCTATGAGCTGGGTGGGACGGATCTCGACCGGCGGTTGCGCGCCTTGGTCGAGGACCGCATCAGCGACGTGCAGGGCCGCAAGGACGCGCTCGCCGAGCAGGCGGGCGCGCGCTTCGCCCGGCGCTTCGTGCTCGTCGTGCCGTTGGGCATGGCGGTCGCCGGGCTGGCCATCGGCAACGGCCGCGCGGCCTACGCGACCGGCGCGGGGCAGCTCGCCGCGCTTCTCGGCCTGCTGCTGATGGCGGGGTGCTGGTGGTGGGCCGGGCGCATCCTGCGGTTGCCGACTGGTGAGCGGGTCTTCTCATGAGGCTCGTGGCGCTCTCCGCGCTCGGCCTGTGGGTGGGCACGACCTTGATGCTGTCCCGCCTGCGCTGGTGGGCCCGGATCCCGCTCTCCGAGCGGCTGCGGCCCTACGCCCCGGGTGGCATGGCGGGACGCCCTCGCCGGAGCGTCTTCGCCCTCGAGACCTTCGCTGAGACGGTGGCGCCGCTCTCGCGGTCGGTGGGTGAGCGCGTGGCGCGGGTGCTGGGGGTGAGTGAGCAGCTCGAGGTCCGGTTGCGCCGCATCCACGCGCCGATGGACGTGACCGGCTTCCGCGTGCGTCAGATCGGCTGGAGCCTGGCGGGGTTCGGAGCGGGCGCGTTGGTCGCGGCCGCGGTGCGGCCGCCGCTGCTGGTGGCGTTGCTGCTCATGCTCGGCGCCCCGCTGCTCGCCTTCCTGGTCCTCGAGCAGCAGGTGGCGGCCGCCAGCGAGCGCTGGCGACGACAACTCTTCCTCGAGCTGCCGGTGATCAGCGAGCAGCTCGCCATGCTGCTCTCCGCGGGGTTCTCGCTTACCGCCGCGGTGAACCGTGTGGCTGCGCGCGGTCGGGGCTGCTGCGCGGCCGACCTCCGGCGTGTGGGTCTGCGGATCCAGCAAGGCCTGAGCGACGTCGACGCGCTGCGGGAGTGGCAACGGATCGCCGCGCTGCCGGCGGTGGACCGGCTGGTGCCGGTGCTTGCCCTGAACCGGGAGACCGCCGACCTGGGACGCCTGCTCTCCAATGAGGCCAGGGCGCTGCGCCAGGAGGTGCACCGCGAGCTGGTCGCCGCGATGCAGCGGCGCGGCCAGCAGGTCTGGATCCCGGTCACGGTGGCGACGCTGCTGCCCGGTGTGATCTTCCTGGCGATCCCGTTCCTCGCGGCGTTGCGGTTCTTCGCCGGATGAACGCGCCACGCCGCGAGCGCCGCACGGGCACGCGCCTCACGCTCCACGAGGAGGGCGGCAGCGGCCTGGTGGGCACGCTGGTCGGCGTCGGCGCACTGCTCCTGCTGGTCCTGCTGGCCACTCACGCCCTCGTGCATCTCTACACCACCTCGGTGGTCAGCGCGGTCGCCTTCGACGCCGCGCGGGTGGTGGCGGGCTCCGACGGCCAGGCCGCCGGCGCGGCGGCGCAGGCCGAGGCTCAGGCGCGCTCGCTGCTTGGCGCGCAGAGCGAGCGAACCCAGTTTCACTGGCGCTCGCTCGGACCCGACGTGGTCGTGCTCCGGGTCACCGCCCGCTCCCCCGCCCTGCTGCCGGAGACGGTCGCGCGGCTCACCGGTCTGCGCGCCATTGACCGGACGGTGCGCGTCAGGGCCGAGCGCTTCCGCTGACGGCACCTACACTCGCCTGCGATGTCTCAGCATGAGGGAACAGGCGCGCGCGCCACCGACCGCCGCATGGCCGACCGAGTCGAGCCGGCCGCCGGCCCCCGTGGGCTCGGACGCGTGCTCTTCGTGACCCGCAAGTTCCCGCCCGCGGTCGGCGGGATGGAGGCGCACGCGGCGGGGATGCACGACCTGCTCGGCCAGCTCTCCGGCGCGGTCGAGCTGGTCGCGATGGGGCGCTCGCAGCGTCATCTGGTGTGGTGGCTGCCCGCCACGCTCGCACGGCTGGGCCCGCTCCTGACCCGTCGCCCACCCGACCACGTGGTGATCGACGATGCGCTCACCTTCGCGGCGCTGCAGCCGGTGCTGCGCCGGGCACGGCCACCGGTCACGGTCATGGTGCACGGCCTGGACCTCGTCTTCGACGCGCCGGGCTACCGCCGCCTGGTGCGCTGGGCGTTGCCGTCCGCCGACCGGGTCGTCGCGAACAGCCGCTCGACGGCCGAGCTCGCGCGGGCCTGTGGGGTGCCGCGGGGCCGCGTGCGCATCGTGCACCCGCCGGTGGCGCCGGTGGCAGCCACAGCCGCTTGTGAAAGGAGCGAGGCGGAGCGCGCGGACGACCGCCACCACGTCTTCCGTGAGCTGGGCGTGCCGGCGCATGCTCAGCTCCTGCTCACCGTCGGCCGGCTCGTGCGGCGCAAGGGGGTGGCCTGGTTCGTCGCGGAGGTGCTGCCACGACTGGGCGGGGACGTGCGCTACGCGGTCGTCGGCAGCGGGCCTGAGACCGAGGTGGTCCGCCGGGCGGCCGAGCGCGCGGGCCTGGGCGAGGGCGTGCTGCTGCTCGGCCGGGTCTCTGATAAGCGGCGCGAACGGTTGCTGCGCGGCGCCGACGTCTTCGTGCAACCGAACATCGCGGTCGCTGGTGACGTGGAGGGCTTCGGCATGGCGGTCGTCGAGGCGGCGTTGCGGGGCACGCCGGTCGTGGCCGCCCGGCTGGAGGGGCTGACCGACGCGCTGCTGGAAGGTCAGGCGGGCGTGCTCTGCTCCGCCGGCGACGCGGATGCCTTCGCCGCTGCGGTCGCCGACCTGTTGGCCGATCCTGACGCGCGCGCGGAACGCGCCGCGACCTGGGCCGAGGCCGCCCGGGCGGGCTTCGCGCCCGAGCGGCTGCGCGCCGACCTGCTCGCCGCGTTGGAGGGCGCGTGACGGCGCCGCCCAAGGTTCTCTACTTCGTCGGCAAGGGGCGCAGCGGGACGACGCTGCTGGACAACGTGCTCGGTCAGCTCGACGGGTTCGTCTCGACCGGCGAGATCACGAAGCTGTGGACCTGGGGCTTCGATCAGCGATGGCGCTGCGGCTGCGGGCGCAGCATCCCCGAGTGCCCGTTCTGGCAGGCGGTGATCAACGTCGGCTTCGCGCAGCGTCCCGACATCGCGCAACTCGTGGCGTTGCAGGAGCGCGTGCTCTCGTGGTGGAAGGTTCCGCGCCTGCTCGCCCACGGTCGGGGGTACGGCGGACGCTGGGAGGATCTCGAGCGGTTCGCCGCCGTGACCGGCCGGGTCTACGAGGCGATCGCGGAGGTGAGCGGCGCCCGCGTCATCGTCGACTCGTCGAAATGGCCGGCGTCCCCGACGGCGCTCGGGTTGGTGCCCGGCGTGCAGACCTTCCTGCTGCACCTCGTGCGCGACCCGCGTGCGGTCGTGCACTCCTGGCGGCGGCGCAAGGTCTGGACCGACCGCGAGGTCGAGGCGGAGATGCCGCGCTACAGCGCGCCGTACAGCATGGCGAGCTACGCGGCGCGCAACGCGGTCGCCGAGGCGCTCGTGGCCCGCCGCGGCGTGCGCGCGCTGCGTCTGCGCTACGAGGATCTCGCCGCCGACCCGGCCGCGGCGCTCCGACGGGTGCTCGCGCTTGTCGACGAGCCGATGCCTGAGGGGCTCTTCGCGGACGGCCCTGTGGTACGCCTGGCGCCGACCCACACGGCCGGTGGCAACCCGAACCGTCTGGCGACCGGCGTCATCACGATCCGGCCTGATGAGCGGTGGCGACTGGAGCAGTCCCGGCGCGACCGCCTCATCGCGACTGTCGCAGGGGCGCCGTTTCTCTGGCGCTACGGCTACCCGCTGCGGCCGGGCCGCGACGGGCACGCACTCCTCCCGCCCGGAGGAGGCGCATGAGCCGGTTGGCAGCGTTCCTCGACACCGCGCTCGGCCTGCGTTCGTTCGGGAGTCGCGACCCGTGGGTGCGGCGCGCGCTCATGGTCGTCGCGTCGTTCGCGTTCGTCCTCGGTGGGTTCTGGTTCGCTCGCCGGCTCCAGCTCGACCCCGACGACGTCGCCTGGCCGCTCATCGGCGTTGCCGCCCTGCTGGGCGTGCCGCTGACCGCCTTGGTGAACGCTTGGGAGTACCGGGTGTCGGCGACGCTGGTCGGCCAGCGGGTGCCGCTCGGCGAAGCGCTGCGGATCAGTGTGCTCGGCACCGCGGCCAACCTCCTGCCGCTGCCGGGCTCCACGCTCGTGCGCATCCGCGCGCTGCGCCAGCGGGGGACGGGCTACCGCGCAGCGGCCGTCGTCACCGCGGCGCTCGGCCTCGTCTGGATCGGTGTCGCAGCCGGCTTGGTCTCGCTGCTGCTGCTGCTCACCGGCGGTGGTATCGCCGTCGCGGCCATCTTCGGCCTCGGCGCGCTCGGTGGGCTGGGCCTCGGCGCGCTGTTGTTGCGCCGCTCGTCCTCCGTGCCGTTGAGCCTTGTCAGAGCCGTGCTCGTCGAGCTCGCGATCGTCGCCGTCAGCGCCCTGCGCCTGGCCCTCATCCTCGCGGCGCTCCGCAGCGAGGCGGTGCTCGGCGGGGCGGTCGTGCTCACCCTCTCCGCCGCGCTGGCCGCGGCCGCCGGCATCTTCCCGGGCGGGCTCGGGCTGCGGGAGCTGGTCTCAGCGCTGCTCGCCCCGGTGGTCGGCCTGTCGCCGGCGTTCGGCTTCGTCGCAAGCGCGCTGAACCGCGTCCTTGGCATCCTCGTGCACGCTCCCCTGGCGGCCTGGCTCGCGGCGCACGACCCGGACCGCCCGGACCGTGCGCGGTCGCTGAGCGGCTGACGGCCCCGTGAGTTCCCAGGGAAGGGGTCCGGCTACTCCGCCGACTCGTACTTGAACGAGACGGCCAGCCGAGTCCGGAAGTCTTCGACTGACCGTTCTCGGTCGTCACGTCCTGTTTGACGACCTCGGCGACGCGCAGGTCGCGGAGGGTGCTGGCCGCCGTCTGCACGGCATCGCGCGCGGCCTCCTCCCACGACTCACTACTTACGCCGACGATCTCGGTCACGCGGTACTCGCTCCCGTGGCCCGGTAACGGGCTTGCACGCCGCCACCCCGCTCGCTCGCCCCGGCAAGCACCTCCGACCCCGCGCCTTGGCATCCCCGAGCCTTTTCTGGGCCAACCCGGACATTTCCGGTGTGCACGAACTGACGGTGCCGTAAGAAACGTCCGGACGGTGAGCACGTTCTCCCGGTGCCGTGAGAAACCTGCACAGACCCAACGATGACGAAACGGACTTCTGTGGCAGCGGGCACCACGGTGTCCTGCGCCGACGGCAAGGAGCACACCGTCTTTCCTGTTGCCATCGACCCCATGGAGGGCGAGGCGTTGCGTGGCTGGCTCACGGGAGAAGACGCTGCCCGCACGATCGAGGTCGGTCTCGGCTATGGCGTCTCGGCGCTGTACATCTGCGAGGCACTGCTCGGCGTCGGGAAGCCGAATCCGATCCATGTCGTCATGGATCCGCACCAGACGTGGCGCTTCTCCGATCTCGGACTGGAGGTGCTGCATGACGCGGGGGTCGCCCATCTCGTCGAGCACCACCCTGAGGAATCGGCGCTGGTGCTGCCGCGGCTTCTCGCAGCCGGTCACCGGTGCGACGCGGCGTTTGTCGACGGCAATCACCGCTTCGACGGTGTCTTCGTCGACCTGGTCTACTTGGGTCGGTTGGTGCGTCCGGGCGGGATCATCTTCCTCGACGACTATCAGCTCTCAGCCGTCAGCCGTGCCGCCGCATTCTTCCTGCATAATCTCGGTTGGAGCATCGAGGAGGTCTCACCACCTCCACCAGTGGGCGGTGGTGCGCACCAGCAGCACCGCCGACGTCCGCGCGTTCGACCACTTCGTCGGCTTCTGAGCGATCCTGCGCGCTGTTCCTGCGGACCGGGCGGGAGGGCGCGGCATCTCCTCGTCGGGCTTGCTCCCCCCAGACTGCTCGCGGAAGGGGGGCTAGCGATTCGGCAGGTGAGCGTAGAGATAGACCACTGCGCCGCCGGTGCCGGGGCGCTGGATCAGCAGCCAGTCCGGCCCCAGAGGTTGGGGATCCGTGTCGATGAGGAAGACAGGGCGGTCGCCTTGCGCGAGCTGCTCGGCAGCGGTGGCGCGGTCGCCCTCGACGTAGTCGACCACTCGACAGCCCGACATGGTCTGGAAGATGGTGCGCCCGAACGGGGTGATCCCGAAGCACGGCTCCGAGCCCGCCAACGAGCGCATGACGACGCCGGTGCTGGCCGCTCTCTGCCCGTTCAGCTCCCGGGAGAGCTGATAGGCGTGCACGATCACGGCCTGGGTGCCGAGCCAGCCGATCGTGAGGAGCACCGCCGCGACCAGGGCGGCCCGACGCGCGCCGGGTCCGCGACCAGCCATGCGCGCACGCAGCGCGACCACCGCCTGGCCCGCCAGGAGGGCGGCGAACCCGAGCGCGTAGAGGCTGTAGCGCGCGCGCTCGGTGCCTGAGACGAAGAAGAAGAAGCCCATGGTCACCGCGAGGAGCGCGAAGAGCAGACCGACGTGCCGCTCGGGCCGCGGGGCGGCCTCCGCGGACGCTTGCACGCGGCGGATCAGCAGCCAGACGATCCCGGCGGTGAGCAGCAGCCACCCGAGCGCCAGGACCAACCGCGGCCAGACCGGCAGCGGGGTGAGCGGGTCATAGGCGACAGAGTCGCCGAGCAGGAGCGGCGCCCACTCGACCAAGCCGTTGTGCAGCGCGAGCGGGTGACCCTGCGCGCGCGCGAAGCGCATACGCGCCAACACGGACCCGTAGCGGTCGATGGTCCACAGCGACCACGGAAGGACGAAGGTGAGCCCGAAGACCACCCCTGCGGAGAGCAGGCCTCGCCAGCGACCTGACAGCCAGCGCCGGGGATCGACGGTGAGCGCGTGCAGGCCGAAGACGACGACGACCAAGGCGCTCTCCAGGTGGCGCATGGCGAACATGCCCGAGAGCGCGAGCCCGAGCAGGGCGCCGGCCAGCAGCGGCCGGTCTGCTTCATCGCGCAGCCAGAGGTACGCCCCCGTCGCGAGCACGGCTGAGAGCCCGCCGAGCAACGACCCGTAGAACGAGCCGTAGAAGAGACCGGTGATCCAGAAGGTGCCGTAGATGAGCGCGGCGACAGGGCCCACCCCACGGCCGGTGGAGCGGCCGGCAAGCCAGAAGGCCGCCAGCACCCCACCGAGGGCGATGACGGCCCACCCAAGCCGGACTCCGGCCAGGCCGAGACCGAGATTGCGGAGCACCATGATGAGACCGAGGTTGCCGTTCTCGCGGCTGGCGGCCAGCGGGTTGGCGGGCGCCGGCCCTCCGAGACCGCCGGACTGCGACCACTGGACCGCCTCGTCAAACTCCAGGCCCCGGTCGAAGGGGGTGAACGCCAGGACGCCGAGCACCAGGATCGCGGCGACGAGCCACCAGGCTGGCGGCCCGGTGAGCCAGGAACACCGTGACCGCCGGGGAGCGAGCCCGGTGGCCTTGGTCACGCGGCTGAGCGTTCGGACCGCACACACTCCAGAAAGAGATGGGTGTAGGGGATGCGCAGGAGGTCGTGGCGCACGTGGGGGGTGACGTCGGCGAAGCAGCGTTGCGCAAGCGCTCGGTAGGCGTCCAGCGAGCGGATGTTGCGGCCACGGTCCTGAGAGATCACGAGCCGTGCGGCCACGGACTGCTCCGGCGTCCAGCAGGGGTCGAGCGTCACGAGGCGGCCCCCCGGGCGCAGCACGCGGTGCGCGAGGGCGAAGACGCGCTCAGCCTCGTCGTTCTCGACGTGGTGCAGCACCCCTTTCGCAAGCACGACGTCGAACAGCCCGAGGTCGGTGCCCGCGGCGTCCTCCACCGTGGCGACCAGGAAACGGCCGCGATCACCGTAGCGCTGGCGCGCCGAGGCGATGTAGTCCGGACTCGGGTCGAAGCCGACATACTCGACCTGAGCGAGGCTCGCGAGAATGTCCGCGGGCCCGCACCCGATATCGAGCAGCCGGTCCCCCGGAGTGGGGCGGAGATGGCGCTCGATGATCTCCCGGCGCACCGCGAGCGAGCCCACCGCGCGTTGGAAGAGCTCATACACGACGGGCTGTCGCAGCAGGCCATGCAACCCTCTGCTGCGCTCCACGTCTCCGCCCCCGTCTGCCTTCATTACCGCCGGCGATCCTAGCAGCGGGCTTGTCAACCTCCACGCCGTGGCGTATGTTTCTATGGAATGCAGTGAGGTTACTAGAAAGTATGTGAGAGGATAAACGATGATGAAGAACGACATCTCGGCTGTGGGCCGGAGTGGGCTCGCGCTGTACGTGTGGGTGACGCGATTCGGCGCCGAACTGCGGGGACGCGTTGCCGACGAGGAGGGTGAAGGGGTGATCTCGGCCGCCATCGCCGTGCTCATCATGGCCTTCCTCGGCGCCGCGATGTGGGTCGCGTTCAACGGCATCTTCCAAGACGCGACCTCCAAGATCCAGAGCAACATCAGCAAGATCGGAGGGTGAGTCGTTCCCCCGGGACCGTCCGGGATGTCGAGGAGGGGGCGATCGCGGGGCTTGAGGCGGTCGCGCTCGGCATCCTCGTGCTGGTCGTCGGGGTGCTGCTGGTGGTGAACGCGTGGGGAGTGGCGGACGCGCACCTGGCCGTGAGCGGAGCGGCCCGCGAGGCCGCCCGCGCCTACGTCGAGGCGCCCGGACCGGACGTTGCCGCGAGCGCCGCACGCACCGCGGCCATCGCGGCCCTGGCCGCGCAAGGCCGCGATCCGGCAAGAATGCAGCTGGCGCTCACCGGCAGCTTCGAGCGCTGCGCCCAGGTCAGCTCGACCGTGCGGTATGAGGTGCCGGCGGTGGTGCTGCCCGACGGGCTTGGATTCGACGGGGCGATCACCGTGAGCGCAACGCACGCGGAGCGTGTGGATCCCTTGCGGACCGGCGTGCCGGGGGAGGCGAGCTGTGTCGCGCAGCGCTGAGGACGGATGGGATCGCGAGCGGGGCAGTGCGCTCATGCTCGTGCCGGCGACCGTACTCATTCTCATCGTGCTCGCCGCACTCGCGGTCGACGCGGCCATCGTCTTCTCGGGGGAGCGGCGCATCGCCGATGCGGCTGCGGCGGCCGCGAACGATGCGGCCGTCGCGGCGCTCTCAGGAGCAGCGTTCCAGCGCTGCGGTCGGTTGCGCATCGACCCGTCGGCCGCCGCCGCGGTGGCTCGGGAGAGCTTCACGTTGTCGGCCGACGGTCTGGAGGCGACGCCCAGCGTGACGGTCCGGCCGGGGCCGACCGGCGAAGCGGTCGAGGTCGGCGTCAGTGCGCAGGGGACGGTCGAGACGATCTTCTCTCCCGCGCTGCCGGGTGGTGTCTCGGTCCGGACGGTTGACGCCACCGCGGTGGTCACCGCCGAGATCGATCCGGCGTTGCGGGGCCGCCCTTCCCCGACCTGTGGACAGTTCGAGCGGAACACCGAAGAGGAGCGCTAGCGTGACCACGTCCCTTCCGCAGCAGGCAAAGCCGGGCGGCGTGCGCAGAACCTGGTCGTGGGTGAGCGAGCTGCTCAGACTGCTCGTGTGGGCGGGCGCGCTCATGGGCCTCATCTGGCTGCTCGACCGGGCGCCCATGCCGCCGCTGTGGACGTCGGCGGCCGAAACCGGCAGCCTCTGGAAGGCCGCGTCGTGGACGCGAGCCTGGGCAGCGGTGAGCGCTCAGGACCCGCTGCTCGTGGTGTTCAGCGCGGGTCGAGCGATCGTACTGGCGCTGGCCTGGTATCAGCTGGGACTGCTGGCGCTCGGCATGGTCGCGCGCGCGGCTCGGCTGGGCAGGCTGCTGGCAACGGTCGAGCTGCTCACGCTGCCGCCCTTGCGCCGGGTGCTCTGGGGCGCGGTGGGTCTGAGCATGAGCGCCGGGCTGCTGCCGGCGACGGCCATGGAGCTCCCCTCCTCGAACGCGCTCACCATGTCGGACGTGCCCGCGCCGCCCGGTGCGCTGGGGGGGTGGGTGCTGCCCGGTCCCCGCGCGGCACCCACGCCGCCGGGCCTCGACGGACCACCGGCTGTGCCCGATCTCCATGCAGCGCCGCCTGCGCTAGGCAGCCCACCCGACGCGGTTGCCCCCGCGAACCCCCGACCGGATCACCCCTCGACAGTCAGGCGGGCGGCCCGTCAGGCCCAGTGGACCGTTCGCCCGGGGGATCACTTCTGGGCCATCGCCGAGGCGATCGTGACGAAGGCTCGCCCCGACGCGGGCCAGGAAGAGGTTGCGGGCTACTGGCTCCGGCTCGTGGAGGCGAACCGGCAGCGGCTGCCCGACCCCGGCAATCCCGATCTCGTTCTTCCCGGCATGATGGTGAGCCTGCCGCCGCTCGACGGCTTCCGATCGTGACACGCGAGTGAGGGAAGAGCCCGTGCCCCCGACGTGCGGACCCTCCGCTCCGACCTTTCTCGGCCGTCGCTGACGACCGTCAGCGGCCGTCGGCAATCTCGGCGGCCCCGACAGCGACCAGGCGCTGCACGATCTGGCACACCTGAAAGGCCTCGTAGCCGGTCACGCGCGTCAGCTCGGCCACGCTGCGCTGCCCGTCGATCGCGGTGACGACCCGCCACTGGCATGCGTCGATATCCAGGCTGTTGCCTTGCAACCGCGGGACGAGCCGCGGAACGACGCTCACCGAAGGGACGACGGCGGCGACGGCACGCCACACCGCCAACAGATCGTCGAGCTCGCGCAACGCCTCCGACAGTGGCTGCCCGCGCAACCCGTTCGCGACCGGGTGGACCGGCTCGAACTCGAACTCCCCGTCGGCGCCGAGCGCGAGGTCCAACAGGGCCGGCACGACCTCATCGGGGTCTTCCACGGGCGCCTGGCCAGGTCCGCCGGTCTCCACGGCGACGAGCCGCCCGCGGGCGAGCACGACGCGGCCGGCCTGACTTCCGTACAGGTGCAGCCGGCCCGAGACGGTCGGGCGATCGAGGAAGCGCAGCAGTTCAGGCAGCGACACCTCCGCCAACGATCCGCGCATGGTCTCCTCCGAGCTCCGGGTGCACCGGGGGCGTGCAGCCTCGCCCTCTCTGTCGGACGCGAGCGGCGGCACTCAAGTCCGACCGGTCCGATCCGACCATCCAAGGGAGAGCCTGAAGTTGTCGCACACGAGAGGAAGCGATGAGACGCCGGACGTCAGGGTTGCCGGTGGCCATGACGCTGGCCGCGCTCGTCCTGGCCGGAGTCCTGCTTGACGGATCACCCTCCCAGGGGCCGCGAGCGCCCCTCGCGCTGACCAGCGGCCTGCTCGGCATCGGCCTGGCAGGAGCAATCTCACGCATCAGCCGTGGCGGGCGCGAGCAGAGCCGGTCCGACCCCGAGCCGCCCGCGGCTGCTGCGCCACCACCGGACGCAGCCTCGGCGCCCGCGGACGCGATCGCCGGGACGATGAGCCCGGTGGAGCACGAGCCAGCCGCTCATGCGGCCTCTTGGGAGGCCCCCGGTGAGCGTGAACTGCTCATGCGCGTCGCGGCACGTCAGCTCCCACTGGTCGAGCGAGTGCTCGGAGTCCTGGACGAGCTTGAGGAGTCGGAGCGCGACGCCGAGCATCTCGCCGAGTTGTTCGTGCTCGATCAGCTCGTCACGCGGATGCGCCGCGACGCCGAGGTGCTGCTGGTGCTCGGTGGTCGCTCCGCCAGCTCGGTAGGTGGGCCCGTGCCGTTGCTCGCCGTGATGCGCGCGGCGCTTGCGGAGGTCGCGGAGTTCGACGCCATCTCGCTCGGGCGCATTCCGACGGTGGCCGTTCGCGCCGAGCTGGCCGCTCCGCTCTCCCACCTCGTCGCTGAGGTGATCGACGCTGCCGCACCGGATGAGACAGCAGCGCTCCGTGTGGACGAGCGGTGTGAGGGCGAGTCACTCGCCGTCACGGTCACGGGCGTGCGCGGGGGCGCGGACCTGGCCGTGGCACACGCGCTCGCCGCGCGGCTCGAGGTCGAGCTCGACACGACGGATCCGAGCCGGGTCACGCTCAACCTGCCTGCGGGAGCGCTCGTCCACCCGGCCGCCTGCGCTGCGCCGACGTCGCCGGCCGGGCCGGCGCCGCATGTGCTCGACACGCTGCCGGCTCGACAGACCGGCTCACCGCAGCAGACCGAGCGCCCCGTTGCGCGGGTCGGCGGGAGCGGCCAGCGTCTCGTCGCACGCCCGGCCCGACGGCTCGCGCAGGAGCGCGACTCGTGACGGCGTCGTACGCGGAGGGGCGTCATCGCCCCGGCCGACGCGTCCGCTCGTACGTGCTCACAGGTGGGAGGACGGACGCGAGTGGCGTGCCAGAGGACGCCACCGTTGTGCGGGTGGATGGGGCGTCTGCGCGGGCGCGGGACGGTAGCCGTGAGCATCAGGCGCTGGTCGCGTGCTGTGAAGCTCCACAGACGCTGGCCGTCCTGCAGCGCTCCGTGCGCCTGCCGCTCGGCGTGGTCCGCGTCCTTGTCGACGAGCTGGTCACTGAAGGCGTGCTGCGCCTCATGGACCCCGGAGCACAGCCGCAGGAGCTCGCCGAGCTCGATCGTCGGCTGGTGAACGCGCGCCGTCTCTAGGCCGTGCCGTGTGCTCCCGGCCGCGCTCCGGTCGTAGCATCGACGCGATGACGTATCGGGTCTGTGTGTTCTGCGCGTCGAGCGAGGCCGTCTCGGCCGAGCTGCGGCGTGTCGCCGCCGAGCTCGGGCGCGAGCTCGCCGCGCGCGGTTGGGAGCTGGTCTACGGCGGTGGCAACGTGGGTCTCATGGGGGAGGTCGCCCGCGCCGCGCTGTCCGCACACGGCGAGGTACTCGGGGTCATCCCCCACCGCCTCGTCGAGCACGAGTTCGCGCTGGACGGGCTGACGCGCCTGATGCGCACCGACACCATGCGCGAGCGCAAGGACCTCATGGACGCCCACAGCGACGCGTTCGTTGTGCTGCCCGGCGGGATCGGCACGTTGGAGGAGCTGCTCGAGATCATCACGCTCAAGCAGCTGGGCTATCACGCGCGGGCCATCGTGCTGCTCGATCCCGACGGCTTCTGGGACCCGCTGCTTGCCCAGCTCACCCGCATCGTGGACCGTCGCTTCGCGCGCCCGGACCTCGCGGCGCTGTGGACGGTGACCAGGGACGTGCCGGCGACCATGGCCTATCTGGATGAGTACGAGGCGCCGGCGCTCCGGCGACCTGCCCCCGTCGAGGCCGGTGAGGCCGTCGCGGATGCCGGTTCTCCACAGGACACGTCGTTTTCTGCGCCGGTCGACGGTCGGTCGGCCTAAGCTCGGCGCTACCGGGATGGAGCCCGCGGGCGGGCGGTGGTACCGTGCAGGCAACGCCACCGTCCTGCTTCCGGCGACACACGCGTCGGAGGCCGCCCATTCGAGACCAGAGGATGGTCCATGCGCAGCTATGAACTCATGATCATCACTGACGGGTCCCTTCAGGAGGACGCCGTCACCGCGTCCGTCGATCGCTTCACGAAGCTGATCACCGACCGCGGTGGTGAGGTAGAGCGCGTCGACCACTGGGGGAAGCGGGCGTTCGCCTACGAGATCCGGCACATGACCGAGGGTTACTACACCGTCATCGACCTCCAGCTGGACGGCGATGGCTTGCAGGAGCTCGAACGGCAGCTCCGTCTCGCAGACGAGGTGGTCCGCCACAAGGTGGTCCGTCCGGCGGTCCGCACCAAGAAGGTCGGATAGTCGTCCGTCCCGGCAACGAAACCGACGGCGAACGAGGAGAACTGCAGTGGCGAACGACAACATCATCACCATCGTGGGCAACCTGGCCGACGACCCCGAGCTGCGCTACACCCCGAACGGTGTGGCGGTCTGCAACACGCGGGTCGCGGTGAATCAGCGCTTCTTCAACAAGGAGACGAACGGTTGGGACGAACGGCTCGACGGCTTCTTCACCTGCAACGTCTGGCGCGACATGGCCGAGAACGTGGCCGAGTCGCTCTCGAAGGGCACACGGGTGCTCGTCACCGGCCGGTTGCGCAGCCGCTCGTACGAGGACCGCGACGGCAACACCCGGTGGGTGACCGAGATCGAGGCCGACGAGGTCTGTCCGAGCCTGCGGTGGGCGACCGCCCAGGTGAAGCGGGTGAACCGCCAGAGCCAGCGCGACGGCGGCGGCAACGAGGCGACGAGCTGGGGCGGAGCCGCGCCTCCCACGTCGGCGCCTGAGGCCGACGACGTCCCCTTCTAGACCGCGCAACTGATCCGTGAATCGCCGTCGGCGATTCTCCCTACTCTGGTGGTGGCGCTGCGCAGCAGCGCCCTCGCCTGCCGACCAGAACAGGAGCTGACCATGCCGCCCCGTACGTCACGTCCGCCGAAGCGGAAAGACTGCTACTTCTCGAAGAACAAGATCACCTACATCGACTACAAGGACGTCGCGCTGCTGGAGCGGTTCGTCTCCGACCGCGGCAAGATCCGCTCGGCCCGCGTGACGGGGACGCGGCCGCAGTATCAGAAGATGCTCGCCGAGGCGATCAAGAATGCCCGCGAGATGGCGCTGCTGCCGTACACCAACCGCTAGGACCACCCGTGAAGGTCATCCTGAAGCAAGACGTCGACAACCTCGGTGACGCCGGCGAGATCGTCGACGTCGCCGACGGGTACGGCAACAACTACCTAGTCCCGCGCGGGCTCGCGATGCGGGCGACGAAGGGCGCGTTGCAGGACGCGCAAGCCATCGCGCGGGCGCGGCACAAGCAGGCGGCGCGCACACTGGCCGACGCCGAGCGACAGCAGCAACTGCTGCAGGAGCGGCCGGTCATCGTCGGCGCGAACGCCGGTGAGGACGGCACCCTGTACGGCTCGGTGGGCAACGCCCGCATCGCCGAGGCGATCCGTGAGCAGCTCGGCGTCGGTGTCGACCGCCGGCGCCTGCCGTTGGAGCATCCGCTCAAGACCCTCGGGGTGCACGAGGTCGGCGTGCGGTTGCACGCCGAGGTGCAGGCCACCGTCCAGGTCGAGATCGTCCGAGCCACATAGGAGCCTGCGACCGCGGGCGGGCTCCACCCTCCCACTTGCGACGGACCCTCGCGGCCGTTCCCCTCGCCGCGTAAAAATTCTGCCTGTGAATTTCGCGGTCGTCCTCGCTGCGCGTGCACACCCGCCAGCGGGCTTCTCCACGGGTCCGCGGGGTGAGATCCACAGCGGGGGACGACTTCTTCCACTGCGGTTCCCCAACCACACCGAGAAAGCGGTGCCGAGCTGTGGATGAGCGGCGGCGGGCTCGGCACGGCCTGGTCTGGTCTGTCGTAGGTGCGCTCTAAGGTCATCCTCACAGCAGTCCCAGACGGGCGACCGTCCTCGTGTGGAGGGCGCGGAAAGGGAGAGGATGGCCAGCGCGGAATGGTCCGCCGGCGCGGCGGTGCAGGCCCTGCCGATGGTTGGGGCGAGCGGCGGCTATGACCGTGTTCCCCCTCACAACCTCGACGCCGAGGTCAGCGTGCTGGGCAGCATGCTGCTCTCCAAGGACGCCATCGCCGAGGTCAGCGAGCAGATCGGTCCGCAGGATTTCTATCGCGGCGCGCACCGCACGATCTTCGAGGCGGCACGCAACCTGTACGACCGCGGCGAGCCGGTCGACGCGGTCACGGTGGCCGACGAGCTCGAACGTCACGATCAGCTCGAAGGGGTGGGAGGCGCCGTCGCGATCGCCGAGCTGCTCTCCCAGGTTCCGACCTCTGCCAACGCGGCGTACTACGCCCGCATCGTCAGCGACCACGCGTTGCGCCGCCGGCTGATCGACGCTGGCACGGCCATCACCCGTCTCGGCTACTCGGCCGACGACGCCGACCTCGCGGTCGACCGGTCCGAGGCCCTCGTGTACCAGGTTGCGCAGCGCGGCTACGGCGCCGACTTCACCCCGATGAAGGAGCTCCTCTCCGCCAGCTTCGAGCTGATCGAGAAGCTCCACGAGAACGACTCGGCGATCACCGGGCTGCCGACGGGCTTCACCGACTTCGACGAGCTCACCGCCGGTCTCCAGCCCTCGAACCTCGTTATCTTGGCGGCCCGTCCGGCGATGGGGAAATCCACGCTGGTGACGAACATCGCGAGTCATGTCGCGGTCGCGCTCCGGCAGCCGGTGGTGATGTTCTCCCTGGAGATGTCGAAGATGGAGCTGGTCCAGCGGGTGCTCGCCGCCGAGGCGAAGGTTGACTCCGAGCGTCTGCGCACGGGCCGGCTGCAGGAGGCCGACTGGCCGAAGCTCTCCCAGGCGATGGGCCGGCTTGCGGAAGCACCACTCTTCATCGACGAGACACCGGGCATCAATCTCATGGAGATCCGCTCCAAGTGCCGACGGCTGAAGCAGCGGCACGGTCTGGATCTCGTGATCGTCGACTACCTCCAGTTGATGCAGAGCCACCGTCGCGCCGAGAACCGCGTACAGGAGGTCTCCGAGCTCAGCCGTGGCTTGAAGATCCTCGCGAAGGAGCTCGACGTTCCCGTCATGGCACTCTCGCAGCTCTCCCGTCGCCCAGAGGATCGCACCGACCGCCGCCCGCAGCTTTCGGATCTGCGCGAATCAGGTTCGATCGAACAGGATGCGGACATCGTGGCGTTCATCTATCGCGACGAGGTGTACAACCCTGACACCGACGCCAAAGGCGAGGCCGAGCTGATCGTCTCAAAGCATCGCAACGGTCCGTTGCGCACCGTTCGGCTCAGCTTCATCGGCCACCATTCGCGTTTCGCAAGCATGGCCCGACGGGGCGCCGGACCGCTGTAGCCACGGGCTGCGCGCGGGGCCGGTCATTCGATCACTTGACATCGGTGTCAACGGAGTAAGCTTGCACCACCTCCGGGCAAGGGCGGAGGCTTCACTAAAGTCGTGGGCCGGCGGGCCGACGAGGCAGGCAACAACCGTCACAGCAGCCACAAGCGGTTGCTGGACACACAGTGTCAACAAGATTATGCTAAGCGTGATGCGAAGTGGGGCGAGTTCGCATCGCAGTGGGAGTGACGCCGGTGGGCCACCAGACCGTTCGCGTGGGGATCGCAACGCTAGCGCTGGGTGCGCTGGTCGCGGTCTCGATCGCGGCTGTCGGTGTGCGAACCGTCGTACCGGGTCTTCAGGCAGGAGCCCTCCCGACCGCCGCGGCCGACGACGACACCTTCGACACCGTGCGTCTGCGCGTCGCCGCCGTTGAAGAGCCCAGCGCTACGGCCGTCGAAGGCAGTGAGCCCCCCGGCGCGTCATCGCCGCAGCCATCCACGGAGGGCTCGAGCTCGCCAGCCACGGCGTTGCTGCCGAATCCCTTCGCGTCGGTCAATCCACCGCTGGCGCCGGCTCCCGAGCGTCAGGTGGCCGTGGTCTTGCCATCGGTCCCCGAGCGCCCCGACAGCGCTCCGAGCGACCGCGCGCCGACCCCCGATACTCCCGGCGACACGCCCAGGGGCGGTCAACCCGCTGGCCCGGGTGGACCGGGTGAACCCGCACCGGGTCCCGGACCGGGTGGACCGGGGCCCGGTGACCGGCCTGGTGGTCCAGACGGTCCGGGCGATGGGACTCCCCCCGGCGACCGGCCGGAGGAGACACCGCCCGAAGACGGGCCCCCCGGTACCGCACAGCCGGCCGAGTTTCCGACGGGACCGGAGCGCATGCCCCGGCCTGAGGCCTCACCAGGCGCCGACACCCCTACCGTCTGGGTGATGTATGCCGTCCTGGCGCCGGGCGCCGACGAGACCGTGGAGGAGTGGCTGCACCGGATGCACACGAGCGAGGTGGACTATCCCGTCGCGCTCCCATGGAACGCCGCGGAAGACCAAGTCCCCAACGAGTACCTCGAAAGCGTGAGCGCCGAGCTGGAGCCCGATTTGATGCTCCTCGCCGTTCCGATGACGCCCGGTGAGCCGACGCTCGAGCCGCCGATCGAGATGCACGATCTGCTGACGATCGGAGGCGCGAGCCCGTCACCTGCGACGCACGCGCGGGAATGGGCAGACGAGCGACGTGAGACGAGCGGCGGTACGGAGGCGTGGGTGATTCTCCAGCCCGAGCCGCCGGAAGCACCTGACCGCCCGGGACCCGTCGTCGAGCCGGAGCCGACGCAGACGCCGGAGCCGACGCAGACGCCGGTTCCGTCCGAGACCGAGACGCCGGTGCCCGAGCCGACCGAGACGCCGGTGCCGGAGCCAACGGTGGAGCCTGAGCCGACCGAGACGCCGGTGCCCGAGCCGACGCCCGTGCCGGACCTTCCCACCGACGAGCCGGTGGTGGAAGATCCGGAGATTGAGGAGCCGAGCGTCGAACCGGCTGAGCCTGTAGCGCCGCAACCCTCCGACCCGGTCGAGGCGCCGGTGGAGTCGGCGCCCTCGGACGACGAGCCGACGAGCGCGGACGAGGCACCGGCCATCACCGAGCCGGTCAAGCTGGAGGAGCCGGTCGAGGCTCCAGAGGCCGGCGACGCGGAGCTGGAGGGCTCCTGAGCAGCCGTCCCGGAAAAGTCTGGGCTCTCAGTCGGCGCTTATGAGCCCGGTCGGGCAGCTCACGCCGGTGCCGCTGAGCCCGCAGTATCCATTCGGGTTCGCCGCCAGATACTGCTGGTGATACGCCTCGGCGTAGAAGAAGTCCGGCTCGGGGCGAATCTCCGTGGTGATCGACCCGTGACCGTGAGCGAGGAGCTGCTTTTCATAGGCGGTCTGTGACTGCGCGGCCAGCTCGCCTTGTTCCTGGGTGCGGGTGTACACCGCCGAGCGGTACTGCGTGCCGGTGTCGTTGCCCTGCCGCATGCCCTGCGTGGGGTCGTGGCCCTCCCAGAAGCGCTGCAGCAGCGTCTCGTAGCTGATCTGATCGGGATCGAAGACGACGAGGACGGCCTCGGTGTGGCCGGTGCGCCCAGAGCACACCTCCTCGTACGTCGGATGGGGCGTGAAGCCTCCTGCATAGCCGACGGCCGTGGTGAACACACCGTCAAGCTGCCAGAAGACGCGTTCCGCGCCCCAGAAACAGCCCATCCCGAAGACCGCGGACCCGAGTCCTTCGGGGAAGGGCGGCTCGAGCGGCGTGCCGAGCGCGCGGTGACGAGCAGGAACCTCCATCGGTTGGTCGCGGCCGGGCAGGGCCTCATCGGAGGAGACCATGCGAGTCTTGGCCCGAGAGAAGAGCATGCAACAGCCTTTCGACAGGGGACACGGTGACGGGTGACGTCCACACCATGGTAGGCCGCGACGGACGCCCGCCGAGGCCTACGATCGCAGACGCTCGAACGCCTGGGCCAGCGCCTCGGCGGAGGATTCGAAGACGACGACGTAGGTGACGCCGTGCTCTTCGCGCAGCCGGGTGAGCTGCTCGGTGATGCGCTCCTCCGAGCCGATCAGCACGAACGGGCTGTCGAGAAAGGTCTCCGCAGGCATGCTCGTCTCCGCAGCCAGCTCCTCGGCGACCACGTGCGCGGCGTTGGTGACGACCACTCGTTGGACGAGCAGGCTGCGCTCGATGTCAGCGGACCGCCCACCGGCCCGGTCAGCGACGAAAGCCAGCCGGTCAGCCAGCCCCGCCCAGGTGAAGTGGCTGAGGTCCGTGTGCGCTCGGCGGGTGCCGGACGTGAAACCCACCAGCGAGACGATATCGGCGTGCCGGGCGGCGACGCTCAGCACCCGGTCACCGTTGCCTCCCACCATGATCGGCACCTTCGACTGCGCGGGGGCGATCCCCAACGCGGCATCTCGAAGGCGGTAGACACCATCGCTCGTGAGCTGCTCGCCGGCGAGGAGACGCTGGACGATCGGGACGGCCTCGGCGAGACGACCGACCCGCTGTCCCGGCCGCTCATAGGCGAGCCCTGCGGCCTCGAACTCGTCCTGCGCGTGACCGGCGCCGAACCCTAGCTCCAGGCGCCCGTCGGTGAGGACGTCGGCGCAAGCGGCGTCGCGCGCGAGCAGCACGGGGTTGTGGAACTCGTTGTTCAGCACGTGGGTGGCGAAACGCAGGCGAGCGCTCGCTTCGGCAGCAGCCACGAGCGGCGTCAGCGGCGGCCAGATTCCGAGATGGTCGGGCATGGCCAGCACGTCGTAGCCGAGTCCGTCGATCCGGTGCACCCGCTCCAGCCATGCGGCGCGCGAGGCGGGTGGCTCAAGACCGGCCGCCACGCCGAAACGCCACGGCCGCGTCATCTGTCGTCCTCACCGGCCACGGCATCGACGAGCCCGGCGGCGACCGCCTCGTCAGCGGAGAGAAAGGCGTCGGTCTCCAGCCAGCCTTCGAGCACGGCGGGATCGTGGCCGGTGCGGCGAGCGAGCATCGACGCGAGCAAGTGCCGGGCTGCCAGCAGCCGTTCGGCGTGCTGTGTCGTGGTCTGCGCATCACCGTCGATCGCATGGTGCTCGTCGAGACGCAGGCGGATGGTGGCTGAACGGGCTGCGCGGCGCGTGCCAGAACCGAGCGCCAGCACGGCGGCAGCCGTCCCCAGCGCCTCTCCGACGCAGGTCGTGTCGATCGGGGGGCGGGCGAGCTCCATGGTGTCGAGCAGGGCGAAGACATCGGTGAGCGGGCCGCCGCGGCTGTTCACCACGAGCGTGATGGGCCGTGACGAGCTGGTGTCCAGCGTCATGAGCTGTGCGCACAAGTCGGTCACCGCAGGCTCGTCGAGCCGGCCGTGCACGAACAGTAACCGCCGTTCGAAGAGCCGCCCGTACACATCACTGGCAGGCTCGCCGACCAGCGGGACATGCGGTTGTTGAGGCGAGGGTGGTTGCTCGGCCGGTCGCGGGCCGGGCCTGAACGGGTAGGGGATTTCTGGAATCTGGCTCATGAGTCCTCCCGGTACGCGTCGAGTCCGAACTGCACCTGCTGTCCGAGCGCGCTGGCGTACCGCTCCAGGGTGGAGAGCCGCAGGTCCGCGACACCAGATTCCAGCCGGGCGACAGCCGACTGCGAGGTGCCCATGCGCGCCGCGACCTCGGTCTGACTCAAACCGAGCGCGCGGCGTCGTTCGGAGAGCGCTGACACGAGGTCGTCGAGCGACCCCGCAAGTTCACGGAAGCCTGGAAAGACGGGAGGGTCATCACGTGCGGAGGTCACGCCGCAAAGCATATCTCAAAAGAGAGATACACGCCAGTCGACCGCAACTCGTGTCGGAACGGCTTCCGGGCTCCGGTCAGACGCCGACGCGCACCCACTCCTGGACGCCGGCGGCGATGAGCTGGACGGCGATGGCGGCGGTGAGCAGACCCATGACCCGGGTGATGAGATCTATGGCGTTGCGCCGCAGCAGGCGGCCGAGCAAGCCCGCGTAGCGCAGCACCAGATAGACGATCGCGAGCGCGATTCCGAGCGCCACCATGACCGAGAGATCGCCGACGAGGCCGTCGGCGCGCTCGATCGAGACCATCGTCGCGGCGATAGCGCCGGGACCGGCGAGCAGCGGGGTGCCGAGCGGCACCAGCGCGACGTTGCGTCCCGCCTGCTGGCGGGGCGCCGCCTCGTCTTCGGGGCGCAGCAGATCCAGCGCGATGAGCGCCAGCAGCAGCCCTCCCGCCACCTGCAGCGCGGGCAGACCGATCCCGAGCACGCCGAGCAGCTCCCTGCCGACCAGGGCGAAGGTGACGATAAGACCGGCTGCGACGGCGCTGGCGTGGAAGGCCGAGCGTCGCTGCTCCTCCCGCGATTGGTTCGCCGTCAGTGCCAGGAAGAGCGGCACGTTGCCGATCGGGTCCATGATCACGCTGAGCGTCACGACCGTCTCCACGGCGAGCGAGAGATCGATGTCAGCCATGAGCCGTCAACCGGCGAACGCCCGCCGTGGTGAGCAGCCCTCAGTCGTCGCCCAGCGAGCTGATCACCAGGGCAAGGCCGATCGCCGTCATCCAGACGTCCTTGGCGACGCCGATGCCATCCTCCGTCGGTCGGAAGTCGCCTTCCTGACGAAGGCCTGGGGCCTTCCAATACAGACGGTTCAGGCCGGCCGCAAAAGCGGTGAGTCCGAGCCCGGCAAGCTTGGCGGGCACGAACGGGGTGAGCAGCGCGGAGCCGAGCGCGATCTCGCCCGCCGAGAGCCGCTTCACGAACTGCTCGGGCGCCCAGTCCTTGAACTGCGGGTACGCCGTGGTCGCGAAGCCGTGCAGGCCCTCAGCCGCCTCGCCCTGCATGCCCCGCTTGTTCAAGCCGGAGTTCAGAATGAACGCGCCGGTCGCGAGTCGCAGCGGCAGTCGCCAGGAATGATGCACCAGGTTCTCCTCAAAGTTGGTCGCGGGTCCGTCACGCTACCCGTTTCGCAGCGCACGGATCGAGTCGGCGTCGCGGAGGCGGGGTCACCAGCGCTCGCGTCGTTCGAGTCCGCGGTCGGGGTGCCAGGCCTCGATGACGAGGTGGTCGGCGCTCGGCGCTACCCGGGTCAGGACGACCTCGGTGATGTCGATCTGGAAGCGGTGAGCCCCGTCGGCCTGGTCGGGATCGGAGACCTCGGTCGCTGTGCCGGCGAACTTGCCGTCGCCGAGCCAGGTGGCGGGTTCGTCCTCAGGCGGGTCTTCGGTGGGACAGTGCAGCGCCAGGCGCGGGTCTCTGCGCAGATCCATCGCCTTGACCGAGCCCGCCATCATGCCGAGGTAGACCCAGCCGTCCTCGTCGAACTCGACCTCGGTCCCGCTGATGCGCGGCGAACCGTCCCGCCGCAGCGTCGCCAGCGTGGCGTGCTTGCGGACCGCGAACGTGCGCCTGACGTGATCCGCGAAGGCGGTTTGCGCGGCGGCGATCTCTTCCCAGGAGGCCATGAGCGCCGCATCATAGAAGCCTGGATGAAGCCGGACCGGCAGCGAGTGGTAGACGCGTATGTCGTTACTACCCACGACCTGCTCGACGCCGTCACCGCCGGACGCACGCGCACCGGACTGCCGCGCGGCGCCGACCTGCGGGCCATGAACGAACGCGACCTCCTTGCGCTCCCGGCGCAGGGCGGACCCGAGCGGGTGAAGGCTTTCGGGGAACGGGCTCGAGACTAGGACTACGAAGCGCGGCTGATCCGCGTCCCCTGGAACCAGGTTCTCGGAGAGTGGGAGGGCGTCGGGCCGCTGACCATCGCTCAGCACACCTCGCTGGCCATCGGGGAATGGCATCTGCACGCTTGGGACCTTGCTCGGTCCGCGGCGGTCGATCACCGACACGTCGATCCCGAGGTGGTGGCGGCCGGGCGCGCCGTGCTGCCGGAGCCGCTCGGTTCCGGAGATCCCTGGGCCGCCATCCTGTCGTGGGCAGGGCGCAGCGCATGGATGCCATAGCGTGGTGCAACCCGCACGAAGCGCTCCATCGACTGTGCGGGATCGGTTGGTGCCTCGTGCGGGGTCACTCGTGATGCCCTGCGCGTGACAAGCGTCCAACATGCGGCAATACCCTTCATGCGTCCGCCTCGAAAAGGCGCAGACCATGACGACCGGGGTGACGTGCCAGAAGATCCTGTTTCAGAGCGGCCCGAGGAAGAACCTCGGTTCGCGCCGTGGCACGTCAGACCGGCCTCGGCACTGACGGAACAGCTTCTCAGGAGTGCTGGCTCCCACGCGGGCCGTCCGAGCCTGATTGCGATCGATGGGCGCAGCGCCAGCGGCAAGACGACGCTTGCTCAGCTCCTGGGAGCGAATCTGCGAGATGCGGCTATCGTGCACACTGATGACGTGGCGTGGCACCACTCATTCTTTGGCTGGACCGATCTCATGATTGGTGGTGTGCTCCAGCCGCTCCACCGTGGCGACAGGGTCGCCTTCCGTCCCCCGGCGTGGAGCGAACGTGACCGGCCCGGCATGATTGCCGTCGACGCTGGCGCCCAGGTCGTTCTCATCGAGGGCGTCGGAGCCTCCCGCCGCGAACTCAGCGACTATCTGGACGCCGTGGTCTGGGTGCAGTCCGATCGGGCCCAGGCGCGGGCTCGCGGCATCGCCCGGGACGGCGGCACCCCAGCGGCCATGCGGTTCTGGGACAAGTGGGAGAGGGAGGAAGCGCCGTTCCTCGCCGCCTAGCGGCCCTGGGAGCGGGCTGACCTGGTGGTGAACGGCACACCCGTCGTCGGCCACGACGCCACGCGCGAAGCGGTCGTCTGGGCGCGCGCTCACATTCGCAGTCAGGACCAAACAGACCCTTGACGCGAGTCAGGTCACCACTGATGATCAAGGACGATCTGGCCTACTCGTTACGAAGGAGCCCATCGTGCGTAGAAGCCTCTCTCCGTTGATCGTCCTTGCAGCACTTTTTGCGGTGCTCTCGACCAGCGTGGCCGGTGCGCAGACCGCGCCGCCGGAACCGACCAGCTCGGCGGCGGAGCAGCCGCTCAAGGCAGAGCAACTCAACCGGTCTCTGCGCACACTCGAGCGGCGGGCCGCCGCTGACGTCGCCCTCGACATCGACGCGGTCGGTCAGACGCGCCGTGGCCGGAACATCCTGCTCGCCAAGTTCGGTGACCCTTCGAAGACGCCGGTGCTCATCATCTCGTCCCAACACGGCAACGAGCCCACCGGCTTCCGGGCGGCGTACGAGCTGATCGGGCGCTTCGCCGCCGGAGGCGAGGACGTCGAAGAGGTGCTGGACGAGCTCTACGTGCTGGTCATGCCGCTCGTGAACCCCGACGGCTACGCCTTTGACACACGTGGGAACACCGACTTCACAGCGCCACCGCGCAACAGCAGCGATTGCTTCACCGACGACGGCGATGTCGACCCCGCGCTCACCAACCTGGGACGCGGTGTGTTCTCTACCCAGTACAACGACACGGAGGAGTACTCCTACGACATCAACCGCTACCACTGGGCCGACTGGTCGCAGAGCTGGCAGATCCGCTGCAACCCTGGCCTCGACGGCCGTCATTACAACCCGGACCTGAACCCGGTGCGCGAGGCCCGCACGGTGCGGCGGATGTACGACCGCTACCAGCCAATATGGGTCATCGACGTGCACAATCAGGGCCTGCTGCGCGTGCCCGACGACGCGGACCCGATCGCGAACACCCCGGGTGCCGATGTCTTCGGCTCCGTGCTGTGGCCGACCAACGAAGACGTCTCCGAAGAGGTCGTCGCCTTCTCCAAGCAGCTGGCGCTCATCATGAAGGTCGCCTCGATGCGGCAGCCGAACGCCGAGTTGACCCGCTACAACGGCGGTAACTTCGCCGGCATCGCGCGCAACGCCTACGGGTTGCTCGGCAGTGAGCGGGTCGACGACGAGTCCGCCCCGGTCGGCGGCAGCGTGCTGTTCGAGATCAGCGGACAGTCACAGCATCCGTTGGCCCCCCAGGAACGTTCCCGCCGCGTCGACGTGGCCGAGGATCTGCTGTGGGCCGCGCTCGAAGCCACCGCCAGCGGCAGCGTCCAGAACGTCAACCCTGCGCTCGCGGATCTGTTGATCCTGCCCCAGCAGGAGCGTATCCCGAGCGGTAACGGCGCAGCAGCGGCTGGCCCGATGAAGCTGGACATGACCGTCCGCGACTGACGAACGCCAACGACGACGGCTCCGGGCGATTGGGTCCGGAGCCGTCCGTGTGCTTCTCGCGGAGGCAGCGCCGTATGTTGTGGCTCTCCGTGGAGCGAGCGCTCGGAGGTACACAACCGTGGCGGACCTGACCTACTACATCGCGGTCACGCTCGACGGGTTCATCGCAGACCCGAACGGCGGCTTCGGCGTCTTCCCCGGCGAAGGCGACCACTTCGCCGCACTGGCTGGCTCGTTCCCAGAGACCTTCCCGGGGCACTACCGGGAGCGATTGGGCATCGCCGACGAGCCCAACCGGCGGTTCGACACGGTCGTGATGGGCCGGCGCACCGACGAACCGGCGCTCGCCGCAGGCTTGACTAGCCCGTATCCGCACCTCGACCAGTACGTCGTCTCGCGCACGCTCACTCGGCGGTGGACGTCCGCTGTTCTCCAAGGGCTTCGAGCCGCACACGTTCATGCCGACCGGCATCGACACGTACGACAGTGGCGTCACCTTGCAGCGCTACCACCGGTAGGCCGGCCGGAGAGGCAGCGGAGACCAGGAACGCAAGTCAACCAGGACGGAAGCGCATCATGATTGAGCCGCGACACGCCGGTGATGCGCAGACCGTGCCGTTCGGCCTGCCGCCCGGTGCGATCGCGCTCCAGGCGATGTGCTCGGCTGACACAGCGCGGTCGCTCCTGACCTTCGATCACCACCGTGTGGGCGTTGAAGGCGACGCAGACGTGCGAACGGGGACCAGGTTCGGGGGCCTCGCTTGCTGCGCGTTTTCGAGCGGATAGCAGGCGGCTTTAGGTTTCGCAGCGTGTGCGAACGCACGCCAACGTCACGGGGTGGTTTGAGCGTATTTCCGCGGCCTTCACGTGCTCCTCGAGAAGGAGCCGTCATGGGGCATGCGATAGCCGCTTGCAAGCGACACGCAATCGCCCCGCAAGGTGCGGCAGGCAGCATGAGGCCATTCCGCGCACGAGGAGCATCTTCAAGGAAGGTGACCTTTCATGACCGCCACAGCCACGCTGATGAGACGCCCAGGAGCCGCTGTCCTCCCAGTTGCGGGCGCTCCTGCGGGGATCCACGACCAAGATCCTGAGCATCGCCTGGCGGTGAGTCAGAGTCACCCTGCCGAGACGAGCGATGAGCTCGTCATCCGCCCGGTGATGGCGAGCGACGCGGAATGGCTGCGGCGCACTGTTGGCCGCGTGCCGCAGCCCTCCCGCCTGATCCACATGCCTGAGACGGTGTCCCGAATCCGGACCGGGCTGCTCTCGTGGATGACGCAGGTCGACGGGGTGAACCACGTCGCTGTAGTGGCCGAACGAGAAGGTGCCTGCGCCGGTCTGGCCCGCTACGTCCGGTCGCGCGACGACGTCCACGTCGCAGAGGTCGCCGTCACGGTCATGGAGGGTCATCACGATCGCGGCATCGCGCGTCGGTTGATCGACGCCTTGGGTGACATCGCCGTGGAGAACGGCGTCAACGAACTCCTCTACCGAGTCCACGGACGCAATGCCGAGGTCCATGCGCTGTTGCGGGCCCAAGAGGCCTACGTCGTCGTTCGAGACGGCGTGGTCGAGCGCCGTGTCCGGCTCTCATAGTGACACTGAGCTCGGAGATGCCATGCCGTGCGTCGGCGAGAACTCATCCGTCGAGGGTCAGCACAGCCTTCCCGCGCACCTCGCGGTTCGCGAGCTCGCTGAGAACCTCGCGGGTCTGTGCCCAATCCCGGACCACGCCCAGACGCGGGGTGAGCCGCCTCTCGGCGACCAGGTGGACGAGCGTCGCGAGGTCGGCGCCCTTCTCGTCCTCGGGGACCGCATGGAAGAAGCCCACGACCTTCGAGAGCGGCGCGGAGGCGAAATCCGGCAAGCCGAGCTCGGCGGCGCCGCCGACGGTGCCGTATGCGGCCACCGTCGCGCCCGGCGCCAACCGGTGCACCGCGCTCTTCAGCACCGGACCGCCGACGCCGTCGAGCACGAGGTGGAACGGTCCGAGCGACTCGTCGTCAAGATCCCAGACGACGTGGCGCGCCCCGAGTTCGCGTGCCTCCTCCTCGCGATCGGGGCTGCTGACCTGCGCTGTCACCCGCGCGCCTGCGGCGAGAGCCAGCTGCACAGCGATTTGACCCACACCGCCGGTCGCTCCCGTGATCAGCACCGAGCGGCCGAGGAGCGGACCGTTGAGCCGCAACGCGCGCAGTGCGGTCAGCCCGGCGATCGGCAGCGACGCTGCCTGCTCGGTGGTCACTGCGTCGGGCAACTCGGCGACGTGCCGCGTCGGCACCGCGACACGCTCGGACCAGCCCGCCCCATCGACGACCGCGACGACGCGCGTGCCCCCCTGCGGTCCCGTGCCATCGGCCGCCGGCCGCATCACCTCACCCGCGGCGTCCTGCCCTGGGCGCCAGCCGTCGGTGCGTTGACCGAGCAGGTACAGCTCACCACGGTTGACCGAATAGGCCCCGACCTCGACGATCAGCTCGTCCGCTGCCGGGTTCGGCTCGGGCAAGTCGTCGGCCAGCGCAAGTCCGGCGGGCTCGTCCGGGTCGGTGATGAAGCCACGCATGAGTTCCTCGATGGTCCGGTGAGCCTTGCCTTGCCGGCCTCACCTGTCGTGTAAGTCTGCGCCCAGGACCATAGCGATCGCCGCATCAAGAGCGGTGCCGACCTCGGGCCCGTCGACATGACGGCCGTCGTCGACGATCATCCGGCCGGCCACGATCACCGTGGAGACGTCCGCGCTCGTGGCGGCGAACACGGTCTGTGCCAACGCGTCGCCGGCGCGGGCGCCGGCCGTGCGGGGGGTGTCGAGCCGGACGGTGGCGAGGTCAGCCAGGGCGCCCGGCGCGATCCGGCCGGCGTTCCATCCCAGCGACGCCGCGCCTGAGGCGGTCGCCGCCGTGAGCAGCTCGGCCGCGCGCAGATGGCCCCGGGTGCCGCTGACGAGGCGCTCGTCGAGCTCGATCGCGCGGGCCTCCTCCCACAGGTCGATCATCATGTGGGCGTCGCTGCCGACGCACAGCGGTGACCCCGCGCGCGTCAGGCGCACGGCGGGCCCGACCCCGTCGGCGAGGTCGCGCTCCGTCGTGGGGCACATGCAGATGGTCGTGCGCGAGCCTGCGAGCAGCTTGATGTCGGTGTCGGTCAGGTGTGTCGCGTGTACTGCGGTCAGGTTCGGGCCGAGCACGCCCTCGGCGTCGAGCAGCCCGGTCGGCGTCAGGCCGTGGGCTTCCCGGCACGCGGCGTTCTCGGCCGGCTGCTCGGAGAGGTGGACGTGCAGCGGCAGCCCGGACCGCCGGGCCAGCTCGGCGACCGGGCCCATCGCCGCGCGGATGCGCGGGTACAGCACGACGTCGCGGGTGAGGTGGTCGATGTGGCGCCCGTCGCCGGTCGGCGTCGACCGCACCAGCTCGAGCACGGCCCTGGTGGCGGGCGCGAGCGCGTCGGGTTCCGCGCCGGCCGCGCGCAGACGCAGCTCGAGCGCCTGCGCCGCCATCACCAGCTCGATGCCGACGACGTGGGCGATGTTGGCGACGACCTGCGTGCGTGGCGACCGGCGTTGGCCGCCATCGACACGTGGTCCTCCTGGTTCGCACACGTCGGGATCGAGTCGACGCTGTCGGGATGCGCCAGCGTCTTGCAGTCCGACACCAGCGCCGCTGCCAGGTACTGCGGCAGCATGTAGCCGCAGTCCATGCCGACGTCGTCGCTGGCGACGAGCATGTCGGGCAGGCCGCGGTTGCGCGTGCCGTCGTCGAGGCGGAACAGGCGCCGCTCGGCGATGTTGCCGATCTCGGTGACCGCGATCGACAGGAAGTCGGACGCGAACGCGAGGTACTCGGCGTGGAGGTTGCCGCCCGAGACGGCCTTGAGTCGGCGCGAGTCCGGCAGGACGACGAAGATCAGCGGGTTGTCGGTCGCGGCGTCCAGCTCGCGCTCGACGATGTCACGCACGAACGCCACCGTGTCGCGGACGGCGCCCAGCACCTGGGGGACACACCGCAGTGAGTAGGCATCCTGCGGCGGCTGACGCCGCGGGTCGGTCTGCTCGCTGCCGTCGATGAAGGCGCTGCCGCGTAGCAGCTCCCGCAGGTGCGCCGCGCACGCGATCTGCCCGGGCTGCCCCCGGGCATCGTGGATCTGGGTCAGGAACGCGTCACCGAAGCCGGTCAGCGCCTCGATGGACATGGCGGCAGCGACCTCGGAGGTGCGCACCAGCGTCTCGGCGTCGGCAACGGCCAGCGCCGCCAGCGCCGTGGAGAACGACGTCCCGTTGATCAGCGCGAGCCCCTCCTAAGGACCGAGCACGACGCGGTCGATCCCGGCCGCGCGCATCGCCTCGGCGCCCGACACCAGGCGGCCGTCGAGGAACGCCTCGCCGCTGTCCTCTTCATGGTCCTCACCCTCGGGTGCTCGGGAGGTCAAGAGCGCTAGGTGGGCCAGCGGGATCAGGTCTCCGCTCGCGCCGAGGCTGCCGTACTCGGGGATCGCGGGCCGGACGTCGGCGTTGAGCATGTCCACCAGCGTCTGCACGACCGCGACCTCGACGCCGGAGTAGCCGCGCGCGAGGCTGGCGATGCGGATCAGCGTCGCGGCCCGGACGACGTCGTTGTCGAGCCAGCTACCCACGCCGGCGGCGTTGGAGACGATCAGCCGCCGAGACAGGTCACGTGCCTGTTCGGGCCTTGCAAAGGCCTGACGGCCCGCGAGCGATCCGAAGCCGGTGTTGATGCTGTAGATGGGATCGGCGGGGGCGTCCGGGTCGTCGCGAAGCCTGCCGGTGACGGCGTCATCCACCCACGCCTGACTGGCGCGCATCCGCTCAGCCGCCTGCGGCGCCAGCTCAACAGACGCGCGGTCACGGGCGACGGCCACCAGATCGATCAGCCGCAGTGCTTCGTTGCCGACAACGACGGTCTCCATAGCATGTCGTCGTTCGGCAAGGGCCTGGCCGTCCTGGGTTGGATCATCGATCACGACGGCGTCCGCGCCGATCAGATCGCCGACGGCCTCGACCTACCCCTCAGCAGCACCTATCGCTTCCTGCGGACGCTGCGGGCCGACGGTTTCGTGGCAGAGACCGATGGTGAGTTCACCATCGGTCCGCGATTGAGCGGCCACGTGGCGGCGCTGCCAGTCAGCCGTCTCGCGCAGCTCGCCATGCCCTTCCTCGAACAGTTGGCAGAGGTCACCACGGAGACGACCGTCCTGACGGTCCGCCACGGCCTGCACGCGATCTGCGTCGCCCAGGTCGAGTCGTCGCATCAGATTCGGCTGGCGTTCCGGGTCGGCCAGTTGCTGCCGCTGCACGCCGGCGCGGGCCAGCGTGTCCTGCTGGCCTTCGCGCCCGAAGCGGTCATCCGCGATGTGCTGGCCTCCCGGCCGCGACCGCACACCCCGAACACGCCGTCGCGGGACGAGCTCGCCCATCTCTTGCCGAAGGTCCGAGCGGCCCGGTTCGCGATGTCCCGCGGCGAGCTCACCGCACGCGCGGTCGCGCTGGCCGTCCCCGTCCTCCGCCACGACCGCGCCGTCGGCGCCTGGTGCGTCGCGGGGCCGTAGAACCGGTGCCCCCGCCCCTGGCAGACCGCCGCGCGACGCGAGCTCGACACGGCCGCGCACTCCCTGACCGAGTTGCTGAGTGCGTGATGTTGTTCGCGGTGCTATCGGCCGTCGTCAGTCACGTTGGTGTTGAAGAATTCGGACAGGATCGCGCGACTCCGCGCAGTCAGGGGCTGGTCGGGCATCACCTGCGCACATACTTCGATGGCGCGTGCAATGTCGGTGATCCCCAGCATGTTCGCGAGGTCGCGGATGTCATCGAGATCCGCAGCCCGGGACGCGTGAACCTTCATGGTGAACAATCGTGCTGGCGAGGCGGCCAGGACCACCAGACCGGGGTCGTCGAAGACCACTCGGGCGTGACCATCATCGCCAGGTGGCACGTAGGAACTGGCCTGCTCGTTCAGCCAGGATCGCGGCAGCCCGTGGCGGCGCGCCACATCATGCGCTGCCTCGATCACGGCACCATGACCAGCGAGGATGACCGCGTCCAGGTCGCGCGTGGTGCGGTCCGCGTCGTAGGCAAGCGCCATGGCCGCACCACCGACCACGTAGATCCTGGCAGTGACGCCCTGACGCCGGAGGATACCGGCCACTTCGCCGAGCAGATCTCGGATGGCGGCGGCGTCCATTCAAACCACCTGCAGTTCCCGCCGTGCGATGAACACCCCGTGAGCATCGAAGTGTGCCGGGGCGTGGACGAGTGCCTCCACGCGCAGCGTCGCGACGTCGGCCGTCAACGGGAACCACACGGTGTCGAGATAGCGGTCAGGTTCGGCCGCCCAGGGGGGAGTTGGAAGACCCGCGTGGTAAGCGAGGTACTCGGCATAGGCGGCCAGAAACGCATCCCACTGCGGGCTGCCGGTCGGCGGGGGGGTCGCGCTGATCAACGTCCGCCGCTCATGGGTGTCGGCGTCCTGCCACACCAGTCCGAACTCGTGCAGCAGCAGCCGAAGATTGAAGCGGTCGTCACCGGACGCCAGCAAGCGAGCATACTCGCTGAGGGTCATGGGAGTCACTCGTGGAAGCCTAGCCGCAGGTGACGCCGGCGTTGAGAACGCACGCGCACGCAGGCTCTGCTCGGCCTCGTCGGCAAGGATGCGGGCCGCCTCGACGTGTGCGTCGTCAGGCGAACCTTCAGCGACCGTCACGTCGGCCTCTCGTACGGCACCACACTGGTGGTGTCCAACGCCAGTCACGAGGTCGGCCGCACGACCCTCACTCGCGGCTGAGCACGTCGCCGCTTGGCATCGATCGAGGGCTCCGGGCTACTGGCAGATGAAGAAGCTCGCGTATCGAGGCTGTTGCAAAATGAACGCTGTCGGTCAATGACCCCCTACATGTTGTGCCACCGGCCGGTGCACGGCACAACATATGGGGGCGACGCCGTCCCGCACCCGGATTACGCAACAGCCTCGATACGCGGGCTTTTGCCGTAGCCGAGGTTGGAACCTCTTCGCGTTTCACACTTCACCGCGCCTGACGGCGCGACCCGGGAAGAGGAGAATGCGCTACGGGGATCGGTCGGTGGCTACAAGCGTCGGTTTCCGCCGCATTCTTGCGCAGACCCGCCGAGCCGAGCACCTCTCGATAGGTCATGGGCGACAGAAAGCGTCGGTTTCCGACGCGTTCTCGCCAGCGGGGTGGGCGCGTCGGGGCGAGGAGGGCGAGGCGAGTGGTTTGGCGTGGCTACTCACTGCATGGACCGCTCCACAAAGGGCGCAAACCATGATAAACCTGGTAGTCTGAAGGCTAGTTTTCACGTTTCAGCGTCGTGCGTGGCGCTGTTCGAGGACCTCGCGGAGCACGACGGCGTTGTTGTGTCGCGTGTCACGAGCGCCGTACACCAGTGTGATCCTGCCTTGTGCGACACGGCTCTCCAGTTCGTCCAGCGCGCCGTCGTGGTCCTGGAGCTCGGTCCGGTAGCTACGCTGGAACTCGTCCCAGCGCTCCGGATCGTGACCGAACCAGCGACGAAGGTCGTCACTGGGGGCGAGTTCACGGGCCCAATCGTCGATGCGCGCCTCATCCTTGGAGATCCCTCGCGGCCAGATGCGGTCGACAAGGACGCGGTAGCCGTCATTGCGTGTGGGACGCTCGTATGCCCGTCGGAGCCAGACTCTGGCGCTCATGTCGTCATCGAGCTGTCGGCGTTCAGGGACGCTGCGGTGAGCGGGCGTTCAATCCGCGCCGCCAGCCGCCGCCTGGGTGATGTGGGCGACGCACAAGGAGGGTTGCACGAACGGTTCGAGAGCCTCCGCCTCCAGCGGCGCGCCCAGGGTCTGCAGTGCGCCCTGCATGATGCCGAGGTGCACCGAGCAGACCACGTCCTGGTGGCGCCGTGCCACGTCCAGAAACGGACAGCGACGCAGCAGGATTCGGCTGCCATCATCGTCCAGTTCGGGTTGGAACCCGAGCTGATCCATGAGGCTCACCACGCTGGTGAGTGCGGTGTCGCGTGGTGTCCTCGCATACGGCGGTGGTCGTTCCACGAAGTAGTTCCCCCACGCGCGACCCGCGGCGAGCGCGTCCCTCGCGACGTCGCTGCCGGTGCCTGCGAGGTGACTGACGAGTATCTCGGCGAGCAGCCGATAACCGCCGGTCTCGGATGTGCTGGACCCGTCTGTCGTGGCCTGGTAGAGGCGTCTGGGACGGCCGGGCGTCGTGCGGTCCTCGGTATGGGAGGTGACCAGCCCGACATCCACGAGCACGTCGAGGTGGGCGCGCACGGTCGTCAAGTGCAGAACGAGTTGTTCGGCAAGAGCGTGCGCGTCGAGCGGTTTCGCCGCGACGCGGAGTATCCGTAGCAGTTGGCTGCGAGTCTCGTCCGCCAAACGCACGATGCATCCGGACGTCAGGATCCATCGACGCTCCGGTGTCACTCGATTCTGAGGTTCGTTGAGGTTGACACTACCTGATCGGTGGTCGAGCGGGCACGACAACCAGGGCGCCGGCCGCTAGGTTCGCGGTATGGGTGATGCCGCGTGCTGGCTTGACCGGACCTGTCTGTCATGTGGGCGGTTTCTCGAGCCCGAACACGTGGATGCCAATCGGTGCCCCCACTGCGGTGCGGAGCGCGTGGGCGCGTCAGCTGGGATCGACACGACCGAGCGGCCAGAGGCCGGCGGTGAGCTGCGCCGCCACCGCACCGATGACGAGCAGCCACCCCACCGCCGTGACGCGTGATCCTGTGTCCGCCAGCGCGGGGCCGACCGCGGCGGTGGCGACCACCGCGACCACCCCCAGGTTGTACGCGGTAGTCCGGGTGACGGCGCCGCGCGCGAGACGGGCAGTGAGCGCGCCGCGCTGAGGGTTGTCGCGGCCGCGCAGCGCGGGCGCGACATACAGCAGAGCCGTCGCCACCGCCTGACCCAGGACCCCGACTAGGGCAGCCAGCCCGAGGGCGTCCAGCAGTCGTAGCTGCCCTGTCGCCACGACCAGCACGTCGGCCCAGACCACCAGCGGGAACCAGCAACACAGCGCGATCAGCGGCGGCCGCGCGCCCGAAGGCTTGGCTCCGCGCACGGCGCGCAGCACGGGCGCGCAGACCATCCCGACGGCCCAGGCGTATATTCCCAGTCCCGCGGCCGCCAGCAGCCGCAGCACCGTCCCAGCCGCGCCTGCGACCCCGGAGGCGAGCAGGAGCAGCACCGCGACCGTCAGCGCCGCCGGACCGACCCGCAGGGCGCTCGCAGCCCGATCGTCGGCGCCGTCCTCGATGCGGGTGCGCACCATCGTTGGGCCGAAGAAGACCAGCGTGGCCAGCAGCGTGAGGCCGCCCCATCCCAGGACGTTGACGTGCAGGTGCGCGACTCGGCCGGCTCCGTACCACGATCCGCGCAGGAGACCCACGCCGAGCAGCAAGCCGAGCATGGCGCCGTGGACGAACGAGCCGTGGGCGCGCTCGTAGACGCGCGCGATCCATCCGAAGCGCGCGCCGACGGCCTGCCGGCGCATGCGGCGGATCCGCCGGTAGGAGTCGAACACGACCGCGGTCACGATGGTCGCCCCCACCGCGGTCGCCCAGCGCGTGGCGGTCGGGATGCCGACCAGCACGAAGGCCACGCCGGTGTTCAGCACGGCCGGCTGCCATGGCCAGCGCTCGTCGGGTGCACGCGTCACCGTCTGGCCGAAGTGCTGAGTGAACGCGACGACGACATTGGTCAGCACTCCCAGGGTGAACAGGTGCACGGCCAGCCAGCGGCCGCCAGGCAGCATGTCGCCGAGAAGGATCCACGTCGCCGCAGCCACGCCGTACGCCAGCGCGGTCGCGGCCGGCACCGCGACCGCCGCGAACGGGGACCGCGGCCGGTCGCGTCGCTGCCTGCTCGAACGTCGATGGGAGGGTTGCATGGGTTCTCTCTGGCTGGGTGGCTGCGCAGAACCAACACCGCGAGGATGGATACCTCGAACTGCCCCGACCGGGCCTTTGGTCCCGGCCCACCGGGTAGAACGGGCATCCTCCACGTGTCAGCACTTCACCGCGCCTGGTGGCGCGTCCCGGGAGGAGGATAAAGGTGGGGGAGGCTGGCCCCTTCTTGGCCAAACAGGCACATACGGGTGCCCACGAACGGGCGGCAAGCAAAGCTCTTCTGCGCCTGCTTCGTCGTGGGGGGGGGGGGGTGGGGGGGGCCGGGGCCAACCACCAACCCCCACACCCCGGCCCCCAACGCAAACGGCGGGAAAAAGGACGACAAATAGGCCACAGGGGGGGGGGCGGAGGGACCGGGGGGCCCCCCCC
>JBBSMR010000018.1:0-54868 GCA_038233095.1 Euzebyales bacterium
CGAGGATCAGACTCTTTGACCCAGCGGGTTTCGTGGGCGGTCTCTTCTGTCCGTCGAGGGTTGCAAGGAGGTCATCGTGCACGTCATCTACGAGCGCTGCGCGGCGTTGGATATCGGCAAATCGATCGTGGTCGCCTGTGTGCGCCGTCCGCACAAGGGCGGCGGTCGCGAGCAGGAGGTCCGCACGTTCAACACGTTCCTGGACGACCTGGTTCGGCTGGCCTCCTGGCTGGCCGCCGAAGGCGTCACCCACGTCGCGATGGAGGCGACCGGGTCCTACTGGCAGCCGATCTGGTATGTGTTGGAAGACGCCGACTTCGAGCTGTTGTTGTGCAACGCCCGCCACGTCAAGCAGGTCCCCGGCCGCAAGACCGACGTCAAAGACGCCGTCTGGCTGGCCGAGCTGTTGGAGTGCGGGCTGTTGCTCGGCTCGTTCATCCCCCCGCCGGTGATCCGCCAGCTGCGTGATCAGACGCGCTACCGCAAACGACTCATCCAAGACCGCACCCGCGAGGCTCAACGGGTCGACACGGTCTTGCAGGACGCGGTGATCAAGCTCGGCTCGGTCGCCTCCCAGACGCTGGGGAAGTCCTCCCGGGCGATGATCGAAGCGCTCATCGCCGGCGAGCGGGACCCCCACGTTCTGGCCGAGCTGGCCAAAGGCAGGCTGCGCAACAAGATGCCCGATCTGGTGCGGGCGTTGCACGGCCGCTTCACCGACCACCACGCCGCGCTGCTGCGGCTGCACCTGGACCACATCGACCACCTCGACGCCGCTATCGCCGCGTTGGACACCCAGATCGAGCAGACCATCCACCCTTTCACGCAGAACGTGATTGAACTGCTGATCACCATCCCCGGCGTCGGCCAACGCGTCGCGGAAGTGATCATCGCCGAGATCGGCATCGACATGGCCGTCTTCCCCACCGACGCTCACCTGGCGTCCTGGGCCGGGGTCTGCCCGGGGAACAACTCCTCAGCCGGCAGACACTTCTCCGGACGGCGTACCAAAGGCGACGTCTGGCTGTTGGATGCGCTCACTCAGGCCGCCTGGGCGGCCGCGCGCTGCAAAGACGACTACCTCTCTGCCCAGTACTGGCGGCTGGCCAGGCGCATCGGCAAGAAGAAAGCCGCGGTCGCCGTGGCGCACTCGATCCTGGTGATCGCCTACCACGTCATCGCCACCGGTGAGCCCTACCACAACCTCGGCGCGGACTACTTCACCAAGCGCGTGGACCCCGAACGCCGCGCCCAGCGCCTCACCCGCCAACTCACCGACCTCGGCTACCAAGTCACCCTCAACAAAGCCGCGTAACCACTGGCCACACCGCCCACCGGCCACAACGCCGGCCATCTCACCCTGCCCGCAAACAGTGCCCACCGAGGGTATTCACGGATCAGAGCAGGTCGGGCCGCCGCCACGGCTCACCGAGGACGTGGTGGTCCAGGAAGGCGAACACCGTGGCGTACCACAGCCGGGCGTTCTGCGGCTTCTCGATCCAGTGGTGCTCGTCGTCGAAGGCCAGGAAGCGCCCGCCCACGCCGTGGCGACGAAGGTCGGTCCACAGGCGCAGGGACTCACCCATCGGCACCCGCATGTCCCGTTCGCCGTGGGTCACGAGCATCGGTGTGGTGATCGCGCCGACATGACGATGAGGGCTGTGCTCGACGTAGCGCTCGGGCTCGGCGTAGGGGTCGCCGAACTGGCGCTCCCACCAGACGCCGGCGTCGGTGGTGCCGTGGAAGCCGGTGAGCTCCCAAAGGCTAGCGTGCGTGACGATCGCGTCGAAGCGGTCGGTGTGGCCCGCGATCCAGTTGGCCATGTAGCCGCCGAAGGAGCCGCCCAGCGCGGCGGTGCGCGCCTCGTCGATGTCGTCTCGGGCGACCGCCGCGTCGACCAGCGCCATGATGTCGGTGTAGGGCTCGGCCCCCCAGCGTCCCCACCCGCGGGCGATGAAGTCCAGTCCGTACCCGGTCGAGAGGGCCGGGTCGGGCAGCAGCACCGCCCATCCGCGGGCGGCGAGCAGATGAGGGTTCCAACGCCAGTGCCAGCCCGCCCAGGAGTTCAGCGGTCCGCCGTGCACGAGCACCGCCAGTGGCGCAGCGCTGTCGATCTCGTGAGGCAGCACCAGCCAGCCGCTGACCTCGCTGCCGTCCTCGGCCCGGGTGCTGAGTCGTTCTACCTGGCCGGGAAGCGCGAACTCGGCACCCGGTGAGGGGAGCTCAACAGGCGTCTGGTGGGTGCGCGACCGGTCAAGGGCGACGACGCGGGGCGGCGTGTCGACCGCCGATCGCAGGGCGTAGATGCGCCCGTCGCCAGACGGGCAGAGGTCGCTGAACGCGCCCTCGCTCGCCAGGCGTGAGACCGCGCCCGTGGCGAGCTCCACGCTGTAGGGCAGGACGTGCCCGCCGTCGTCGGCGGTGAAGAGCATGGCCGAGCCGTCGCGTGCCCAGACCGGGTGCTCCGGCCAGCGATCGAACCCCGGGAGCAGATCGCGCCCCTCGCCGGTTTCGAGGTCGACCAGCCAGAGGGTGTGGTCTCCCGGCGCTTGGGGGGTGTCGCGGGCCTCGCGCACGCAGACCACGCTGCGTCCATCGGGCGAGCAGGCGGGCGCGGTGAGCATGCCCTCGTCTCCCGAGGCCAGCAGCCGCTGGGCACCCGAGCCCGTCGCGATGGCCACCAGGTCAAAGGTGAGCTGCCGGGGATCCTCGACTGCTCGCCACCAGCTCGTGACCACCGTGGAGCCGTCCGGGGTGAGGTCGAACTCGGCCTGCTCCAGGCCATCGCGCGGATCGCGGGTGAGATCCCCCAGCGGCTCGATCGCCGCCTCGTCGTCCACCTCGCCCGCCCACAGCCGGCGCTGGCGCGGCCCGTACCAGCGGTCCCAGAAGCGGATCGGATAGCGCTCGTACAGGCGGGCGGTGACGCCCGCGTCCTTGCGCGCCTGCTCGCGCTCCGCGTCGGCCTCGAGATCAGCCGCGTCCGGGTGCGCGGGCACAGCCAGCACGACGGTGGGCCGGTCGCGCGCCACGGCCAGGCCGGTCAGACCAGCGGGCGGAGCGGCCAGCAGCTGTGCCTCTCCGCCGTCGGCGGGCAGGCGCCAGAGCGCGGAAGGCGGTTCCGCGCCGTCCTCGGTGTCGGTGGCACCCGGATCCGGCCGGGCAGAGGTGAAGAGCAGATCCCCGTCCGGCAGGAAGGCCGGGGCTGACTCGCCGGGGCGCGAGCGAGTGAGCCGCCGCGGCGGGTGCTCACCCTCGGGGTCGAGCTCCCACAACGAGCTGGCGAAGCGCTTGCCGTCGGCCGCCACGGTGGCCACGCCCGTGACCAGCCGACTGCCATCGGGAGCGAGCGCCAGCCCGCTGACGCGAGGGAGGGCGAGGAAGGTGTCGAGATCGAGGCTCATGGCGGGATCATCGCATCGGCCCGTTTCCTGCGCAGGTCAGCGGCCAAGAATGAGAGCTACAACCAGCCGGAGGAGAACATCATGCAAGAAGCCGTCATCGTCGGATACGCACGCACGCCACTCGGCAAGTTCACAGGCGGCTTGTCGTCGCTCTCAGCCATGGAGCTGGGAGGCAAGGCCATCGCCGCGGTGCTGGAGCGCGCAGGCGTGCCCGCGGACGGCGTCGACCTGACCATCATGGGCCACGTCATCCAGGCGGGGCAGGGACAGATCACCGCGCGCCAGGCCGCCACGAACGGCGGCGTTGGCATGGAGGTGCCCGCGCTCACCGTGAACAAGGTCTGCCTGTCGGGTATGAACGCGATCGCGCTCGCCGACCAGCAGATCCGTCTGGGCGAGGCCGACGTGATCATCGCCGGCGGCATGGAGTCCATGTCCAACGGTCCCTACCTGCTGCCGAAGGCACGGACCGGCTACCGGATGGGTGACGGCAAGCTCGTCGATGCGACGGTCCACGACGGGCTGTTCTGTGCGTTCGACCAGACCCACATGGGCTCCACGGCCGACGAGATGAACGAGAAGTACGGCATCAGCCGCGAGCGCCAGGACGAGTGGTCGGCACGCTCCCACGAGCGCGCGGTCGATGCCTGGAAGAACGGGCGGCTGGCCGAGGAGGTCGTCTCCGTCGAGGTGCCGCAGCGCAAGGGCGATCCCGTCGTCGTGGAGCAGGACGAAGGCATGCGCCCGGGTTCGAGCGCGGAGAGCCTCGGCAAGCTGCGCGGCGCGTTCAGTGCCGACGGCACGACGACGGCCGGCAACGCCAGTCAGGTCTCCGACGGCGGCGCGGCGCTCATCCTCACCAGCCGCGAGAAGGCCGAGGAGCTGGGACTCACCCCGCTCGCGCGGGTGCTCGCCTACGGCCAGGTCTCCGGCCCGGACCCCTCGCTGCACCACCAGCCAGCCTCGGCGACCGAGGCCGCGTCGGCGAAGCTCGACCGCGACCCGTCCGGCTACGACCTGTACGAGATCAACGAGGCCTTCGCGTCGGTGGCGATCCATTCCACCGACCTGCTCGGGATCGACGAGGAGAAGGTGAACGTGAACGGTGGTGCGGTGGCGCTCGGCCACCCGGTCGGCTGCACCGGTGCGCGCATCGCCGGCACGCTCATCGCCGAGATGCGCCGCCGCGGTGGCGGCGTGGGTTCCGCCTCGCTGTGCGGCGGGGGCGGGCAGGGCGACGCCCTCATCCTCGAGACGCTGTAGGTGCCACCTGCGGACCAGAAGGGGGACGCGGTAACGGCCCGTCCCCCTCATCATGTCGACATCCGACCCCCACGCGGCGTCCTGTTCGACGCCGGCGGCACGCTCGTGCGACTGCACACCGAACGCCTCGCCGAGGCGGTACGGGCACGCGGCCACGAGCCGCACGCGCTGGACGATGCCTTCTGGCGGGCGGCTGTGCTGCTCGACACCGAGTTCACCCCGAGCGCGGTCTCCGGCGACTGGGAGGCCTTCTACCGCGACTGGCAGGCGCGTCTCGCCGAGCATGCCGGCATACCGGCGAGCGTCCTGCACGGGGCGTACGCCGAGGTGGACGAGCAGCGCTTCCTTTGGGACAAGGCGGTCCCCGGCGCGCGCGAGTGTCTCACCCGGCTGCGTGAGGCGGGGCTGCGGGTCGGTGTCGTGAGCAACGCCGACGGGCGCATCGCCGAGGCGCTCGGTCACGCCGGTCTCGCGTCGCTCCTTGAGGTCGTGGTCGACTCCGGGCTCGTCGGCGTCGCGAAGCCCGACCCGGCGATCTTCGCCCACGCGCTCGAGCCGCTCGGGCTCGCCCCTGAGGAGACCTGGTACCTGGGCGACACGGTGCACTACGACGCCGCGGCGGCCGACGCGGCCGGGCTGACCTCCTGGATCATTGACCATTCAGGTGGCCACACCGTGCCCCATCCTCGACGGGTCACCAGCCTGTCGCTGTTCGCCGACGCCGTTTTGGCGGCGGTCGCATGAGCGCCCAGGACTTTCCCGACGACTTCCTGTGGGGGGCGGCCACGGCGTCCTACCAGATCGAGGGCGGCGTCGACGAGGGCGGGCGCGGGCCGTCTATCTGGGACACCTTCAGCCACGCGCCCGGCAACACCCTGGACGGCGCGACCGGGGACATCGCCTGCGACCACTTCCACCGGTTGGAGGACGACGTCGCGCTGATGGCCGAGCTCGGGCTCAGGGCTTACCGCTTCTCGGTCGCCTGGCCGCGCGTGCAGCCGGGCGGCAACGGGTCAGCGAACACCGCGGGCCTGGACTTCTACTCCCGGCTCGTGGATGCGTTGCTGGAGCGGGGGATCGAGCCTGTGCCGACGCTCTACCACTGGGACCTGCCGCACCCGTTGCAGGACGCCGGCGGCTGGCCTGCCCGGCAGACCGCCGAACAGTTCTCCGAGTACACGGGGCTGGTGGTGCGGGCGCTAGGCGATCGCGTGCGCCGCTGGATCACGCTGAACGAGCCGCAGGTCGCCTCGTTCCAGGGCTATGCCGCCGGCACGCACGCGCCAGGCGTCACCGATGACGCGCAGGCGCTGGCGGCGGCGCACCATCTGCTGCTCGGCCACGGTCTGGCGACCGCGGCGATGCGGGCGGAGGGTGCGCGGGAGGTCGGGATCACGCTCAACCTGGCGACGGTCACCGCGGACCGCGACCGGGAGCAGGACGCGCAGGCCGCCGCGCTGGTCGACGCGCTGCAGAACCGGCTCTTCCTCGACGGCGTGCGACGGGGGCGGTATCCCGACGAGGTGCTCGGCGCCTTCGAGCGCACCGGCGCGCGCGACGTGCTGCGCGAGGGCGACGACACGGCGCCCGAGCTGGATTTCATGGGCATCAACTACTACTTCGGCGTGCGCGTGCAGGGTGGCCACGAGCCGGTCGAGGGCGCGTGGTCGTGGCCGGGCGCGCGGGAGCTCAGGTTCATGCCGCCGGAGCCGCCGCTCACAGGCATGGGCTGGCCGCAGCAGCCCGAGGGTCTCGAGCGTCTGCTGCTGCGCGTGACAGAGGAGTACGGCCCGCTGCCGCTGTACGTCACCGAGAACGGCGCGGCGTTCGACGATTACGTCGGCCACGACGGGGCGGTGCGCGACTCGCGGCGCGTCGCCTACCTCGACGCCCACCTGCGGGCCGCCCACCGCGCGATCGAGCAGGGCGCCGACCTGCGCGGCTACTTCGCCTGGTCGCTGCTCGACAACTTCGAGTGGGCGCTCGGCTACAGCAAGCGCTTCGGGCTGATCTATGTCGACTACGCCACGCTGGAGCGCATCCCCAAGTCGAGCTTCGCCTGGTACCGCGACGTCATCGCCCGCGGCGGCCTCGGCGAGAACGCCTGAACGCCTCCGCAACGATTGTCCGGCCAGACCACCCCCACCCCTTCCTGGCTGCGGGCATCAACGGGCTGCGACGGGCAATCAGGCAACCTGGGTTGACAGCCCACATGGGTCAATGTAAGTTGACAGCTATGGAGCTCGAAGCGCATGAGCGGGCCGACCTGCTGGCGGCGACGGCGAGTGGGGAACCGGCGACCGGGCTGCGCGCCGTCACGGCGTTGCGAGCGCTGGCCGACCGGCTGGAGACGCTGCACGTCGCGTCGGCTCGGGAGGCCGGTTGGACGTGGACGGAGATCGCGCAGGCGCTGGGCGTCTCGAAGCAGGCAGCGCACAAGAAGCACGCCGAGCCGCGGCGTCGCCGGGGAAGGAGCTGAGCCGATGTGTTCGAGCGCTTCACGCATGAGGCCCGCGAGGCGGTTGTAGCCGGCCAGATCATCGCCCGAGAGAGGAACGACCCCAACATCGGTACGGGCCATCTCCTGCTCGGCGTGCTTGCCGACCAGTCGACTATCGGCAGTCGTGTCCTTGCCCGTCTCGGCGTGGAGGCCGAGACGGTGGCCGGGGCCCTGGCGGATGCCGCGGACGTCGAGGATGGAGAGGAGCTCGACGCCAAGGCGCTCGAGGCGATCGGGATCAGCCTCGACACCGTCCGCCGGCGGGCGGAGCAAGCCTTCGGGCCGGGGGCACTCAGCGGCCGGCCACAGCGCATGGGAGGTCGGCGTCATTTCCCGTTCGACCGCGAGGCGAGGAAGGCGCTGGAGTTGGCGCTGCGCGAGGCACTCGCGCTGAAGCACCGCCACATCGGGACCGAACACGTCGTGCTCGGGCTCGCGCGTGAGGTGTGGCGGCCGAGCTGCTCGCTCGGGCCGGGGCCACAACGGATCTCCGGGTGTTGCGCGCGCTCGTCCTGGGAGAGCTGGCCGACGCCGCCTAGACATCCCACGGTTGTATCGACCGCCACTGCTTGGGAGCTGGCGACCACGTTCCGACTGGGAAGGTTCCCAGAGGCGGAGACCCTGGTGCGACAGTACGCCTCGGTGGTCGAGGACGCGGGAGCGGAAGAGCTCCCCATCAGCGCAGCTCATGCGCTTCGTGCCGGAGGGCTGCGTTGGTCACACCGGGATCCATTCGATCGCATGCTGGTCGCGCAGGCGCTGATGGAGAACATGAAGCTCGTGAGTCGCGACGCTGCGATAAGCGAGGTCGCGGGGCTCGCCGTCGTCTGGTGATGCAGCTCACGATTGGACCCACAGACAGATGGGGCCAGCCGTCGCTGACGCTCGGGCGCGCTCAGCCGTCCGGCACCATGCCCTGCTCGGTCTGCAGCTTGGCCAGCTCGTGGGACTGGGAGAGCGTGGCCGGGTAGAGCTCACCGTAGATCCGGTACAGCGTGTCGTAGAGCTCGGCGTGCTCGGCCACCGGCTCCACCTGCTCCGCATGGGTCGCCCAGTCGGTGTCGTTGTCGATGAGCCCGGCGGCTCGAGCCGCGAACAGGCAGTCGCCGTAGCACGCCCCGATCGTCACCTCAGACAGCTCCTGGGAGAGCCCGGTGACGTCGGAGACGATCTGGGTCCAGAGCGCGCCCCTGGTGCCACCGCCCACGGCGACGACCCGCTCGATCGGCACGCTGGCCTCGCTCAGTGTCTCGATGATCGAGCGGACGCTGTCGAACGGCTTGCCGTCTGAGACCGCCCGCAGCCAGTCGGTCACCGCGCCTGACGTGGCCGTCGGGCCGATGAGGATGTGCGTGCCGGGAAAGACGCCCGGCTTGCTGTTCAGCGTGCCGCTCGAGACCGGCTCATCAACCAGCCCGGCGATCCCCATCGTCGTGCCGTACGTCAGCATGACGTCACCCGGCTCCTTGACGCCGACACTGGCCGATTCGACGAAGGCGTCGATCGTCCCGGCGCAGATCGGGATGTTCGCCGGCAGACCCGTCAGCTCGGCGCCCCGCTCGCTGATGCGCCCTGCCTCCTCCCACGGCTCGACGACGCGCGGCAGAGCCAGCCCCGGAGCGACCTCCTCGGCCCACTCATCGATCCAGGTGCGCGTGCGGGGGTCGAACATGGGGATGCAGAATGACGCGGAGATCGAGTCGAGCGTGTACTCGTCCGTGAGCCGCTCGATGATGAACGAGTTCGGCATGAGCAGCTGCTTCGTCCGCTCCCACACGTCCGGCTCGTGGTGCTGCAACCACAGCAGCTTCGGCCCGACGGACCCATGGGAGACGGCGGAGAGCGTGCGCTCGAGGATCTCGGATTCGCCGTAGCGGTCGAGCAGCTCGTCAATCTCCTCACCCGCGCGGGTGTCGACACCGTACAGGATGGCGTCGCGTACCGGGTTCCCGTCGGCGTCCGCCGGCAGCGTGCAAGCCCCGATGCCGCTGACGGAGACACCGGCGATCGGTCCGTCGGCCTGCTCGAGCAGCTCCGCGGTGAGCGCGGTGAAGTCGTTCCACCAGATCTCCTCCGGGTCGTGCTCGACGAACCCCGGACGGGGGTAGGACGTCGCGTGCTCGCGCTGCGCGGTGGCCAGCACCGCGCCGTCGGCGTGCGCGATGACGGCCTTCGTGTTCGATGTCCCGATGTCGATGCCCAGCAACACCTCGGCCATCGCACGCCCTTCTGTCGTTGCGTTCAGCTCAGCGCGGCTCGGCGAGACCGGCGCCGTGAGGTCCTGTGCTGAGGGCTCCGAGGCCGGCCCTGCGTGGCTGCGGCATGCGTGGCTCGCGCAGGAAGAGGATGCTGACGGGCACCAGGTAGCCGAGATACGCCAGCACCTGCTCGAGAGAGGGTCGAGGATCCCATCCGAACAGGCCGGCGAGGAAGCGACCCGTCTGGGAATCCACGGTCAGCGAACGGATAGCCGTGAGGTCGTAGACGGCACCGTTGAGCGTTCCCAACGCGCCCGCGGCCTGCAGGAAGAAGACGGCCTTCGCGAGCAGCCCCGCGGCGAAGACGATGAGCAAGAGCCCGGTCGTGCGGAAGAAGGCGCGCATGGGGATGCGCCGCCCACCCCGATACACGAGGTAGCCAAGCCCGACGGCGCCTGCCAGACCGGCGAGCGCCCCCGCGATAGGCCCAGTGGCCGACCCGTCGAGGCTCGCGGCCACGAGGAAGAGCGCGGTCTCGAGGCCTTCCCGAACGACGGTGAAGAAGGCGAGCGCCGCGATGGCGAAGGTGGAGGAGCCCCCCGCCACCGCTTCATCGACCTGGCGTCGCAGTTCACCGCTCAGGTGTCGCGACTGCTTGCGCATCCAGAAGATCATCCAGGTGAGCACGGCCGCGGCGGTGAGTGAGACGGTACCGAAGGCCTCCATCCTCGCCGCGCCGTCCAGGCCGCCGAACACGAGGAGCAGCACGATGCCCGCCGCCAAGGAGACGCCGCCAGCGGCGCCCGTTCCCCACCAGACCGCGCCGAACAGGTCGCGGCGCCCCAGCCGTCGAAGGTAGGCGAGCACGATGGCGACGATGAGGGCTGCCTCGAGCCCCTCGCGCAACATGATGAGGAAGGTCTGTCCCACGTCGTCTCCGAAGTGACCGCTGCAAGTGAGGTTGCCCTTACCTTAGATGCGGTGTGCGCGGCCGTCCAGGGCTCGTGGAGCACGCTGCCCGCCGACGTGTGACATCCAGTCTGCGGTGTCGCGTAAGCTTTCGGGCCATGAGTGAGACAACGAAACCTCAGGCACCTCCCGGTACGCCCGCACGGCCGGTGCTGGCCGGCGTCGAAGGCGACGAGCCGATCGTCGTGACGTTGCGCAGCGGCGGCGACGTGTTCGAGGGCGAGGCCAGCCCCTCACAGGTAGGCGGGGGAACGGCGACGGCGGCGGCCGCGGCGACGCTCGCGGCGCTTGCGGCGTTGACGCCTTCCGCCGTCTCGTTCGCGCTCGACTGGGTGCAGGTCGGCGAATCCGATGACGAGGAGCTGCCCGCCGTCGTGACGGTGCTGGCCCGCGCCGAGGTGGCCGGTGTCACGATGCGCTACGCGGGGGCCGCGCTCAGCCCGAAGGATGTCCGCAAGGCGGCGGCCAAAGCCGTGCTCGACGCCATGAACCGGCGACTGCAGGTGATGGGAACGCCCGACACCGTGTCCGAAACGTGAATCGCAGCCGGCGATTCTCACTCCGCTGGTGGTGGCGCTGCGCAGCGGCGCCCTCGGGTGTCGACTGATGGCGGAGGATCAGGCCCACGAGGTCGATCTGCTGATCATCGGGGCGGGCCCCGCCGGTCTGTACGCGGCCTACTACGCGGGGTTCCGGGGTCTCTCCGTCGGTCTCATCGACTCGTTGCCCGAGCCCGGCGGGCAGGTCTCCGCGCTGTATCCGGAGAAGCAGATCTATGACGTGGCGGGCTTCCCTGCCATCAAGGGACAGGACCTCATCGACAACCTCGTCGAGCAAGCGGACGCGTTCGAGCCCGTCTACCTGCTCGGTCATCGGGCTGAAGAGCTCACCCATCCCGACGACGGCCACGTGCTGGTGAGCAGCCACAAGGGCGCGCAGGTCCAGTGCAAGGCGGTCATCATCACCGGCGGGATTGGCACCTTCACCCCGCGACCGCTGCCTCAGAGCGAGGAGTTCGAGGGTCGGGGCCTCATGTACTTCGTCCCGAAGCTGGACGCGCTGGAAGGACTCGACATCCTCATCGTCGGCGGCGGTGACTCGGCGTTCGACTGGGCCCACAACCTGGAGCCGCTCGCAACCTCGGTCACGATCGTGCACCGTCGTGACCGCTTCCGTGCGCACGAGCACACCGTGGAGCAGGTGCGCGCCTCGTCGGTCGAGGTGCTCACGTTCTGGGAGGTCGCGAAGGTCTTCGGGGAGAAGCGCGTGTCGGGGGTCGAGATCTTCAACAACAAGACCGACGAGCGCCGGCAACTGGACGTGCAGGCGATCGTGGCCGCGCTCGGCTTCAAGGCCGACCTCGGACCGCTGAAGCGGTGGGGGCTGGAACAGGAGAAGCGCAAGGTCATCGTCGACACCGCGATGGCGACCAACCTTCCGCGGGTCTTCGCCGCCGGGGACATCACGAGCTACGAGGGCAAGGTCGACCTCATCTCGGTCGGCTTCGGCGAGGCCGCGATCGCGGTGAACAACGCCGCCCCCGTCATCGATCCCGACGCTCGGGTCTTCCCGGGCCACTCCAGCGACGTCAAGTAACACCCTCGATGGAGACCGACCAGCTGGTCGCCCGCTTGCTCGACGGCGACCGACGGGCGCTGGCCCGCGTGCTGTCCTTCATCGAGGACGGCTCCGAGCAGCGTCTGCGGGCCGTCATGGCCGCGCTGCACCCGCACACCGGGCGCGCCTGGACCGTCGGTCTCACCGGGTCGCCGGGGGTGGGCAAGTCCACGCTCACCGACGCGCTGATCTCACACTGGCGGCGGCACGGCCTGAGCGTTGGCGTGGTCGCCGTGGACCCCTCGTCGCCGTTCTCGGGAGGCGCACTGCTCGGCGACCGCGTGCGCATGCAGGATCACGTCCTCGACGACGGGGTCTTCGTGCGCTCGATGGCCAGCCGTGGTCAGCTCGGCGGGCTCTCCTGGGCCGCACCGCAAGCGCTGCAGGTGCTTGACGCGGCGGGCTACGACCGGGTCATCTTGGAGACGGTCGGCGTCGGGCAGGCCGAGGTCGAGGTCGCCGCGGTCGCCGACACCACCGTCGTCGCCGTGGCGCCGGGCATGGGCGACGCGGTGCAGGCAGCGAAGGCCGGCATCCTCGAGATCGCCGACGTCTTCTGCGTGAACAAGGCCGACCGCGAGGGCGCCGATCGGACGGTGCGCGAGCTGAAGGAGATGCAACGGCTGGGCCACGGTGCCTGGCTGGCCCCGATCGTCCGCACGGTGGCGGCTGGAGGCGAAGGGGTCGACGAGCTGGCCGAGGCCATCGGGCGGCACAGGGAGTGGCTCGAGGAGGAGGAGCGGTCCGTCCAGCGCCGAGAGCAGCGCGCCGGCCACCAGGTGCGCGAGCTCGCGCTGCGCGCGTTGCGCCGCCGCATCGGCGCTCTCGATGGGGGCGAGCTCGTCAGCGACCTGGCCCGCCGCGTCGCCGCGCGTGAGCTTGACCCCTACAGCGCGGCCGATGCGTTGGTCAGCCAGACCAGCGTGGAACGTGAGCAAGAGCCGCGACCTGTGTGACGGTCGCGGCTCCTGCGTGGTCGTGCGAGCTGGTCTTGGCTGACGCCTAGTTGTGCACCTGCACGCTCAGCACCGTGTCGTCGAAGTTGAGCCTCAAGGAGCTGTTGTTGAAGGCGTCAAAGGGACGTGCGTATGCCCGGATGCGGTGCAGACCGGGACCCACCCGCTTGCAGAACTGCAGGCTGTGGCCCGCCCAGGCGTCGGTGCCCACGATGGCGACGTCGTTCGACGGCTCGATCGGCGCGCCGTTGTCACGGACCTGGACTTGTCCCCAGTCGGACGGACCGGCGCCGTACAGCCGCGCTTCGGTCGACAGGGTGACGAGCAGTGTGTCGGTCTGACCCCTCGGAACCCAGACCAGCGCGTCGGAGTCCTGGATCGGACGGAAGCCGCCCTCGGGCAGAAGGATGTGGCTGTTGCCGACCTGGGTCCGGAGGCTCTTGACGGGCCCGCCGTTGCAGCGGGTCGTCGGCTGGTCCCGGGTGGTCGCGGTCAGCCTGGACGGTCCCTGTTGCTGTGGATCCTGCTGCGCCGCCATGGCGCTGAAGGCGCCGGTCAGCAGGAAGGTCGCGGCGAGGATCGCCACGATGAGCTCGCGGGTCTTCATGGTGCGCTGCCTTTCGTTCGCGGCTGGTAACCGCTGATGTGTGAACGTTCTTGACGCAAGGACAGAGCCGGGACAGTCACGCCTGATACGCCGATCACGTAGATGGCATGCTGGGAGGACAGCGACCGCAAAGGAGCGGCTGTGACGCCTGACGACCTTCGCCGCCTGGCCGACGAGTGGGAAGCGCGCTACGCGGAGAGCCCCGAACGCGACGAGGAGTTCACGACGCTCTCGGGCGTCGAGATCCCGCCGCTGGTCGGCCCGCACAACTACACGTCGGACCCCGAGCGCATCGGCGTGCCCGGCGCCTTCCCGTTCACGCGCGGCGTCTATCCGTCGATGTACCGCGGAAAGCCGTGGACGATCCGGCAGTTCGCGGGGTTCGGCAGCGTCGCCGACACGAACCGGCGCTACCACGACCTCTTGGAGGCCGGCCAGCACGGCCTCTCCGTCGCGTTCGACATGCCGACGCTGATGGGACGCGACTCCGACGAGCCCGAGAGCCGCGGCGAGGTCGGCCACTGCGGGGTGGCCGTCGACACGCTGGAGGACATGGAGCGGCTCTTCGATGAGATCCCGCTCGGTGAGATCACCACGTCGATGACCATCAACGCGCCCGCCGTGGTGCTCTTCGCGATGTACTGCGTGGCGGCCGAGCGGCAGGGCTTCGAGCTCGCCGAGCTGAGCGGCACCCTGCAGACCGACATCTACAAGGAGTACATCGCTCAGAAGGAATGGCTCTTCCCGCCGGAGCCGCACCTGCGGCTGATCGGTGACCTCATGGAGTTCACCACGGCGCGGCTGCCGCGCTACCACCCGATCTCGGTCTCGGGCTACCACATCCGCGAGGCCGGATCGACCGCCGCGCAGGAGCTGGCCTTCACCCTCGCGGCCGGGTTCGGCTACGTGGAGCTCGGCGCCGACAGGGGGCTGGACGTCGACCGCTTCGCCCCCCGCCTGTCGTTCTTCTTCGACAGCCACATCGACTTCTTCGAGGAGATCGGCAAGTTCCGGGCGGGCCGGCGCATCTGGGCGACCTGGATGCGCGACCGGTACGGAGCCCAGACCGAGCGGGCGCAGCGCCTGCGCTTCCACACCCAGACCGCCGGGGTCTCGCTCACCGCACAGCAGCCCGACAACAACGTCGTGCGCACCGCCATCGAGGCGTTGGCGGCGGTGCTCGGCGGCACGCAGTCGCTGCACACGAACGCGCTCGACGAGGTGCTCGCGCTGCCCAGCGACCATGCCGCCAGGGTGGCGCTGCGCACCCAGCACGTGATCGCCGAGGAGACCGAGGTCGCCAACACCATCGACCCGCTCGGCGGGGCCTGGTTCGTGGAGTGGATGACCGACAAGGTCGAGGCCGACACGCTGGCCTACCTTGACCGCATTGCCGAGCTCGGCGCGGACGGCAGCATGACGGCGGGGCTGCTGCGCGGCATCGAGACGGGCTGGTTCTCCTCAGAGATCGCCGAGGCCGCGTTCCGCTACCAGCAGCAGCTGGAGAAGGGCGACAAGCGGCTGGTCGGCGTGAACGTGTACACCAGCGAGGACGAAGACGAGCTGGAGATCCTTCGCATCTCCGCCGAGGTCGAGCAGGAGCAGGCGCAGCGGCTGAGCCGTTACCGGGCGGAGCGGGACGGCGAGTCGACCGAGCGGAGCTTGGCCGACCTCAAGGCCGCGTGCGAGGGTGCGGGCAACCTCATGGAGCCGATCATGGACGCGGTGCGCGCCGACGCCACCCTGGGAGAGATCTGCGGAGCGATGAAGGAGGTCTTCGGTACCTACCGCGAGCCGCCGGTGATCTAGACCGTTGGCCTAGAAGGGGAGCTGGTCGCCGGGGAGCAGCCGTAGGACGTAGAAGAAGGCGATCCCGCCGGTCGCCAGGAGCCCGAGCAGCAGGGGAACCAGGAAGGTCCTGCTCCGTCGCTTGCGCTGTGGGGGACGCTCAGGTGCCGGGCGGGTTGCCCGCGGGCCCGGGTCGCGGCGCGGGGGAGCGGGCGATTCCTCGAGCACGGTCGTGCGGTCCCGCTGGCGGGAGGGTCGCGCCCGCGGCGGCTGCACCTGTGGAGCGCGGCCCCGGAGGACCTCGAGCATGGCGCCCGCGTCGGCGAAGCGGTCCAGCGGATCCTTCGCGAGCGCTCGCTCCACCACGGTCACGAGCGCCGGATCGAGCCCGCGCCGCAGGCGGTCGAGGCGCGGCGCAGCATCATGGCGGTGCGCCAGCGCGATGGCCAGCGGGTTGTCCCCCTCGAAGGGCGGATGGCCGGCGAGCATCTCGAAGAGCAGCACGCCCACGGCGTAGACATCCGATCGGGGTGAGACCGTCTCGCCGCTGACCTGCTCGGGGGAGAGGTAGAGCGGGGTCCCGATGACCTGTCCGGTCTGGGTGAGCGCCGAGGCCGCGTCGCGGATGCCCTTGGCGATGCCGAAGTCGGCGAGCTTGACCCGCTCTGGCGCGGAGGCCTCGTCGGGCACCTGACCGCCGGGCAGGAGCACGTTCGCGGGCTTGACGTCCCGGTGCACCAGCCCGCGGCGGTGGGCGACGGCGAGTGCGCTCAGCACCTGCACGGCGACGGCCACCGCCTGCTCCTCGGTGAGCGGGCCCCCCTTGCGCAACACATCAGCGAGCGTGGCCCCCTCGACCAGCTCCATGACGATGAACGACTGATCCCCGTCGCGGCCGAGGTCGTAGACCGCGACGGCGTTGGGGTGGGAGAGGCTGGCTGCCGCACGCGCCTCAGCGAGGAACCTGTCGCGCGCTTTCGGGTCGATGAGCGCCGCGTCGCTGAGCAGCTTGACCGCGACCCGCCTGGCCAGGATCGTGTCCTCGGCTTCCACCACCCGCGCCATGCCGCCAGCGCCCAGCGGGGTGCCGAGGGCGTACCGGTCTGCGAGCAAGGTGGCCATGAAACCGATGGTACGGACGGACTCAGGCCAACGCCGGAGGCGGCGCTGGCCGGTCGGGTAGGTGTCGCGCGCAAGGCCCGCAGGCGGGCGTCATCGGGCCGCTCGCCACGCGCAGGAACTTCCGAGAAAGATGACGCGCCGGTGCGATGAGAGCGCCCGCTTATCGCTGGGCGCTCTTCAGAGGCTGGCGAGGGCGCGGAGGTCCTGCTCGTCGAGCAGGCCGGGTACGAGCGTGCGGTGCGCGAGCAGGGTGGGCACCCCGCCGACGCCCTCGCGGCGGTGGCCGGTGGTACGGCGCCGCACCTCCGCGAGCGCGAGACGGTCGTCGAGGACAGCGCGAACATGCTCCGGATCCCAGCCGGCGTCCTCAGCGAGACCGACCAGCACCTCGGCGTCGGCGAGGTCCGCGTCATCCTCCCAGTAGGCGCGGTAGCAGCGTTCGCGCCAGCTGCTCGCGTCCCGCTCGGTGTCCGCCAGCTCAGCGACGACGTGCGCGAGCCCGGTCGGCGGCAAGCGGGTCGGCCGCTGCATCTCGATGCCCTCCGTCGCAGCCGCGTCGCGCACCGCCTCCCACTCGGCGAGGACGTCCAGCGTGGCGGGCAGCACCATGTCGATGCCGATGGCCTCGAAACCCACGAACTCCACGGGCAAGCCATCGGCGGCCAACCGCTCCAGCCGGCGCACCGCCACCCACGAGGCTGGCGACGTGAAGTCATGGAAGAGCGTGAGCACGCCGATCAGCGGGCCGGCTCTGGGTCCGACGAAGTGGCAGACCCGACCGGTGCGGCGAGGCTCTCGCTGAGGCGCTCCATCTGGTCGTACGCCTGATGGACCGCGTCCTGCAGCGAGCCGTGACCCTGGAGGAACCATGCTTCCATGGCCGTGTCGACCGCGGCCATGGCGGCGGCGGCGACCATGCTGGGTCGCACGTCGGCAGCGCGGTCCCAGCCCATGAGCTCGGCGATGGCCGTGGCCGCCCGCTTGCGGGCGAGACCGTCGAACGCCAGCGATCGGCGGGCGAGCGCCGGCTCGGCGGCCAAGACGGTGAGACGCCGCGCCAGGTGCGCGCGGCCCTCCTCCCCGGCGTGGGCATCGACGAAGCGCCGGGCGATCACCAGCGTCGTGCGCCTGAGCGCCTGAGCGAGCGTCTCACCCGGCGCGGATTCGCGCAGCGTCGCTTCCCAGTGATCGAGTTCCGCCTCGTGGCCCACGAACAGCGCCTCGTCCTTGGCCGCGAAGTAGCGGAAGAAGGTGCGGGCGGAGACGCCGGCGCGATCGGCGATGTCCTCGACGCTGGTGGCGTCGAAGCCGCGCTCGGCGAAGAGCTCCAGCGCCGCGTCGGCCAGCGCCTCGCGCGTCCGCTGCTTCTTCCGCGCCCGCAACCCTGCCGACATGATATTGACACTCTCTGCTCTTTGGCGTTGACTGACACTTCTAGGAGTGGGAGCGTAGTCGGAGGGTGACATGGACGCAAGCCTGGTCGGTCAGAGCCCGGCCTGCTGCGTCTCGGTGCGCGGGCTCGGCTACCGCTACCCCGGGGCGAGGGCGCACGCAGTCGCACAGCTCACGTTCGACGTCCGGAAGGGCGAGATCTTCGGGCTGCTCGGGCCGAGTGGCGCGGGCAAGAGCACGACGCAGAAGCTGCTCACGGGATTGTTGCGCGGCTACGCCGGCGCGATCGAGGTCTTCGGTCGGCCGCTGCCCGCCTGGGGTAGCTCCTACTACGAGCACATCGGCGTCTCCTTCGAGCTCCCGGCCGCTTACCGCAAGCTGACCGCGACGGAGAACCTCGCCTTCTTCGCGGCGTTGTATGAGCGTCCGTCCCTTCCCACCAACGCACTGCTCGATCGCCTCGGGCTCGCCGATGTCGCCGACGAGCGGACCGGGACGTTCTCGAAGGGCATGCACGTCCGGCTCAATCTGGCCAGAGCGCTGCTGCACGAGCCGGAGCTGCTCTTCCTCGACGAACCCACGGCCGGGCTCGATCCGTCGAACGTGCGACTGGTGACGGAGCTGCTTGTCGAGCAGCGCACCGCCGGCCGCACCGTCCTGCTCGCGACGCACGACATGGCTGTCGCGCAGGCGGTCTGTGACCGCGTCGCGTTCGTCGTCGGGGGGCGGATCGCCCTCGTGGACGCGCCGCGGGTGCTGCGGCAGCGCTACGGCACCCGCACGGTCCAGGTCGGCTACCGCAGTGACGACCGGCTGCTGCACCGCGAGTTCGCGCTCGACGGACTGGTCGACGACCAGGACTTCACGCGCCTGCTGCGGTCCGGGGTCGTCGAAACGCTGCATTCGCGCGAGGCCGAGCTCGCTGACGTCTACGTGCGCATCGCAGCGCAGCGGGCGGAGCGGGACGATGCTCACGCCGCAGGAGACGAGAGCGCGTCGCACGGCTCTGCGTCGATCGGCGGCTGAGGTGGGCCAGCGCGCGCAGCGCCTGCTCGTGGCCGGTCAGGGAGATTTGCGCTTGCAATGGCGCTACGGGATCGTGTCCGCGGCGGCGGTCGCAACCGTGGTGTGGGTGGTGGTGCTGGCACAGATGCCCGCCCGGGCGCTCTCCACGGCGGCACCGCTCGCGGTCTTCTCCGACTTGGGTCTGCTCGCGCTCTTCTTCCTTCCTGGGCTGGTGCTGTTTGAACGTACCGAGCGGGTGCTTTCCGCCCTGGTGGTCTCGCCGTTGACCTTCGCGGAGTACCTCGGCAGCAAGCTCGCGGTCCTCACGGGGCTGGCGGTGATGGCCAGCGCGGGCCTGGTGCTGCTCACGCCGGGTCGGGCGCGGCTCGCGCCGCTGCTGGCCGGTGTGGTCCTGCTCAGCCTTGTCGCCGGGCTGACCGGCTTCGCGATCGTGGCGCGCTGCGAGACGGTCGTGGAGTTCATCATGGCAGTCCAGCTGCCCGCGCTGCCGCTCAGCCTGCCGGTCGTCTCGGCATTGGGTCTCGATCCGGTGGGCGTGCTCGGGGTCGTGCTCGCGCTCTTGCCGACGCAGGGCCCGATGCTGTTGCTCATCGCGGCGTACCGGCCCGTGCCGACCACCGCGCTCGTCGCGGCGGTCGCGGCGAGCCTTGCCTGGCTACCCGTGCTCTGGCTTCTGGCCCGACGCGCGTTCGAGCGCCACGTCCTCGGAGGCGCCAGGTGAGGGCGGCGACGCTGCGCGCGTGGGCCGCCCGCGACGTGCGCACCGTGGGCCGCGACCCGCTCTTGGCGCAACTGCTGGCCGCGCCCATCGCGCTGGTCCTGCTGCTGCGGCTGCTGGACGGCGGGCTGGGCGCCTGGATCATCCGCACGACCGGGGTGACGCTGACCCCCTACCGGCCGCTGCTCACGAGCTTTCTCCTGCTGCTCCTCGTGCCCTTTCTCAGCGGGTTGCTGGCGGGGCTCGTCCTGCTCGACGAGCGTGACGAGGGTGTGCTGCAGGCGCTGCGGGTGACGCCGCTCTCGCTCCGTGGCTACGCCCTCGCGCGCGTCGGCGCGACCGCGGCGATCAGCCTGCTCACGCTGGCGATCACGGTGCCGCTCTCCGGCTCGTTGCCGGCTGCGGGATTACTGCGGACCACCCCGATCCTGGTGGTCGCAGCGCTGTTCGCGCCCGTGCCGGCGCTGCTCCTGGCCACGTACGCGACGAACAAGGTCGAGGGCTTGGCGGTCATGAAGGCCACCAGCGTGCTGTTCTTCACGCCGCTGCTGGGGTGGTTCAGCGACGGCCCGTGGGCGCTGCTGTTCGGCGTCATCCCCGGCTACTGGCCAGCACGGGCCTTCTGGGCACTGGACGCGGGGGCGCCGGCGTGGCCGTTCTGGTTGTGCGGACTCGTCTACCACTCGGTGTTGCTCGCCCTGCTCATGCGTCTCTGGAGCGCCCGCGCCCACGTTCACTGAGCTTGGAGTTCGGCGGCCACGGTTCGCTCGCACCCGCTGCTGACATTAGCAATCCTTCGTTCCCGGTTTCGGGGTGATCCCCCCGGCGTTGGCCGGACGGGAGCCGGAGTTCGCCGACCTCGAGTCGGCGGTGCGGCGCGTCCGTCGCGGCTACTACGAGCAGCCGCGCCTGTTGTCGGGCAACCGGGGCATGGGCAAGACCGCGGTCTTGGCGGAACTGCTGACGACGGCTCGCGCTCAAGGTTGCTGGGTGGTCGATGTCGAAGCCGGCGCGCACAGCGACGTGATCGTGCCGTTGCTGCGGGAGTTGCATCGCAAGCTGATGGACCACGATCTGGACGCCCGCGTCGGCGAGTATGCCCGCCAGGCGCTCGCCATTCTCACGGCCCTCGGGTTGAAGCATCGCGAGCTGGAGCTCTCGGTGGACATCACGGCGGACCGCATGCGCGGCGGCACGGGTGATCTGGCGACCGGCCTCTCGGATGCGCTTGTGGCCGCCGCCATCGCCGCCTCGCATGCGCAGACTGCGATCCTGCTGAGCGTCGATGAGATCCACGCGCTGCCCGCCGCGCAGATGGGTCCGCTGTCCACAGCCCTGCAGCGGGTCGCTCGCCACGAGACCCGTCCCGGCTCCGTGCTGCCCGTGCTGACCTTGGTTGCTGGCCTGCCGCACGCTCGCGCGGCGATGTGGGCGGCGTCTTCGACGTACGCGGAGCGCATTCGCGAGCATGAACTCGGTCTGCTCTCCGACGCAGCCGCCGCCGAGGCGCTGCTGATCCCAACTGCTGAGCGCGGGACGCCGCTGTCCAGCGAGGCTCTGCAGAGGCTGCTGCCGCGATCGGCGGCTACCCCTACTTTCTCCAGCTCTTCGGCTACGAGACGTGGAACGCGGCCGCGGACCGCTCCGCGGATGAACTTGACAACATCGCCGCGCAAGCCGGCGTCGTCACGGGATGCCGCGAGGCAGGTCGCGGTGGCTGGCCGAGCTGCCCGATGGCGAGCGCCGCTACCTGCACGCGGTCGCGGGCACGCCCGCCGAGAGCCGCACCTCATCGGCGATCGCCGCGTCGATGAACGATGCTGCGTCGAAGTGGGGCTGGACCCGCTCCCGGCTCATCGACCGGGGTCTGTTGCGTCCCGATGGCTACGGCAGGGTGACCTTCGCCTTGCCGGGTCTGGAGGAACACCTCGCCGCGTGGGTGCCTGGTACCCCCTCCGCCCACCATGGACAGGGTCAGTAGCCGCGCTCCGGGTCCACGACAGCGACGAGCGGCTCGTCCACGGCGAAGCGGGTGACGTTCTCGCGGATCCGTCGGGCGAGGGCGGGCGCGCGTGCCTGGCGGAAGTTCGCGACGTGCGGCGTGAGCAGACAACGCGGCTCTGACCACAGCGGATGACCGCCGGGCAGCGGCTCGGGGTCGGTGACGTCGACCGCGGCGCAGCCGATCTCATCCTGTGCAAGCGCGTCGACGAGCGCTTCCGTCTCGATGAGCGTGCCACGGCCAACGTTGACGAGCACGGCGTGTGAGCGCATCGCGGTGAGCTGGTCGCGACCGACCATGTGCCTGGTCTCCTCGGTCTCGGGCACCGCCAAGACGATCACGTCGGCGTCTCCCCACACCCGCTCGAGCCCGTCCGTGCTGACCACACGATCGGCGCCGTCCACCGGCTCGCCGCTGCGGTTCACCGCGATCACCTCCACGCCGAACGGGTGGAGCAGATCGATGAGCGCCTTGCCGATGCCACCGGCGCCGACCACCGCGACGCTCGCTCCCCGCAGCGTGTGCATGTCTTCCGAGGGCTTCCACTGCTGTGCTCGGGCGTACTGGTGCAGCTCCCGCAACCCGGCGATGGCCAGACCGAGCCCGTGCTCGGCGACAGCGTCGGAGAACGCGCCGGCAGCTGAGGTGAAAATCGGCGACCCGGTGACCAGGCCGGCGGCGACGTAGGTCGAGACGCCCGCCGCGTGCAGTTGCACCCATTCGATGTCCGGATTGAGGGTGTCTTCCAGCTCGGACGGATCCGAGCCCAGCCACACGATCGCGTTGGCGTCATCGATCGCGCTAAGCTGCCCGCCGCCTTCTCGGATGGCGTCGCCGAAGAGCGGAGCGGGGTCCTCGTCCGGCCCGAGCCAGACACGTGGCGTCGTCATCTCTCGCACTCCTCCGTGGGCTGCGTCGTTCCTACCCCGCTGACGCCCCGGAGCACTACCCTCGGCGTTCATGCCGGTCATGATCACAGGAGCCGAGAGCGGAGCGGGGCGGGCGGTCGCGCGTGCGTTGCTGTCCACGGGTGGTGAGGTGCGGGCCTATCTCGATGCGGAGCGCTGTGGCGAGGACGACGCCGCGGCGTGGCGACGCGCCGGGTGCAAGGTCGCGCTCGGCACGCTGGACGACGAAGGCCATTTGGAGAGCGCGCTCGAGCAGGCGCACACCGTCGTGCACCTGGCCGGCGGGCCGCTGGCCGAGCCTCAGGCGCAGCTCGACGAGCTGGCCACGGTCATGAGCGCCGCCGTCGGGGCCGGCTGCCGGCGCTTCATCTGGCCGACGGAGTTGGCCGCGCTGACGGCGGGGGAGAACCCCTACCTGCAACAGCAGCGGGAGGGCGCCGATCTGCTCGACGAGCTGCCGATGGAGGTGGTGACCATGCGTTGCGCGTTGCGTTACGGCGTCGCAGACGCACTGACGGTGGCGCTGGCGGGGGGCCTGGCGTCCGCAGCGGACCCAGCTGCTCGGCACGCGCCGCTGCACCTCGACGACCTCGCCGACGCGGTGGTCGCCGCCGACAGCCAGCGCGGCTCACGTGGCGAGCTGCACTTCGCGATCGAGCTCGTCGGCCCGAACGTCGTGCCGCTCGGGGGCTTCGTTGAGCGTCTGCGCGCGGTGTTGGCACCCTCTGGTGCCTCGACGCCTCCGCGCTGGCTCGCCGACTGGCTCTCGCGCTCGGCGGTCGGCGGACCCGAGGCGCTCGGACGACAGGGGACCAGGATCGTCGAGGGGCTGGCTCGCCTGGCCGCGGCCGAGGTTTGGCCTGAGCGCGAATGAGGTTACCCTGGCTGTCTAGCGAAGGAAGCAGGCAAGGGTGACCAGCCGCCCAGGCAGCAAGGTTCGCGCGCGCGTGCAGACGTACCGCGACGGACGACCGCATCCCCGTTCGGACCAGCTCGCGACCGAGGAGCCTCTGGAGATCCGGATCGCGACCGGCTCCGGCACGCACACGGTGGCGATCACGATGCGCACGCCTGGCACGGACTTCGAACTGGCAGCCGGCTTCCTCCACGGCGAGGGAGTGGTCCGCAACCGCGAGAACATCCGGCGGATGACCTACTGCACGGACCCCGAGGTCGATCAGGAACAGCGCTACAACATCGTCAACGTCGAGTTGGCCAACGGCGTCGACCCGGATCTGCGCCCCTTGGAACGACACTTCACCACCACCAGCGCCTGCGGTGTCTGTGGCAAGGCCCACCTTGACCAGCTCGACCTGGACGGCTGCGCCCCTCTGCCGCCCGGGCCGACGGTCGAGATCGACACGCTGTACGCCCTGCCGGATCTGCTGCGCGGGGGCCAGGGGCTGTTCGAGGTGACCGGCGGGTTGCATGCGGCGGGGCTCTTCACCGTGGGGGGTGACCTGCTCGCGGCCCGCGAGGACGTCGGGCGGCACAACGCGGTGGACAAGCTGTTCGGCTGGTCGCTGCTCGAGGGCCAGCTGCCGGCTCACGAGTGCATCCTCATGAACAGCGGTCGTTCGAGCTACGAGATCCTGCAGAAGGCGCTGACCGCGGGCGTCCCGATCGTGTGCTCGGTCTCGGCGCCCTCCAGCCTGGCCGTCGAGCTGGCCGCGCGCTTCGGCATCACGCTGGTCGGATTCCTGCGCGACCGTCGCTGCAACGTCTACGCGGGCGCCGAGCGCATCCGCAGCGGTGTGCTCACAGGGTCGTAGCAGCCTCCGCCCGGCGCGGGACCGCCGCCCATTCACATTCACCGAGGTACGGCCACCGCCCATCACCGAGGCGCCTCAAATCCATACGTTCTCTGCTAAACCCCGATATTTCCGGTGAGCAAGAACTGACGGTGCCGTGAGAAACGTTCGGGTGGTGATCACCTTCTTACGGTGCCGTAAGAAGCAACACAGGTGCAATAGTGACGGAACGGACTTGTTTGGCAACGGCGCCGACCCGCCTCTCCGGCCCGCGACGATGGCCCTCAAGCAAGGACAACGCCACGATCCCGTTGATGGGTCAGAACGAGTTCGACGCCGCCGATCAACTGACGAGTGCACTCGAGGCGCTGCGCGCCGGTGATACGACGACACAGCCTGTCTCCATCAGCCTGCCGAAGCCTTTGTTGGCGGCATTTCGGTCTCTGAGTGACGCAGGAGTCATCTCCAGCCTGTCCGCGGCCGCGACGGAGGCCTTGACCCGATCCGGCTACAACCTCCTGCTGCGCCTGGCGCTTGAAGAGATCTACGCCGAGTCGCCCGAAACACGACCGTCGGAACAGCGGGTTCAGGAGGTCGCGGAGCGTCTGGGCGTGTCGCTCGCCGACGGTCAGGCCGGCAGGGTGGCCTGACTTGGACGCGGTCTTCGATTCCTCGGGACTGAGCGCGTGGGCAGCCGCGCCTCCCCCGGACACGTTGATCGAGGCCTTGGAGGTGGCAGCTCGGACCGGGGGCGCTGCGGTCGTGCCGACGGTAGCGGTCGTCGAGGTGTCGACGGGTCGGAGCGGCCGCGACGCTCGTCTCAACCAGCGCTTGAAGCGCCCGGTGCATGATCCGTGCAGCCTGGACGTGCTCGGCGCGCCGGACATCTGCGGGTCGACGCGGCGCGTGCTGTGAGCGCGGCGGACGCTGTCGTCGCCGCGACGTCGGAGGCGTGGGAGGACACGGTCGTGATCACCAGCGACCGCAAGGATCTCGAAGCGCTGCTGGTGGTCGCGTCAGGCCGCAGCCGCCTGCTCGTCGTGTGACGCAGAGCGGTCGGGGCAGCCGAGCGCCGACGAGCTTGTTCAGGATCTCGCTCGTCTGGTGAGCGCCTCACCGATCCAGACGATGATCGTGATGACGAGCGCCCCGAGGAACGTGGCGGCGAAGCCCTCGGAGTCCAGCCCGAGGTCCAGCCTGTCGGAGATCCACAGCGTGAGCTGCAGCATGAGCGCGTTCACGATGAGCAGGAAGAGCCCGAGGGTGAGAATGATGAGCGGCAAGCTGAACAAGTTCACGACTGGACGGACCACGGCGTTGACGGCGGCGAGGATGACCGCGAGCGCGAGCAAGGCGACCCAGGTACCGGTGAAGCTCAGCCCGTCCACCAACCGCACCGCCACCCACACGGACGCGGCGTAGACGAGGATTCGCAGCAACAGCATTCGTCACATCACCCCGGGGCGTTCAGGAAGCGCGCAGCCAGTGCGGTCGGGGCGCCTCGATGCGACCGAACTGGAAGGGCGCCGGACCGAACCCGTCAGGCTCCAACCCGTCAGGGGCAGCATGAGGTCGCCGACCGTCTGGCGGCCTTTCGTCGGCAGGACCCGGGCGATGTGCATGCCACCCACGGTCGTCGAGCGGCCCTCGCGCACCTCCGCGCCCGAGAGCGCGTCGTCCTTGCGGGCGGCGTCACGGGCTGCCACGGGACCACTCATGGGCGTGCCTTCGCGGTCAGCCGACCGCGCCTCGCGCAGTCTGGGAGGGGCATCGTATCGTCCGCGCCCAAGGGGTTCGTCCTCGGACCGGCTGGTTCCCCACAGCCACCACCGGGCAAGGATCCGAGTCCCGTCCGAAGAACGAGGAGTCATCGATGCAGACACGCATGCTCAGCAAGCTGGAGGTCTCCGTCGTGGGCCTCGGGTGCAACAACTTCGGCAAGCGCGTCGACGCTGGCGGCACGAAGGCCGTCGTCGACTCGGCGCTCGACTCCGGCGTCACCCTGTTCGACACCGCCGACATGTACAGCGAGGGAGAGTCCGAGCGCTTTCTCGGCGCGGCGCTCAGGGGTCGGCGCGACGAGGCGGTCATCGCCACGAAGTACGGGGCGCAGATGGGCGACGATCCCGCACGCAGCGGCGCGCGTCCGGAGTACGTGCGCCAGGCGTGCGAGGACAGCCTGCGCCGGCTCGGCGTCGACCACATCGACCTCTACCAACAGCACCGGCCGGACGATGACGTGCCGATCGAGGACACGCTGGCCGCGCTGAACGACCTGGTCGACGAGGGCAAGGTCATCGAGATCGGCTGCTCGAACTTCTCCGCCGGCCAGCTGGACTGGGCGCAGCGCACGGCCTCGGATGACCGCACCGCGGCCTTCGTGAGCGTGCAGAACCACTACAGCCTGCTTCACCGCGAGCCCGAGTCCGACGGTGTCCTTCAGACCTGCGACCAGCACGACCTGGGCTTCCTGCCCTACTTCCCGCTCGCCAGCGGCATGCTCACCGGCAAGTACACCCGCGACGAGCCGCCGCCCGAGGGGACGCGCCTGGCCGGCCTGCCGGCCGAGCGCTCGCGGCGCTACCTGAACGAGCGCAACTTCACGATCGTCGAGCAGCTGCGGACCTTTGCTGAGGAGCGCGACCACGAGCTGGTCGAGCTCGCGATCGCGTGGCTGGCCGCGCAGCCAGTGGTCGCCTCGGTCATCGCCGGTGCGACCACGCCGGACCAGGTCCGCACGAACGCGGCCGCCGCACGGTGGCACCTCTCCGACGACGAGGTGGCAGAGATCAGCCGCGTCGCCGCGCCCCAGGACTGATCGAACACAGCGTCGGGGTCGCTGCTGCAACCCGGTCACCGCCCCTCAGACGGGCTGCTCGTCTGGCGTGGCGGCTGGCTCTTCTCTTCCGGGGTCGGCGCGTCCTCCGCTAGATCCTCCGGCGCCCCCGCCAGCCACACGCCGTGCCGGCAGACGGTGACGGCGATCGGGTCCCGCCGGGCGCTGCGCTGCCGCCACTCGGCCGGCGTCCAGGCGACCGGCTGGATGCGCGGCGGCCAGGGTGCGAGCGCGTCGAGCCGATCGAGGAAGCGCTCAGGCAGGGCGTCGGCCACCACGAGCACGTCGACGTCGCTCCAGACGTTGAAGTCCCCGCGCGCCACCGACCCGTGCAGCACGACCGCCCGCACCTGAAGCTCTGCCGACAAGCCCTGCGCAAAGGTCTGCCCGCGCGCGATCAGCGCCGCTCGCTCGGCTCGGCGCCGCCGGAGAACCGCCTCAGCTCCCATCGTGGTCCGCCGCTTGCAGCTCTCGCCAGCGCCCGTCGAGGAGAGCGAAAACGAGCGCCGTGTCCGCGATCGCCTGATCGGCGTCGGACCCGCTGTAGTGGCCCTTGGCCGTGCCGGAGGGATGCGCGTCGGGATAACGGCTGGCGATGTAGTACCGCGACAGACGCAGGAGGGCTTCGTGCACCGGTGGAGCCAGTTCCTCGTCCAAGGCGGCGGTGAACCGCTGGCCCAGCTCGGGCAGGTCGTGTCCCCATGCGGGGCGACCAATGCCATGGAGAAGAGCCTTCAGCGCGAACTGCGCCGCCTGCTCGGCGAGGAAGCAGGCCCAGTGATAGGACGCGCCATGGCGCTGCGCCGCCGCCTGCTCTGCGGCGTCGGCGGCGCTCTCGCGCCACCGTTGGTACTCGGCCTCGTCGAGCACCTCGTCAACCCTTCTTTCAGTCCCGCTGGTGCCTCGGCAACCGCGCAACAGGATGCAGAACGCAGCGCCCCTGAGCGCACGGCGATCGTATATCGGCGGCGCTCTCGCGTAGCTGCACAGAGCGTCTGGCCGAACGGGATCGGGACTAGCCGAGCCGTGCCGGCGGGCGCTACCCTGACGCAAGAATCAGGGGCTGCGGAGCAGAGGAGCCAGACGGTAGCGCATGTCGCGTCCGCGGGACGCCTCGGCTCCCGCAGTCCGCCACCGCTGCGCGCAGTGCCTCCACCCGCCGCGCTTCCGCTTCCCGTCTGGGCACGGCGACAGCTGACCCGTGACCCTCGCAAGGAAGCGACATGACCACACTGTTCACTCCGCACGCGCCACTGCCCGCGACCGACGTCACGGAGAGCCTGCGGCCGTTCGGCGAGAGCCGGATGCTGCCCGCCGCGGCCTACACGGCCGACGACGTCTTCGCGTGGGAACGACGACACCTTCTTGCGGGGTCATGGTTCTGCTTGGGGCGGTGGCAGGACCTGTGGGCGAGTGGGGCGACGCAGCGGTCCGCGCTCGTTGGCGACATAGGGGTGTTGCTGACCCGCGCCGACTCGCACGGCCTGGCCTTCGCGAACACGTGCCGCCACCGCGGTCACGAGCTGCTGCCTGCTGGGGGCGCGGCCCCCCGGCGATCGATCGTGTGTCCCTATCACGCCTGGACCTACACGCTGGACGGGCAGTTGCAGGCCGCACCCGGCTTCCGCGAGGTCGCGTCGTTCGAGCCCGACGAGCATGGGCTTGTGCCGTTGCCGCTGCGGGTCTGGCGAGGGTGGGTGTTCGTGAACGCGACCGGTGACGCGTCCGATTTCGAGGAGCACGTCGGTGCCATGGCGAGCCTGCTCGCACCCTACCGGCCCGAGACGCTCGTGCCGCTGGCGCGCCACGACTACGAGGTGGCGGCCAACTGGAAGGTCGTGTGCGAGAACTACCACGAGTGCTACCACTGCCCGCTCATCCATCCGGAGCTCTGCGCGGTCAGCCCGCCGACGAGTGGGGACAACTACAAGTCGGAGGGCGCGTGGGTCGGCGGGACGATGGAGCTGCGCGAGGGTGTGGAGACCATGTCCCTTGACGGACGCAGCGACGGACGACCGATCGAGGGCGCCGACCAGCACACCGTCGCCTACCTGGGTCTCTTCCCCAACCTGCTCGTGTCCGCGCACCCCGACTATGTCATGACGCACCGGCTCGTCCCGCTCGCACCGGGACGCACCCGCATCGAGTGCGCCTGGTACTTCCCCGACTCCTCCGTCGATCCCGCCTATGCGGTCGAGTTCTGGGATCGCACCAACCGTCAGGACTGGGCGGCCTGCGAGTCGGTGCAGCGCGGGCTGGCCTCGCCGCACTTCCGTCCCGGACCGCTGGCCCCGAACGAGGACGCGATCTACGACTTCGTGTCCATGGTCGCCCGCGGCTACCGCGGCGAGCCGCTGGCCCGGGCTGACGCCCACTAGCCGGCAAACAGGGCTCGTGCTGGGTCTCTCGCACTCCACCCCACATCCCTCGCTCATACCACTATCCAGCAACAGCCGACACCCGCAGGTTGGGCAGCCGCGCCATAGTCCCCGCCATGCACGCCGGGCGGACAAGAGCACACAACTCGCAGGCGCATAGCGACCATGCGGTATCCGGGGATACTCAAGGTCGAGGCCGTCTGAAAGGCGTGCGTGTGTCACGCCGGATCTGCGGAGGCGCACCGGGCTGAGGAGCGCCGCCTGAACTACCTCGCGGCTGCCGGTGCGTCTGGCATCGCGACCCCTGGATCGGTGATCGTCATCAGGTAGAACCGTGCGGCGAGCCCGCCGGTCACACGAGCGTGGCGAAGCCCTTCTCCACGTTCGTCCACGATCGGGAGGACCACACCAGGAAGAGGTCGATCGCCCACCCGAGGCTTGTGCCGAGGAGCCAGCCGATGGCCTCACCGACCAGACTGAACACCATGAGGATCACCGGTCCGAGGAGGAGCGCCACGGATCGTAGGGATATCCCGAACGGGCGGGCTTGCCGTGGCTGGTGCCGAGTTCGCGGTGGGTGAGAGGCGTGTCCGCCCAGGCGATCGCCGCTCGAGCGGAGTGCTCCTCGTCCACTGTGGGGCGTTGGTTGCGACCCTCGCGGAGGACGAGGTAGAGCGCCATCAGCAGCTCGGCGATGAACGTGAGCGCGGAGACCTCCGTCACGTCGCCACGGGTGAAGAACGCGCCGTCATGGTCGATCACGTAGCCCAGACCCGTGAGGCCAGCCAAGACGGCCAGGAGCTTGGGAAACAGCGCTGACCTGAACCCGAGCCACCCGATCGCGAGCAGATGCAGACCGAAGGCGACGAGGCCGGCTTCCCAGATCTCGGAGGACTTGCCCATCGTTGCCAACGTCTCGACCTGTGCTGTACCGGACATCCCGAGGACGTCGAAGTCGAGCAGTCCGAGCACTCCGATCATCTGCCCGACTGCAACAGCGAGGACCCCGACGTATGTGATCCTCGCCCCCGCGGCGAGCATGGAGATCAGCTTGCTCACAGGACGAAAGGTCCTGTACAGCGGCCACGCGACGGCCACGTCGAGACCGATCACCAGGACGAGGCTGGCGATGACGGATCCAGGTCCGCAGCGTCTCAGGCGTGCCCACCCCCAGCATTCCCGCGACAGCGCTGATCGCCGCCCGCTGCGAGGGGTACTGCGGCCGAACCTCGGCAACCATCCGCACTGCGCGCTCCCGAAGCTCATCGGGGTACTTGCTCCGACGTCCCATAGTTCAGATCCTCCCAAGGTTGGGCGTCTCCGGACTCGCCGGGACGTCTCAACGCTTGAACGATGGCGAACCCGGCGGTGCGGGCCCGGGGCGATCGGGGCCGACGAGTTGCTCACCATGATCGAGCAGGCCCGCGTCGCCCGCCGACCCGAGCCGCTACTGGCTGGGGCGGGGCATTCAACGCGCGCTGACGGCCGGTTCATCGCGGGGCGAGCGAGCCACGATCACGCACAGCACGCACATTACGGCGGCGACAGGTGCGAAGAGTGCCCGCGCCTGAACTGTGTTGTCGCCGATCGAGTTAGACAGCGCGACTGCTCCGAAGATGGCAGCCATGCCCCAGGTGGCCACACGAAACATCCAGCTCCCAAATGGAGCGTTCCAGATTCCTGTGCGCCCCAGCAACACGGCGATCCCGAGGACGATCGCAGCCTGTTGTATCCACACCGCCGCGATTGGGAGACAGTCGCAGCCAACGACCCAGACAATGCCTCGGTCACCGCCCAGTCCCCAGTACACGTTGGGGACGCTGAATGCGACAAGGAACCCGACCACGATCCGCGCGGCGCCGCGACCAGTCACGATCGATCTCATTGCCCTCCAGCTCCGCTTGTGACTGTACGGCATCCAAGGGGAGGTTGTTCCTGGGTGTGGATCAGCGCAAGGCCTGCATCGCCGATGTGGGCGCTCTGCATCGGTCTTCTTGTTGCCGACCACCGCGTCTCCCGACGTTGATCGGCATCGTCTTCGGTCATGACGGCCATGGTCACCTTCACTGTCAGGTGTCCAAGAACTGAGACGTCCCGGCGAGTCCGGAGACTCGATTTCATGAGTCATCCTGCCTCTGGCAGGGCGCGTCTGTGATCATAGTGGAGTTTCTCGACGAGTTCGGGGGTGAGATCGTCGAGGAGCTCGTGGGGGCGCTCTGTGTTGAACCAGACGACCCACTCGGCGGTGCCGATCTCGACGTGGTCGACGTCGCGCCATCCCTCCGACTCAAAGCCGATGCGGCCAACGAGATAGCCGTCCGACGCCCGCGTCTGACCCATCAACCAAGTGCGTCCGTAGCGAGTCACCGACGTCCCGGGCACGAATGCAGCCAGTAGCTGCTCGGTTTGTCCCCGAAACAGTTCCGGCTGCGCCGGCACCAGCCGGGCACGAGCGACCTTGGCGCGTCGACCCCCTTGTGGCATACCTGGAACTTACCCAACGCGTTGGCGAGTGGCCCCCCGCCACGCGATGAGACGGACGCGAATGCGCGATGTTCTCGTTGACAGTCCCCCGACTGAGCTGGGAGAGCCTGACCGCAGCATTGACCGCAACAGCCGCAACCCCCCACCTTGGGCCGATGGAAGTTGCGGAGACGCAGGCTGCTGGTTCACCGCAGGCGAAGGCTTGGACGGATACTTTCCAGCGCCTGAAAAGCAGACAGTCGGAGGCGTGAGATCAATGGCCATCCGCTGTCCGCCGTACCCGCGAGCCGCTTCCGGGCCAGCCAGCCAGGTCGCTCACTCCACCCCGCGCGCCGACTTGTCGGGTCGCCTGGGCGTAGCCCCAAGACAATGCTGCAACGGTCCTGCGATGCCTGGCGACCGGACCAGAAGATCGCTGTGGACGCAATGTGGCCGCGGCCCGCGATGCGGAACCTGTCAAGCTGAATGAGACACATTTTCGAGAAATTCACTGACCTTGCTGGTCGGACTCACCGCTTATCCGACGAAAGGTCATGCGCGCCGCGACATCACACGCCATATCGAGTTGAGGTACAATACGCGTCGGATCCACTCGGCGCTGGATTACCAGACCCCCAACGAGGTTGGCACCACCGGCAGGCGAACGTATCAGCGCGTCCCAGGTTGGTGAGTTTCACCCAGCGAGTTGTCCCGCAGCGAAGGCAGCGGCATCGACGCTCGGCGTCGGCCCTTTGATGCGGCTCCAGCGGCTCGAGACTCTCTTCACGAACCGCCGGTCCGCCTCCTCTTCCGAGAGCCGACCCAAGACTCCACCTCATCCTCTAATCGAACGTTCAGCAGCCTACTAACGAAGCTATAGCCCGGTCCGATCGACTCTCGGCATCGGCATGCCCAACCTACGGCCATCGGGGGCGACGGGATGGACGGCTGCAGACTCTCCCGACGGGTCGAGAGCGCAAAACGGGCCGTCTTTCGCCCCGTAGAGTGTGCGCATGTCACTGCGATTCGGACTCTTGGGGACGGGCCACTGGGCCGACACGATTCACGCGGCCGGTCTGGCCGCTCATGAAGAGGTCGAGTTCGTCGGCGTCTGGGGGCGGACCCCCGAGAAGGTCACGGCCGTAGCGGAGCGGCACGGCGTCGCCGGCTACACCGACCTCGACGCACTGCTCGCCGACGTGGAGGCCGTCGCGATCGCGCTTCCGCCCGATGTCCAGGCCGAGCTGGCGGTGCGAGCGGCCGCGGCGGGCCGGCACCTGCTGCTGGAGAAGCCGGTCGCGCTCTCGTCGGAGGGCGCCGAGCGCATCGTCGAGGCGACGGATCAGGCGCAGGTCAGCTCGCTGGTCTTCTTCACCGACCGCTATGTCCCGGCGGTACAGGAGGGGCTGCGGCACATGACCGAGGTCGACGGTTGGCACGGGGCCCACGTTACGAAGTTCGGGTCGATCTACGAGCCGGACAGCCCGTACAAGGACTCCCAGTGGCGGAAGGACCAGGGCGCGCTGTGGGATACCGGCCCGCACGCCCTCTCGGTGCTGCTGCCCGTGCTTGGGCCGGTCATGCACGTGCACGCGACGCCGGTACGCGGCGACACCGTGGAGCTCACGCTCACCCACGCGGGCGGCGCGGTCTCCCGCATGGCGCTCAGCCTGACGATCCCGCTAAACAGCGCTCGCAACGTGAGCGAGTTCTACGGCCAGGAGGGCTTCGTCGCCCTGCCGGTGGAGGAACGCGACGCGCTCGTCGCGTACGGGATCGCGCTCGACGAGCTGGTCCAGACCGTTCAGAACGGCGGGTCCCACCCGTGTGACGCCGGCTTCGGCCGGCAGGTCGTCGACGTGCTCGCGGCGGCACAGCGCTCGCTGGAAACCCCGCCGGATCAGCGAGCGGAGCCGGTGACCGGATGAGCGGCGCCGCACTCGGCGCCGGTCGCGCAGGGCGCCGCGGTGCGGCGCTGACGCCGGCGACGTGAAGGAGTTCATTGACGCCTACGCCGAGCTTGAGGTCTCGGCCTCTGCGGACCAGGCCGAGCTGGCCGCCGCCTACCGCGCGCTGGCCCGCCGCCGCCATCCCGACGCGGTCGGACCCGCCGAGCGGCCCGCCGCGACCGAGCGGATGCAGCGGCTGAACCTGGCCTACGGGCTGGTGGCCGAGTCCGAGACGCGCCGTGCGTACGACCGCATCTGGCGCGCGCATCAGGCGGGCAGGCTGCTCACCGAGGCGGAGCAACAGTGGGCCGTGCTGCTGCGCCGGGCAGGACGTTGGGTCGGCGCGCAGCAGACCCGCCGTGGCGGTCCGGCTTACCGCCTGGGGCGGCTCACTGGCCGACTGTTCATGAGGCGGTAGCGGTAGCGGGAGCGTGGGCGTAGGTCGGCCGCGCCTCACGCGCGGAGAGCGCCCGCGCGCTTACGAGTGAGAGCAGTCCGAGCAGTCCGGCCCCGACGAGATAGGTGGCGGACAGGCCCGCGTGCGCCGAGACGAGGCCGCCGAGCAGCGCGCCGAGCGGGGCACCCGCCCCCGTCGCCAACCGCCACAGGCCGCCCACGCGCCCGAGCAGGATCGGCGGGGTGAGATGCTGGCGCAGGCTGACCAGCCCGACGGCCACGGTGCCGAAGCAGAGCCCGAAGCCCGCCAGTGCGGTGAACGTGAGCGGCACACGCAGCACCGGCACCAGTGCTCCAGCAAGACCGATCACCAGCTGGCATGACGCCATGGCGCCGAGTGCGGTGGGCAGGATCGTGGTGACATCGCGACGGCGCAGCAGGCGCGGCGCGAGCAGCCCGCCCGCGGCCGTGCCGGCCATCCCGGCGGCCGCGGCCAGGCCGAAGCCCGCGCGGCCCAGCCCCAGCACCTCGTCGGCGAAGAGCACGAGCACCGCCTCGGTTGACCAGACCGCCACCATCGTCCCGGCCGAAATGAGCAGCAGCGGGCCAAGAGGCGGGTGCCGCCGGACAAAGGTAAGCGCCGTACCGAGCTGCTGCCGCCACGTCCCCGTCGCCTCCCCGGTTCCGGCGGCCGCGCCGAGCCGCGGCAGCCGTGCTGCGACCAGTCCGGTGAGCAGATACCCGACGGCGCCGAGCCCGAGCGGCGCCGAGAGGCTCAGCCTGGTCAACGCCGCGCCGACAGGCGGCCCCACGACATCGCCGAGTCCGATCTCGGCCACGTAGAGGCGGCTGTTGGCGCGCTCGAGGTCATCGGCCTCCACCAGCCGCGGCAGCAGCGCCTGGGTCACGCTGTCGTACGTCACCTCGACCGCTCCGAGCACGAAGGCGGCGGCGTAGAACCAAGCCAGGTGCAGGCCGCCACCGGGAGCGGCGAGCGCGAGCGCACCCATGATGCCGGCGCGCAGCAGCGCGGCCGTCACGAGCAGCGGGCGCGGCCGCACCCGGTCGACGAGCAGACCGGCCGGCAGCGCGCCAGCAGCCAGGGCAACGTCGTCGCCGCGGTGAGCCCGGCCACCAGGCGGGGGTCGCGCGTCAGGGCAGCGGCCAGCAGCGGCAGACCCGCCAGCCGCAGCCCGTCCGCCGCGTTCGATGCGACGGCCGCCGCGAGCAAGCGGTGCCAGCCGTTGCGGAAGCCCGAATCCATGTCTGTTTTGTCGACGCTTGAGCACCGTGCACAAGAGTCAGCGCAGAATGGAGCGGGAAAGACGGCAGCGACGTCGAGGAGACCGGGGCAGCGATGGCAGACGAAGCGTTCTACTGGTGCATGGAGCACGACCGGGTGGAGGAGGGCGCGGGCTGTCCGGCGAACGACCGGCTGGGGCCGTACGACACCCGCGAGGCCGCCCGTGACCATGCCGAGCGGACCGCGTCACGCAACAAGAGCTGGGAGAGCGGCGACCGGGAGTGGGAGGAGCAGAACGCGAGCGACTCCTGGGAGCGCTGGGACTAGGCGCCCGCACTGAGGGCTACACTCGCCCGTCGTTGCCAAGCCGGCAAGCCCGCACGCACATCGAGGAGTCTCATTGTGGCTGCGTTCGTTCAGGTCAGCACCGACGAGCACGGGGTCGCCACCATCCGGCTCGACCGCCCGAAGGTGAACGCGCTCAACAGTCAGGTCTGGAGTGAGCTGGCCGAGGCCGCGCGGACCGTCGAGCAGGACGAGCAGGTCGGCGCCGTCGTCCTGTACGGGGGACCCAAGGTGTTCGCGGCCGGAGCGGACATCAAAGAGATGGCCGACATGAGCTTCACCGAGTTCTTCGGTCAGGGGTCGCAGCTCCAAGAGTCGTTGAAGGCGCTGGCGCGGCTGCCGCAGCCGATGATCGCCGCGGTGAACGGCTACGCGCTGGGCGGCGGCTGCGAGCTGGCGCTCAGCGCCGACTTCCGCTTCGCCGCCGAGGACGCGACCTTCGGCCAGCCCGAGATCCTGCTGGGGATCATCCCCGGCGCCGGGGGCACGCAGCGCCTCACCCGCCTGGTCGGGGTGTCCAAGGCCAAGGAGATGATCTACGGCGGCGGCATGTACGACGCGGCCGCCTGCCTTGAGATGGGGCTCGTCGACCGGATGCTGCCCGCCGACGAGGTCTACGACGCGGCGGTCGAGCAGGCCCGGACGTACGCGAAGGGACCGTACGCGCTGCGGATGGCCAAGAAGGCGATCGACGAGGGCAGCGAGCTCGACCTCGACAGCGCGTTGCGTCTGGAGACCACGCTCTTCACGGCCACCTTCGCAACCGAGGACCAGCGCACCGGCATGGCGTCCTTCATGGAGCAGGGTCCCGGCAAGGCGGTCTTCGAGCGGCGCTGATCGTTCGGCGCTGACGACGGCCGGGAGAGGTAGGCGGCCACGGAGCTCAAGATCAAGCAGGTCGTGTACCACGACTGGGAGTCCGGCCACTACGACGAGAAGTGGTCGATCTCGTTCGACGAGCGCTGCATCTCCTACGCTTACGGTCGCCTCGCCAAGGTGGCTCCCGCCGGGCACGTCTACCCGAAGGTCCTGGAGATCGGCTGCGGGACCGGCTTCTTCGTGCTCAATCTCGCGCAGGCCGGAGTGGTGGGGGAGGCGTGGTGCGCCGACATCGCGACCGGCATGGTTGAGACGGCGCTCGCGCACGCCGAGCGGCTGGGCGTGAGAGCTCACGGCTGTGTGGCCGATGCCGAGGCGCTGCCTTTCGAGGACGGCTCGTTCGACCTCGTGGTGGGCCACGCGGTGGCGCACCACCTGCCTGATGTCTCCGCGGCGCTGGCCGAGGCGCGCCGGGTGCTGCGCCCCGGCGGGCGGCTCGTGATCGCGGGCGAGCCGACGCGCACGGGCGACCGCATCGCCGCCCAGTGGAAGCGGCTGGGCCGCGTGGCGGTGAAGCTCGCGGCCATGGCGGTCGGTCCCGAGTGCCTGCTCGCCGCGAGTCTCGCGGCGACGCCGGAGGAGCGGGCGGCAGCGGGTCTGGAGTGGGAGGTCGACCTGCACTGCTTCGCGCCCGCCGAGCTGGAGGCGCTGGCCCGGCGGGCGGGGCTGCGCGATGTCCGCACGGTGACCGAGGAGCTGACCGCCAACTGGTTTGGATGGTTCACCCGGACGGTCGAGGGCATGGTCGATCCGGCGCTGGTGCCCGACGCCTACCGCTGGTTCGCCTACCGCACCTGGCAGCGGCTCTTTGCCTTCGACGAGCGGGTCGCGGCGCGGCTCGTGCCCAAGGATGTCTTCTACAATTGCATCCTCACGGGCGTCGCCCCCTTCGTCGGCGAGGATGTGTGATGGGGGAGCGCGTCCTCGGGGCCCAAGCGGCAGGGATGCGGGCGGCCACGGCTGCGGCCGCGAGCGCGGTCGCACGCGCTGATGAGCTGGGCCGGCAAGCGGGCGTCGCCGCGCCGCCCTGGCCGCGCGGGGGCGTGCGCCGGTCGGCGCGGTTCGCCGTGGAGCAGGGGATGGTGACGCCGGGCCACGCACGGCTTGCCGCGCGCTATCTCACCCAGCGTGCCCGCCACCCCCAGGTGGCGTTCGGAGGCATGGCCTTCTTCGGGCGGCACGTCGAGCTGATTTGCCCCCCCGACCGCGCGCATCTGCAGATCGGGCCGTGGTGCTGGGTTGGCTCGTACGGCGCGCTGCGGGTGCACGAGGGCAGCTTGCGCCTCGGCGCCAAGGTCGTGCTCGGCACCGCGACCACGGTGAACGCCTACCTCGACGTCGAGATCGGCGACGGCGCGCTGCTCTCGGACTGGGTGTATGTCGGCGACTTCGACCACCGCTTCGACCGGCTGGATCTGGAGCTGCGTGCCCAAGGCATCAAGAAGTCACCGGTGCGCATCGGCGCCGACGTCTGGATCGGTGAGAAGGTCACCGTGCTGCGGGGCGCCGACATCGGCACCGGCAGCGTGATCGGCAGCCAGACGGTGGTGAAGGGTGTCATTCCTCCCTTCTCGGTGGCCGTCGGGTCGCCCGCCAGGGTGATCCGCTCGCGCCTGCCCAAGGGCATGAGCGTCGAGGAAGGCATTGCGCTGCGCCGCGAGGGTCGGCCGTTGCCCGAGGACTAACGGCGGGTGGCCAGCGCGATCAGCTCGAGCGCCTCGTCGATGCGATCTGCCCGCAGGCTGAAGTCGCTCGGATGGACCCGGTGCACGGCCGACCGCACCCAGCGTGGCCAGAGCGGCGGTGGCTCGGCGTCGAGCAGGTCGGGGAGCGAGCACCCCAGCAGCCGTTCCAGGCCTACAAGACGCCAGCCGTGGTGGAGCCCAAGCAACGTGTCCACCTTGAAGCGGGGAGCGATCAGCTCGAGCGGGTCCTCAGCGGGCGGGATGCCGAGTGACTCGAGCGCAGACGCCCCCGCTCGCCCGTTGGCGATGGCGCGACGGTTCGGCACGGTGCAGACGAGCTGCCCGCCGGGACGCAGGACCCGGAAGAACTCGGCGAGCAGCCGATCGGTCGCGAAGAGCGGCGAGGAGAGGTCCCGGCAGAGCACGACATCGACACAAGCGTCGTCACAGGGCAACAGCCCGTCCGGGGTCATGACCTCGTAGCGGACCGCGGGATAGTCGTGTGCCGCGCGAGCGACCACGGCGCCGTCCAGGCTGACACCGAGCACCCAGGCCGCGCGTTGCGCGAGCAGCGCCGAGCCGTAACCCTCTCCGCAGCCGACGTCCATCATGTCGAGCACCCGGCGGGCGTCACCGTGGTGACCGGCGAAGCGATAGACGGCCTCGCGGCGCGCGAAGCCGTACCGTTCGTCGGCGACGATGAAGGCGTTGCGCTCACAGGTCAGCGGAGAGTCGGCCATGTGGGGTGCATCATAGAAGCAGGCTGGCCCGACACCACGTTGGCAGGCCCGCCCGAGTCCGACCGAACCCTGGAGAAGCGTTGTGAGGATCATCTGCCCCGTGAAGCGGGTACCCGACACGGCAGCCGAGAAGCGAGTCGATCCCGACGACTGGACGTTGGACCGCGACGCCAGCGAGCCGGTGCTCAACGCCAACGACGAGTGGTCGATCGAGGAGGCCCTGCGGATCAAGGAGCGCACGGAGGACTGCGAGATCGTGGTGCTGTGTGTGGGGCCGGAGCAGGCGCAAACCACCATCCGCAAGGCGCTCTCCTACGGGCTGGACGGGGCGATCCAGGTCAGTGATGAGGGGATCGCCGGCTCGGACGCGGCGGCCACCGCCCGGGTGCTGGCCGCCGCGCTGCGCGACGAGGCCTTCGATCTCGTGCTGATGGGCAACCAGTCCTCGGACGCTCGGACGATGTTGGTGCCGGCGATGCTGGCGGAGTTGCTCGGTCTGCCCTCGCTGACCTACGCGCGCCACCTGGAAATCGACGGCGACCGGCTGGTGGCTCACCGCGAGACCCCCTCCGGCCATGTGGTCGTCGAGGCGGCCATGCCCGCGGTCGTCTCGGTCGTCGAGGCGATCAACGAGCCGCGCTACCCCTCGTTCAAGGGCATCATGGCGGCGAAGAAGAAGCCGCTGGACGTGCGCGACCTCGCCGCGGTCGGACTGGCGGCGGACGAGGTGGGGCTGGCCAACTCGGCCACCCAAGTCCTCGAGGTGACGCCGCGACCGCCGCGCGAGGCCGGCCAGGTGGTCACCGACGACGGCACCGGTCAGGTGGCTGCCGGCGCGCTCGCCGACTGGCTCGTCGAGCAGAAGATTCTCTGACCCGTGAATCGCCGCCTGCGAAGGAGCATGCTATGAGCACCATCCTCGTCCTCGTCGACCACGACCACGGCACCCCTGGTAAGGTCGCCAACCAGTTGCTGACCGCGGCGCGCAACCTGGCCGACGAGGTCCACGCGGCCGTCTTCGGGCCCGGCGCGGCCGGCGCGGCCAAAGCGCTGGGAGCGTACGGAGTCGGCACCGCCTACGTCTGGGACGACGAGGCCGCCGACGCGTTCGTGACGGAGCCGAGGGTGGCCGCGCTCGAAGCCGCGCTGGCCGCCTCGGGCGCCAGCGTGCTGCTCTACCCGGCGGATCCGTTCCAGAGCGATGTCGTCGCCCGCACCGCCATCCGTTTAGGCGGGGGCGTAGTCACGGACGCCTCGGAGCTGGAGCGCACCGACGACGGCCTGGTCGCGACGAAGCAGATCTTCGGCGGGGCCATGCAGTCGCAGTGCCGGGTGCACGGTGACCGTCTGCAGTGCTACGGTGTGAAGCCGAATGCCTTCGCGGCATCCGAGACCGGCGCCGGCGCCGCGGAGATCGTCGAGCTCGAGGTGACGCTGAACGAGAACGCCCAGCGTGCCAAGGTCGTGGAGATTGTGGAGCAGAGCGGTGGCGACCGGCCGGAGATGACCGAGGCGTCGATCATCTGCGCCGGTGGTCGGGGGCTGGGCGGCGCCGAGGGCTTCGCGCTCATCGAGCGGCTCGCTGATGCGCTTGGCGGGGCGGTCGGCGCCTCGCGCGCCGCGACCGACGCGGGCTGGTATCCGCATCAGCACCAGATCGGGCAGACGGGCAAGACCGTCGCCCCGCAGCTCTACATCGGGGCGGGCATCTCGGGCGCCATTCAGCACCGCGCGGGGATGCAGACCTCTCAGCTCATCGTGGCGATCAACAAGGACGGTGAGGTGCCGATCTTCTCGATCGCCGACTTCGGCGTGGTCGGCGATCTGCACCAGGTCGTCCCCGCGCTCATCGACGAGATCGAGCGCCGCAAGGGCTGAACGGCGCCGTTAGGAGCGAGCGCACCGTACCGGTGCGTTGCCTCCCCAACCAAGAGAGCGGTGGCGGTGGCCCTGACGGCCGCTGTCGGGCATGATGTCGGCCCGACCAGCCCCAAGGACGAAACGGACACCGGCGATGCTCGCGATCTGCTACACAAGGGTGCGGCGCGTGCTCGTGCTCATCGCCGTCGTGTCGCTGCTCGGCGTGCCTTCCGCGGCCGCGGAGCCGGTCGACGAGCACTCGCCGGTCGTGCGGGCCAGCGCCGTCGAGTGGGCCTCCTTCGCCGCCGACGAGGTGATCGCGCCCGCCGCGGGCGAGGTCGCCCCGCCAAGCGATCCCACCGAACCGACTGGTCAGATCGAGGCTGCGACGGTGCCGGAGGCGCTCATCGCGGCGTCGAGCAGGCGCTGGCCGTCGGGTCGCCTGACACGCGTGCATGGCTCGGATCAGGTGGCCATCGCGAGCGCCGTCGCCCGCCGGGGCTGGCCCCGCCGTGCCCGCTACGCCGTCCTGGCGACGGCTGATCGGCGGGTCGAGGCTCTGGCCGCCGCCGGGCTCGCGGGCGCCGTGCGTGCGCCGCTGCTGCTCACACCGCGGCTGCGCATGGCCGGCAGTGTCGTCCGTGATCTGCGCCGGCTGCGACCAAGGCGTGTCTTCGTCGTCGGCTCGCCGGGGCGCGCGGTCGCACGCGCGGTGCGTCGTCTGAGGCTGCCGCTCACCCGAGTCGGGGCGGGCCAGCGCGCGCCCGGCGTCGCCTGGGCAGCGGCGCGCACCGCCCGCCGGCTCGGTGCCGATACCCGCACGCTGGTCGTGGTGAACGGCCGGTCGCTGCACAGCGCCGCCAGCGCGGCGGCGCTCGCCGCCCACGGCCGTCACCCCATCGTCTTCGCGGGACGCGGCACGCGGCGCGCGGTGCTGCGCAACCGGCTGGCCGAGCTGCGCACCCGCAAGGTGATCGTGCTCGCGGGACGCGGGCAGATCTCCGGCTGGCTCTTCCGCCGCGCTGCCCGTGTGCGGCGGGTGCATCGCTTCCAGGCGGAGCGCGCCGCCACGGCGATCGCCGACCTGGGTCGGCGCCGGGGCCTGGCCGGCAGCCCTGTCGTCGTGCGGGCCGGCGATCAGACGGCGGCGGTCGCGGCCGGCGTCTGGGCGGGCGCGCGCAAGTCCGCGCCGCTGCTCGTGGTCTCCGGTCGCATGGTCTCTGACCATCTGGCGAGCTGGCTGGCGCTGCGGCGAGCGCGGGTGAGCGCGGTCGTCGGTCGCGCGGACGCCGTGCCGAGACTGACGGTCTGTCAGCTCGGCGCGGGCCAGGACCGCTCGTGGCGCTGTGCCGAGGGTGAGCTCGCGCGTCAGGGCTACAACACCGGACGGGTCGACGGTCGCACGGACCGCCAGACGGTCTGGGCGGTCTACGCGTTCCAGAAGGTGGCCGGCCTGCGGGTGGACGGGCGCTTCGGCCAGCGCGAGTGGCGTGCGCTAGCCCGCAACCGGCGTCTTCCCGCGCGCCGGCCGGATCTCGGGGCGAACCACGTCGAGATCGACCTGCGGCGCCAGCTCATCCTGCTCATCCGCGACGGGCACATGGCGCACGCCTTCCACACATCGACCGGCAAGCCGTCCACGCCGACGATCCGCGGCGCGTTCACCGTGTACGAGAAGCGCGGCTACCGCCAGCCGTGGAACGGCATCTACAAAGGGATCTTCTGGCACGGCGGGTATGCGATCCACGGCTATCCGAGCGTGCCGCTGTATCCGGCCAGCCACGGCTGCAACCGCACGTACGACGGGGACCAGGACTTCCTGTGGCCGAAGGTCTTCATCGGTGAACGCGTCGCCGTCTACTGACCTGAGCGAAGTGCGCCCCGACGAGTGCGAGGCGCTCGGGGAGTTGACCGTACGCGTCTACGCGCCGCTGCTGGCGGCCGACGAGCCCGAGTATCTGGACGAGCTGCGCGACGTGGCGGCCCGTGCGGAGGCGGCGACCGTGCTGGTCGCGCGGATCGACGGTGTGCTCGCCGGCGGCGTGACCTACGTGGGGGACCGTGACAATCCGTTCGCGGAGTTCTCCGAAGCGGATGCGGCGGGGATCAGGATGCTGGCGGTGGCGCCGGGGGCTCAGGGGCGGGGCGTCGGTACGGCGCTCGTGCGGGCGTGCCTCGAACGGGCCCGCGACGCTGGCAAGGTCCGGGTAGTGCTGCACACGACACCGGTGATGCACGCGGCGCACCGCATGTACGAGCGGCTCGGCTTCCGTCGCGACCCGGCTCGGGACTGGCGGCCGCAGCCCACCGTCGCGCTGCTCGGCTACGAGCTGATGCTGTGAGCGAGCCCGCCGCCCGTCCCGCTCACGTGCAGCGGCCGCACCTGGGGTTGTCTGGCGGTGGGCACTGGCTTGGCGTGAACTTCTGGTCGCGTGCCGGAGGACCCTTCATGTGGCGCTCCTTCGACGCGGCCGTCGTGCAAACCGAGCTCGACGTCCTGGCGGAGCACGGGTTGGGCGTGACCCGCTCGTTCCTGTTCTGGCCGCACGCGATGCCGGAACCGGACCGGCTTGACGAGGAGGTGCTGACGCGCTTCTCGGACTTCCTCGACCTTCACGTCGAGGCGGGCATGACGACGGTGCCAACCTTCATCGTCGGGCACATGTCCGGGCGCAACTGGGACCCGCCGTGGCGCGGCGGGCGCGACCTGTACACCGACCCGTGGCTGGTGGACCGCCAGAGCTGGTACGTCCGCGAGGTCGTGCGCCGCCTGCACGACCATCCGGCGGTCGCGGCGTGGCTGATCTCGAACGAGATGCCGAACTACACCGGTCCCCGCGACCACGAGGTGGTCAGGGCGTGGGCCGCACGCATGGGCGAGGCCGTCCGCGCCGGAGGCGGTGAGCAACCCGTCTCGCTTGGTGACGGAGCCCGCGGTCTGGACGTCACCGGCTTCGACGACGGGTTCCGGCTGGACGAGATCGCCCCGCTGGTTGACTGGGTCGGCCCGCACGCGTATCCCATGGGCGACGACGCCGCCCGTCAGCACCTGGCCGCAGCGTTCAACTGCGAGCTCGCCCACGTCGGCCGCCCGGTCGTCCTGGAGGAGTTCGGCCTGACCGACGCGTTCACCGCGCCGGACCACGCCGCCGACTACTACCGCCAGGTGCTGCACTCGAGCCTGCTCGCCGGGGCGCGCGGCTGGCTGGCGTGGAACAACACCGACTTCGAGCTGTCCGAGGCCGAGCCGTATCGCACCCATCCCTACGAGCTGCGCTTCGGCGTCACGGACATCGAAGGCCGGCCCAAGCAGACGCTCAAGGAGCTCGCCGCGTTCGCGGGCCTCCTGGAGCGGATCGAGTTCGACCGGTGCCGGCGCGCCGACACGCACACGGCGCTGCTGGTCACCGACTACCTCGGTCTCGACGTGCCGTTCACGAAGCCCGCCGAGCGGCTCGTCATCCGCGACGTGCTCCATCAGGCCTACGTCGCGGCGCGCGCGGCGGACCTCGCCCCGGCGGTCGTGCGCGAGCGCGACGGCATCCCCGCCGCTCGCCTGCTGCTGCTGCCCTGCGGCCGTCAACTCACGGCCCCGTCATGGGAGGCGCTGGAAGCCCAGGCGGCTGCCGGCACGACCGTCTACCTCTCCTACTTCGCGGGGGCGTTGGCGTTCCAGCGCGGGCCGTGGCACCACTTCTTCGGCGGATTCTGCGGGGTGGAGCCGCGGCTGCGCTACGGCCTCGTCGACCCGGTGACCGCCGCGGAGGTGCGCTGGCGGCTCGTGGCCGACCTCGGTGACCTTCCGGCGGGCGCCACGTTGACCTTCCGCGTCGGCGGCAACGAGCACGGACGGGCACGGCTGCCGGTGCGACCCACAGAGGCCGAAGTGCTGGCGGTCGACGAGCAGGACGAGCCCGCGTTGCTGCGGCGCCGTGTCGGCGAGGGAGCGATCGTGCTGGCGACCTATCCGCTGGAGTACTTCGCCGCCTGCACTCCGCGCGTGAACCCGGAGCACACCTGGCGGCTGTACCGGGCGCTCGGCGTCGAGATTGGTGCGCTCGGTCCGGTCACCGTCGCCCGACCGGACGTGTGGGTCGACGCCCTCATCCGTGACGACGGCGCCCGCTTCGTCTGGTTCGTGAGCGCGTCGCCGGAACGGCTGCGGGTCGAGCCCGCCCTCCCCGTCAACACGAGGCTGGTCGACCTGGAGTCCGGTGCCGACGTGGAGGTGATCGAGCTGGAAGGATACGACGCGCAAGTGGTGCGACTGGCTGACACGGGCGACTGACGTCTTGCCTGGTTGAATCGCTGCGCGAGAAGGTTATGAGGCTTGGCGTTGCCATCATCGACGCCTACCCCGATCCCAGCTCGGCCCGCTACCCGACGTTGCCGGAGTTCGCCAAACAAGCAAGGGAACGTATCGTCCAACTGTCTGCGCATCAAAATACGCGGCCTCGACTGTCGAGCCACTTATGGCACGCCTGTATGCGTCCGGCCTGCCCAGGGAGACACCGGTACGGGATTGCTTAATAGCGGGATAGCGGGAAAGATATGTAATGCGAGAGAGGCCTCCGTGACCAGAAGACGCCATAGAGACGCTCTTTTGCCCGACGCGTTGACGTCCTTGGCTGAGGAGACCGTGGCCGGGGAACGCCCGGTCACGAGCGTTGTGAAGCTGCCGGATGGCTCCCAGGCGACCGTCCTGGCCTTCGATGCGTGAAAGGGTTACGCTGTTGTGTTCATCGAATGGCAGCGGTTCCGCCTCTCTCGCATTCGACGGTTCGGAGCCGCGGCGGTGGTGCTCGCGGCGTGCTCGGACGCAGAGCCGACCACGGCGCCCGCCACGTCGGCGCCTCCCGCTCCGACATCGTCAGCCTCGACGCCTGCGCCATCCAGCACCTCGATCCCCGTCACGACGCCCGTCGAGCCGTCGGCGTCTGAGCTGTCAACGTCTGAGCCATCGGCGTCTGAGCGGTCGGGCAGCACCCATGGGTCGGGTCGACGTGTGATACAGGCCATCGTACGCCCTCTCTGTAGTCCTCTCCTACTACAGATAGGAGAGCATGGCGAAGGCCATATCCGGGGGATGCTGCGCCAAAACAGGCTCAGGCCGGCTCTGGAAGAACGAATACGGAGTCACTTCAGAAGAGCCGCACCCTATTCATTTTCAGCACTGCACAGGATACGAGGGCTGAACCGACCTGAAGCGGTCAGCCGCCGATGTGGAGGCGGGCGGCGCCGATGCGCGAGTCGGCCATGCCGTAGAAGACGTCCGCGTCGCCGTCGCTGCGCAGGTCGATGGCGGTGGGAAAGACGACCTCGGGCACGATGCCCTGGCGCTCCTCGGGCAGCTCAGGCTGCAGCACCGGCTCGGCAGAGCGGTAGATGAGGCGGGCGACGTCGTCGGGGTCGTGCACCATGATGCCGGCGCTGTAGCGCACGTTGGGCTGATGGTCGGTGTTCGGCTCGAGATGGCCGTCGACGCCGTGGTAGACGTGCAGCCAGCCCTCCCCGACGCGGACGGGCGGGGTGCCGCCGCCGATCTTCACCTTCTCCCACGGCTGTTCGCTGACGGCGACCTGGCGATGGCCGAACAGACGGCAGAGCGCGCTCGGGTCGGACTCCACCGCCGAGGCCGGGGCGTAGGAGACCCAGATCGCGTCGCGGGTCTCGGAGATCCCGGCCGGCACGCGCAGTTGCTCATCCGGGTCGACCCAGGAGAGGTCCCACGTCGGACGGTGCAGCGCCGCATAGCAGAGCCCGCCGTCGGGACCTGGGACGGGCTCGCCGAAGATCAGCACGTCCTTGTTCGGGTAGAGGTTGAGATCGGTGCGCAGCGCCGGATCGTATGCGAACGAGAGTGGGCCCAGCCGCTCCCAGTGCTCCAGGTCCTCGGAGATCGCCAGCCCCGGCCGTGACCGCAGCGGCCCGTACGCCGCGTAGGTCATGATCCAGGCGTCCAGCGCCGGGAGGTGGCTGATCCGGGGATCCTCGACGCCGCCCGTGCGGGCATTGCTCTCCCAGGACTCCTCCGGCTCGAGCACGACACCGAGCCGCTCGACGCCGCAGGGGTCGCCCTGGTCGTCGTAGCGGACGCGGGCACGGCCGACCCGCGACTCGTTGCCCTTGGCGACCAGCCGCGGGAAGAGATACAGCTGCCCGTCGCGGCCTCGGGCCGAGGCGGGGTTGAGCACCCCCTCGGCCTCGTTCGGATCGTCGTTCGGGCTCATGATGACGCCCAGCCGCCGCATGGTGAACGAGCCCACGTCCTAGCCCTTCACGCTGGAGCCGAGGTTCGTCTGGATGAAGTGGCGCTGGAACGCGAGGAAGAGCGCGACCGCCGGCACCGCAAGCGTCGTCGCCCCGGCCAGAATCGCCCCGAACGGGTTGGCGATCGACGCCTGCAGGGTGTTGATGAAGTTGGCGAGGGCGACTGCCAGCGGCATCAGGTCCTGCTGCTTCGTGATGAGGAACGGCCACAGGAACTCGTTCCACGGCCCGATGAACGTGACGATGATCGCGGTGAGGATGGCCGGCTTGGCCATGGGGATCGCCATGCGCGTGAGGATCTGGAACTCCGACGCCCCGTCGATCGCGGCCGACTCGTAGATTTCGTTCGGGATGGAGCGGAAGAACTGGCGGAAGATGAAGACCGCAGTCCCGTTGATCGCGAATGGGATGATCATTCCGATGAAGCTGTCGGCCAGGCCGTAGTAGCGCACCACGAGCACGTACATCGGGATCATGAGTAGCTGGAACGGCAGGACAAGCGTGAGCAGCAGCAACGTGAAGATGACGCCCCGACCACGGAACTCCAGCCGCGCGAGCGCATAGCCGGCCAGCAGGCCGAGGGTCATGGTGAGCAGGATCACGCCGCCGGTGAAGATGGCCGAGTTCAGCAGCGTGCGTCCCAGATTGATGGCCGCGTTGATCTGGGCGAAGTTGTTCAAGGTGATGTTGCCGGGACTCGGGAACGCCCCGGAGAGCCCGGAGTTGAGTTCAGTCTGCAGGGCGCCCACGACCATGTAGTAGAAGGGGAACAAGAAGATGAACGCGCCCGCGGTGAGCAGAAGCAATCCTCCCACCCGCTTCCAGCGCGGTCCGCCCTCGGTCTCGGTCTGTCCCCCAGGGCCGGCCTGTTCGGCCTGCTCCTCGGCGGCGGTATCTTCGGTCTGTGTCGTGGCCATGCCTACTCCTCGTCGCCGAGCACGAAGTTGTTGATCGCCGACAGGATTATGACGACGACCGCCAGCGCCACGCCCATCGCGGCGGCGTAGCCGGCGTTGCCCTGCTGGATGCCTTGCTGATACATGATGAGCACCGGTGAGACCGATGCGCCGTTCGGCCCGCCGCCGCCCGTGAGCAGGTACGGCTCGGTGAAGAAGTTGGCGCCGATGATCGTGGCCAGGATCACCACCAGCGTGGTGGTCGAGCGCACGCCGGGCACGGTGACGTGCCAGAAGCGACGGACGACTCCCGCGCCGTCGACTTTCGCGGCGTCGTACAGGCCCACGGGGATGTTCTGCAGCGCCGCCAGGTACAGCAGGACATAGAAGCCGAGCTGCTTCCAGGTGGCGAACATGGCGATCACCGGCATCGCCCAGAAACTGGAGATCAGCCATGAGGGATCAGGCGCGAGCGGTCCGAGGATGTTGTTGACGAGCCCGCTGCCGTTGAACAGCCAGAGCCAGACCCCGACCATCGCCACGCTCGCCGTGACGTACGGGACATAGTAGGAGGCGCGGTAGAATGTCCGGAACGGGATCTTCGCGTTCAACGCCGATGCCAGCACCAGGCCCATCAGCACCGTGAACGGGACGTTGATGACGATGAAGACGATGACGTTGAGCAGCGCGCGCTGCACCTCCGGATCGGTGATCGCTTCCGTGTAGTTGCTGAAGCCGACGAACGGCCGGTCAACCTCCGCGCCGGGTGCGGCGAAGAAGTACTCGTGGAATGACATGTAGACGGCGAGGCCAAGCGGGTAGGCGAAGAGCGCCAGCCAGAAGAGCACATAGGGGCCGGCGAAGGCGTAGCCGATCGGCTGGTCCCCGAACACCCTTCGGTACAGCGGCGTGCGCCGGGCCTGCTGCTGCTGGTCCGAGGATGCGACTGTGGTCGACATCTCGCTACCCTCCTTCGCTCACCAGCGACTCGATGGTGCTGGCGGCCTCGTTCATGGCGGGCTCGACCTGCTGGTCGTCGAAGATGACCGACGCGGAGTAGGCGTCGCGGAAGGTCTGCCAGACTTCGATGGAGTTCGGCACCACGGGCACCTCGACCATGCGGTCGGTCATTTGCGCGAACGGCATGTAGGTCGGGTTCTCCTCGAAGAACGAGGAGAAGGTGTCGGTGAGCCCCTGCCGCATCGGCATCTGCCCGGTGGCCTCCAGCAGCGCCTGGTCGGACTCCTCGCTCATGGTGAACTTGAGGAACTCCCAGGCGGACTGGCGGTTCTCACAGGCGGTGTACAGGCCCACCGCCTTCGCGTCGGAGAAGGTGTACGTCTCGTCGTCGGGCGTGCCGTCGCTCGTGGGAGGGGGCACGACCCCCCAATTGACGTCGGTGTAGACGTCCACAGCCCACGGTCCTGCGGCGTTCATCGCCGAGACGCCCTTCGCGAAGCTGTCGCCCTGGGCCTCCTCCTGGAGTGCCAGGCCCTCCTCATAGAGCGAGGCCCAGAACTCCGCGACCGCGATTCCTGCCTCGCTGTCGAACTGCGCCTCGCCGTCGACCACGAGCTGCTCGCCTCCCGTCTCGGCGGCGAACACCGGGTAGAAGTCGAACCACGACTGGAAGAACTGCGAGGTCGGGGCAGGGTAGATCGCCGCCTGCGCGTCGGTCTCCTCCACGAGCGTCTGCGCGGTCTGGCGGAACTCGTCGAAGGTGTTGAGCGGCGGGTTCTCGGGGTCCAGGCCGGCCTGCTCAAAGAGATCCTTGTTGTAGATGATCATGACCGGGTTGGCCTTCCAGGGCATCTGATAGAGCTTGCCGTCCTGGGACTGGTACTGCTGCCAGCTCTCGCCGACGCGCTCCTTCACGAAGTCGACCGCACCCTCGAACTCGTCGAGCGCGACCAGCCCCTGCTGCTGGTGGAAAGACGGCACGGCCGCCGGGGCGGTGTTGTAGATCAGGCACGGGGCGTTCCCTGCCGTGATGGCGGCTCTGATGACCGCCTCGGAGCTGGCCCCGGCGGGAATCTCCTGCGCGGTGACCTGCTGGTCGGGATTCTGCTCGTTCCAGGCCTGCACTCGCGCTTCGCCCCACGCGACCTCGTTCTCGTTGTTCGAGTACCAGATCGTGATGGGGCCCGTGCCGCCGCTCTCGCCGCCCGCCGCGCCGGTGCCGCCCTCACTGGAGTCACCACCACCGCCCCCACAGGCGGCGAGCGTCAACAGCAGCAGTGCGAGCGCGAGCTGGGTTGTCCGGGTCAAGGTCATCGTTCTCCCCTTGTTGCAGGTCCTGTGCCAGGTCTGGTTGCGGGTATCGGATGGGATCGTGTTCCGTCGGCTGGTGGTGCAGAGGTTGAGCCGCGCAGCAGCAGGTCGGCTTGGCCGACGCGGCCGCTCTCGATCGACGCGCCGCCGAGCGCGGCGAGCAGCCCGGTAGCCGCCGCGTGCCCCCACGCCTCCACGTCTTGGGTCACCGTGGTGAGCGGCGGCTGCGCGTAGGCGCCCAACGGCACGTCGTCGAACCCGGTGACCGAGACGTCGTCGGGGACGCGCAGGCCGGCCTCGCGCAGGGTCTGCATCCCCCCCAGGGCCATCGCGTCGTTGGCGTAGACGATGGCGTGGGCAAGCGCGTCGCTCTGGAGCAGCCGCTTCGTGGCGGCCGCGCCACCGTAGGCGGTGAAGTCCCCGGTCTGTTCCGGACCGGGCGGCAGGCCCGCCTCTTCGAGCACCGCGCGCCAAGCGGCGCGCCGTGACGCGGTGTGCACGAACCCCGCCCGCCCGGTGACATGCGCGATGTGGCGATGCCCGAGACCGACGAGGTGCTCCACGAGGCGGCGCATCGGGGGGCGGTCGTCGATCGCCAGCCACGGATACGGGCAGCGGCCGGCCGGCAGCCCGACCGCCAGCGCCGGCACTGCCAGCCGTTCGAGCAACGCGAAGCGTGGATCCTCGACGCGCAGGTCGAGCAGGAGGAAGCCGTCGACCCGACCCTGGGCGGCGAGCCACTGGTAGCCCTCGACCTCAGCCTGCGCGTCCTCGCCGACGACGCGCAGCATGAGGGAGTAGCCGCGCTGGGAGAGGACGGACTCGACGCCAGCGATGAAGCGGGCGAAGAACAGGTCAGAGCTGAGCAGGATGGCGGGGCGGGAGAGCACCAGGCCGATCGCGAACGCCTTGCGGCTGGCCAGCGCCCGGGCCCGGGCGCTGGGCGACCACTTGAGTTCGGCCAGGGCCTTGCGGATCCGGGAGCGCGCGACCGTCCCGACTCCGGAGCGCTCGTTGAGGACGAACGAGACCGCCGTGGCTGAGACCCCGGCGCGTGCGGCGACGTCCTCGATGGTGACGCGTGGTTCCGTCGGGCCCACTGCGCTCCCTCCGCGTTTGTCGCGCTGCAACCATTGACACTCATCTACTAAAGCGCTTTAGTTCCGGTTGTCAAGCCTTTCTCGCAGTTGCTCCAGGTTCAAGGGGGAGAACGATGACCCGACAGCTCCTGACCTCGCCCGTGCGGGCCGCCGCCGCGCTGCTGGCGCTCCTCATGGCGGTGGCGATGCTGGCCGTCCCGTCCTTACAGGCGCTAGCGCAAGCGCAGGCTGGCTCGCGGCTGACCAACCTCGAGCATCTGGACTTTCTGGCCACACGGGTCGACCCGCCCGCCGCGGCGCGCCATGACACGTATCAGCTCTCCGAGCGCCCCAGCGTGGGTGCGCTGTGGACCTACGCTGAGCCGCGCGACGACGGGACGTACGAGCGCATCGGCGGAGGCGAGTACGACCCCGAGACGAACACCTACGGCCAGGGCGCCTACAACGCCGACGACATCGCCAGGGCCGCCGTCGTCTATCTGCGGCACTGGCAGCAGTTCGGCGACGACCACAGCCGGGACCAGGCATTCGGACTGCTGCGTGGCCTGACCTACCTGCAGACGACCTCGGGGCCCAACCGCGGGAACGTGGTCCTCTGGATGCAACCGGACGGCACGCTCAACCCCAGCGCCGAGCCGCCCGAGCTGCCCGACCCCTCAGACTCCGGCCCCTCCTACTGGCTGGCACGGACCATTTGGGCGCTCGGTGAGGGCTACGCCGCGTTCGCTGAGACCGACCCGGACTTCGCCGCCTTCCTGCAGGAGCGGCTCGAGCTGGCCATCGGGGCGGTGCGCCGGCAGGTGCTCGACCCGAACTACGGCACGTGGCAGACCGTGGACGGGCTGCGCTGGCCGGCTTGGCTCATCGCCGATGGCGCCGACGCCTCCTCCGAGGCGATCTACGGTTTGAGCGCCTACGTTGACGCGGGTGGCGACGCGGGCGCCCGCCGGACGCTGCGTCGGCTCGCCGAGGGTGTCGCGGCCATGCAGCAAGGCGACGCGCAGACGTGGCCGTTCGGGGCGCTCATGCCGTGGGCGCAGTCCCGCTCTGTCTGGCACGCGTGGGGTGATCAGATGGCCGGCGCGCTGGCCGAGGCGGGCCAGACGCTCGATCACGAGGGATGGGTCTCCACCGCGGTCGGCGAGACCGCGCGCTTCACGCCCCACCTCTTGGCCCAGGGCGGCCCGGAGAACGGCTGGCTGCCCGCGCCGACGGACGGCAACCAGATCGCCTACGGCGCGGACGCCACGCTGCAGAACCTCGTGCGCACGGCTGACGCGACGCACCGGGGCGGCTTCCGGGAGCTCGCCGGCATCGCGGCCGCGTGGTACTTCGGCAACAACCCGGCGGGTGAGCCGATGTATGACCCCTCGACGGGACGCACCTTCGACGGCGTCTCCGCGACCGGTGACATCAACCGCAACTCCGGCGCCGAGTCGACGATCCACGGGCTGCTTTCGATGCTGCAGCTCGACCAGCGGCCCGGCATCGCCGCCGACGCGCGGATCGCTGAGCGGACCAGCCACGTTTCCTGGCAGTTGGTCGAGGCCGAGGACGGCGAGCTCGCCGGTGACGCCGAGGTCATGACCCCCGAGTCGGCCTGGACCGGCGAGAGCCTGTGGAGCTCCGGCGGCTACGTCGCGCTGGGCCGACGGGGCAGGGTCACCATGGATGTCGACCTGCCGGTGCGTGACCGCTACGTGATCATGCCGGTCTTCAAGCATCAGGAGCGTGAGGCGTTCTGGCCGCTCACGCTGCATCGCCTGGATGGGACGTGGGCGGGCCTGCAGCGCCACGGCGGCGCGGGCGCGCAGGGCATCACAGCGATGTCCGGGTACCTCGACATCGGCTCGCTGCGCACGCGCCGCTCGGTCGCCGCGGGGCCCACCACGACCACCGCGCGCGCGTTCGCGGCGGCCGAGCCGGCGCTGCTGGACGCCCTGCTGGTGCAACCGCGGGTCGAGTGGCTCCTGCTGCGCGACGCCGAGGACGGAATCGCGCAGGGGGTGCTGCGCAGCTTCGCTGCCCGTGTGCAGCATCGGCAGGTGCAGCTCGACGCCGACGGTCTCATCGTCGCACGCGCCTACGACCAGCACGGACGGCGGCAAGCGACGGCGGTGGGCGAGGACGGGGAGGTGCGCGCGCCGGTCTGGCCGGGCGGCTTCACGGTCGTCTCCGGCTGAGTAGGGCAGCCGTTGGGGAGTGAGCGCGCCATATGCCGTGCGCGGGCTCCCCAGCGGGGTGGGGACGCGTCCGTCAGGGCGGAGCGGTGGCGTGAGCCCGGCCGGAAGGCGTACGGTCGGGCGATGACGATTTACCTTGACCACGCCGCGACCACGCCGCTCGATCCCGGCGTGCTCTCGGCGATGCGACCTTACCTGGAGGCTGAATACGGCAACCCGTCCTCGCTCCACGCCCGTGGCCGCGCGGCACGGGCAGGGGTTGAGCAGGCACGGGAGCAGGTCGCCGTAGCGCTCGGCGTGGCCGCGCTGGACGTGATCTTCACGAGCGGGGGGACCGAGTCGGACAACGCGGCGATCAAGGGCATCGCGTGGGCAGCGCGTGAAGCGGGGCGGGGGACTCATCTGGTCACCACGGCGATCGAGCACCACGCGGTGCTGGAGTCGTGCGAGTGGCTCGCCGAGCACGCCGGCTTCGAGCTCTCGGTCGTGGCCGTGGAGCCCGATGGGGTGGTGGATTCCGAGCGTCTGCTCGCGGCCGTGCGTCCTGACACCGTGCTCGTCTCGGTGATGGCGGCCAACAACGAGCTCGGCACTCTCCAGCCGTTGGAGGAGATCGGTCCGAAGCTCGCCGCGTCAGGGGTGCCGCTGCACACCGACGCCGTGCAGGCGTTCGGTCGCGCACCGCTGGCGTGGGATGCATGGGAACTCGGCGCCCTCTCGCTCAGTGCGCACAAGTTCAACGGGCCGAAGGGCGTCGGCGTGCTGGTGCTGCGCCGTGACGCGGCTGTCCACCCGGTGCTGCACGGCGGAGGACAGGAGCGCGGCGTGCGCTCGGGCACGCTCAACGCCGCCGGCATCGTCGGGTGCGGAGCGGCGGCCGAGCTGAGCGCACAGACGATGGTCGCCGAGGCGCCGAGGTTGGCGGCGCTTCGCGACGACCTGCTGGCCGGTCTGCTCGCTGTTGAGGGCGTGACGCTGAACGGCTCGGTCTCGGCGCGGCTGCCCCACAACGCGCACGTCGCGGTCAGCGGATGCGACGGCGAGGCGCTGCTGCTGGCCCTCGACGCGGCCGGGGTCGCCGCGTCGACCGGCTCGGCGTGCCAGTCGGGCGCCGCGGAGCGCAGCCACGTGCTGGACGCGATCGGCGCCGAGA
>JBBSMR010000019.1:0-54401 GCA_038233095.1 Euzebyales bacterium
GACCGTGTCCGAGCTCTTGTTGGCCGACATGATCGTCGCTGAGACGCTCTCTGTGTTGGAGTCGTTCTATGAAGTGCCGCGGGCCCAGACCGCGGAAGCGATCCGGTCACTGATCGCGTTCGACTCGATGGTATGCGTCGATCCTGCGCTGTTGGTCCGAGCTGTTGAGGTCTACGAGACCCATCGGGTCGATTTCGCCGAGGCGTACCTTGTCGCGTGCGCGGAGAGCACCGGCGTAAACGCGATTGTGTCGTTTGACCGCTCACTCGATCGAGTTGCCACGATCGCGCGCATCGAGCCGTCGAGCAGGTGAAACCGACAGCCGGCGGGCCGACGTGGCGCCGTCGGTTGAGCCCTACCGCTTCTGTGGAAGTGCGCGCGCGTAGGCCATGCCCAACTCGACCCACTTCGCGAGCTGACGCGTGGTACGAAGGTGCCCAGGGTCCACCAGCAGCCATCCCCGCATTGGCCGGCCCCGCATCTCCATCTCGCGAGCTCCCGACTTCTTCGCGATCGAATCTGACTGCGTTGGGTCGACGCGAACGAGCAGTCCCCCTTGGCCGCTTGCCGCGACAGCCATGTTGCCACCCACGAGAAAGGCGAGTCCGCCGAACATCCTCATCTCGGTGAGCTCCGGCTCGTCGTCGAGCAGCCCGCGTATGCGGTCCGCGAGGGCCTCGTCATAGGCCATGGCAGCGATCATCCTCATTGGCTTTTAGTTGGCACTTACGCAAGCGAGCATTTACGCTACTCACCATGGACGCGACCCTCAAGGCACTCGCCGAGCCCCGCCGGCGGGAGATCCTTCGACTGGTGTGGTCTGACGAGCTGCCAGCCACCCAGATTGCCGACCATTTCACGGAGGTCACCCGCTCAGCCATCTCCCAGCACCTGCGCGTCCTCAAGGAGGCCTCGCTCGTGAGCGAACGGCGCGACGGCACCCGCCGGCTCTACCGGGCCAACACCGACGAGGTGGCAAAGCTTCGTGCCTTCCTCGACGACTACTGGACATCGGGCCTGACGCGCCTGCGTGACGTCGCCGAGGCCGCCGAGCGCAACAGAAGGGCAGGGCACTGATGGCCGAACTCGTACGCGAGATTGTGATCGACGCGACCCCCGAGACCATCTGGCCACTCCTCACCGAACCCGGCAAGCACGTCGAGTGGGACGGCACAGTGGCCGAGATCGACCCGCAGCCGGGCGGCACTTATCGTGTGCTCGTCGCTGGTCAGTATCAATCCGCGGGCAAGTACCTCGAGGTGGTTCCACTCGAGAAGGTGGCCTTCACCTTCGGCTGGGAGGAGGACAACCCGATTCAACCCGGCGCGACGACCGTCGAGATCACCCTGCGGCCGGAGGGCGACAAGACCCGTGTGCGCCTGGTGCACCGTGGCTTGCCACCCGACGCGGTCGACAACCACGGCCACGGTTGGGCGCACTACCTCCAGCGGCTGGCCGTCCGTGCGAGAGGTGGCGATCCTGGCCCGGACCACGGACCTGGCGGAGCCGCGTGATGGACCTCATCGGGCTCCACGACCGAGCGCTCGCGGCGACCACCGGCCTTGTCGCCAACGTCCGCGCCGAGCAGTTCTCCAATCCGACACCGTGCGCCGAACTCGACGTGCGCGCGTTACTGAATCACCTCGTCGCCGGCAACTACCGGTACGTGAACATTGCTCACGGCGAGCCGGCAGAGCCCGTGCCGCTCACGGGTGACTTCGTGCACGGCGACGCGCTCACGCCGTACCGTAAGTCGGCCGCGGCGGTTCGCAGGCGTGGGCGGAGCCGATCTTGCTGGAACGAACCGTGCATCTGCCCTTCGGCGCCGTCCCAGGCGCCGTCGCGTTGGGCGTCCACACCGTCGAAGCGATCGTGCATGGCTGGGACCTGGCAAGAGCGACCGGGCAGCCGACCGAGCTTGATCCGGACCTGTGCGCCGTGGCATGGCAGAACGCGAAGAACATCGACGACAGCTTCCGCGGGCCGGGTCGGCCGTTCGGACCAGCGGTACCAGCCCGGTCCGGCGCCACCGACACCGCACGGCTCATGGCCTGGCTCGGCCGTCAACCCTGAGCGAGGCTATTGGAAGGCTTCTCGAACCAGTCTGGGCGGCTATCCACAGTGTCGATCCGTGTCGATCGTGAGGCGGCCGGGCGCCTGCTAAGGTGCCCGACATGGCCCTACCCGTGGATGTTCAGCGCAAGTTGCGGCAACTCGATAACGACGTTCAGTCGATCTATGAGATGCTCGCGGGAATCGCCGGCACACAGACCCGACACGGCAATCGCCTGGATGAGTTGGCCGCCCAACTCGAGACGATGGACACCCAGCTCGCAGCGAACAGCGAGCAGCTCAGGTCCCATGGCGAGCAGCTCGCGGCGAACAGTGAGCAGCTCAGGTCCCATGGCGAGCAGCTCGCCAGCCACGGCGGCCGGCTCCAAGAGATGGACACCAAGCTCGACATCATCATCAGCATGTTGGACGATGGGTCACCCCGCACGTAGCGCACTCCGCCGACGTCGGCTCTTGGGCCGACCCTAGCGCAGCGATGGATCTCGGCACGCGTTGTGTGAGTGGAGCGCGCGCCCTTACGGCGGCAGCCAAACGATGGCGCCGCGGATGCCGCTATCGACCAGCTCCGTGAGCCCCTGTTCGAGGCCGTACAGCACTTCCCACCACGGTCCGAGCTGGTGAATCAGATCAGCACGCTGCGCCAGCGCCGCCTCGGGGTCCCAGCAGGCAACGAGCGCGCTTCGGATGCGACCGCCGCAGCCGTTCAACATCCATGCCGCGTCGATCGCGGGGTCTGCGATTGCCACTTCGGACCAGTCGATCACCCCGGTCAGGCCAGTCGTCTCGCACAGCAGATGCGCCGGGCCCAGATCGCCGTGCGTGAAGGTTGGCGTGTACACGACCAGCCGTTCACGCGCCTCGTCCAAGAGGCGCCGCGCCGCTCTCGGTGCAGGTAGGACTGGAAGCACGATCCTGGCGAATCGGTCGATCACCTCGCGCAGATCCATTCGTTCGACTCCGAGCTCGCTTGCCAGCGAAACCGGGAACCGCTGGACCCGTCGTCAGCAGCGCTGACAGCTGCTCGGCCATACGCTCTACACCGACGGTGTCCAGCATGGCGGCGTCGAAGGCTCGGCCTGTCAGCCACCGGTAGCGCATGGAGCCGTGGTCCTCGCAGACGCCGTCAGGGTCCGGAACGGCGACGGGCAACTGCGCCGCCAGGTGGGGTAGCACACGCCTTTCGACGCGTAGCTGCGCCGCCATGTCGGCGCGTCGCGGGAGCCGGATCGCCGTCTCGCCTCACACGGCCACGCGGCAGACCCAGCCGTCCTCGATGATCCGCGGCTCCTGAGCCTGGTCGGCATCACCGAGCTCAGGAAAGCACGTGTACCACCCGACCGGATGACCGTTGCCTCCCACGAACCCACGATAGGGCACACCGCACGTCTGGCTTGGTTGCCGGATCGCAGAGCCAGGCGGCGACATGAGGCGGTCGCGTGGCTTCCGCTTGGGTCACCGGTTGACGTCCTCTCCGGCGGGGCGTGCGTGTTCGCACGGCTCGATCCACTTCCAGTACCTCGCTGCGGTGGCGTCGGCGTCGCGGTATCCGAGTGCGGGATGTAAGCGGTGGGCGGCGGCTCGTTCCGGACGTCGGCCGCTGCCAACCTCGACGACCGCTGCAGCCATCTGCCAGGCCCGTTGCTCGACCGCCGCGACCAGCGCGCGGCCGACACCGTGGCTGCGCAGTGCGGCGGTGACGCTCAACGCGGTGATGCGCACCAGCGTGTCAGCCTCGGCCAACAGCGGCACGACCGCAGCCGACACCACACCCACGACCCCAGCCGTGGGCGACCGCGACGAGAACCATGTGGCCACCCCCCGGTCGCCGAGCGCCATCTTCGTTGGAGCACATCCGCGTCGAGCGGGTAGCCCAGCTCGTGGAGCAGTCCCACGATCGCGGGCAGGTCTGCGCGCGGGCATCCCCACCACGACATCCATCACACCCTCGCTTCTCCTGCGGCGGCACTCGTCGCCGTCACCCGCTGCTTCGACGGCGGTGGGCCAGTCAGGCGCATCCTCACGTCGGCGGCCGCTGGTCCAACGGGCTGTGATCGATGCGTCGCATTCCGCCGAGCGCCTCGATGAGTGGGAGGTACGACCGGTCGTTGGCCAGTCGGAGCTCGTCGATCAGGCAGTCAGTGATGCGGGTCAGCGCCACGTCGAACGCGTCGGCGTTGAGCGTGGGCACGATCGTCGCGGCGAGTCGGTCCTGCAGTCGGGATGGAAGCTCGTCAGCGCCTTTGGCGTGCGTCGCGGCCAGTCCGAGCCGCTGACACATCATGTCGCTGACGATGGCTCGGACGGCATTGGTCCAGTACAGCGCCTGGAGAGGACGGTCTCGGACGACGCAGACGCGGGCGTGCAGGATGTGGTGCCAGGCGTGGCCGATCGCGCTGCGGCGATCTGGGGGGTGCGCGGGTCGCGGGTGATGTGGGCTGCCGAAGTCGACCATGAAGGCCTGGTCGCCCATCGCTGCGAAGTACTGCTGCTCGGCGAAGCCGATATCGATCTCGAGCAGATCGGTCAGCAGGAACGCCCGGTACACGGCAGTGTCCGTCGCCAGGTCGAAGTGGTGCGCGACGCCGAACGCGTCGTCGAGCCTGACCGTCCAGGCGTCGAGCGCTTCTGTCACATCGCAGCTCTGCGCGACGGCGAAGAAGAGATCGACGTCAGACCACCCGTCGGCCGTACCCCTCGCGTGCGAACCGGTGACCGCGGCGCCGACGATCCACGGATCATCCTCGGCCATCCGCAGCACCGCCGATCGCACGGCGTGTTGACGGTCCTCGCTGGCCATGCCGGGCAGCGTACCGATCCCCCGAGACGTGTGAGCGCATCACTTCCGGCGATCAGTTGGCGGGGAGCGCCATGGCTCAGCGGCACCGACCGCCACGACAACGTGCGGCTGGTGCGCGAGCGATGTGTCGGGGAGATGCGTCACGGCAGGCGATGAGCGACATGCAGGACTGCACCCCAATGGCGGCGCAACGTGCCGTCGGATCGTTCGGCCAGCCGACGGCGGATCTCGCGGTACAGCCGCTCCCGCTTCCACTGCTCCATCATGCGATGCCCTGAGAACGTGTCGAGCAGCGCGATGTACCCGTCCGCGTCGTACGTCTCCTCCCAATCGAACTGTCGCATGCTGACCGGCCCGAACAGGCCGGTACGCTCGATCTCCGCTGCGTGGTCGGCCAGCTCACCCGGCCTGGGGAAGACGCAATCGTCTGGTAAGGATTCGCCGATCTCGTCGTAGACGTCTTGCAGGTCCGGAAAGAATGGATCGCCATCAACGGGCACGACGTGGGTTGCACCCAGAACGCCAGGGCGCCGTCTCGGCGGAGGTGCCGGTGAGCGCGTCGGTACTTGGTGGCCGGATCAAGAACGATGCGATGAGGGGTGCTGAGGCTGGGTGGCCGACAGCTCCACAGCACGCCATTCGGCGGCCTCGCTCTCGGATGCCGCAGGGCTGTTCAGGTCCGTCACGCGCTCCGGCCCTCTTGCGCTGGGTCACTGCAGGGAGCGCGCAGGAGCGGCTGAGTCAGGCACGTCGGACCACCGTCGCCCTTGACACAGATGTTCGCGGCGTCGAACTCGTGGACGTCACAGCCCGCGGCTCGCAGGGCGGCCACGGTGACCGGGTTGCCAGAGGGGACCACGACGACGCGAGGCGCGACGGCCAGGATGTTGCCTCCCTGGGTGGCCAGCTCCTCTTCCGCGATGGGCACCCGCTTCACACCGTGCGCCTGGAGCAGTTCCATGAGCGCGACGGGCGCCAACGGCTCGAACACCGCCACGAGATCGCGCGCCAAAGGAGAGACGACCGACATGAGGTGCAGCACTTCGTCGGGGCCCCGATGGTGCGGCAGGTCGAAGACCTCGACGCGTACTCCGAGCGGCTGGACGAGCGCACGCATCTGAGCGATCGCGGCAGCGTTCGTGCGGTACCCGCGGCCGATCAGCAAGGGCTGTTCATCCAACCAGACCTTGTCGCCTCCATCCATGTAGGCCTCGCCCGTCAGCGCACCGAGGATGGGCACGCCGAGCCGCTGCAACTCCGCATACAGTAGCTTGGGCTCACTGACCCGCACGGCCTTGCGCATCTGCACGATGACGGCGCCGGCCGGCGTCATGACGACCGGGTCGTGGGTGTAACAGGCATCGACCAGACCCGGCACTGCGGGGGTTACCACGACCTCGCATCCGAGGCTGCGGAGCAGCGACACGAACTGTTCGTGTTCGCGCAGCAGCAGCCCAGCGTCGGGGCTGCGCCATCCCGCGGCGGCGAAGTCGCCTTCAGCCGAGGGCGTGCGGACCAGGACGCGCAGCAGCGGCTCGACGTGCGAGCCGGTCCCCCATCCGGCGCGGTCAGCGCTCTTCCTCATCTCGCTCTCCCGCTGTACGACGGCACCAGCTCGACCCGGCCGGCCAGAACGCTGAGGACCGCGACGTACGGTAGCGTGCGCGTATGAGCATACGAAGACTCGTCGACCATCTGCGCTCCAGTTTTTGGGCCATCCCAGCCATCGGTGTGACGCTCGCCGTGATCGTCGGACTGGGCGCCCCCGCTGTAGAGCGGGTCCTGACCGACACCGGAGTCCGAAGCGTGTTTCCCGGCGGTCCCGACAGCGCACGCACGCTGCTCTCCACCATCGCCTCTTCGATGATCACGTTCACCGGTCTGGTGTTCACGATCACGATCGTCGTACTGCAGCTTGCGAGCGCACAGTACTCGCCCCGTCTGATGCGCAACTTCCTGCGCGATCCGAACGGCCAGGTGGCGCTCGCGGTCTTCGCCGGGACCTTCGTCTACTCGCTCATCACACTCCGCAGCCTCGACCCGGCCGCAGGCGGTGACTTCGTTCCCGGCATCTCGCTCAGCCTCGCCTTTCTGCTCGTCCTCGTAAGCGTCGGCGTGTTCGTGCACTACATCAGCCACATCGCGCGGATCATTCAGGTCACCTCCATCATCGAGGCGGCCGCCTCCATGTGCCGCAGCGCGATCGACGGCATGTATCCGCCGGACCGCGCGCCTGGTCCCGACCCGACCGCCGGCGGCCCCGAGCTGCCGACGCTCCCCAGCGAGCCGGACCAGATCTTGGGGGCGCCGGGGCCTGGAGTGCTGACCGACTTCTCGGCCGGGGAGCTGGTGTCTCATGCTCGGCAGGCTGGGTGTCGGCTGCATCTGGTCTGCGCCGTCGGCGGCTTCGTGCCGACCGGCGCGCCGATCGTGATCATCGAGGGGCCGCGGGGGGAGCTCGACGCCAACGCGGTCCTTGGGGGCCTGACCCTGTCCGGGCAGCGCACGATGCACCGCGACGCCGCTTTCGGTCTGCGCCAGCTGGTGGACATCGCCGAGAAGGCGCTCTCCCCCGGTGTGAACGACCCGACCACGGCGGTCCAGTCGCTGGACGCGGTTCACGACCTTCTCCGGCGACTCGGCACCCGCGACCTGACATGGGGGTGCTGGGAGGACGAGGAGGGCGAGCCGCGCCTCTTCGTGCCGGTGCCGTCCTGGAGCGAGTACGTCGCCCTGGGGCTGGACGAGGTGCGCCACTACGGAGCCGGGTCCCTGCAGGTGGTCGATCGAATCGACCGCATGCTCGTCGATCTCGAACGCGCGGTTCCCCCTGAGCGGCACGCTCCGCTCGACCGTCAGCGAGAGCTCCTGCGCGCGCGGGCGGACCAGGAGCTGCCCGACGTCGAGCACGAGGTCGTGCGTTCGGGTACACCCCAGTGAGAGATCTGAGCGCCCCGCTCACGACGTGCTGAATCGTGCAGCAGTCCCGTCCCCTCATCACTGTGGCGGAGCGCCGAGCTCGGCTAGCCCGTCGCCACCGGTTGGCACCCGGTGAGCGCGCGGCAAGCGTCGTGGAGGCGGCCCGCAGTCTCGTCTGTCTGCACGGCACCGATCCCGCCACCGTTCACCTGTCTGCGTGGGCGCGAGTCCCTGGCATGATGGTCGCGGATCTGAGTCACGCTCTGTACGTCGAGCGATCGCTCGTCAAGCATCTCGCCATGCGGCGCACCCTGTTCGTCTTTCCGCGCGAGGCGCTCAGCGTCGTCCAGGCGGGCGCCAGCGATCGTGTCGCCGCCGCCGAGCGGCGCCGCCTCGTCCGGGATGTCGAACGTGCTGGGCTCCACTCCAACGGTGCGCGGTGGTTGTCGCAGGCGTCGGAGCAGGTGCTGGGCTCACTGCGGGACGGGCGGGAGGCCACGTCGTCGGAACTGCGTGACGAGCTGCCGCTGCTCGAGGGGTCGATCACCTATGGAGAAGGGAAGTCCTGGGGCGGTCAAGCGCCGATCGGTCCCCGCGTGCTGACTACGCTGTCGGCGGCAGGTCAGATCGTGCGGGCGTCGAACGCCGGAGGGTGGACCACCTCCCGGCCCCGTTGGGCGCTCACCGGCTCATGGTTGGGAGAGAAGATCGCACCGTGCGCGGAAGCAGAGGGCGTGGCCGGTCTGACCGAGCGGTGGCTGCGCGTGTTCGCCCCGGGCACGGTTGCCGACCTCAAGTGGTGGCTCGGGTCGACCGTCAAGGCCGTGCGCCAAGCGTTGACCGAGTGCCGCGCCGTCCCGGTGGATCTCGACGGACAGATCGGATACGTGCTCCCCGACGACGTGGAGCCGACAGCACCCGCCGAGCCGTGGGCGGCGCTCCTTCCGCCGCTCGACCCGACCGTCATGGGCTGGATCGACCGGGATTGGTATCTCGGCCCGCACAAGGCGCAGCTCTTCGACACGACCGGCAACGCCGGACCGACGGCCTGGTGGGACGGGCGCATCGTCGGCGGCTGGCGCCAACGCGAGAGCGGCGAGGTCGAGTTGCAGTTGCTCGAAGACGGCGGCGCGGACGGACTGCTCGCCCTGGAAAAGGAAGCCGGGCGCCTGACCGAGTGGTTCGACGGCACGAGAGTGCTGCCCCGGTTTCCCTCGCCGCTCTCGAAGACCGGTGAGCGCTCCTGAGTCACGCATCTCCGTTGGCGCGCAGCTCGCTGAGACGGCGGTACAGCGCCGGCAGCTGACCACGATCCTTCGGCCGGTCGAGCAGACGCTTGGAGTGAATGATGTCCTCGAGCGCGGCCAACGGAATCACGACGTCACGCACCACGCGCCTCACCATGGTCACGCGCAGCGCCTCGTAGCCATCCTCGAATCCGCGCGGCTGCGGCATGACGTTGATCGGTCCGAGACGGGTGATCAGGGCGAGCACGTCCACATCGTTGCGAAAGTGGCGAGGCTCCAAGCGCCCGCCGTCGATCTTCCGACCGTTCGGGTCGGTCGGCCACCACCAGCGTGGCCGGAGGACGTTGAGCGCGTCACAGAGCCGCTCAACATTCCGTTGTGTCATGGCGGGGACCAGATCGATGTCTTGGGTTTCGACGGCCGCGCCGTGGCCGATGGCGGCCGCGGAGCCGATCACCACGAATGCGACCTGGTAGGCGTTGAGCAACTCGCAGATGACCGAGAGCTCGTGGAGCGGGTCGGGCACAGCCCGGTATGGGCGGTCACACTCCTCAGCGACGGTCCTCACGCGTGCCCGGTACCGCCGCCGCTCGTACTCGTGGCGTGCCGGATCCTGGTGGCCCGACCAAGCGAACCGGACATCGTGCTCGTAGCCTTCCTCCCACCAGTCGGGACGTGGAGGCAGCAGGCTCCGGCCGATCGTCTGCCATTCCCGGTAGGTGAGCGGGCGGCCGAGGGTGCCGTTCTCGACCTTCGCAAGCCACTCGGCGTCGATGCGAGGCAACGGATCGAGGAGATCCGTCGCTGTCCTGGCCGCGAGCTCGTCGAGGCCGATGCCCACTCGCAGGCGGGCCTCGCGCAGCGTCGAGTCCCCGTCCGCGTCAGCGATGGCGCTGGTCAACGTGCTCATCGGCCGATTGTAGGGTGGCGTGCTGCGAAGGCCGATGGGCCTTTCCACAAGGATGCCGGCGGTGACGGCAGGACGGGAACCACGATCATCGAGAACCGCTCGATGGTCTCAAGCAGGTCGCGCCGCTCAACACCGAGCTGGCCGGCGAACTGCACCGGGAACCGCTGCACCGCCGTCAGGAGATTCCCGAGCTGCCCGGCGAGCGGTTCCAAACCAATGCCCTCGAGCGCCGCTGCGTCGAGAGGTCGGCCGTCGGGCGACCGGTAGCGCATCGAACCATGGTGCTGGTGGCAGCCGGACCGCTGTCTCATCCAGCACGATCACCCGGCAGTCCCAGCCGTCTTCGGTCGTCCGCGGTCCGCGGTCGTGGATTGCGTCCGCGAGCGCGAGAAAACAGGTCTCCCACCCCACTTCATGACCCCCATGAGAGAACACGGTCCGCCTACGGCCGACAAGGCTCCGGCCGCGGGTGCTTCCCAGCCTGCCGCCGGCGTCGATCCGGTCCTCGTCCCGTTCACACGGTTCCCGGCTCCACGACCCACTCGGTCGCCCGCCCGGTGATCGTCGCGATGAGGTCGAAGTCCGCGTCGTAGCGCAGCACCGCCAGACCCTCGGCCAGCAGCTCGTCGTCGATGTCGATCAGCTGCTTCGTCATCACGTTCAGCTCTATATAGGATCTTTGAATCAGTATGTCTCGTCGGGTTGGTGAGGAGGACAAGTGCGCACAGCGCCGCTCACGCACATGTGAGCCCGGCCATCAACGCCTTGCGGCGCCGCTCAGCCTCCTTCTCGCCGCCAACCCGATCAACATACGCGGAGCAATCCAACTTCGTGTAACTGCTCATCGCCCAGTCTCCTCCTCGCCCCGCCCCTTCGAGCGTGCGGTACGCTCGATGTGTTGGTATTGAACGGTCCCGAGAAGGGTGGGTCTCATGAGCGAGACGCTTCGCCTGACCGTCGTCTACGAAGACGCGGGCGACGGCTGGATCATGGCCTCCATCCCCCAGCTGCCCGCCGTCCTCACCCAAGGCGCGAGCATCGACGAGGCCAGAGCGATGATCCGCTCAGCTCTACGCGACTGGCTCGAGTTCTACGTTCGACTCATGGTGGGCGAACATCGAAGGCAGCCGTCGAAGCTCGATCCCTCGGCACCGTGAGATCAAGCCCAATCTCGTGCGTGCCATCTGCAGGCAGCTTGGCGTCGATGTGCCGGCGAACGTGAACTGAGCTCACGATGAGACATTCGCTTCTCACGGATGACCGGAAGCGTCTGCCCGACGACAGGATCTTGGCGGTTCACGCCCTCCCGATGAGCACACGTTTCACCTCCAGCCAAGACACAAACCAGGGTCACATCGGATTCTTGGGTTGAGGCCCTGCCCGATCTGTCGCATCTTGTCGAGTGCCTCGATCAGCGGTGGGGAGGAGCGACCGCCTGACAAGCGAAGCTCGTCGATCAGGCATTCGGTGATCGCGCCCAGCGCCTCGTCGAAGGCGCTGGCGGCGAGCGTCGGGACGAGCGTCGCGACGAGCCGGTCCTGCAACTCGGTCGGAAGGTCGTCCGCGCCCTTGGCGTGCGCAGCGGGCTGACCAAGTCGCTGACACATCATGGTGGTGATGATGGATCGGGCGGCGTTCGTCCAGTACAGTGCCTGCAAGGGTCGGTCACGGAGCACTCAGACGCGGGCGTGCAGGATGTGATGCCAGGCGTGACAGACCGCGCTCCGCTGGTCGGTCACCTTATTCGGTTCGGTCGTGGCGCCGAAGAGTACGGTGCTTCGCCGCCGACCGACGCGAATCCGCGTTGCTCGACAAAGCCGATGTCGACCTCGACCAACTCGGTCGACACCCCTGGCGTGTGACCCCGTTGCCGCGGCACCTACGACGCGCGGGTCTGAGTTCGCCATCCGCAGCACCGCCGAGCGGACGACGTCCTGGAGTGCAGACACTACTAGGGCCAGCCGCCGGACAGGTACGCGCCGACCACCGGAGAGCGGAAGCGGACACGGCCGGCCGTGCGGCGGATGAGGCGACGGTCCACGTCCAGCGCCTGAGCCGTGGAGGCGAGCTGAGCGGAGCTGTCTCTGCCGAGCGCGGCGGCCACACCGGCGGCGGTCCGCTCGGCCTCGGGCAGCGCGGCGAGCGCCTCCAGGTAGCCGAGCTGCTGCTGGGAGAGGGCTTCCAGGCGCGCCTTGGCGTAGCGGGTCACCTCGCGGCGAGCAGCCGCCCAGCCGCGCTCGGCCTCCTCGCCCGTGATGACGGCGCCGCGTCCGGCGTTCCACGCTCCCTCGCCGGCGAGCTGGAACAGAAAGGGATCCCCCAGGCACTTCGTGACGATGAGATCGATCGCCTCCGGCGCCATGTGGACGACGGTGGGCCCGTCGTCAGCCAGGATCTCGTACCCCGTGGTGGTGAAGACGGTCAGGGCCTCGCGCAACTCCGGTTCGCTGAGCGGCTCGAGGTCCACGGTCTTCAGCCGCCGCGAGAAGGTGGCGCCCGCGGCCGCTGCCTGGCGTCCGAAGTCCGGCAGACCAGACAGATAGACGACGATGGGCAGCAGTCGCTCGCGACGGATACCCGCGGCATCGCGCTCTGTGGTCGTGGCCTCCAGCGCGTCACCGAGCGCGGTGAGCAGTTGGGAGAGCTCCTCAGACGTGGCACTGTTCTGTATCTCGTCGAGGCGCAGCAGCAGCAATCGGCCATTCGGCAGCTCCGCGGTCGTCTCCTCCCCCGCGAGCGAGGCGACGGCGATGAGCAGATCGCTGACCGCACGATGCTGAGAGGTCGCCCGCGGCCGTCTGCGCAGCCTCACGCCACCGCCTACGACCGGCACGGTCAGCTCCTCGATGCGGTCGAGCAGCCCTCGAGCACGGTGGCCGATCCGGGCATCAAGGTCTCGTTCAGCCGCAAGCTCTCTGACGGAGAGAGCCAGCAGCGCGAGGGAGTCGTCACCTCGTGCCAGGCGAACTCTCGCCGGCACCCAGTGTCCCTGCTCCTCGGCTGACTGCGCGATCCGGTTGACGAGCACGCTCTTGCCGATGCCGAACTCACCGAGAAAGGCGCGGCCGCGTTCGTAGACGCCTGCCAGTCGCCGGTTGGCGACCACCTCAGAGTCCGCGAGCTCCGTGGCCCTGCCCGCCCAGATCTGCGGCACGTGATCGGAGCCTGGTTCGAAGGGGCAGAGCGATGGTGATCGCATGAGGTAAAGATACGACCGATCCCATCGGCCGTCAAATGACGGCAGTTTCAAGCGGCGGTCATGTGACCGATCAGTCCGCGGTGGCGAGGAACTGCGTGGCGGCGAGCTCGCCGTAAAGCGGGTCAGAGGCGACGAGCTCGGTGTGTGTCCCGGTCGCGCGGACGCGACCGGCGTCCAGCACGACGATGAGATCCGCCATTGTGACGGTCGAGAGCCGGTGGGCGACGACCAGGACCGTGGTCGTTCGCGCGACGTCCGCGATCGTGTGCCGCAGGGCAGCCTCGTTCACCGCGTCCAGTTGTGAGGTCGCCTCATCCAGCAGCAGCAGGCGTGGACGGCGGAGCAACGCTCGAGCAATGGCGACACGCTGCCGCTCCCCACCGGACAGCTTCATGCCGCGGTGTCCGACGAGGGTATCCAGGCCGTCGGGCATACGCGCCACCAGCTCGTCCAGACGAGCCGTGGTGAGTACCCGACGGAGTTCGCCATCACCGGCGTCGGGCATGGCGAAGAGGAGGTTCTCGCGCATGGTGCCCGACAGCACGGGAGCGTCCTGCTCGACGTAGCCGATCATGGCGCGCAGCCCGGCCAGCGGCCAGTCCCACACGGCGATGCCGTCCACCAGGACGTGACCGGCATCCGGTTCGTAAAACCGCTCCAAGAGGGAGAAGATCGTTGTCTTCCCGGCGCCGGACGGGCCGACGAAGGCCGTCATGCCTCCCGCCGCCGCGGTGAAGCTGACGCCGACGTGCACGTCGGGCAACTCGGGACCGTACCGGAAGCACACCTGGTCGAACTCGACGGCGACGGCCGACGTGTCGTTCGCAGCCAACCCCTGGCGGCACGGCGGGCGGCACGGCGGGCGGCTCGACCGGGAGCCGCTCGGCCTCCTCGATGCGCGCCAGCGCCGCAGTGCCGATCTGATACTGCGTGACGGCACCGGTCAGCTCTGCGATCGGTGGCATGAGGTAGTAGACGTACAGCAGGAATGCGATCAGCGTGCCCACCTCGATGGCGCCGGAGGCAACGCGCGCACCGCCGACCGTCAGCACGGCCAAGAACGACATCTGCACCGCGAGCCCGGCCGTGTTGCCGGCGAGCGCCGACCACTTCGCCGCCCTGACGCCGGCACGCCACGCGGAGATGGCCGCGCTTCGCATGCGGTCCTCTTCGCGAGCTTCGGCGCCGGATGCCTTCACGGTGCGGATGGCACCGAACATGCGCTCCATCACCGCACCCATGGCGCCTACCGACTCCTGCGCCGCTCGCGCCGCCCGGTTGATGCGCGGCACCACGAGAACGATGATCGCGGCCGCGAGGATGAGCACAGAGAGGGTCACAGCCAGCAGCAGGGCATCGACGAACGCCATTAAGGCGAGCGTGGCCAGGAGGGTGAGGCTGCCGGTGATGGCCGAGACCAGAGATTGCGTCGCGACCGACCGCACGAGCGTGGTGTCGGCGGTCACCCGCGACATGAGATCGCCGGGCTCGATGTTCTCGACCGCCGCGACACACAGGCGCACGAGCCGGGAGATCAGCCGCTCGCGGGCCGAAAGCACGATCGACTCGCCCGTGCGCTCGAGGACGTAGCTTCCGACGGCGCCGATTGCTGCGTTCGTCACGACCAGCGCCGTCATCACCAACAACAGGCCGGTGACGCTCCCGCCGACGCCCAGCGCCTCGATCAGCTCTCTCACCACCAACGGCAGCGCCAACCCGGTCGCGCCGGTCGCCAGGCTCAGCAGCCCACCCCCGATCAGCGCCCAACGGAACGGGCGCACGTAGGAGAGCACGCCGCGCCAAGGGGCTCTCGGCGCTGCGTGATCAAACGGGTCCTGGCTTGCGGTGCTCACACCGGTCTCCCGTCGGCTGTCCCAACAACAGTGACGAAACCGGAATGCTAGGCGGTGGGAACGGACGAGTCAGGGGCTGTCCTGCGGAGGTCGTGAAGTCCAACTCGGAGCCCGCGACTCGCTTTGGCGGTCTCTGCGAGGCGAGCATGCGGATACTCGGTGGTGGCCGAAGAAATCGCTTGACAACCTCGACTTTGCATGGCAAAGTGGTCTCCAGTTGCTTTGTGGAGCAAAGTTTTGATCGACCGAAGAGGCCGACGATGGACTCTCAGACCGCTCGAACGACCTTGGACGAGGTCGACCGGCTGCGGAGTGACGCCCGCCACCGCCTTGACCACGCGTGGTTCCCCTTGATCCTGTTCGGCCTTCTCACCTTGGCGAGCGCCGGGGTGGTGGCGCTCTTCGGCGAATCGGCGCTGGGCCTTTTCTGGTTGGTGGCCGGCGTCGGCGGCGGAATCGCATGCGGTTGGCACGCCCAACGAACCGAGGAGCGTCGCGGACTTAGCCGTCCTGGGCTCCCGTACGTTCTGCTGGCCGGCGTCTTGCTCGTCTCCGCCCTGCTGCTCGGCGCGTTCGGAACGGGTGCAGTGCAGGTCGCGGGGCCCCCGCTCGTGGTGGCTGTCGCCTACCTGGGTTTCGCGGTCCTCGAACGCAGTGTCGCCATCGCAGTGACCGCCGCCTTCTTGGGCGCTGCGACGATCGCGATCGCCGTCATCGACGTGGCAGAGCCGACCATCTGGCTCGCGCTGCTGTTCGGCGTCGCGTTCACCACGCTCGGCGTCATCCGACGTGCTTGCGCATGAGCGCTCATCCCGCGCGCAAGCTCGACGACGCGGTCCACCAGCGCGTGCGCCTCGGCATCCTCGCAGTGCTCGCCGAGGCGCAGCGCGCCGACTTCGCATACCTGCGCGACAGCCTCGAGCTGACCGACGGCAACCTCGCGGCACATCTTCGCTCCCTGGAGCAAGCCGGCTTCGTGACGTCGAAGCGGCGCGAGGACGGCGGCAGACCGCGCACGTGGGTGCGCGCCACCCCCGCCGGGCGTGCGGCGCTGCAAGCGGAGCTCAACGTGCTGAAGGAGCTCATCGCGCGCGCTGATCGAGGGCAGTCGCAGCCCCGATGACCGCGCCAATCGCTCACGCCTCCTCCCCGGCCGGTTCGATCGCCTCCTCCGGGGCCTGGTTGAGCTCGGGGTCGCGGGGGTCGCGCCCGAATCGCCGCATCAGGGGCACGAACGGCGCTTGGAACAGCAGGAGCGCGGCGAAGATCTCCAGGCGCCCCATCCACATCAAGACGACAAGCACGGCCTTTGACAACCCCGGCAGGTCGGGCGAGGTCAGCCCGCTGGTCAGGCCGACGGTCCCGAGCGCGCTCGCGGCGTCGAAGAGGGTGCGGTCCAAGTTCGCGTCCGGCCCCTGGGTGAGCAGCAAGACCACCGTGCCGATGAACAAGGTGGCGGCCCACAGCGAGACCAGCGCGGCGGCGATCGAGACGCGGTGCTCGGCGTCGTCCCGGTCGACGTTCTCCCCGTTGAACCGGTAGCCGGGCTCCTTGCGTCCCTCAGCCCAGAGCCGTCCGTAGCGCTGCCGCACGTCCTTGAAGACCCAGATGGCGCGGTCCACCTTCACCCCGCCTCCGGTGGAGCCCGCACACGCCCCGACGATCATCACAGTCACGAGCTGCAGCAGCGACGCCGAGCCCCATCCGCGGAGGTCCACTGAGTTGAAGCCGGCGGTTGCCGCCGCGGAGACCCACTGAAACGCCGAGTCCAAGAGCGACGGGGACTCCTTCTCGATGCTGTTCACCACCTCCATCACGAGCGCGCCCGCGACCAGGGTGAAGACGAAGGCGCGCAGCTCGGTCCGACGCAGGGCGGCGCGATAGTCCCGTTCCACGAGCAAGAGGTGATGCGTCACGAAGCTGATCGCTCCGGCCGCCATGATGACGATCGCAACGGAGCGCGTGAGCGCGCTGGTTGCCACGAAGCTCTCGTCGGTGACGGCGAACCCGCCGGTGGCGATCCCGGTCATGCCGTGGTTCAGCGCGACCCACCAGCCGGTGCCCGTCGCGGCCAGCGCCAGCACGCTCACCGTCGTGAGCCCGAGGTAGAGCCCCCACATGCGCAGCACCGTGCCGCGCATGCTGTGGTGAATGGTCTCGTCCCGAGCCTCCGCCAGGTAGAGCTCTCTCGAGCCCTGGACGGGACGCAGCACGGCGACCGCGAAGACCACGATCCCCAGGCCTCCGACCCACTCGGTCAGCGTGCGCCACCACTGCACGGCCGCCGGCAGCTGGCTCTCGCGACCAACCATCGTCAGGCCCGTGCCCGTGAACCCGGAGAAACCCTCGAACAAGGCGCTGCCGGGATCCGTGAACACCCTGGCGGCGCCGGCGTCGTCGCCCATGAGCACCGCCGTCCCCCACAACGGCAGAGCGGCCGAGGCGGCCACGATGATCCAACTGATCGCGACCGACATCATGCCGAGCCACGACGAGCGCTCCTCGTTGCTCGGCAAGAGACGCACGGCGAGCTGGGCGACTCCCAGGCACGCCGCACCCGACCCGGCGAAGGCCCACGCCGCGGCGGTCTCGCCCGCCAGCAGTGCCACGATGACCGTCAGCCCTGCCATGACCGCGGGCAGATGCAGGGCGATTCCCACATCGCGCGCGGCGACCTTCAGTTGCCGCTTGGCCGGTTTCGTGGCTCCCGCCTCCTGCTCGAATCGCGCGGGGCATCGTCGCATATCTTTGTACCGGCGGCCCACACCCTGCGGCGCCGGGAACTCACCGGCCGCTGCTCGAGAAGTGCATCCAGTCCCGCGGGCGCTCCCACCTTCCGCCCCACTCCCATCCGATGCGGTCGAAGGCGCGGGTGACCGCGTCACCAGGCTGGATCATGCCGGGACGTGCACGCTCGCGGTCGATGTAGGCCGACGCGAGCTCGGGCAGCACCAGCTCGTCGCGGACGTAGGGGTTGTGGAACGGGTTGACGTCGACAGCGAGCCCGTAGGCGTGTTGTGACCATGTGCTGCTCCCCCGGGTCGGGCGGCAGACGAAGGCCGTCGTGTTGTTGCCGTCGCCGGTGGGCGGCGCGTCCAGCTCGGCCGGTGCGACGACGCGCATCTCCTCGATCGGGAAGCGCTGCCGGTACAGCCTGCGGAGAACGCTCACCAGGTCATCGGCCGCGTCGGCGTGCACGAGCAGCTCGCCGGTGTGGGCTTGGCCGTCGAAGCCCCAGAAGGGGAGGCGCACGTAGGCCAGCTCCTCCAGCGCCACCGGACACTCCGGGGACCACGTCGAGCGCGCCGCGACGGCGGGCGGCACCGCAGAGATCGTCGCCTTGAAGGCCGAGTGGCGTGGCCGGGGCAGCACGTCGACCGTCGCGAGCCGTCGGTCGCGCAGGACGGCGGGTGTCGGTTGGACACGGCCGAACCCGTCGAGGCCGGGAGGCAGCACACGGGTGCCGAGCCAGGCGGGCCGACGGGCCCCGGAGGCACCACGGGCCCCGGCGGGAGGCGAGCTCGTCGGCGTGGGTACACTCGAGGCAGCGGGCGCGGGCGAGCCGGGCTGTGCCTGCGACGTCGCCGCTTCTCCCCCAGCTTTCGGCTGACGCGCTTCAGGCGATGGTCCGCGAGCCACCGCGCCACTGGACTCCTCGACGCCCTTCTCACCACAGGCGGCGAGCGACACGGCGAGCACGAGCGCAATCCCCAGCCGCAACTCCGCACGAGCGTGCCGTCGCGGCAGCTGCGCCTCTCCCCCGCTCACGCCACCTCGTCTCAGCCTGTGGGGCCGCGCTTGACCCCGCTCTCGACCTCCTCAGCGTAGGTCTGCATCTCCCCGTTGTGCAACGCGGTCCAGTACTCGTCCAGGCTCGCCTTGATCTCTGGACTCAGTGCGTACAGACCGAGCACGTTCGGCAGCGCCATGAGGAAGATGAGCGAGTCCATGAGCCCCACGATGCTCTCCAGGGTGAGCGAGGCGCCGATCACGACGAAGACGCAGAAGACGAGTTGGAAGCCGCGCGCCACCCAGTCGCTCTCGCCGAAGAGGTAGTTCGCCGCCTTCACCCCATAATACGACCAGGAGATCATCGTGGAGAACGCGAAGAGGATGACCGCGATGGCCAGCACCGTGGGGAACCATCCGATCTTCGTGCCGTATGCCTCGGAGGTGAGCGTCACCCCCTCGACGTCGTCACCGGCACCCTGGTAGACGCCGGTGATGACGATCACCAGCGCGGTCATCGTGCAGACGATCACGGTGTCGAGACGGGACCGAGCTGGGCGACGAACCCCTCGCGGATATAGAGGTCGGTCTTGGCCGAGGAATGGGCGATGGCCGCTGACCCGAGGCCGGCCTCGTTGGAGAACGCCGCCCTGGTCATTCCCACGACGAGCGCTCCGATGATGCCGCCGGCCACGCTCTGGCCCGTGAATGCTCCTGAGAGGATGCGGCCCGCGGCGGTGGGAAGCGGTCGACGTTCAGCAGCAGGATGGCCGCCCCGGCGAGCAGATAGACCCCGGCCATGGCCGGGACGAGCTTCTCGGTCACGCGGGCGATGCTCTTGATGTCCCCGATGATGCCGATGCCGATGCAGATGGAGAGGATCAGCCCGAAGGCCCAGGCGTTGCTGCCGAAGAAGCCGTCGCTGCCGACGACCTCCAGGAACTGCTTGTAGGCCTGGTTGCTCTGGAACATGTTCGCCGCACCCAGGGCGCCGCCGAAGGTCGCGACGGCGAAGAAGACCGCGATCGCCTTGGCGAGGCCGTCCGGCCAGCCCCGGTTGCGCAGTCCCTGATCCAGGTAGTACATCGGTCCGCCGGAGACGTGACCGTCGGGAAACTCCTGGCGGTACTTCACGCCGAGCGAGCACTCGACGAACTTCGTGGACATGCCAAAGAAAGCGGAGATCACCATCCAGAACGTCGCGCCCGGCCCGCCGATCGAGATTGCGACAGCGACACCCGCGATGTTGCGAGACCGACGGTGGCCGAGAGCGCGGTCATGAGCGCCTGGAAGTGAGTGGTCTCACCCGGATCATCAGGGTCGTCGTAGGCGCCCCTCACGACGTCAAAGGAGTGCCGGAACCCGCGCAGGTTGATGAACCGCAGGTAGACAGTGAAGAAGACCGCGCCCGCGATCAGCCAGACGACGATCAGGGGCAGGTCCGCCCCGCCGATCGGCACCGCGTAGAAGACAACCGTCTCGATGGCGTCGGAAACGGGGCCGAGCGCGTCCTGGATGGTCTTGTCGACCCCGGTCGCCTCCGCGGCGAGCGCCGGCGCGGCAAGAACCAGGTGGGATCGCCGCGGTGAGCACAAGCAGACGCCAGGCGCGCACAGGAAGCCCTCTCTCGGCAGAACCACACGAACCAGACGAGACGGTACAGGTCGGTTCGCAAAGTCACAAGCGCCCGACTTGTTCAGGTCCACGGCAGCGCGCTGCGCGTCACCCAGTACTCCTCTCGTTCCTCGGCCAGCTCTCCGAGCCGCGCCAGCGTCTCGTCGTTCAGGTCAACCTTGCGTGCCCGCAGGTTGCTGCGTAGATGCTCGATGTCCGCAGCGCCGCTCAGCACCACGTCGGCCCACGGTTGCGCGAGCGTGGCCGCGAGCGCGACCGCATCCGGCGTGGTCTCGAGTTCGTCGGCGAGTTCGTCGAGCAGTGCCCGCCGCTGGGCTCGCTCGGGATCCTCGCGACTGGTCAGCCGCCCGTTCGCCACCGCCTCTTTGACGATGACACCAAGCCCGTCCGCGCGCGCCTCGGCGAGCGCCGGACCGCACGACGGCTCGAGCAGGTTCCACGTCGCCTGCACGCTCTGGAAGAGCGGACGACCGTCGCGCTCCACGGTCCGCGCCCGCTTGAGCGTCTCCGCCTGCCCGGGGCCGCTGAGCGAAAGCCCGATCACCGTGCCCTCAGCCCCGAGCCGCGCCAGCCCGTCCAACACGGCCGCGTTGTCGAGCAGCCCGCTGTCCAGCGTCGCCGAGTGCACCTGATACAGACGCAGATGCCAGCCGAGATGGCCCCACGACTCGGCGTGCTGGCGGCGCAGCATGGCCAGCGAGTGCTCCTTCACCTCGTGTGTTTCGGCGTCGACCTGCCAGTTCGCCGTGTACTCATACCCCCACTTGGAGCCGACGGTCAGCGCGTTCGGCTCATGGCCGTTGCGGTGCAGCCAGGAGGAGAGGAACGCCTCAGCGCGACCGTAGGAGCGCGCCGCGTCGAGGTACCGCACCCCGGCCGCGTAGGCCTCGTCGAGGATTTGATGAGTGTGCTCCTCCATGCGCTCGACGTCGTAGTCGCCGTTCAGATCCTCGGCGTGGCCCACGTTGATGTAGCCCGGGCGCCCCAGCGCCGCCAGCCCAAGCCCGATCGGTGAGACCGACAGCCCCGTCTCACCGAGCGGGCGAACATCGAGTTCGCTGTCCGTCACCCGCGCGTGCTCATCCACGTGCCGTCGCTCCTTCGTCCAGCATATCCAGCAGAGGAGACGGGTCGGAGAGATCGCGCAACACCATGTCAGCCGGGAGATCGCGCAACTCCTCGTACGGCGAGCGCCCTGTGGCGACGAGCACGCACCGCGCTCCTCCGGCCTGCGCGCACTCGAGGTCGCGGGGAGTATCTCCGATCACCCAGGTGGATGAAGCCGGGAACGGACGGCTGTATCGGCGCTCCGCGCGCGCCCTGGCGATCGGCACCAGCTCCCGGCGATCGTGGTGGTCGCTGCCGTATGCGCCGATCGTCAAATCAAGCAGCGGGTCCAGCCCGAACGCGGCGAGCTTCGTGCGGGCGTTCGCCGCGACGTTGCCGGTCAGCAGCGTCTGCACGACGTCGTCGCGGGCGGCGAGTGCTTCGAGGGCGGTGCGCGCGCCGACAAGCTCGTGACCCTCCCGTGTCAACCTGCCGGCGGTGAGCGAGAGCTCCCGCTCCAAGTGCACGAGTGCCGCCGCGATATGATCGTCGAGGGCGGAGCCCTCCACCTCGGCGAACGCGAGGATCTCCCTGGCGATGAGCGGATCGGTCATGCCGCTCATCGCCACCCGGTGCGGGCCCGGGTGGCGCCCCAGCACGCGTTCGATCGCCAGATCGAAGACCTCGGATCCGATCGGCCCGCAGCGCACGAGCGTCCCGTCGACATCCCACAGCACCAGCCGCATGGCGGGACCGTAGCGCCTGGAGGGGACGATGACCGAAAGCGGTGTTCTCACCCTTCGCACTGTCCAGCGGTCGCGGGTCGCGACCTAGCCTCGCGGGCATCCCTCGCATCCCGGAAGGCGTTGACCCGTGTCACTGGAGCAGATCAAGGCGTCGAGCGGGCTCCTGCGCGGCTCGATCGGTGAGGAACTCGACGACGGTGGAGACCAGTTCGCCAAGGACACCACCCAGCTGTTGAAGTTCCACGGCATCTATCAGCAGGACGACCGCGACGTGCGCCGCGAGCGCGGGCGGCTCGGGCTCGGCAAGGACTTCAGTTGCATGGTGCGCGCCTCGATTCCCGGCGGAGCGCTCACCGGCGAGCAGTACCTCGTGATGGACCGGCTGGCCGACGCGGTCGGCAACGGCACGTTGCGCATCACGACCCGCCAAGGACTGCAGTATCACTTCGTGCGCAAGGGCGACCTGCGCGGGCTGGTCCGCGCGCTGAACGACGAGCTCGTCACGACGCTGGCCGCGTGCGGGGACGTCGCGCGCAATGTCATGGGCTGCCCCGCTCCGCTGCGTGACCGGGTGAGCGCGCAGGTGACGGCGTCGGCGATCGAGCTCGGCCGGCACCTGCGACCCCAGACCCAGGCCTACTGGCAACTGTGGGTCGATGGGGAGCGCGCCGCCAGCCTGGTCGCCGAGGACGGAGACGGCACCGACGAGCCCCTCTACGGGCCGACCTATCTGCCACGCAAGTTCAAGGTCGGCTTCGCGTTCCCTGGCGACAACTGTGTGGACGCCTACACCCATGACATCGGGATCGTCCCGTCGGTCGCGGGCGGTGAGGTCGTGGGCTACACCCTGATCGTCGGCGGGGGCCTCGGGATGAGCCACAACAAGCCGTCGACCTATCCGCGTCTCGGCGATCCGGTCGGCGTCGTCGCGCCACGCGACCTGATCGCGACCGTCAAAGCCGTCATCGGGATCCAGCGCGACCACGGCGACCGCGAGGACCGCAAGCACGCCCGCATGAAATATCTCGTGGCGGAGTGGGGCATCGACGCCTTTCGCACCGAGCTCGAGCGCCGGCTCGGCTGGCCGCTCGCCCGACCCGGCCCGTTGGCCTGGCCCCACACGAGCGACCATCTGGGCTGGCACGGCCAGGGCGACGGCCGCGCCTTCCTCGGTCTCGCCATTCCGAGCGGGCGCATCCAGGACAACGGGGCCGGTTACCGCAGCGCCATCCGCGAGGCCGTCGAGCAGTTCGGATCGAACGTGCGGCTCACGCCGCGACAGGATCTGTTGCTCACCGACGTCGCTGAGGCCGACCGGTCCGGCGTGGAGGAGCTGGTGCGCGCACATGGGGTGCCTCTCGCCGAGCGGTTGGCTCCGAGCGTCCGTGCCGCCATGGCCTGCCCCGCCCTGCCGACCTGCGGTCTCGCCCTGACCGAGGCCGAAAGGGTCATGCCCGTGCTGATCGAGGGGTTCCAGGCCGAGCTGGAGCAGCTCGGTCTGGGCGACGAGGCGATCCACCTGCGCATGGCCGGCTGCCCCAACGGCTGCTCAAGGCCATACAGCACCGAGATCGGCATCGTCGGGCGGGGCAAAAACCACTACAACGTCTTCCTCGGCGGCGACGCCCACGGCACGCGGCTGAACACCCCGTTCGCCGACCGCGTGGCGTTCAACGAGCTGCTCGACGTGCTCCGACCGGTGCTCACCTTCTACCGGGTGGAGCGCCTGAGCGGTGAGCGCTTCGGCGACTTCTGCGCGCGGATCGGCCCCGAGGTGCTGCGCATCCGCGGGCAGGAGATGCCGCAACCGGTCGCGGGCTAGGCCGAGCGGAATAGCGCCTGCCTGGGCGTTGTTGGACGCGCTCAGTTGACCCCGGAGCGGAAGAAGCGTCGTGACGAGTGTGAAAGAGCAGGCCCAGTTCGCCTCCGAGACCGGCGAACGCGGCCAATTCCAACGCCAGGCGAACGCGTTCACGCACCGTCTCACCGCGGACGGCTCGAGCGGCTTCCCGGCGGAGCCCGGCCGCTACCACCTGTACGTCTCGCTTGCGTGCCCATGGGCGCACCGAGCGATCATCGTGCGCAAGCTCAAGGGGCTCTCCGACGTCGTCTCCCTCTCGGTCGTCGATCCGATCCGCGACGAGCGTGGCTGGGCATTCCGCGAGGGCGACGGTCACGGCCCCGATCCCGTGAACGGCTTCGACTTCCTCGCCGAGGCGTACCACGCCACCGACCCCCAATACACCGGACGGGTGACGGTGCCGGCGATCTGGGATCGGCAGACCGAGCAGATCGTCACGAACGACTTCCCGCAGATCACTTTGGACTTCAACACCGAGTTCGAGGCGTACGCCGACACCTCGGTCCAGCTCTACCCCGAGCCTCTGCGCGCGGAGATCGACGCCGTCGCCGAACGCGTGTACCAGGACGCGAACAACGGGGTCTACAAGGCGGGTTTCGCGTCCGGCCAGGAAGCCTACGAGCAGGCCTTCGACGCCCTCTTCACGACGCTGGACTGGCTGGACGAGCGCCTGGCCGACCGCCGGTATCTCGTCGGAGAGCAGCTCACCGAAGCCGACATCCGGCTGTTCACCACGCTCGTGCGCTTCGACGCGGTCTATGCCACCCACTTCAAGTGCAACCTGCGGCGCCTGGTCGACTACGCGCACCTCTGGCCGTACGCCCGCGATCTGTATCAGACGCCCGGGTTCGGCGACACGACCAACTTCGACCACATCAAGCGGCACTACTTCATGACCCACGACCGGCTGAACCCGACCCGCATCGTCCCGAAGGGCCCGGCTGTCGAGTGGTCCGAGCCTCACGGGCGCAAGCGTCTGGCATGAGCGGGCGGCGTCTCATGGCGGTCGCCGCGCATCCCGACGATCTGGAGTTCGGAGCGGCCGGCAGCGTGGCGAAGTGGGTCGACGAGGGCTGGGAGGCGCACTACGTCATCGCCACCTCCGGTCAGAAGGGTGTCCAAGACGTTCACGCCGACCCGCACGAGTTCGGGCGGCTGCGGGAAGAAGAAGCCCGGAAGGCCGCTGCCGTCTGCGGGGTGAGCTCGGTCACGTTCCTCGGTTTGATGGACTCCGAGGTGGTGCTGGACCGCGCCTTGCGCACCGCGCTGGCACGGGAGTTCCGGCGCATCCGCCCCCATCGGCTGCTGGCGATGAAGCCCGAGCCCCTGCTGGGCGAGGACTTCATCAACCATCCCGACCACCGCATCGTGGGCCAAGCCGCCCTCGACATGGTGCTGACCGGAGGCACCACGGCCGCGATCGACCCGGAGCTGCTGCTCGAAGAGGGTCTCGAGCCCTGGCAGGGCCTCACCGAGACCTGGCTCATGGGACCGGGGTCGGGCTCGGTCGCGGTCGACATCAGCGCGACGATCGACCGCAAGATCGCGGCGTTGCGCGCACATGAGAGCCAGATCGGCGAGGACGACATCGAGTCCTTCGTCCGGCGCTTCACCGCGGAGAACGGCGAGCCCCACGGCTACGCGCACGCCGAGAATTTCCGCGTGCTCCGGCGCGACCCGCGCTGAGGCACGCCTCGCCCGCCCAGGAGGCGTCGCGAGGCTCGCTGCCTCGTCTGGCCCTAGGCGATCCGTTCCGCGGCCTCGGGGGAGAACGTGAGCGCATGGCCTAGTCGGGCGCAGCGACGGGCCTGCCGGCGCAGCTCGCTTTGGGGCACGACGCCGAGCCCCTGGGTCACCGCGATGCGCAGCGCGGAGCCGATCCAGCCGTCGGTGTCCATCTGCTCGATCATGTCTCCCCAGCACACCTCGTCACCCGCCATCTCATACGGCCGGACGACGCTGCGTTGCGGTTCTCCCGCCACGGCCAGATCAAGGCACAGCACCCGCTGGCGGAGGTCGCCCACGCCATCGACCACAGGCGGCAAGGGGTCGTTCAGCGACCACGCGCGGCCGCCGATCGAGACGGCCAAGCGGTCAGCGCCCAGCGGGCAGGCCAAAGCGAGCAGCTCGATGAGCGGGTCCTGGTAGCCGTGCTTCGGAAAGGGCCGCACACCCGCGATCAGCAGCAACTCCTCGCCCCTCCCGGCGAAGAGCGTGGGGCGCACCTCCCCTTCCGCCCGCAGATCGTGCTCCGCCAGGCCGATCAACAGCTGCTCGATCGCCGTCCACTGCTCCATTGTCTGACTCCCACGCTCGCTCCGACGTGAATGCAGGGTGCCTGGCACTGCCGGCGACACGGTCAGACCGTCGCGCCGGGTTGTGGACAACGCCGAGCACCCCATGCAAGACTCGCCGCGCCGCTGTGAACCACTGAGGGGAGCCTCTCAGCCTTGACCGATGACGTGATCGCCGCCGAGATCGAGCCGAGCGCCGCCGAGCGGGCCCCGGAGGCCGCCCGAGCCTTGCAATCCCTCGGCTTCCGCGTCCTGCACGTCGGGCTGACCATCAGCGTCCAGGCGCCCCGCCAGCAGTGGGAGGACACCTTCAGAGTGGCGTTCACCCGTCGGGAGGCCCCGGTCATGCGGGAGCTCGACAGCCGGGCGTCGCATCAGGAGGCGGCGTCCGACACGGTGGTGATCCCCGAACCGCTGCACGGTCTGGTCGCAGGAATCGCGTTCATCAGACCACCGGAGCTGTTCGGACCCACGACCGGACCGCTCGACGGCTGATCCGGGCGACCGCTGGCCCGGTCATCCGGCGCCAGACCGTACGCGAGCGGCAAGGAGCCACGACATGCGCCAGCAGATGGAGGCAGTGTCTTTCGAGGCCGTCGTGCCGTCCGCAAGCGGCCAGTCGCTGCTGGCTCCGGAGGTGAGCCTGGCCGCCGGTGAGGATCTCGCGCGCCTCATGGCACCCGCGGAGCGCGCGCGGCGCGCGGCCAACGTGCTGCAGGACCTCGGGTTCGCCGTGCGCCACATCGGCGATTTCTCCATCAGCTGTGAGGGCTCCCCAGACCGCTTCCAAGCGGTCTTCGGCACCACGGTTGAGCGCCGGACGCAAGCATTGTCGTCCACGCAGGACGGCGGTGAGATCTCCTACTTCGGCGCCCCCGACGAAGCCCCGTTCAGCCTGCCCACCACCCTGGAGGGACTGGTCGAGCGCGCGTATCCGCAGCCGCCGCCGATCTTCTTCGCCTCGCCGTTGCCTCCCCGTGTCGGCTACCACCATCTGCGGGTCCCGTCCGACATCGCGCTCGTGCTCAGGGCGACCGGCGTCCACAAACAGGGCGTCTCCGGCAGGGGTGTTCTGGTCGCCATGGTCGACACGGGCTTCTACACCCACCCCTACTACGTCTGGCACGGCTATCACTATCAGGCCACGCTGGCGCCGGACGCGGTCGCGGTCGAGCACGACGAGAACGGGCACGGCACCGCCGAGGCCGCGAACATCTTCGCGGTCGCTCCCGACATCGACTTCGTCGGCGTGAAGATGGGCGCGAACGCCACCCTCGCCTTCAAGACCGCCTCGGACCTGTACCCGGCGGTGCTCACGAACAGCTGGGGCTATGACCTGTCGGGCGCGACCAGCGTCCCGGCCTACCTGAAGCCGCTGGAGGCGGCGGTCGTGCAGGCCGTGCAGGAGCGAGGCATCACCGTCTGCTTCTCGGGCGGCAACGGCCACGTCTCCTTCCCCGGCATGATGCCCGATGTGCTCTCCGTCGGGGGCGTGTACGCCGACGAGTTCATCGAAGCAGAGGACTTCAAGCTCGTCGCCTCGGACTACGCGAGCAGCTTCGACAGCGCGATCTACCCCGGCCGGCACGTCCCGGACCTGTGCGGCCTGGTCGGTCTGAAGCCGCGCGGGATCTACATCATGCTGCCCGTCGAGCCCGGCGACGAGATCGACGCCGGCCTCGGCGGGGGCTCGTTCCCCGATGCCGACGAGACCGCCACCGGCGACGGCTGGGCGGTGATCAGCGGCACGAGCGCGGCCTCGCCCCAGCTCGCGGGCGTCTGCGCGCTGCTGAAGCAGGTCCAGCCGGGTCTGGCACCCGCGCTCGTGAAGGCGGTCCTGCGCGCCTCGGCGCGCGACGTGAAGGAGGGCGAGAGCGCGCAGGGGCAGCCCGCCGGGGAGGGCCACGACGGCGCGACGGGCGCCGGTCTCGTCGACGCGTACGCGGCGTACCTGCTCGCCCGCTCCTCGACACCGCGCAGCACCCAGATGCTGCCCCCGCCCGCCTAGCGCCCCCGAGGGAGCACTAGGCTTGGTCCATGGCCTCCTTCATCGCTTCCATGCGTCAGCGGATGACGCAGATCCTGACGGCGTTCCGTTACACCCGCGAGCAGGACCCACGGGCGCTGCCGATCACGCTCGGTGTCGCACTGGCAATCCTGGTGGTGGCCGGGCTGATCGGTCTGGTGTTGGGGCAGCCCGTCTCCGGCATCGTCACCGGGGTCTTCCTGGCCATCGGTGTGGGGCTGATCATCATGGGACGGCGCACGTCCACGGCGGCGCTGCGCCGGATCGAGCATCAACCGGGCGCCGCCGCGGCCGTCCTGCAGTCGATGCGCAAGGCGTGGGTCGTCACCCCGGCCATCGCCGCGACGCGCAAGCAGGAGTTCGTGCACCGCGCCGTCGGGCGCCCGGGGGTCGTGCTCGTCGGAGAGGGGGCGAGCGCCAGGGTCACCGCGCTGCTCAAGCAGGAGCGGCGCAAGATCCAGCGCGTCGTCGGTGACGTGCCCGTCCACGCGATCAACGTCGGCAACCGCGACGGGCAGGTCCCGTTGGGAAAGTTGCAGATGCACCTCGTGCGCCTGCCCAAGGCGATCAAGGCGCGGGACATCGGTGAACTCGATCGCCGCCTGAGCGCGCTCGGCGCGAGCAACCTGCCGATCCCCAAGGGACCGCTGCCGACTCGTGGGAAAGTCCCCAAGCGCAACCGGTAGCGCGCCGCCCACGGACGCTTGGGTGCGCTTAGCCTGCGGAGACCCCCCACTCGACGCTCTCGCGCCGCCCGGCAGTCATCCCTTGGAGCAGACCGTAGGGGTAGGCGACGTCCGGCCGGCTGGCGTCATCCAGACGCCCGATCTCCTCTTCGGAGAGGCTCAGATCGGCTGCGGCGAGGTTGTCGTCGAGCTGGTCGGCCGTGCGCACCCCAAGAATCGTCGAGGCGACCGCCGGGCGGTCGGTGACCCACGCCAGCGCCACCTGCGCCATCGAGACGCCGCGCTGCTCGGCGACCTCCCCGACGGCGTCGACCACGCGCCACGTGAAGTCGGTGTTGCGCTTGTCGTACGCCTCGACGCCGCGGTCCGGATCCTCGCCCAGACGGGTCTCGCCGCTGGGCCGCTCGTCGCGGGAGTACTTCCCCGTTAGCCAGCCGCCACCGAGTGGCGACCACGGCAGGATGCCCACGCCCTCGTCAACGCAGAGCGGGGTGAGCTCCAGCTCGATGCCGCGCTCGAGCAGGTTGTACTGGGGTTGCAGGCTGACGGGCGCGGCGTAGCCGAGGTGGCGGGCGACGAGCAGTTCGCGCTGGAGTTGCCAGCCGGTCACGTTGCTCACGCCCACGTAGCGGATCTTGCCGGCGGAGACGAGATCGTCCAGCGCCCCGAGCGTCTCCTCGACCGGCGTGAGCGGATCCCAGGCGTGGGTCTGGTACAGGTCGATGGTCTCGACCTGCAGCCGGCGCAGGCTCTCGTCGACGGCGCGCTGCAGATGGAAGCGGGAGAGCCCGTGCCCGTTGGGCCCCTGCTCCCCCACTGGGAAGCGCGCCTTCGTGGCGATGACCACGTCGTCGTGCCGGCTGCGCTTCGAGAACCACCGTCCGAGGATCTCCTCCGACACACCCGCCTGGTAGACGTCGGCGGTGTCGAGGAACGTCCCCCCGGCATCGACGAAGCGGTCCAGGATCTGGTGCGCGTCGGACTCGTGGGTCTCGTTGCCGAAGGTCATGGTGCCAAGACACTGCGTGCTGACGACGAGACCTGAGCGGCCGAGGGTGCGGTAGCGCATGGGTGGTGAACTCCTTGAAGGGTGGGCGGTCGGGCGCATCCTGCTCGAAATCCGCGCGCCCATATCCTGGGTGCGAACCTGGCCCCACCGTCCTGAGAGGAGTCGTCCGCGATGGCGACCGAGACGATCATCAGCGTACCCGAGATCCACTGTGACCACTGCAAGACCTCGATCGAGGGTGCGCTGCAACCGCTCGAAGGCGTGGAAGAAGCCTCCGTGGACGTCCCGGAGCGCACCGTCACGGTCCAACACGACGAGGACGTCGTGGGCCGGCAGTCGCTCGTGGACGCGATCGAAGAGCAGGGCTACGAGGTGCCGGCCCCGGCCTGAGCGCCCACCTGAGCGCCAGGGCCTGCAACTCTGCCCGGGAAGGGGTGAAGTTGCGTCAACCCTCGGCTTCACACCACCTCTCGGCGTGCCCGGGGTGCAACTCTGCCCGGAAACCGGGGGAACTTGCGGTCGCGGGCAGGCCCAGGCGCCGCGTCAGCGGTAGCGAGCGCCCTCGTCACGACGGTAGACGAAGAGGGCGGTGGCGAGAAAGAATGCCGTCCAGCCGATCAGGAAGAGCCCGGCGCGCTGCCAGCTGTCGCCCCGGTCGCCGGCGCCGATCACGTCGAGGACGAAGACCTTCCAGTGGAAGGTCGGCATCCAGGGCGTGAGCTTCTGCACGAAGGACGGCAGCATCTCGACCGGGATGAAGAGATCGCCGAAGAAGGACATCAGCAGGAAGCCGATGTTGGCGATCGGCAGCGCCGCCTTCGTCGTGGTCGCGAACCCGAGGGTGATGCCCATCAGGCCGAAGGGAATCGCGCCGGCGAACACGGCGCCGAACCACGGCACCCAGCCCGCGAGGTCGAGCTTCACATTGGTCGTGAGCAGCGCGATGATAACGACCGGCACCATCGCGAAGACCGAGAACAGCAGCGCGCTCAGCACCCGCCCTACGAAGCGGGGCGTCGCGCTGGCCGGCAGGACGCGCAAGGTGCGGTCCCACGGCAGCTGGCGCTCCTCGGCGATCCCCACCCCGAACTGGAAGAACATGATGCCGAGCACGCCGAAGAGCAGGAACTGGGTGAGGACGACCTCGGCGCCCACCGGAGCGGACGCGGGGATCTGATTCGCGGCGGAGATCCCGAAAAAGACGAAGAAGAGCGACGGGAAGGCCACCGAGGGCAGCCAGTAGCCCGGCTGACGCAGCAGCTCCACGGTGTTGGACCGGGCGTGTGCGAGCGCGAGCGTCATGTCGCAACCTTCTCGCGCTCGGTCAGGACCAGGAACGCGTCCTCCAGGCTGACGGGTGTGACCTCCAGCTTTGAGAACGCGACGTCGGAGCGCACGAGGGCGCGCACGAGCTCGTCGGCGTCGGTGGTGAGCAGCATCGTCGTCTCGCGCTGACGCTCGTGCTCGACCACGCCGGGCAGGTCAGGCAGCTCATCGACCACGCGCAGACGGACCCGCGTGACCTGCACCTGCTCCTTGATCGCATCGACCGAGCCCCGGGCGATTACCGTTCCCTGGTCGATCACGACGACCTCGTCGGCGAGCGCCTCGGCCTCCTCCAGGTAGTGGGTCGTGAGCAGCACCGTGCCGTCGATGGCGACGAAGTCGCGCACGACCGCCCACAGCGCGCGGCGCGCGTCGACGTCCAGTCCGGTGGTCGGCTCGTCGAGGATGAGCAGGCGCGGGTTGCCCGCGAACGCCAGGGCGACGGCGAGCCGCCGGCGCTCGCCTCCGCTGAGCCCGCCGGTCTGACGATCGGCGAGATGGCCGATCTCGAGGCGCCCGAGCAGCTCCTCGGCGGGCAGCGGATCGGGGTAGTGCGCCCGGACCAGCGCGATGATCTCGCTGACCTTGAGCTGCTCGGGAAAGCCCGTGTCCTGCGGGGTCACGCCGAGGCGCTGACGGGTGCGCGGATCGCGGGGGTCGCCGCCGAAGAGCTCGACTGTGCCCTCGTCGGCGGTGCGCAAGCCCGAGAGCAGGCTGATCGCGGTGGTCTTGCCCGCGCCGTTCGGACCCAACAGCGCGACCACGCCCCCGGCGTGGACGTCGAGATCGATGCCCTTCAACGCCTCCGTGCTGGCGAACCGCTTGCGGACACCGCGCAGCCGCGCCACGACGCCGTCCGTCGGCTCGTCCTTCTCCTCGCTCATCGCGCCTCCCCGTGAACGGTCGCGGTTACTCTGCCACGCAAAGTAACCGCCGTCAAGCACCGACGGATCGAGAAGACCCGTGCCGTCGACGGCCTCGTGGCATTGGTGCGCAGTTTCAACAGTTCACTACGCGATCCCGGTTGCGGGTCCTGCTCGCTAGGTTTGTGCCCTTGTCGGGGGGGCGCAGGTGCGGAGATCAGCGCGACCTTCCATGGGTTACATGGCTTCCATGGGTGCCATGGGTTCCGTGGGTGCCATGGGTTCCGTGGGTGCCATGGATGCGGCTGGTCCGCAGGGACACCAAACAGCCAAGAAGTCCGTTCTGTCATCGTTGTACGCGTGCCGCTTGTCACGGCACCGTGCGAACGTGCACACCATCCGAACATTTCTCACGGCACCGTGAGTTCGTGCACACCCGGTATAGGCGGTATAGCCCAGAATGGAGCTGTCCCGCATCCTCCTTCACCTCTTCGCTGACGCGCCGCTAGGCGCGGTGACGTGCTAATGCCGTACCGCCCGTGTTGCCACCCGGGTTCGGGTGTTGACGAAGGCCGCTGCACGCCCCCTCAGTCGTACTCCACGTGCTCGAGCGTCGTCTGCACGTCGGTGAACGACCCACCCTGGTACACGCCGGGGTCGACGTCGGCGCCAGCGTCGGCCAGCACCTCCTGGGCGTACGCCTCGGCGTCGTCCTGCGGCTCGTAGCCGAGCGCGTGCGCCGCGGAGAGATCCCACCACGCGCGGGAGTTGCCGGAGATGCCGTACAGGATCGTGAAGCCGAGGTCCGGGGCCTCCAGACAGCGGACCACCAGCTGCACGGCGTCACGATGGCTCAGCCAGGTGGAGAGCGAGCGTACGCCGTGCGGACGCTCCCCGAACGAGCCGATGCGCAGGCAGGCGACCTCGAGGCCGAACTTCTCGGCGTAGAGGCAGCCGAGGCCCTCGAGCGCGAGCTTGCTGACGCCGTAGAACGTGTCCGGGCGCGGCTCGGCGTCCGGACCGATGCGCTGCGCGCTGATCGGGTGGAAGCCGGTGACGTGGTTGGAGCTGGCGAGCACGGCTCGGCCGACGCCCTGGCGCCGCGCCGCCTCGAGCACGTGCGCGGTGCCAGTGATGTTCGCCTCGGCGATCGCGGAGAAACGGTCCTCGGCGGGGATGCCGGCGAGGTGCACGACGCCATCGACACCCTCGCAGGCGTCCACAAGCGCGTCGAGGTCGCCGATGTCAGCGGTGATGACCTCCTCGCCGTCACCCGCGGGCTCCTGCGCCGCGCGATCCAGCAGCCGGAGCGCGTAGTGGTCTCGCAGCCCTGCGCGCACCACCCGGCCGATCGAGCCTGCGGCGCCGGTGATGAGCACCCGTCGCAGGCCGTCCCCGTTGCTCACCGTGAGGAGGCGTCGACCGGCGCGCGGGTTCCCTGAGGGCGGGGCGGCGGGGGGTCGCCGCCCGGGGTCAGGAGCAGCTCCGGCGCGTTGGCGGCGATGAACGGCCGGACGGCGGTCAGCGCCGCCGCGAAGGCGGCGACGGCATGGTCGACGTCGGCCTCGGTCATCGCGGTGTTCGTCGCCCACAGTCCCCGCGGCGCGGTGAAGACCCCCTCGTTCAGCAGGGCGAGGTGCATGAGCGCCTGGACGTCGTCTCGGCTCGTCGCCCCGCTGCGGTAGTCGCGGACGCGCGTGGTCGTCCAGTGGGTCGTGAGAATTGAGCCCACTCCGGTCACCTGCAGCGCGATCCCGCCGTCTGCGGCGGCGTCACGCAGGCCGCTCGCGAGCCGCTCGGCGAGCCGGTCGATGGAGTCGATGGCCGCCTGGTCGAGCGCGCGCACGGCCGCGAGACCCGCCGCCATCGTGAGCGGGTTGGCGTTGAAGGTCCCCGACTGGACCATCCGTGGCTGCGGCGGGGCGAAGAGCGCCATGACGTCGGCCCGGCCGCCGAAGGCGCCGACGGGCAAGCCCCCGCCGATGACCTTGCCGAAGGTCGTGAGATCGGGGCGCACGCTCGCCCACGTCTGGTAGCCGCCCTCGTGCAGCCGGAACGTGATGACCTCGTCGAAGATCAGCAGCGCCCCGTGGTCGTCGGCGAGCGCTCGCAGGGCCTCGAGGAAGCCGGGCTCGGCGGGGATCGCCCCGCTTGCACCGAGCATCGGTTCGACGAGGATGGCGGCGACCTCCCCCGCATGGCGCTCGCACGCCGCCTCCGCCGCTATCGGGTCGTTGAACGGCGCGACGATCACGTCGTCGACGACCGCCTGCGGGATGCCGGGCTCCTCCGCGACGGCGACGGGGCGCTCCGGCGGACCGGCCAGGGCGAGGTCAGGCGCGACGCTGATCTCGGCGAGATCGTGGCTGCCGTGATAACCGCCCTCCATCTTGAGCAGCTTGTCGCGGCCGGTGAACGCGCGCGCTGCGCGGATGGCGTTCAGCGTCGCTTCGGTGCCGGAGTTGCAGAAGCGGATCCGCTCCACCGACAGCACACGGCGGCAGAGCTCTTCGGCGAGGCGCACCTGCAGTGGGCTGTTCGCGGCGTGACCTGTGCCACGGCTCGCCTGCGCGGTGATCGCCCGCACGATCTCGGGGTGGGCGTGGCCGTGCACCATCGACGTGTAGTTGCCCAGCAGGTCGAAGTAGTCGTTGCCGTCCACGTCGGTGAGCACGGAACCTTGCGCGCGGTCGATGGAGAGCGGATGGGGTGCGAAGAAGGTGACCGTGCGGGTGTCACCGCCCGGCAGCACCCGTCCCGCGGCGACATGCCAGCGCTCGGAGCGCGGCGTGCGACGGCGGTAAGTCTCGAGGATCTGCTGCGAGGCGGGGTGTGCGAGCATGGCGTGCCCTCCTGTCTCTGCGCCGGTCGCGCTGCGGTCTGGTCGACCGTAGACGATGGCACCTCGGCATCACTTCCCGCTGGTGAGCGAGAGCCGCGTCTGGCCTTCGAGCTCCAGCAGGTACGCCTTGGCCTCGACGCCTCCGGCGTAGCCGGTGAGCCGGCCGTCGGCGCCGACGACGCGGTGGCAGGGCACGACGATCGAGAGGGGGTTGCGACCGACGGCGGCACCGACGGCGCGCGCGCCGCCGGGCCGCGCGGACCGCTCGGCCAACTGACCGTAGGTGACGGTCTCTCCGTAGGAGATCGCCGCGAGCGCGTCCCAGACCTCTCGCTGGAAGGTGGTCCCGGTTGCGGCCAGCGGCAGGTCGAACGCCCGCAGCCGGCCCGCGAAGTACGCGGCGAGCTGGTCAGCCGGCCCGTCGAAGCCGGCGTCGTCCCGCGTCCAGGAGGGATCCGGCGCCTTGCCGTGGCCGGGCGTGTAGAGCCCGGTCAGCCCCGCCGTCGTCGCGGTCACGAGCAGTGGGCCCAATGGGCTGTCGAGCACAGTGTAGCGGGTGGCGGGGGTCATGATCGGGCTCCGTTCGTGTCGAGAGGTCCGGCCCACAGGTGCATGAGCGCGTAGGAACGCCACGGCCGCCAGCGCCGGGCGCGCTCAGCGGAGGCTTGAGGACCGTCGGACTGGCCGAGCCGACGCAACGCGCGGCGCACCGCCGCGTCGGTCGGCAGGAAGACGTCGGGGTCGGCCAGCGCCCGCATCCGGATGTAGCCGGCGGTCCATGGTCCGACGCCGGGCAGTGTGCGCAGCCGCGCGACGGTCTCCTCGCGGTCGGCGGCGCCGTCCAGGTCGAGCGCTCCGCGTGCGACCTCGACGGCAAGCAGCCGGAGCGTCTCGCGGCGCGCGTGCGGCAGCCCCAGCTGCGCCAGATCGGCTTGTTCCACGGCCTCCGGGCGTGGGAACTGATGGGTCAGGTTCCCCTCCGGGGTTGCCAGCGGGTGCCCGTGCGCGGCCACCAGCCGAGCCAGGATCGTCCGTGCGGCGCGGACCGAGATCTGCTGGCCCACGACCGCCCGCACGGCGATCTCCCAGCCGTCCACGGCACCCGGCACGCGCCGGCCGGGCACGCCGGCGACCAGCGGCGCGAGCAGCGGATCTGCGGCGAGGTGCCGGTCGGTCGCCACCGGGTCGGCGTCGAGGTCGAGCAGCCTCCGGCAGCGTCTGACCGCGGCGCTGAGGTCGGAGAAGTCGGCGAGGCGGAGCCGGCAGCGGACGTGGCCCTCGGCGGGCGTGAGCTCCACGACGCCCTCGGCCCGGGGGAGGTCGAGGCTGCGGCGATAGCTCGCACCCTCGCCGCGCTCGACGCCCTCGATCGCCCGATCGACCAGGAAGGCGATGGTCTCGCCGCTCGCGGACGGCGCCCGGTAGGGCAGCCGCAGCGTGAGCACGCCCGGTGTCGTCGGCTCCTGCCTGCGCCGGGCCGCAGTGCGCAGCGCGGTCGGCGTGGCCGCGAAGACCGCGCGCACCGTCTCGTTGAACTGGCGGACGCTGGCGAACCCGGCGGCGAGGGCGACGCGGGCGAACGGCAGCTCCGTCCGCTCGACCAGGGTCCTTGCGGTCTGGGCGCGCTGGGCACGCGCCAGCGCGGTCGGGCCGGCCCCGACCTCGGCGGTGAGCAGGCGGTGGACGTGGCGGGCGCTGTAGCCGAGCCGCCGGGCGAGCCCCTCGACGCCATCGCGGTCCACGACCCCGTCGGCGATCAGTCCCATCGCACGGCCGACGAGATCGGCGCGCAGGTTCCACTCCGGTGAGCCGGGAGTCGCGTCGGGCTGGCAGCGCTTGCAGGCCCGGAAGCCGGCGCGGTGCGCGGCGCCGGACGTCGGGAAGAAGCGCGCGTGCCGGCGCTGCGGGGTCATCGCCGGGCAGCTCGGCCGGCAGTAGATGCCGGTGGTCGCGACACCGACGAAGAACCAGCCATCGAAGCGGGGATCGCGGCTCTGGATCGCCCGGTAACGCTGCTCGAGGTCGCCGTCCATGACGGCCATCCTTCCATGCCGAGGCGGGAGAGCTCGCGGTTTTCGGACATGCAGCTCGGAAGCGTCAGCGGCTCACGCAGCGCCCGCCTCGGACGAGCCGTCGCCCCACCGCACGACGGCGGCGGCCCAGGTGTAACCGGTCCCGGCGGCGAGCAGCAGGACGAGATCGCCGTCGGCGACGTCGCCCGCGCGCACGGCCCGGTCGAGCGCCAGCAGCGGATCGACGCCGCTCATGTGCCCGGTGTCAGAGAGGTAGGCGGCGCGGTCCGGTGAAAGGCCGAGCGCTCCGACGATGCGCTCGTGCATGGAGCGCTTCATGTGGATGCCGCAGAGGTAGTCGAGCTCGCCGAGCGTGATCCCCGACCGCTTGCACGCTCCCTCGGCGGCGGCCACGAACCGTTGCAGCGTGACCGGGTCGAGCCGCTCCTTCATCCCCGCGGGGTCGGCGACGTCAAGGTAGTGGCGGCGCTCGCCCACGGTCGCGTCCGAGGCGGGGACGACGCTGCCGCCAGCCGGCACCTTGACGTCGAGAGAGAACGAGCCGTCGGTGAGCATGTGACAGCCGAGCAGGGCGTTGGTGTCCTGCTCCGCGTGCAGGAGCGCCGCGACGCCCCCGTCGGCGAAGTTGAACATGAACCGGGCGCGCGGATTGCCGTAGTCGAGCAGCCGGGACTCGCGGGAGGCCGCGACCAGCAGCACGGTGCGCAGCTCGGGCTCGGCCAGCAGCAGGTCGCGGCCGACGCGCAGCGCGACCGGGCTGCCGCAGGAGACATAGTCCAGCTCAAGCGCGAAGGCATTGCGGCAGCCGAGCCGCGCGGCGACGTGCGGGGCGACCTGCCAGACCGCGTAGTCCTTCCACGTCGAGCCGAAGTAGACGACCGCGTCCACAGCTTCGGGCTCCGTGCCGGTCTCGGTCAGCAGCCGCTCGCCCGCGGCGGTGGCCATGTCGCTGACATGCTCGTCATCGGCGGCCAGGTGCTTGCCCCGCAGACCGAAGCGCTTGATCAGCACGTCGGCCGGGATCTCGGTCTCGGTCGCCAGCTCCTCGGCGGAGAGCCAGCGCTCCGGCAGGTACGAGGCCAGCCCGGCGATGCCGACGGCGCGCATCAGGCCCCGCCCGCGTGCGTGCCGAGGCCGCGGGTGATGAACGCGAGCATCTGCTCGAACACCTCGTCGGGCACGCGCTCGGGGCCGTCGTCGCGCCACAGGATCCAGCGCATGCCGATCAGATCGCCGATGCCCATGAGCGCCCAGGCCAGCACCGTCTCGTCGCCGTCGTCGATCTCCCCGTCGTCCATCGCCCGGCGCAGCCCACGCTTGTAGCCCCCCGCGATCCGATCGTAGTGGCGCTGCAGCGCCTCGGGCGAGGCGAACTCGGCCTGACGGATGATCCGGTACAGCGCCGGATGCTCGGCGGTGAACCGGAAGAACGCCGCGAAGCCGAGCCGCTCGGCCTCCGCACGGGTGCGGCCCTGCGACGACGCCTCGCTCATGGCGTGGCGAACCCTGCCGTTCAGGTCGTCGACCAGCTCGGCGAAGAGCGCCTCCTTGCTCTCGAAGTAGCGGTAGAACGTGCCCTGCGCGACGGCGGCCACCGGCGGCGGCGCCTCGTCGGCCGGCCCGAGGTCCGTGTGACGCCCCGTCACGACGACCCTCTCGACCCGGCTGCCCGCTCGCGCTCCGCTCGCAGTTCGTTCTTCAGCACCTTGCCGACGGTGGACCGCGGCAGCTCCTCGACGAACGACCAGTGCCGGGGCGTCTTGTACCGCGCGAGCCGCTCACCGCAGTGCGCGGCCAGCGCGTCTTCATCGAGGTCCGTGCCGCTGCGGGGCACGACGACGGCGTAGCCGACCTCGCCCCAGCGCACGTCTGACACGCCCACCACGGCGGCCTCCACGACGTCGGGGTGATCGGCAAGCACGGCCTCGACCTCCGCCGGGTATACGTTCTCGCCGCCCGAGACGTACAGGTCCTTCGTGCGGTCCACGATCCGGTAGAACCCCTCGTCGTCGCGTTCGGCGACGTCGCCGGTGCGCAACCACCCGTCCACGATCGTCTCGGCGGTCGCGGCCGCGTTGCGCCAGTAGCCCGCGAACACGTTCTCCCCGCGCACGCACAGCTCGCCGCGCGCCGGACCTTCCAGCCAGCTGCCGCTGTCGGTGTCACGCAGCGCCACGTCGACGTGCGGGTACGGCTTGCCCGCGTAGCCGAGCTTGCGCGTCACGTCCTCGGCCGGCAGGCAGAGCACGTTCGGCGCAGCCTCGGTCAGCCCATAGCCCTGGACGAGCGCGACCTGCCGCTCGTGGTAGGTGCGCAGGAGCCGTTCGGGCATCGGCGCCCCGCCGACGACCGCCTGGCGCAGGTTGGTGAGGTCGGCGTCGGCGAAGCCGGATTGCTCGGCCATGAACAGGTAGGTCGCGGGCACCCCCATCATGGTGGTGACCCGCTTGCGCGCGATCAGCTCCAGGGCGCGTTCGGCGTCGAACGTGGGCTCCAGCACGACCGTGGCGCCCTTCCACCAGGCCAGCAGCGGCTGCACGTTCCAGCCGCCCACGTGGAACTGCGGCAGCACCTGCAGCACCACGTCGGTGGTCGTCACGTCGGCGGTGCGGTCGAAGGAGAGGTTCGTCCAGAAGCAGTTCGCGTGGGTGAGCACGGCGCCCTTCGGGCGGCCTGTGGTGCCAGACGTGTAGATCAGCAGCAGGCCGGCGTCGTCGCCCACCTCACCGAGCCGGGCACCCCGCCCGCCCGCGCGCGCCGCGAGCTCGTCGAGCTGGGGCCGCTCCATCGCCACCACCTGCGGCCGTGGCCGGCGCTCGATCTGATGGATGACCGCGTCGGCCAAAGACTCATGGTCGGGATGCACCAGCAGCGCCCGCGGCTCGGCGTCGTCGAGCTGCCAGGCCAGCTCGCGCGCGGCGAGCCGGGGGTTGAGCGGGAGCAGCACCAGGCCTGCCAGCGCGCACGCGAAGAGCACCTCGACCGTCTCGGGACGGTTGCCGGCCAGCACGGCGACACGGTCTCCCGGCTGTCCCCCGGCGGCGAGCATCGCCGCGGCCAGCCCCTCGGCGCGCTCGGCCAGCTCGGCGTAGGTGGTCGTCTCATCGCAGAAGTCGATCGCGACCCGTTCGGGCGTGACGACCGCCCGGTCGCGGATCCACCGGCCCAGCGTCAGCGAGCCGCTCATCCGGCGGCCTTCAGATGGCCGCGCAGCAGCCCGGCGAAGCGCTTGGGATGCTGGGTGAACACGAAATGTCCGGTGGCCTCGAAGAGCTCCTCGGCGACGCTGCCGCCCGCGTCGGCGTAGGCGGAAAGCACCTGGCGGGTCTGGGCGTCCATCGGTTGGGCGGGGTAGACCTCGGCGCCCGGCCACTCGGGGATGAGCCCGAGCGCGCCGAGGTGGCCGAACTCGAGCATGGAGGTGTCGGAGATGACCGCGTCGTGCTCGCCGCGCAACCACAGCACCGGGGCGCGGCAGCCGCTCGTGGCGAAGCCAGAGAGGTCCAGATACTTCGGGGAGATCGCGTTCAGCACCCCCCGGTCGCCCGGCGCCATGCCCGGCCAGTTCGACGACGGCTGCGACGTCCCCGGGTAGTAGTCGTCGCCGATCTCGGTGCGCAGCATGCTCTCGACGATGCCGTCCTCGTCGCGGACGTCCTCGGTGGTCGGGAAGAAGATCGTGCGCACGACGGTGCGCGGCGACGCCGGGTCGTCGTCGCTGCGGTCACCGGCGGCGATGCGGCGCACCAGCTCGGGGTTGGCCGCTCCGCCTCCCGACCCGGCGCAGTCCTGGAACACCGGCGCCCCGTCGGCGCGCGTGCCCCCGAAGCCGTACGGCGAGACGGGTGCCACGAGCGTCATGCTGCGCACATCGCTGGGATGGTCGATCGCATACCGGTAGGCCACGCCGGCGCCGAGCGAGTGCGCGACGAGGTGCACCCCGCCGAGCTCCAGCGTCTCGACCAGCGCGCGCAGGTCATCGGCGTAGTCACCGGTCCCGCGCGTCACGTCCAGCGGCTTGGGCTCGCTGCGGCCGTAGCCGCGCAGATCCACGGCGATCCCCCGGTAGCCCGTGTCGAGCAGCTCGAGCTGCTCTTCCCACGCCGCGCTGTCGGAGGCGTTGCCGTGGACGAACATCACCGGCGCGCCTTCGGTCTCCGTGTCGAGCACATGGGTGGTCAGCCGCGCGGTCTCGATCTGGTGGGAGGCGGTCATGGCGTGCTCCTGGATGCCGGGGTTTGGGACCCGGAGAGCGTACGGCGCAAGCGCGTCCACGCGCCCGCGACGCCCCCGGGGGGCGAACAGCATGAGCAGCACGAACAGGCTGCCGAGCAGAAAGAGCGGCTCGGAGAGGATCGAGGCGGCCCAGTCGGGCAGCGCGTCGAGCACAGCCGAGCCGGACAGCGCCGACAGTCGCAGGCTCGCCAGGCCGTACAGCAGCCCTCCGAGCGCCGCGCCCCACAGCCGGCCGGCCCTGCCGAGCACGACCATGACCAGCAGGGTGAGCGTGAAGTCCGCAGAAGCGACGCCGGGGTTCGTGCCACGGACCAGCAGCAGGTACACGGCGCCGCCGAGCCCGGCGAGCGCGCAGCCGAGGACGAAGGCGATCAGCTTGAAGCCGAACGGCTTCAGGCCGAGCAGTTCCACGCGGTCCTCGTTCTCCCGGATCGCCTCCCAGACCCGCCCCGCCAGCGACCCGACGGCGGCGCGGGCGAGGAGGAACGTCACGACCAGGTAGGCCAGCGCCAGCCAGTACAGCCAGCGGGTGTTTACGACACCGCGCAACAGGTTGGGCAGGCCTTCCGAGACGACCGGCAGACCCTCCTCGCCGCCCGACAGCCGCAGCGATCCGACAGCAGGAGGATCGAGAAGGCCTCGGCGAAGGCGAGCGTGACCATCGCGAAGGCGACGCCACGGGTGCGCAGCGCCACCGCGCCGATCAGCGCGGCCACCAAGGCGGTGAGCGCGACGGCCACGAGGACCGCGGGCGCTTCGCTCAGGCCGGCGCGCTCCATGAGCAGGTTCGTGCCGTATGTCCGCAGATGACGCCATATTGGCCTTTCACGGCGCTCAGGTCGTCGGCGTGACGCCGAAGGTCTCGCCGGAATGGAGCCCAGCACTGCTGCAGCAGTTGACAGGTCTGCGCGCGGTCGCCCTGCACGCGACCGGTTACGACATGGTCGACACGGAGGTGCTCGAAGCCTTCGACGTGGACCTGGCGGTCCTGCCTGATTACAGCACGGTCGCCGTGGCGGAGCACACGCTGGCGCTCATCTTCGCTCTGGCGTGTCGCGTCCACCTCGCCAACGACCGCTCGCGCGGGCTCGTGCCTGCCGACACGTCGCTGCGCGGCTTCGAGCTCGCGGGTAGGACGTTGGGCGTCATCGGCCTCGGTCGCATCGGCCACCGCGTCGCGCGGCTCGGCCGGGGCATCGGGATGCGCGTCATCGGCAGCGACCGTCACGACCGCACCAGCGAGGACGTCGAGCGGGTGGCGCTCGACGAGGCTGCTCCACCGCAGCGACGTCATCTCCCTGAACTGTTCCATGCCGCACGGAGCGGCCCCCATGCTGGGGGCACGTGAACTGGCCCGTGTGCTGAGGGCAGCTTGCTCGTCAACACCGGGCGCAGCGGTCTGGTCGACAACGGTGCGGTCTCCCTTGCGATCAGGACAGGCCGATTGCGGGGCTACGCAGTGGACGACGTCTTCGTGTGTGATGGCGCCACCGACCTGGTGGCCGAAGGTCGCGTACTGCAGACCGGCCACCGTGCCTGGTGGGCTGACGAGACGCTCGCGCGGGGCGCCCAGATGTGGGCCGAGACCCTGCATGCAATGGCGACGGGCACGCCCGTGCCCGTGGTCACGAGGTCGTACGCTGACGCCCTCTCAGGCACCGCCTGAACCTGGAAGGTTCGTCTGCGCTCCTGTGCATGGTCATTCCTGCCCATTTCATCGCTATTCGGCAGACTACAGGCCTTCATGATGTAGGGTGGGAGGCGCTGTGGCATCGCAGCGGCGGGCAGGCAGTGGGAAGCGGGAGCGGGAAGAGGGGCTTTGATGAAGGTCGTGCTGTTCTGCGGTGGCTATGGCATGCGCATGCGCGATGGCACCAGCGACACCCCCAAGCCCATGGCGATGATCGGCTCGCGGCCGCTGCTGTGGAATGTCATGCGCTACTACGCCCACTTCGGACACACGGAGTTCATTCTCTGCTTGGGCTACGGCGCGAAGCACATCAAGGACTACTTCCTGAACTACGAGGAGACGTTGTCAAACGACTTCGTGCTCCGGGACGGTGGTCGGGACATCGAGCTGCTCAGTCGGGACATCTCCGGTTGGACGATCACGTTCGCCCAGACCGGGATGGAGACACCGATCGGGGAGCGGCTCCGGCGCGTACGCGACCACCTGGGCGACGACGAAATGTTTCTCGCCAACTACGCCGACGTGCTGACCGACCTCCCACTGGATGAGATGATCGAGACCTTCGCTGCCGGCGACGCGGCCGCGACGATGCTCGCGGTCCGCCCGCAGGCCGCCTTTCACGCCATCGAGTATGGCGACGACCACCGCATCTCGGCCGTCGAGACGATCTCCGAGATGAACCTGCGCCAGAACGGGGGCTACTTCGTCATGCGTCGAGAGGTCCTCGACGCGCTGGACGAGGGCGACGACCTGCTCACCGACACGCTGGTCCGGCTGAGCAAAGAAGGCAAGGTTGCGGCGCACCCGTATGACGGGTTCTGGATGCCTGCCGACTCGGTCAAGGAGCGTGCTCAGCTCGAGAACATGCACAACCGCGGTCACCGGCCGTGGGCGTTGTGGGACCGCGACCGCTTCGACTGTCAGCAGCCGCGCGGTGACATGGAACGGCGGCGGACCCCTGACCGCCGACGCGTTGAACGTCCGAGCGGTGGTGGCCGGCGCAAGTGGGACGCAACCGCTCGGGTCTCATGATCGAGCTTTCGCTCGGGGGGCGCGGCAGCAGATCCGTGCTGGCCTTCGGAGCGCACTGCGACGACGTGGAGATCGGTGCGGGCGCCACGCTCCTGCGTCTCGCCGGCTCGGCGGTGGACCTTCGGGTCCGCGTGGTTGTGCTGAGCTCGACACCTGAGCGCGCCGAGGAGACCCGCTCGAGCATCCCCTCGTTCCTTCCCGGCGTCCAGGTCGATCTTGAGGTTCATGCCCTGCGCGACGGTCGACTACCGGCGCAATGGGACCAGGCGAAGGACATCGTCGAAGCGGTGGCTGCGACCTTCGAACCCGATGTCGTCCTGGCGCCGCACCGCCGAGACGCTCATCAGGACCACGCGACCCTCGCCGCGTTGGTCACCACGGCCTTCCGCGACCACCTCGTGCTCGGCTACGAGATCCCGAAGTGGGACGGCGACCTCAGCCGGGCGGCACCCACCCACTACGTCGCTCTCACCGACGAGCAGATCACCCGCAAGTGCGCGTTGCTGCGCAAGCACTATCCCTCCCAGCTCGGCCACGACTGGTTCATCGACGAGACCTTCCGGGGCCTGGCCCGCCTCCGCGGCATGGAGTGCCGCGCCGACTACGCCGAGGCCTTCCACGTCGAGAAGGCCTTGCTCACGCTCGACTGATCCGCGACCGAGGACGGAAGTTCTACGCTCTCGGGAATGCAGCTCGCCACCCTGGTCGAAGCCTCCTCGGCGGTCGCCGGCACCCGCAGCCGTACGGCGAAGACCGCCGCTCTGGCGTCTGCCTTGCAAGCCATGGAAGCCGATGAGGTCGCGATCGGCGCGTCCTACCTCGCCGGCCGGTCGCGTCCCGCGCGTCTCGATGTCGGATGGGCCGCCGTGGGGGCGGTGGAAGCTGCGCCCCGTGCCGTCCCGCAACTGCGTCTCACCGATGTGGATCAGGCGTTGCACGCACTCCCCGCGACCAGCGGAGAGGGCTCCCGGAGGGCACGACACGATGTCCTGACGGCGCTGTTCGGGCAAGCGACCACGCAAGAGCAGTCGTTCCTGCGAGGTCTCATCCTGGGTGAGCTGCGGCAGGGCGCCCTCGAGGGCATCGTGGCGCAGGCGATCGCCCAAGCCTGGAACGCCGACGAGACGCTCGTCCGTCGGGCGCTCATGCTCGAGGCCGATCTGGGCGAGGTCGCCAGAGCCGCTCTGGAGGGCGGTTCCGACGCCTTGCGCGCGTTCACCCTGGAGCTCTTTCGGCCGGTCCGACCCATGCTCGCGCAGACGAGCGGAGCTGTCGCCGACGCTGTCGACGGTGAGGTCAGGGTCGAATGGAAGCTCGACGGCGCCCGGGTGCAGGTCCACCGCCGCGACGAGCGCGTCGCGGTGTACAGCCGCAGCCTGTTCGATGTGACCCCGCGCTGCCCAGAGGTGGTCGCGGCGGTCGCCGATCTCGACGTCCGCGCGATCATCCTCGACGGAGAGATGCTGGTGTTGGGGTCAGACGGCAAGCCACTGGCGTTCCAGGACACCATGGGCCGGATCGGCCGCGACGAGCGCTCGGCGTCCGAGCCCACGCTCACCCCTTTCTTCTTCGACTGCCTGCACCTCGACGGCGTCGATCTGCTCGACGAACCGCTCACCGTGCGGACCGAGGCGCTGACCCGTGCCGTGCCGGACAACCTGAGGGTGCCGGGCGTCCTCGCCCGCACCACCCAGGAGGCCGAGCGAATGCTCCACGACGCCCTCGAGCGCGGCCATGAGGGGGTGGTCGTGAAGGAACGCGCGGCGCCTTACGCGGCCGGCCGGCGCGGCGCGGCCTGGCGCAAGGTGAAGCCGGTCCACACGCTTGACCTCGTGGTGCTCGCCGTCGAGTGGGGCTCCGGCCGGCGTCAGGGGTGGCTCTCGAACCTTCATCTTGGCGCTCGGGCGCCCGACTCGGACGGCTTCGTTATGCTCGGCAAGACCTTCAAGGGCATGACCGACGCGCAACTGGCATGGCAGACCGAGCACCTGCTCAACCTGGAGACCCACCGCACCGGTCATGTCGTGCACGTCCGTCCCGACCTGGTCGTGGAGGTCGCCTTCGACGGCGTGCAGACAAGCTCCCGCTACCCCGGCGGCGTGACGCTGCGCTTCGCGAGGATCAAGGGCTACCGCCCAGACAAGCACGCGAGCGAGGCGGACACCCTCGATTCGATCCGCTCGCTGCGCGCGTGAGGTCGGCGGGCAAGCGCACGCGGGCCACCACACGAAGGGGACTCCGGTCGATGCTACGGGAGTAGCTGAAAGCTGCCCCCAGCGAGCGGACGCACCGTGTTGAAGTGCCGGTGATCAAAGGTCAGAACCGCCGTCGTTCGGTAACGGTCGGCGAGCACCACGATCGACGCATCGGCGGCGCCAATGTCCTGGTCGCTGTAACGCTCGATGACTGACTGAGCCCTCGCCAGGTCCTCGGCCGGGAAGTCTGCGAGGTGGTAGGCACCGCCGGCAAGCTCGGACAGGACCGTCAATTCGGCCTCGACGCCGAGCCTGGTAGCGATGAGGCAGTCCAACTCGGCGATCACGTAGGGCGACACGACGAGTGGTTCAGGCTCGTTCTCGACCGCCGTTCGTACAGCGCTATGCCTTGGCTCTCGGCGATTGAAGAGAGCCAGGAGGCCGCTCGTGTCTGCCAGGATCACCGCTCGCCGAAACCGCCGAGCAACTCATCGACCCTGTCGGCCAAGGGTTCGGCGTCGAGAAACCCTGCACGTGGGCGAGGGGGGGTGACAGCAGCAGTGATCGCACGGCGGATGACTTCCGCTTCTGAGGAGCCTTGACGGTGTGCCTCGCGCTCGACCGCGGTCTTGAGCTCGTCTGGCAGATACACGGTGGTCTTGTGGGTCATGCCAGCTATGGTACCAGCGGTGGTGAAAATGATTGCGGAAGAGGCGAAGCATGCGTTCTCGATGGAGCACGGGCGTCACGGGCCTCTTGTCGGCTGCCGCAGCCGTGACGGGCGGATGGTCGGTGCGGCACGCCCACTCCCCTGCCGTCCGAGCGTGGGCACCCCCGCATGTGGGAGAACGCCGCCGTGCAGGCCCATTGCGGGTGCGCGTCGCCGGTGAGGGCGAGTCGACCGTCATCCTGCTGCACGGCCTGCTCGGCTCCGGTGACATCTTCGGCGCCGTCTTCGACGAGCTTGCCGACGAACATCGGCTCGTCGTCCCCGATCTGCTCGGCTTCGGCGGCTCGCTGGACGACCGGCGCAGCGAGTTCGGCCTCGACGCGCAGCTCGACGCGCTCGACGCGATGGCGGAGGAGCTGGCGCTGGACGGCCATTGGGTGATCGGCGGGCATTCCATGGGTGCGGTGCTGGGGTTGCACTGGGCCGCCCGGCACGCCGCGCGGGTCGCTGCGGTGACCGCGTGGTCTGCGCCGCTGTACGAGAGCAGGCAGGAGGGCTACGCCCATGTCGAGGGGCTTGGACTGCTGGAGCGGCTGTTCGCCATGGACACGCCGCTCTCACGGCGGGCGTGCGCGTGGAGTTGCGCCCACCGCCGCTTGTCCAGCCTCGTCTCGGTCGCGATCTCTCCGGCCCATCCGGTCGCCATCGCCCGAGGCGGCGTGCAGCACACCTGGGCGGCGTACCGGGGGGCGATGGACGAGGTGGTCCTGACGAGTCCGTGGACACAGGCACTCGCAACCCTCGACGCGGCCCGTATTCCGGTGGCGCTGGCCCTTGGCAGCGCGGATCCAGTGCCTGTGAAGGGGCGAGCGCGGGCGCTGGCGATGGACCTGCCCTCGGTCTCAGCGCGCGAACTGGGAGGCGCAGCTCATGACCTGCCGCTCGCCCATCCGGCATGGTCGCTCGACTGCCTCACCTCCGCGATGCCATAGCGTCGGGCAGCGCTCTCCCGCGCGGGCCGAGGGCCGCAAGCAGCACCGGGGGGCGGAGCAACGCGAGTGGGCTGTCGCGCATGTGCATCACCGCTTGCAGGCGCCGGGCCACCCCCGGAGTCCGCGTGCTCGCCGCGAAGACCCGCCCCGCGTACGCATGCAGCAGCGCGGTGCCCGGGGGCGGCCGTTCGCCCCGCACCGTGGGGACACGGTAGTCCTCTCCCGTTGCGAGCAGCCACGGCGCCCGGTTGGCGTGTGCCAACCGTCGTTGGAAACGCCGGCTGAGGTCACCGCGGCCCTGCAGGCTCCGATCCAGAGTGAGCGCCGCGAGTGCCGCCGTGGTCAGCCCTTGACCGTACACCGGGTTGAAGGCGCAGACGGTGTCTCCCAGCAACAGCAAGCCAGCGGGCAGGCGCATGCGCTCGTAGTGGCGGAGACGGTTCCGGGTGGCCCGGTAGATCCGGACGTCCCCGATCGGCTCCATGCCGCGCACGACCCCCGGCAGCGGATCGTCCAGGTCGTGCAGGAACCGGTCGAATCCCTCCACCTCGCCGGGCGGGTGATCGCCGCCGGTGCCCGTCAGCGTGAGCAGCCAGCGCTGCTCCTCGATAGGGGCCAAGAACCCGCCGCGGGTCCGCCGAGGGGGACCGAGCTGCTGGTAGATGCCCTTGTAGGGCGCCTCCAGGTCGCCGGGACGCCGCGCGTACAGGCGCGTGGCGTACCCCACGTCGGCGTCCACGACGCTCTCGGCAGGGCGCCCATAGCCGAGCTCGGCGAGCCAGCGGGGCGCCGGCGATCCGCGGCCGCTCGCGTCGACGACGAGCTCCGCGGCGAATCGCTGTGATTGGTCACGCCCGTCGCCCGCGACCTTCACCCCACAGACCCGCCCCGCGTCGGGAGAGGCCAGCAGTCCCGTGACCGCCGTGCGCTCCTCAAGACGCACCGGCGCAAGCGCACGCAAGCGTCTGCGGACTACGGCGTCCAACAGGTCACGGCTGCAGCTCATCAGCAGCGCGCCCTCGTCATGGGCGGCCGACCAGCCGCGGGGCGTGAGCCACAGCGCCTCACGGCCGCAGTCGACCGGCTCAGCGCCGGCCTCGCCGAGCTCGGTGATGAAGCCCGGAAAGAACCCCTCCAGCAGACGCAGACCGCGCTCGAGCAGCACATGTGCGTGAGCCGCCTGTGGGAGACCGCGTCTGGCCACGGCATCCACCGGCAGCGGGTCCCGGTCCAGGACCACGACCTCGCCGAAGTGATCGCTGAGGACGCGAGCGGCGAGCAGCCCCGCCATGCTCGCGCCGACGACGACCGCGCGGCCCCGCCCGGCGTGAGGCGCCCCGTCGCCACCGGTCATGTTCTCACCGCCTCTCCTGGGGGTGCGCCCAGCTTGCCGCGGGACGGGTGAGGAGACCAGGTCATGCCGCCATACTGGCCACCGCCCTCGAGAAAGGCCGCCTCCGTGAGCTCCAACAGCTTCGACGCCCGTTCCACCCTCAGCGTGGGCGAGCGCGACTACGACCTGTACCGCCTCGACGCCCTCGGCGAGCGCGCCGCTCGGCTGCCCTACGCGCTGCGCATCCTGCTGGAGAACCTGCTGCGCAACGAGGACGACGAGAACATCACTGCCGACGACATCGCCGCGCTCGCCGACTGGGACCCTGGCGCCGAGCCAAGCCGTGAGCTGCTCTTCACGCCCGCGCGCGTGATCCTGCAGGACTTCACGGGGGTGCCTGTCGTCGTGGACCTGGCGGCCATGCGCGACGCGATGGCCGAGCTCGGCGGCGACCCGGCGCGCGTCAACCCGCAGCTGCCCGCCGACCTGGTGGTGGACCACTCGATCATCGCCGAGGTCGCCGGCGTGCCCGACGCCTTCCGCCGCAACGCCGAGATCGAGTTCGAGCGCAACCGCGAGCGCTACGCCTTCTTGCGCTGGGGCCAGACCGCCTTCAACGGCTTCCGGGTCGTCCCGCCCAACACCGGGATCGTGCACCAGGTGAACCTCGAGTACCTGGCGAGCGTGGTCTTCAGCGCGGAACGCGACGGGGCGAACACTCTCGTCTACCCCGACACCCTGGTAGGCACGGACTCGCACACGCCGATGGTGAACGGGCTCGGTGTGCTCGGCTGGGGCGTCGGCGGCATCGAGGCCGAGGCCGCCATGCTCGGGCAGCCGGTCTCGCTGCTCATCCCACGCGTCGTCGGTTTCAAGCTGCACGGCGAGCTGCCCGAGGGCGCGACCGCGACCGATCTCGTGCTCACCGTGACCGAGCTGCTGCGCGAGCACGGCGTGGTCGGCAAGTTCGTCGAGTTCTACGGTCCCGGCGTCGGCAGCGTCCCGCTCGCCAACCGCGCGACCATCGGCAACATGTCCCCGGAGTACGGCTCGACGTGCGCGATCTTCCCAATCGACGACGAGACGCTCTCCTACCTGCGGTTCACCAACCGGCCGCCCGAGCTCGTCGACCTCGTCGAGGCGTACGCCAAGGAGCAGGGGCTCTTCCACGACCCGGATCGTGAGGCCGACTACTCCGAGCGACTCGAGCTGAACCTCGCCGACGTGCGTTCGAGCTTGGCCGGACCGACCCGCCCGCAGGACCGCGTGCCGCTGGACGAGGCCAAGCCGCGCTTCCGCCACGCCGTGCGCCAGTGGCTGCCAGCGACCGGCGGGAGCGGCGTAGCCGAGACGCCGGAGAACGGCGGCGTCGACGAAGCGATCTTGGAGAGCTTCCCGGCCAGCGATCCCTCCACCCCGTCGCACGATGGGGACCCGGCTCCGGCGGAACACACCACGCCCCCTGCCTCCCCGGCGGACGAGCCGCTGTCGGGATCGACCGTGCCCGTGACCCTGGAGGACGGCACGCGCTTCGAGCTCACGCACGGAGCCGTCGTCATCGCGGCGATCACGAGCTGCACGAACACCTCGAACCCGTCGGTGATGCTCGCGGCGGGGCTGCTCGCGAAGAAGGCCGTCGAGCGCGGCCTGGAGGTGAAGCCATGGGTGAAGACCTCGCTGGCGCCGGGCTCGCAGGTCGTCATGGACTACTACGAGCGCGCGGGGGTGCTGCCCTACCTGGAGAAGCTGCGCTTCCACCTGGTCGGGTTCGGCTGCACGACCTGCATCGGCAACTCGGGGCCAATCCTGCCGGAGGTGAGCGCGGCCGTGAATGAGCACGATCTGGCCGTCTGCTCGGTGCTGAGCGGCAACCGCAACTTCGAGGGTCGGATCAACCCTGACTGCAAGCTGAACTACCTCGCCTCTCCCCCGCTGGTGGTGGCCTACGCGCTGGCGGGCTCCCTCGACGTGGATCTGTACACCGATCCGCTCGGCACGGGCAGCGACGGCGAGCCGGTCTATCTGCGGGAGATCTGGCCGACCAACGCCGAGATCGCCACCCTCGTGCGCGACGCGGTCACCCAGCAGCAGTTCGCGCAACGCTACGCCGATGTCTTCACCGGCGAAGACCGCTGGCGCTCCCTGGAGGTGCCGTCTGGCGACCGCTATGCCTGGGACGAGAACTCGACCTACGTTCGGCGGCCCCCGTTCTTCGACGGCATGACCGTCGAGCCGGAGGCGATGAGCGAGATCGAGGGGGCCCGCGTGCTCGCTCTGCTGGGCGACAGCGTGACCACCGACCACATCTCCCCCGCCGGTGCTATCAAGGCCGACAGCCCCGCCGGGCGCTGGTTGCTCGAGCGCGACGTCGACCGGGGGGCGTTCAACTCCTACGGCTCGCGGCGCGGCAACCACGAGGTGATGATGCGCGGCACGTTCGCGAACGTGCGGCTGCGCAATCAGCTCGCGCCCGGCACCGAGGGCGGCTACACCCGGTACCTGCCCACGGATGAGGTGACGAGCATCTTCGAGGCCGCGGAGCGTTACGCCCAGGACGCCACGCCACTGATCATCCTGGCGGGCAAGGAGTACGGCTCGGGTTCGTCCCGCGACTGGGCGGCGAAAGGCCCTGCGCTGCAGGGCGTGCGCGCGGCGATCGCCGAGACGTACGAGCGCATCCACCGGTCGAACCTCATCGGCATGGGGATCCTTCCGTTGCAGTTCTGCGACGGCGAGTCCGTGGAGACGCTCGGCCTCACCGGCGAGGAGACGTTCTCGATCACGGGGCTGACCGAGTCCGGCGATGGGCCGGGCGGTCTGCCGACCGAGGTGACGGTCCGCGCCGACGAGGTGGAGTTCCGCACCCGGGTCCGCATCGACACGCCGAACGAGGCCGCCTACTACCGCCACGGCGGCATCCTGCACTGCGTGCTGCGCCGTCTGCGCGGCCCAGCCTCGTGACAGCCGTCAGCCTGGTCACGCTCGGCGTCGCCGACCTGTCCCGCGCGAGCGCCTTCTACGAGCGCCTCGGCTGGCGGCGTTCCTCCTCCTCGGTCGACGGTGTGGTCGCGTTCTTCCACGGCGGCACCGCCGCGCTCGGGTTGTTCGGGTGGGACGACCTGGCCGAGGACGCCCACCTCCCGGCCGATCGTCCCGAAGGCTTTCGCGGGATCTCCCTCGCCATGAACGTCGCGAGCGAGCGCGCGGTGGACGACGCGCTCAGGCTCGCGGAGGAAGCCGGAGGGACGATCTCGAAGCCCGGTGAGCGCGCGGAGTGGGGCGGCTACTCGGGCTACTTCCGCGACCCGGACGACCACCTCTGGGAGGTGGCGCACAACCCGGGCTGGGCGCTCCGCCCGGACGGCGGGGTGAGCTTGCCCGACTGAGCCGGTGCTTCCGCGGGCCCGCGCCTCCCCCCGTTGTGCTTGGGGAGTCTACGAACGGTATATGGTGCCCGCGGCTCCCCAGCCCGACGCCACCTTCACGCCTGGGGAGTCTGCGAACGGTATCTGGCGTCCAGACTCCCCAACGCTCGGCTGTCAAGGGCCATCGGCCCAGGTGGACGCGCGCCCGCTTCGGTAGCTGAGCGAAGGTTGGTGCGGAGCTCATTTCGCGTCATACCCCAGGCCTCGATCAGATCGTGCAGCTCACGTGTCATCCCTGAAGGAACGGGTCCGTGTCAAGGCCTGGGTCGGGGGTTTTTGAGCGTTCTTCGTACCTGCTGGGACGCGACGGACCGCCGGCGGGGTCAAGTTGGAGCGCCCACAGCCGCGTCAGCGGCGAGGACGAACGAGCTTGACGACGTCGGTGAGACGGCGCGAGGTTGTCGAGGAAGAAGAAGGTGTCGGGAGGTGCTCCTTCGAGGTTGGGGTCAGGTGGGGGTCGGCTCCACGGTGAAACGCTGGTGCAGGGCAGGTCCCGAGCTCGGGTGCCGGTCATCCCTTCGCCGCGGCCAGGCGGCATGGAGCCGTTCGCGAACGCAGCCTCGGGCGGGCTCAATCAAGCGGGCGACCTCGCCAACGAGTGGGGGTCATGACACAGAGCGAGCGCGCGCCCGGGCTGCCGGCCGAGCCGGTCATGCGGGCTGTTGCAGGCTGCGGATGTGATGATCGCGCAGCCCGTAGTAGACGAGGGTGAGCAGTTTGCGGGCGGCGGCGACCTTGCCGATATTGCGCCCGCGACGGTCGGCGATGCGTTCCCGGTCCGCGCGCAGCTTGCAGTCGTGGGGTAGCTTCTGGACCGCCTCGACGGCGGCCCAGCGCACCAGCCTGGAGCCCTGCTTGGTGGCATGCCCGCGGCGCACGGTCGTATCGGACTCGTGGTGCTTGGGCGTCAACCCCGCCCACGAGCACAGCTGGGCAGGGCGCGCGAAACGGCCCACGTCGCCGATCTCGACGACGAAGACCGCCGCGAACGTCGGACCGACCCCACCGATCGCCTGGATCGCGGCGTAGCCGGGGTGGTGGCGCAGCCGCGCGGCGATCACCTCGGAGAAGAAGCTGACCTCGTGGTCATAGACCTCGATCAGCTCCAACAACGACTCCACCCGCATCCGATACGCGTGCCCAACGACACGTCGGCGAGCAGCCGACGGCCGCGCACCCCGAACAGGTCGCTCATCGGCACGGCCACGCCCTCCTTGGCCAGCACCGCGTGGACTTGGGCTTTCAACCCCGAACGCAACGCCACGCACTTCGCGCGGTGGCGCACCAGCTCACGCTGCTCACGCAGATACGCCGGCGCGATCCAGGCTTCGGGCAGCCGGCCCATGCGCAACAGATCCGCCAGATCACTGGCGTCGCGAACGTCGTTCTTCACCCGCCGGTAGGCGAAGCCTTTCACGCCCAACGGATGCGCCAGATGCACCTTGGCGCCGCACGCCTCCAACAGATCCACCGCCCAATACCACCCGTAGGTGGCCTCCAACACCACCTCCGGATCCGGGCCGGCCTTGGCGATCTCGGCCGACAACGCCTCCGCGTCGTTGTCGATGCGCACGACCTCCAACACCTCCCCTTCAGGGGATTGACGCACGATCACCGAACGTCGCCGATGCAAGTCGATGCCGACATACTGTGAAGCCATCGGGATCTCCTCCTCTGTATCGATGGCTGTTGCTGACAACACCGAGTGTCCCCACTCGGAGCCATCAGCAGGA
>JBBSMR010000020.1:0-53591 GCA_038233095.1 Euzebyales bacterium
AGATGACCAGCGCGACGAACGCCTCACCCAACAATCCTTGGATGACCGACAAGGGCACCGTGCCGACTCCTGCCAGCTCGCCGCGCTCGCCGTCCTCGGTCTGGCCGCGGCGCAACGCGCGGACGTCGAGGTGGGCGATCAGCTTGGACTCCCGCGCGGTAGTGGAGCGCCGCACACCCCTCCCGAGGTCCCGCCGGCCGGCGCGTCGACCGGCTGGGACGTGTCCGCCCCGTCGGCCGCCGTCTCGCTCTGCGCGCCAGGTGCTCCCTCGCCGGTCCCCCCGTCGCCGCCGGCGCTCCCGCCGGTCTCGTTGGGGTGGTGGGTGTGGTTGTGGGAGCCCAGACCGATCAGGGTCATGAGCGCGTCGGCGGCGTGGGCTTCTGTGGGCTCAAAGCGGTTGTCGCGGCGGGCCTGTTGCACATATTGGTCGATGAGGGGTTGGAGTGCGGCGTCGATGCGTGCGCCCTGGGCCAGGGTGGCGCGCAGGAACAGGCTGTAGCCACCGCCGTCGTCGTTCCAGCGTTGCAGCCGCCGGTTGCGGTAGATCCGCCGGGCGGTCTCGTCGGGGTCGGGGTCGGCGGCGGCTTTGGTGCGCCGGGCGTGCTCGCGCAACCGGCTGACCGACTCGTGTTGGGCGGTGTCCAACAGCTGTTGCTCGGTCTCGCGCGCATCCGGTGTCTCGTGACGCTCATCCTCTCGGCCTGCGTGCACGTCTTCGCCGCTGGCACTGCCGGCCGACGCCCCGCCAGCGTCGCCGCCACTCGCCCCACCACGGCCGGTCCCGGGCTGGCCGGCGTCCGCCTCGTCCGACGTCTCGTTCTCAGGTGTCCCGCCCGTGGCCTCGCGTTCGGCCGCCTGGCGGGCGCGCTGCTCGGCCTCGGCGGCGGCCTGCGCGGCGGCGGCCACCGCGGCGGCCTGCTGGGCGCTCAGCTCACCGCGGCGCAGCGCCTGGTCGGTGGCGTCCAGCTTCGGCAGCGCCCGCGAGGTGGCGAGTTGTTGGCGGGCGGCCGCGGTGGTCACCCCCTGCTCCCCGGCCAGATAGGCCACCGCCGACGCGGCGCCGTGGCGGCGCCACGCCCCGGTCTGCTCGACCCGGCGTGCCAGGCGCAGCTGCGCGCCCTCCACCAGCTTGCCCAGACGTGCCAGCTCGGCGTGGACTCCTACGAACGCCTCGTAGCCAGCCTCGGGCGCAGGGCTACGACAGGTCCGCGTACTCGATCAACGCGCTCACCAGCGCCGCCTCGCCGGTCACCTCGACGTCGCGCACGGAGCGCCGGCGCCAGAGCACGAGCAACAGCTCCGCGACCGGACCGCGCAGCACGGCGTCGGCTGAATGAGAGACGTCGTTGGCCGCCGAGCCACGTTTCCCCTCGACCACGACGGGACCCTCAAACCCAAGCTGCACCCGCCAGCCGGCGTCCCAGTCGCGCGCCTCTACGGCGATCAGGCCGTGAGGACCTTCGAACGCCGCTCGGCGCCCTGTCGCCGTGGAAGGCAGGAAGACGGTCAGATACTCATCGATCCCGTCCGCGGCCACGTCCGCGGCGAACGGCTCAGTGACAGACTCGCCGACCGCGGCCTGCACATCCCACCGGTGCATGGCCGTCTCGTGCAGCACCCGTCGGCGCACCCAGCCGACCGTCTGATCCGGTGGATGCCAGGTCCAGACGGGCTCGGTCGGGTCTCGCTCCTCCAACAGCTCCGCCAACCGCTCGGCGCCCACCAGGAACCATTCGAGCAGCATGAGCGCGTTCGGCGCCGGGGCCCGATAGCCCTCACGGTCCGGTGGCACGGTCTGTCGTCGTTCAACGAGGTCTGCCCAGAAGGCATGCACCTCACCGAGGTGAGCGACCAGCTCCGCGACGCGCCACTGTGGGCACGTCGGGACCTTCACATCGAGGTTGCCCGCCGCAGCCGTGGCCAGCGCGACGCTCTGAGCGAGGAGCTCCTGACTGCCATCCATGTCCTCCATGTCCTCCATGTCCTCCATGGCCGCAGCTATCCCCGCAACCGGTAGCGGGCGAACAATGAGCCGCTCTGCTCGCAGAGCGACAGCAAGTCCATCTCATGGCGCCGTGCCAGAACCGGTGTGATGGGCCGCAGCTCGGTACCGACCAGCGTCGGCGCGGTGGTGAGACAGAGCTCGTCCACCAGCCCGGCCTCCAAGAGCCTGCCGTTCAGGGTCGGCCCGCCCTCGCAGAGCAGATGAGCCATGCCGTGCTCCTCGCGCAGGAGCTTGACGGCGGCGCGCAGATCCACCTCGCCGTCCCCGGTGACGACGACCACCCCCGCCTGTCGAGCGCGTGCCAGCCGGTCGGATGGCGCCGCCGCGCAGGTGAGCACAACCGTGGAGGGCTCCGCCTCGGTGAAGAGCGGAGCGTCATAGTCGAGCAGCAGCGACCGACTGACCACGACGATCGCCGCTGGCCGCGGACGCCCATCGGCTCGACGGCGCTGTGCAACGCTCGCGTGCAGGCGGTGCGGCCCGTAGCCCTCCACCCGGGCCGTCTGCGCGCCAACCACGATCCCGTCGGCCAGTGCACGCAGCGAACGGAAGACGGCGAGATCCCCGTCATCCCCCAGACCCCCTGAGCGCCCATGCGCGTCGGTCACCCGCCCGTCCGCCGAGGCCACCATGTTGAGGCGCAGGAGCTCGGCGTGGGGATCAGCCGGCCGGTAGACGTCATAGGCAACGACGTCGGGTCGCGGCTCGGGCAGCAGCTGCTCCATCGGACTCCAAGCGCTCGGTCAGAAGCGCGCCGGCGCAGCGCCGGCGAGCGCGCCAGCGACCCTCTCGACGTCCTCCAGCGTGTTGTACAGGTGGAAGCAGACCCGCAGCCGTCCGGCCCGCACGCTGGCCCGCACCCCTTTCTCCGCCAGGTCCGACGGATCCCCACTGAACGGCGCCGAGACGATCGCGGAGTCGGATGGCTCCATGCCCAAGCGCTCGCGCAGCGCATTGGCCAGTTCCACGTTGTGGGCGTGAATCGCCGGGACGCCGATGTTGGCGATCAGCTCGAGCGAGGGCCGCGTCCCCACCCAAGACAGCCAGGCGGGCGAGACATCCAGCCGCCGCGCGCTCTCCGCCAGTCGCAAAGGAGCGCCGTAGATGCTCTGCCATGGGTCCTCACCGGCGTACCAGCCGGCGTTGATCGGTGTGAGCTGCGCCAACCGCTCGGGCCGGACACTGCAGAAGGAGGTGCCGCGAGCCGAGAGCAGCCACTTGTAGGCGCCCGCCGCCACGAGATCGAAGCGCATGGCGTCCAGCGGCAACCAACCGGCCGCCTGGGTGGCGTCCACGAAGGTGAGCGCCCCGCACGAGGCGGCGGCCTCCCCGATCGCGTCGAGTTCGGCGACGCGGCCGTCCGAGGACTGAACGGCGCTGAACGCCACCACATCGACGTCAGGCTCGATCGCCTCCGCCAAGCGCTCCAGAGGCACGGTGCGCACGGTGAGTCCGCGCCGCTGCGCGACCAGGAAAGGAAAGAGCACCGAGGTGAACTCGCCCTCGGGGCAGAGCACCGTTGCCCGCTCCGGCAGCGACTGGGCCAGCAGGCCCGCGAAGGGTGAGACCTGGCTGCCTACCGCGATCCACTCCGCCGGGACACCCATTACCCCGGCGAAGAGCCAGCGGGAGGCGTTCAACGCGACGTCGTAGTCCGGCGCTCGCGCCGCGCCGCGCCGCCAGGCGTCGACGGCCGCGTGCAGCGCCGCGGCCGGGGCGGTGGGCGGCAGCCCGAGGCTGGCCGTGTCAAGGTAGCCGGCAGCATCGACGAACTGCCGCCGGACGTGGTCGTCGATCGCAGAGGACATGGTGACCCAGGCTGCACCGCTGGGCGGTTGACGGCAAACGGATGAGGCTCATGGACGCGACGCAGGATCTGCACACCCGGCTGCAGCACACGGAGTTCGGATACGACGGCGGCGCCGTCACCCCTCCCATCTTCCAGACTTCGACCTATTGCCTGGAGACACCCGAGCAGGGCGCCGAACTGGCGAGCGCCGTTCGCCCGGACCGTTTCTACACGCGGTACGGCTCACCCAACGCCGCGCACGCCGCCCGCCTGGTCGCGCTCACCGAGGCGGGCCAGGACGCGCTGGTCGTCGGTTCGGGCATGGCCGCGATCACTGCGGTCCTCATGAGCCACCTCCAAGCCGGCGATCAGATCGTCGCCCAGAGCGCCCATTACACGGGTACGCTCAGCATGCTGGGCACCTGGCTGCCGCGCTTCGGCATCGAGGTGAGCCAGGTCGACCAGACCGACCCCGAGGCGTTCACATCCGCGTGCACCGACCGGACGAAGATGATCTACACCGAGACGCCGACCAACCCGACGATGGCGCTCACCGACCTGTCCGCCGTCGCCGAGGGGGCGCGCGAGCGCGGGGCGCTCAGCGTCTGCGACAACACCTTCGCCTCCGGCTACTGCCAACGGCCGCTGGAGCACGGCATCGACGTGGTCGTGCACTCGGCCACGAAGTTCCTGAACGGCCACCACGACGTCACGGCCGGCGCCGTGGTGGGCGCCACCGAGACGGTCGACCGCGTCTGGGAGTGGGCGCGGGTGACGGGTCCGCTGCTGCACCCCTTCGAGGCGTGGCTGCTGGCCCGGGGCTTGAAGACCTTCGCGCTCCGGCTTCAGCGACAGACTGAGACAGCGCTGCACCTGGCCCGCTGGCTCGACCAGGACGAGCGCGTCGCACGGGCGCACTACCCGGGCTTGGACAGCCACCCGCAGCACGAGCTGGCCAAGCGTCAGATGGCGGGCGCGTTCGGGGCGATGCTCGCCTTCGAGCTGCCGGGCGCTCCGGCGGAGGCACGCGCCGCGGGTGTCGAGGTGCTGCGCCGGCTCGAGCTCTGCACGCCGGCGGTCTCGCTCGGCGGGACCGAGACGCTGCTCACTCACCCGGCCTCGCAGATCTACGCCCACCAGAGTGAGGAGGAGCTCGCCGAGGCGGGCATCGGCGCGGGCCTGTTGCGCATGTCCGTCGGCGCGGAGCATCCCGACGACCTGCTGGCCGACCTCGACCGCGCGCTCGGCTGACCCCTCGATGTGGTCGCAGGCCGCCCGCAGCCGCCTGCTGGCATGGTTCACCCGCACCGGCCGCGAGCTACCGTGGCGCGGCACGAACGAGCCCTATCGCATCCTGATCAGTGAGGTGATGCTCCAGCAGACCCAGGTCGCGCGGGTCGTGCCGCAGTACGAGGCGTTCCTCGAGCGCTTCCCGGATCTGACCACGCTCGCTGAGGCAGCGCCGGCGGAGGTCGTGCGGGCCTGGCGCGGGCTCGGGTACAACCGCCGCGCGCTGCGCCTGCACGCGGCCGCTCGAGCGGTGGTCGCTCGCCATCACGGCAGGATGCCGACCGAGCTGGAAGGCTTGCTGGCGCTTCCCGGCGTGGGGCAGTACACGGCGCGCGCGGTGCTGGCCTTCGCGCTCGACGCCCACGCGGCGCCCGTCGATACGAACGTGGCGCGCGTGCTCGCGCGCGCGGTCGCGGGTTCACCGCTCACACGGCGTGACGCCCAGGAGCTCGCCGACGCCCTCCTGCCCAGAGAGCAAGCCGGCCGCTGGGGCCAGGCGCTCATGGAGCTGGGCGCCCGCGTCTGCACCGCGCGCGCCCCCGATTGCGAGCGCTGCCCGATCGCCGTCGACTGCTCTTGGTACAGCGCGGGTCTGCCAGCTCCGGACCCGGCGGCCGCCGGCGCTCACCGCTCGCGTCCGCAACCCGCCTTCGCCGGCTCGGACCGCTACCACCGCGGGCGGCTCGTCGACGCGCTGCGCGAAGGACCCGTCGGTGCCGCCGAGTTGGCGGGCGCCGCGCGGCTCGAGCTCGCCCCCAGTCGCCTGGAACAGCTCGTCTGCGGTCTGATCGCCGACGGACTGGCCGAGTGGCACGGCGACGCCCTGCGCCTGCCGCTTTGACGGCGTCTTGATTTGGTGGGTGAGTAGAGGGGTTCTCGTCTGCACGTACGGGAATGAGGTGGAGAACTGTTGGAACGCCAGATGTCTGGAAGCGTTGCATGCTAAACCATTTGTGTTGGCTGGACGTACGGTTTCACCGTCCCCAGGGCAGAGGGTGAGCGCCTTCAGCGTGTGAAGTTCTTGCACGAGGGGTCGGTCGACACAGTGAACCCTGTGGTCGACGCCATCGACTCGTTTCCGAGCGAGCCTCTGGGATGACGCGGGGGTGCAACACGAGCGCAGCAGTGTCACACTTCGGTGATGCCGACCACGCGTCCGCGTCACGTGATCACCGAGACCGATCAGATCGCTCGGGCGTTGGACGATGCGGCCGCGCGGTGGCCGGAGGAGAGCGGCAACCGCGCCAGGCTGTTGCGGCGTTTGGTCGAAGAGGGCCATCGAACCGTCGTCGGGATGCGTGAGCGGCAGGTGAGTGAGCGTCGCGAAGCGATCGCGCGCACGAGCGGTGCCCTGACCGGCAGCTACGGCCGGGACTACCTCAACAAGCTGCGCGAGGACTGGCCTGCGTGATCGTCCTGGATGCGAGCGTCCTCATCGCGCAGTTGGACGCGGAGGACGCTCACCACGGTCGCGCAAGCGCGTTGCTGCTCGGTGCCGCACGTGCCGGGCAGCTGGACCGCGCCACCGGAGCGCTGCGCCAGTTGAAGGTCAAAAGCGTGCGCCTCGATGAGGATGCCCCTATGCGACTCGCGGCACTGCGGGCCGATACGCGGTTGCGGTTGCCCGACTGCTGCGTGCTCCTCGCCGCTGAGCAGGCCGATGGAGGGGTGGCCACCTTCGACGATCGGCTCGCCGGCGTGGCCAGGGAGCGCGGGTTCGTCGTTCGAGGTCGGTAGCTCCAGGCCAGACGGTCGCGGCGCGTCATGCGAGGCTCATGGCCGGCCGCCTGGCAGACTGACGCCTGGGAAGCTCGCTCGGCTGCCCGTGAACTCTGCGTACAGGAGCTGCGATGAGCAACGCGGACGTGGCGAAGAGCCTCAAGGATGTGAAGCTCACGCGCGCGGACTGGACCGACGTGGCGAAGGCGACGTTGGCGGAGATCAAACGCGACGACGTGCCCTCGCTGGCGGCGGGCGTCGCGTTCAAGATCTTCCTCTCGCTCTTCCCGTCGCTGCTCGCGGCGGTCGCGATCTTCGGGCTGGTGACCAGCGGCGCCGAGCTTGCGCAGCTGCTCAATCAGCTGCGCGCGCTGGCGCCGAACGCCACGGAGTTTCTGCAGCAGCCGCTGCGGGATCTGGTCGCGCAGAATCCGGGCCTGGCCAGCACCACGGCGATCATCGGTGCGCTCGGCGGGATCTGGGCGGCCAGCTCCGCCGCGGTCACGCTCATGAAGGCGCTCAGCCGTGCCTATGAGGTCGAGGAGGGCCGCAAGTTCGTCGGACAGCGCGTGATCGCGCTCGCGATCACCCTCGCGCTCTTCCTGGCGCTCATCACCATGGCGTTGCTGCTGGTCGCCGGCGGCTCGATCGAGGACGCGATCCTCGAGCGCACCACGCTCATCGGGGCGGTGGAGACGACCGCGGATGTGCTCTCGACCATCGCTCGCTACCTGATGGCTGTGCTCGCGCTGATGGTGCTGTTCGCGTTCGTCTACTGGGTCGGCCCCGACCGTCACCCACGGCCGTCGTGGCGCTGGATCTCTCCCGGTGCGGTCGTGGGGGTGGTCGGGTGGTTGCTGCTCTCAGGGCTGTTCGGTGTCTACACGAGCATCGCCCAGCCGTCGGAGAACCCGGCGTACGGGACCTTCGGCAGCATCATCGTCTTCCTGCTCTGGCTGCAGCTCTCGATGGTCGCACTGCTGATCGGAGCGGAGATCAACTCCGAGATCCGCCGGGCCCGGCGCCGCAAGACCGATCTGGTTGAGCAGCGCGGGTTCGGCACGGATCACGTTCCCAGGGCGGAGGAGCCGGCGGTGCTCGGCGCGCTCGTCCCCGATCAGCTGGGCGCGGTCGGCGCCGTCTCCGAGCCGCAGCGCTTGCCGGCCGCGGCTCCGGCGCGCGACGATGATCCGCCCAGCCCGCAGGCGCTGGCCGCGGTCGTGGCCGGGGTGATCGGCGTGCTCGGCCTGGCCGCACGGCTCCTTCGGCGCTGAGACCTGCTGCGCTAAGCTCCCCTCAGCGCAGGGGAGGAGAAGAGGAGGCTCGGACCGGGTGTTGCTCGCTCTGCTCGGCCTCCACGGCGTGCTCGCCGTCGTCGCGCCCTTCGCCGCCCGCCGGCTCGGGTTGAAGGTCTTCCGTCTCTGCGCCGTCGGACCTCTGCTGACCGCGCTCTATGTCGCGTGGCGGGCGCCCGGCGTGCTGGAGGGCGAGGCGCTGCAGCAACGTCTGGTCTGGGTGCAGGGACTGCGGCTGACGCTCGACCTGCGACTGGACGCGTTCGCGACGGTGATGGTGGCGCTCATCGCCGGCATCGGGACTCTGATCTTCCTCTACAGCGAGCATTACTTCGCCGGTCACGGGGACGCGGCCGACCACGGCCGCTTCGCCAGCCGGTTGCTGGCGTTCGCCGGTGCGATGCTCGGGCTGGTCCTGAGCGACAACCTGCTCGTGCTCTACGTCTTCTGGGAGCTCACCTCGATCACCAGCTACCTGCTGATCGGGTTCGAGGACGAGCAGCCCGCGGCCCGGGCGGCCGCGCGACAGGCACTGCTGACCACGGTGGCCGGCGGCCTGGTGATGCTGGCCGGCTTCGTGCTGATCGGCCTCGACGCCGAGACGTTCCGGCTCTCGGCGTTGGTGGAGCAGCCGCCGACGGGAACACTCGCCGGAGCGGGTGCGCTCCTGGCGCTGGTCGGGGCGTTCACCAAGTCGGCGCAGGTACCGTTCCACACCTGGCTGCCGGGCGCGATGGCGGCCCCAACACCGGTCAGCGCCTACCTGCACTCGGCCACGATGGTGAAGGCCGGGGTCTACCTCATCGCACGGCTCGCGCCGATCTTCGCCGAGACGCCGGGTTGGCGCCCGCTGGTGCTGCTGGTGGGCGCCGCGACGATGCTGGTTGGGGGGTACCGAGCGCTGCGGCAGCACGACCTGAAGCTGTTGCTGGCCTACGGGACCGTCAGCCAGCTCGGCTTCATGGTGGCGCTCTTCGGGCTCGGCAGCCCGGAGGCGACGTTCGCCGGCACCGTGCTCCTGCTCGCCCATGGGCTGTTCAAGGCCGCCCTCTTCCTGGTGACGGGCATCGTCGACCACCAGACCGGCACCCGCGACCTGCGCAAGCTCTCCGGCCTCGGTCGAGCACTCCCCGCGACCGCCGCCACGGCGATCGTGGCGGCCGCGTCGATGGCCGGTCTGCCGCCGCTGTTCGGCTTCGTCTCGAAGGAGGCCGCGTACGAGTCCTACCTGCACGCCGGAGCGGGCCCGCTGGGCGTGCTCGTGCTGGCCGGGCTGGTGCTTGGCTCGGCCCTCACGTTCGCCTACTCCTGGCGTTTCGTCGTCGGCGCGTTCGGATCACGCGCACCTCTTCGGGCTCGCCACTGCGTCGGCGCGGACGCGGCGCAGCCGACCGTGGGCTTCCTCGCTCCCGCGGCCGGGCTGAGCGCGCTCACCGTTGCGTTCGGTCTGCAGCCGGAGGCCCTCAGCCACCTCACGACCGCAGGCGCGCAGGCGCTCGACGCGGCCGTCGAGGAGCATCATCTCGCGCTCTGGCACGGCTTCACGCTGCCGCTGCTGCTGAGCGCCATCACGATCGCGCTCGGTGTGGCCCTCGTGGTGCGGCGCCGGTGGATCGAGCAATGGCAAGAGCGGGCGTTGGTGGGCATGCCCGGTGCGCAAGAGGGCTACGGTGCCAGCCTGAGGGGCGTCAACCTCGTCGCGGACACCGTCACCGGCACCCTGCAGAACGGCTCACTGCCCATCTATCTGGGCGTGATCCTGCTGGCGCTCGTCGGCCTGCCGGGCTGGTCCCTGCTCTCCGCAGGGATCGGAGCGCTCCCGGACAAGCTGGCCGAGAACCCCCTCCAACTCGCGGTGGGTCTCGGAGCGATCGTCGCCGCCCTCGGTACCATCTATGCACGGCAGCGCTTCGCTGCCGTGCTCTTCCTTGGCGCCGTGGGCTACAGCGTGGCCATGTTGTTCGTCATCCAAGGCGCTCCCGACCTCGCGCTCACGCAGTTTCTCATCGAGACGTTGAGCCTGGTGATCTTCGTGCTCGTGCTGCGTCATCTGCCCATGACCGCCACCGCGCGACGCTGGTCGCTCGGTCAGAACATCCGCCGCTTCGTGTCGGTCGCGGTCGGTCTCTTCGTCACCTTCTTCGCGCTCGCTGCCGGCGCGGCCCGCACCGCGCGACCGGTCTCTGACGCCTACATCGCCCGCTCGGTGCCCGACGCTCACGGCCACAACGTCGTGAATGTGATCCTGGTCGACTTCCGAGGCTTCGACACCTTCGGTGAGATCACTGTATTGACGGTCGCGGCGCTCGGCATCGCCGGCTTCGTCCTGGCCGTACGGCCCAAGGCGGCAGCCGAGGAGGCAGAGTTCGCTGAGGATCAGCCGGCCGCCGTCGAGCGCGCCCATGCCCAGGACCCACCCGAGGCCGGGGAGCCTGCCGAGCCGCAGCATTCGCTGCCGCACGGGTCTGCGCCGAGAAGGTCATCGTCATGAGCCGGTCGAGCATCCTGGAGACGGTCGCCCGCGCGGCCTTCCCCACCGTGCTGGTCTTCTCCCTTTATCTGCTCTTCGTGGGTCATAACGCGCCCGGCGGCGGTTTCGTCGGTGGACTCGTCGCTGGTGCCGGGTTGGTGCTGCGCTTCCTGGCCGCCGGGTCGGTGGGCCTGCGCACCATCACCCGTGTGCGCTACGAGGTGCTGCTCGGCTTCGGCCTCGGGCTCGCCGCGCTTGCCGGGGCGGCCGGCTGGGTTCTCGGCGGCGCCTTCCTGGAGAGCAGCTACGTCGAGGGACGGCTGCCCCTCTACGGCGAGGTGGCTCTGGTCTCCCCGCTCTTCTTCGACATCGGCGTGTACTGCGTCGTCGTGGGGCTGGTGCTCGGCGTGCTCTCCACGCTCGGCGATGCCCCAGGCGACCCCGTGGCGGGACCACCGCGTCCAGAGACCGACGCGCGGCAGAGGCCCTCGCGATGACCTGGATACTGGCGATCGTGATCGGTGTGCTTTTCGGGGTGGGCACGTACCTGATCCTGCAGCGATACCTGACCCGCATCGTCGTGGGCTTGGCGATCATGGCGCACGCGGCCAACCTGCTCCTGCTCTACGCCGGTGGGCCCGCAGGACAGCCTCCTGTCATCGAGGGCGAAGTGCCAGCGCAGCTTGCGGTCGACGTGGGAACACGTGGGCTCGCGGACCCGCTGCCGCAGGCGCTGGCGCTCACGGCGATCGTCATCTCCTTCGGTGTGACGGGATTCCTCCTAGCCCTGGCCTATCGCAGCTGGCTGCTGCGACGCAGCGACGAGGTCGAGTCGGACGTGGAGGATCGGCGCATCGCGCGCCTGCGACATGGGGATCAACGTCGTGGGGATCAACGTCGTGGGGACCAGCGTTGAACATCCTCGTGCCCCTGCCGATCGCACTGCCGTTGTTCGCGGCCGGTCTCTCGACGGCGCTCGTGCGGCAGCGACGGGCTCAGCGTCTGATCGGGTTGGCGGTGAACGCCGCGCTCGTGCTCACGGCCATCGCGCTCCTGATCGCGGTCGAGCGTGATGGGCCGGTAGCTGTCCAGATGGGTGGGTGGGAGGCACCGCTCGGGATCACGCTCGTCGTCGACCGCCTGAGCGCGCTGATGCTCGTGGTCTCGACGACGATGGTGCTGATCGTGCTGGTCTACGCGATCGGGGAGCTGGGCGACGAGCGCGAGTCGCTCTTCTTTCATCCCGTCTACCTCGTGCTGAACGCCGGCGTCTCGGCCTCGTTCCTGACCGGCGACCTCTTCAACCTCTTCGTGGCGTTCGAGGTCATGCTGATCGCGAGCTACGTCCTCATCACGCTCGGTGGCGAGCGCGGTCAGCTGAGGGCCGGGATGACCTACGTGGTCATCAATCTGGTGGCCTCGACGTTCTTCGTGGTCGCGCTCGCACTCGTCTACGCCTCGACCGGCACCGTGAACATGGCGGACCTCGCCGGCAAGCTCGCCGAGCTGGATCCCTCTCTGCGGCGTGCGATCGGGCTGCTGCTCCTGACGGTCTTCGGCATCAAGGCCGGCATGTTCCCCCTCTACTTCTGGTTGCCGGACTCCTATCCTGTCGCCCCCGCGCCGGTCACCGCTCTGTTTGCGGGACTGCTGACGAAGGTGGGGGTCTACACCATTCTGCGCAGCCAGACGCTCTTGTTCGCCGATGCCGGAGAGCCGTCCACATTGCTGCTCTTCTTGGCCGGGGGGACCATGCTTGCGGGTGTCCTCGGGGCCATCTCGCAGAACGACATGGGGCGCATCCTCTCTTTTCTCATTGTCAGCGGGGTCGGCTTCACCCTCTTCGGGCTGGGTCTGTTCACCAGCGTGGGACTGGCCGGAGCGATCTTCTACATCGTGCAGACGATCATCATCATCACCTCGATGTTCCTCATCGTCGGCATCATCGAGAACACGATGGGCAGTGGCACGCTGTCCGGCTTGGCGGGCTACGCGCGCCGGAACCGCACACTCAGCCTCGGCTTCCTCGTTGGCGGGCTGAGCATGGCGGGACTGCCGCCGTTCAGCGGCTTTGTCGGGAAGTTGGCGCTGGTGCAGGGGGGCTTGGCTGAGGACCGTCTCATCATCGTGGCGGTCAGCCTGCTGGCGAGCCTGTTGACCCTCTTCGCCGTGGCGAAGATCTGGAGCGACGTCTTCTGGGGTGAGCAAGAGCCAAGCGCGGACTTCGCCGGTGCCCCGGTCTCGAGGTTGATGCGCTCGGCGACGGGCGCCCTGGTCGGAATGGGCCTGCTCGCGGCGGCCTTCGCCGGTCCGTTGTACGCCTACACCGTGCGGACCGCTGAGGATCTGCTGCGGCCCGAACGCTATATCGAGACCGTCCTGCCACCCTCGGTCACGGCGAGGGCGGAGCGGCCGTCCCAAGCGGCGGTACAGGGATCATGAGGACATGACGAACAGAGGCCTGTTCGATGCCGCGACAGAGCGCCTCTCGCTGCGCAGGCTCCCGCACGCCATCTGGCTGATCGGTGTGTGGGTGGCGCTGTGGGGTGACCTGTCGCTCGGCAACGTCGTCAATGGGGGCCTCATGGCCACCCTCATCGGCTGGTTCTTCTGGCACGCCGGTCCACGCCCGGTCGAGGCGTTCAGACCCTGGTCGGCGATGCGCTACGCCGGACTGTTCGCGGCCATGCTGGTGCAGTCGACGATCCAGGTCGTGGTGGCGGTGATCCGCCCGGAGCGAGTGGCCCCCGGCATCGTGGCGGTCGATATGCGTGCAGCCTCCGACGCCGTGGTCACCCTCGTGGCCAACAGCGTGACCCTGACCCCCGGAACACTGACGCTCGAGACGAAGCGGCAGGACGGCGAGGTCACGCTCTACGTGCACGCGCTGGATGCCCGTGACGTGCCCACGCTCCGCGCTGGCATCCTGCGACTGGAGAAGCTGGCGATCGCCGCGTTCGGCCATCCCGATGTGCGTCAGCGACCTTCACCGCTGGCGGACGCGAGTAGGACGGGTGAGACGTCAGACCACGCATGACCGACTGGAGGGCTTTATGGGAATCGTGACCGGGCTCTGCCTGATCCTGCTGACGGGCGCCGCTTGGCTCTGCCTCGCTCGCATGGTGCGAACGTGCTCGCTGGCGGACCGAGCGGTGGCGCTCGATCTGCTGCTGCTCGTCACCGTGCTCGCCATCGCCGTCTACGAGGTGCGCCGCAACAGCACCGAGTTCCTCGACCTGCTCGTCGTGGTCTCGCTACTCGGCTTCGTCGGCACCGCGACGGTCGCCCGCTTCATCGAGCGGCGCGGAGCATGACCATCCTCGTGGGGCTCCTCCTGCTCGCCGGCTGCGCGCTCGCGTTCATCGCCGCGCTGGGCTTGCATCGCCTGCCCGATGTCTTCTGCCGGATGCACGCCGCCACGAAACCGGCCGCGCTCGGCATCACGCTCGTCTTGATCGGTGCGGCGCTCTCGTTGAGTGAGACGGCTGCGGTCACCAAGCTCATCCTGGTGATCGCGTTGCAGCTGCTCACCGTGCCGGTCGGCGCGCACATGATCGGTCGGGCCGCCTACCGCGCCGGCGGCCTGCTCGTCGAGGGAACCACGCCCGACGAGCTCGCCGACGCGTTCGAGGGGCACAAGCGGCTGCCGACTCCGTGACGCCTTGAGGCTGACGAGACTGGTGGTCCCCAGGCCCGCAGACGGTTCGCGCGCGGACAGCGGATGGACCGGTACAGTCCGCCAGACAGGTACAAGGACCGGCGAGGGCGAGCATGGCGAAGAGCTCCACCGTGGCGCGCTGCGCGGAGTGTGGCCACATCGAACCGCGCTGGATGGGAAGATGCCCGTCATGTGAGGCGTGGGGCACGTTGCACGAGCAGGCGCCGGTGACCGCAGTGCGCAGCGCACGGTCCGCGCACACCGCGATGCCCATCAGCGACGTGCCGCGCGGTGAGCACGAGCGCACGCCCACCGGACTGGCAGAGCTGGACCGGGTGCTGGGCGGCGGCCTCGTGGGCGGCTCGGTGACGCTGATTGGCGGTGAGCCGGGAGCGGGCAAGTCCACGCTGCTGCTGCAGGCCAGTCACGCTATCGCCAGCTCGGGACGCACCGTGCTATACGTCTCGGCGGAGGAATCGCCCAGCCAGGTCCGGCTGCGCGCCGACCGTTTGGGAACCCTCTCCGACGCGCTGCTGCTGGCGAGCGTTTCGGATCTCGGCGCCGTCCTCGGGTTGGTCGAGCGTCACGCCCCTGCGCTGCTCGTGCTCGACTCGATCCAGACCGTCTCCGATGATGACACTGCGGGCACGGCTGGGGGTCTGTCCCAGGTCCGTGCCTGTGCCGCCAAGCTCACCAGGATCGCGAAGGCCAGACAGATGAGCACCGTCCTGGCCGGGCACGTGACGAAGGACGGTCAGCTCGCCGGGCCGAGGGTGCTCGAGCACCTGGTCGACACGGTCTGCGAGCTCGATGGCGACCGTCACCACGCCTTGCGGCTGCTGCGCGCGACGAAGAACCGATTCGGCCCGGTCGGCGAGGTCGGCTGCTTCGAGATGACGGGCGCCGGGCTGGTCGACGTGAAGGACGCGGGCCGGCTCTTCATGGGTGACATGCTCACCCCGACGACCGGGGTCGCGGTCACCCTGGCGTGTGAGGGCCGTCGACCGCTGGCCTGTGAGGTCCAGGCTCTCGTGGCCGACAGCACGCTCGGCAATCCTCGCCGGACGGCGAGCGGGTTGGACGCGCAGCGCCTCAACCTGCTCGTGGCGGTTCTCGAACAGCGGGCACAGATGCGCTTCACGAACTGCGACATCTACGCCTCCAGCGTCGGCGGTCTGCGGGTGATGGAGCCTGCGGTGGATCTGGCGCTGTGCTTGGCGCTGGTGTCGAGCCGGACGAATGTTCCCCTGCGGCGTGATCTGATCGCGCTTGGTGAGGTCGGCTTGGCAGGGGAGTTGAGGATGGTCGCCCAGACCGAGCGGCGGTTGGCCGAGGCCGGACGTCTCGGGTTCAAAGCGGCGCTCCTGCCCGCAGCCTATGATGGCCCTGCCCACAGCTTGCAACTGCTGCGCGCGCCGCACCTCGCAGGAGCCCTGGGACACTGCTTCAGCACCGACGCCACCAGCGCTCGCGCGGCAACGACCGACCGATGGAGCGATCCGAACGCCTGACCGAACGCCTGCTCGTGCACTTGGTCGGCGTGGCGATCGCCAGAAGGAGTTGCCCGCGCCCGCGGGTGAGGGCTCGACAAGGGCGGGAGCGCTCGCGGGCGGGGCGCGATCAGCACTGCCACACAAACCGACGCGGAACGAGGCAAGGAGACGCACGGTGGTCGGCACGCCCGACGAGCGCCTACTCGGCGTGTTGCAGAAGATGGCGCCGGGAACGCCCCTGCGCGACGGCATCGATCGCATCATCAAGGCCAGCAAGGGCGCGATCATCGTGCTGGGCTACGACGACACGGTGGAGCCGCTCATTTCCGGCGGTTTCAAGATGGAGACGAAGTTCACCTCTCAGCGGCTGAGCGAGGTCGCGAAGATGGATGGGGCCATCGTGCTGGACAGCGACGTTCAGAACATCCGGTTCGCGAACGTCCACCTGGTCCCTGATCACGGCGTCTCCACGACCGAGACCGGCACCCGGCACCGGACGGCCGAGCGCGCCGCGCGCCAGACAGGCAAACCCGTCATCAGCGTCAGCGAGTCGATGCGCGTGGTCACCCTCTATTTCGATGACACCAAGCACGTGTTCGACGATGCCAACTCGCTGCTCTTCCGTGCGAATCAGGCGCTCTCCACGCTTGAGCGCTATCGCACGCGCTTGGACGAGGTCTCGGCCAACCTGAGCTCGCTCGAGCTCGAACACGTCGTGACACTGCGAGATGTCATGAGCGTGCTGCAGCGCGGCGAGATGGTGCGACGGATCGCCGACGAGATCGAGGTCTACATCACCGAGCTCGGCGTCGACGGCCGGTTGCTCCAGCTGCAACTGGACGAGCTCATGGCGGGAGTGGAACGCGAGCGTGTGCTCATCGTGCGCGACTACCTCCCTGATCGCCGGCGCCGCCTCGAGTCCATCCTCACCGAGCTCGATCGCGTCCCCACCGATGAGCTGCTCGACACCACGCGGCTGGCCGACGCCCTGGGCTTCGACCACGAGGGCAAGGGGACCGAGCAGTCCGTCGAGCCGCGCGGTTACCGGCTGCTCTCGCGCATCCCTCGTCTGCCCGAGTCGATCGTGAACAAGATCGTGGATCGCTTCGGGAGTCTGGGCCGGCTGCGGAAGGCCACGCTCGACGAGTTGGACGACGTGGAGGGGGTCGGTGAGACCAGGGCGATGTCGATCAAGGACGGCCTGCGCCGCCTGGAAGAGAAGACGTTGCTCGACCGCTTCACCTACTAGTGACTCAAGGTAATTGGAACAGCACACACTGTTGTCGGCATTAGCCCTCTGACCTGCGGATTTATGCATTCTTGACGTTCGCGCCGTGCTACGCTCGGTACAACGCCTGGCGCTGCTCCGCCGCCGGGTTCCCGCCAGCACACTCTGAACACTTCGAAGGGATCGAGCATGGGTTACCGCGTGGGCGACACCGTTGTGTACCCGCATCATGGGGCGGCCATCGTCGAGAAGCGCGAGAAGCGCCGCATGCAAGGCGAAGAACGTGACTACCTGGTGCTGCGACTGACCTACGGCGATCTCACGCTGATGGTGCCCGCCGACGCGACGGACGAGGTCGGGCTGCGTGAGGTCTGCAGCCAGAAGCAGGTCGACCAAGTGTTGGCCGTGCTGCGCGAGCGGGACTTCACCATGCCGACCAACTGGTCCCGCCGCTTCAAGGCCAACTACGAGAAGCTCAAGTCCGGCGACATCTTCGACGTCGCCGAGGTCGTTCGCAACCTCGCGATCCGCGAACGCGACAAGGGGCTGTCAGCCGGCGAGAAGCGCATGCTCACGAAATCCCGTCAGGTGCTGGTCTCGGAGCTGTCCGCAGCCATCAAGAAGTCCGAGGACGACACCGAGATCCTCATCGACGAGGTGCTGACCGCCTAGCGCCTCGGCCGCCGTCCTCCCTGCCCGGTCGGCCGCCCTCACCCCTCCCACCGTGTGGCCAGTTCCTCGGCCTCGGAGAGATCCTGCGCGAACGTGATCTTCATGTTGCGCGGATCACCGGGCACGACCTGCACGTCGAGATCACCGAAGCGTTCGATGGTCTCCGCGGTGTCCGCGCCGTGAAAAGCGGTCTCTTTGGCGGCGCGGTGGGCCTTGAGCAACGGGCGTGCGCGGAAGGCCTGTGGGGTCTGCACCCGCCGGAGGTCGCTCGTCGGGACAGGCACCGCGTGGCCGTCGTCGCCGGCGCGCAGCAGCAGCTCCTGCTCGACGGGCAGGCCCGGCAGGGCGCCGCCGAAGTCCCGGGCGGTCCGCAGCAGCCGGGTGAGCAGTTCCTGACTCACGAACGGTCGGGCGGCGTCGTGAATGCAGACCAGATCGACCGCCCCGTCCTCGATCTCGGCGGCCAGCACCGCGAGCCCCGCGTATTCGGAGGCCTGGCGGGTGGTGCCCCCCTCTACGGTCGCGACCAGCTTCTCGGCAGGAGCGCCGGCCAGCACCGCCTGCGCACGGTCTGCGTCGCCCTCGCGGATGACGAGCACGACCCTGTCGATGAGCGGGGAGGACGCGAACGTGCGCAGCGACCACGCCAGCAGCGGGCGGTCGGCGACCTGCAGGTACACCTTGTTCTCGCTGTGCTCCAGACGGGTGCCCGCGCCTCCGGCCAGCACGATCGCGGCCGTCCTCATCAGCGCCTTCACGCCGCAATCATGCCACGGTAGGCTCGGCCGATGACGCTGCTCGTGGCTCGGCGGTGCGCGTGAGCGCGTGGGCCATCCTCCTCACGGAGATCGACGACGCCGGCGCGCTGGCACAGTGGCACGCGGCGCTGCGTCGCAGTGTGGACGGTGTCGTCGTCGCCGGGACGCGTCAGAGACCGAACACGCGTCGGGGACCGAACACGAGCTGTCCCAGGGTCAATGCCGGTGCGGGTGCCGACCCGCTCACCTGTGTGTTGACGGCGCTGGCGGTCGTGCCACCCACGGTGGAGCGCATCGTGTACCTGGATGAACCCAGTCTGGGAGACCTCGACCTCGTGGCGGCGATGCTGCCGTTGCTCGTCGACGGCCATGCCGCGGTGGTCCGCGTCGCGGCCGTCACGGACGCGCTGAAGCGGGTTGAGGAAGAGACGCTCATCGGCGGTGTTGAGCGCGACGGTCTGTACGCGCCGCGGCCACCCCACGTGCTGCGGCGTTCGGCGCTCGAGAGGCTGCGCCCCGGTGTCGCGGCTGATCCGGCGGCGGCGCTGGCGCTGAGTGGGCATCGCCTGCGCCTCTACTTCGTGGCGACGACGCCCTCGGCCCCGGCTCACCGGCCTGAACGCCACTTGCGCTGAGTCCCCGGCCTCGCCTCTCGGGCCCCACCTGCACAGGTGGTAGACCTGACGGTGGCTCGCTGCTCACACGACATCGGAGGTTGTTCCATGCGCGATCTGTTGGTCGGCACGTCACTGGATGCGGCCGGCCCGTTGGGGATGCAGCTGCTGATCGGCTTGCTGCGTGGCAACAGCCGGCTCCGAGTCGTCACCGACGATCGTCCGATGCTGCTCAGGCGCGAAGGAGAGGTGCTGCGCCAGGAGTTGGCCGCCACCCGGCTGAGTGAGATCGACTTGCACAGCGCGATGCGCGCCGCCAACGTCCACTGCTACGCCGACGTCGATGTCATCGTGCGGCGCGGTCGTGAACGCGACGACAGGTGAACCTGTCGACACCTGGCAGCGGCTGTACTTCACCGGCTACAGCGTGACGACGCTTGGCAACGGTGAGCTGGTGCCCGGCGCCCTGCCTTAGCAGCTGGTGACGGTGGGGGTGTCGCTGAGCGGTCTCGGCATCATCACGCTGGCGATCACCTTCGCGACGCCGGTCATGGGTGCCATGGTGCGCAAGCGCCAAGTCGCGCGAACGATCATCGGCTTCGGTGCGTCGTCGTCTGACGTGCTCAGGAACGGCTGGGACGGCACAAGCTTCTCCTCGTTGACCACGCATCTCGCCAACTTGGTGCCAGAGCTGGCCGCGCTTGCACAGCAGCACGTGGCCTATCCCGCTGCAGGCTGTCGACGCCGCACAGATGGATCCCGTCGACGATCCCCCTGACCCGCCGCCGCTCAGCATTCTTCACCACCTGGACGTTCCCACCGTCGACGTCGACGAGTACGCCAGGGCCACGAACGACCTCGGGAGCCGGCGCGGTCTGCTCATGGCGATGGTCGTGGACGACGGGTGGCGTTGGGGCGAGTAGTTGAGCTGCCGCCCGCCTGCGAGACTGTCGGCATGAGCGTGCGCGTCGGTCAGGGCCTGGATGCGCACCCCTTCAGCGCCGACGCGGACCGTCGGCTGGTGCTGGGCGGGGTGCGCGTGCCGAACGAGCCCGGCCTTGAGGGCCACAGTGACGCCGACGTGGTGCTGCACGCGATCGTCGACGCGCTGCTCGGCGGGGCCGGTCAGGGCGACATCGGCACGCTGTTCGGCAGTGCGGACCCTGAGTACTCAGGCGCCGACTCACAGGTCTTCCTCGCCGGAGCGTTGCAGCGCATCAGCGAGGCTGGCTGGCGCGTCGAGAACGTGGACGTGACCATCATCGCCGAGACGCTGCGGGTCGGGCCGCATCGTGACGTGATGCGCGGCTCCCTCGCGCGCCTGCTGGGCGTGGCGCAGGACGCGGTGAGCGTGAAGGCGACCAGCACCGACGGCATGGGCTTCACCGGACGCGCCGAGGGCGTCGCCTGTCTGGCGGTCGCGCTGCTCACCCGCCAGTGACGTGCCCCGCCCCTGTAGGAGTGACCTGGCCCGCTGACTGTAGGCTTTCGCGGCATGCGCCTGTACAACACGCTGACCCGATCCGTCGAGGAGTTCGTCCCACGCGACGAAGGCCAGGTCACGATCTACGTGTGTGGCCCGACGGTTCAGGGACCGCCGCACTTTGGCCACGTCAGGATGGCGATCGTGCCCGACGTCCTGCGCCGCTACCTGGAGTGGCAGGGCTACGACGTGCTCCACGTGCGCAACATCACCGACGTCGAGGACAAGATCATCGCGACCGCCCATCTCGAGGGGCGATCCGCCGCGGTCGTCGCCGAGGACTACGCCCGCACTTGGCAGCAGGGCATCGACGCGCTGGGCTGCCTGCCGCCGCACGTCGTCCCCCGCGCCACGGGCCACATCCTGGAGATGCAGGAGCTCATCGCCCGGCTCATCGAGCTCGACGTGGCGTACCCCTCCGGTGGGGACGTGTACTTCTCGGTCCGCGCCTTCGACGGCTACGGCAAGCTCTCCCGCCGCGACCCCGACCAGCTGCGCGCGGGCTCACGAGTGGCCGCAGGTGAGCAGAAGCGTGATCCGCTCGACTTCGCTCTGTGGAAGGCTTCCAAGCCCGACGAGCCGAGCTGGCCTTCGCCCTGGGGCGACGGCCGGCCGGGCTGGCACATCGAGTGCTCCGCCATGGCGACGAAGTACCTGGGCCAGCCGTTCGATATCCACATGGGGGGCACCGACCTGGTCTTCCCCCACCATGAGAACGAGCTGGCCCAGTCGGAGGCGGCGACGAGTGAGCAGTTCGCGCGCTTCTGGGTGCACCACGGCATGCTCAACTTCGGTCAGGAGAAGATGGCGAAGTCCGTCGGCAACACCGTCTCGCTGGCTGAAGCCGTCGAACGGTACGGCAGCGACACGGTGCGGCTCTTCTTCCTGCGGGCGGACTACCGCTCTCCGGTCGAGTTCAGCGAGGAGCGGCTGGACGAGGCGGCGGCCGCGCTCGAGCGTTTCACCGCCTTTCTGCGGGTCGCCGATGCGTTGACGGTCTCCGGCCGAGCGGAGGTGGCCGAGCAGGCGCGCGCGGCCTTCCGCGAGGCGATGGACGACGACCTGGCCACGCCGCGCGCGCATGCCGTGCTCTTCGACCTGGTCCGTGACGGTCACCGTGCGTTGGAGACCGGCGACGAGGCCACGGCCGTCGGCGCGCGCGACGCGTTGCGGGAGCTGACCGGTGTGCTGGGCTACCGCCTCGAGGCCGCCGCCGCCGTCGACAGCGAGCTGGTCGCGAGCCTGGTCTCCGAGCTGCTCAGCCTGCGCGCTCAGGCTCGCTCGCGACGTGACTTCGCGACCGCGGACGCGATCCGCGAGCGGCTCGAGGCGGCCGGGGTGGCGGTCGAGGACACCCCCGAGGGTGCCCGCTGGCACGTGACGCGGGGTGGCTGAGCCGCACGCGATCCCCGGACGCCGGCCGGTCACCGAGGCGCTGCGCGCCGGGCGAGCGCTCCAGCGGGTGTGGTTCGAGGACCGGGCCGACCTGACCACGCTCGTCGCCGCCGCCGAACAGGCGGGTGTCGACGTGGCGCAGGGGACGCGCGCGGAACTCGACGCCCTGGCTTACGGGGTGGCGCATCAGGGCATCGTCGGGATCGCGGCGCTCTTTCGCTACGCCCGGCTTGATGAGCTGGCGGAGACCGACCTGGTCGTGGTGCTCGACGGCGTGACCGATCCGCAGAACCTGGGTGCGATCGCACGCAGTGCGGAGCAGGCCGGCGCCGGCGCGCTCGTGCTTCCCCGCCGGCGCAGCGCCATGGTCACGGCGGCCGCGGAGAAGGCTTCCGCGGGTGCGTTCAGCTGGCTCTCCGTCGCCGTGGTGCCGAACATCACGCGTGCCCTCGCCGACCTTGCAGGACGCGGCTTCTGGTCCGTCGGCTTGGCGGGCGAGGGCCCCGAGACACTCTGGGACGCGCACCTGCTCGACGGTCCGGTGGCGGTCGTGGTCGGCGCCGAGGGCAGAGGCCTCTCGCGTCTGGTGCGGGAGCGGGTCGACGCGCTCGTGCGCATCCCGATGCGGGGGCGGCTGGACTCGCTGAACGTCTCGGCGGCCACCGCCGTGGCACTCTTCGAGGTGGTACGCCGCCGCCGCCGCCGCGAGGGTGTTCCACCTACTCCCGGCTGATCGGATACTCCTCAAGGCCGAGCTCGCGCAGCGCCGTCCGGGCCAGCGGCTTCGGGTCGCCCCCGTCGAGGGCGGCGTAGGGATTCGCGCCTCCGACCCTTGCGAGCTTGCGCAGGGGCAGGCTCACCAGAGCGCGCAGCGCCAGCAGACGCGGGTCGGCGTCGCCGTCGCGCAGGTTCGCGGCGGCTGTCGCCTCGCGCATCCAACGCCATCTCGTCACGGTCCAGAGCAGGAGCGCGAAGAGGATCGGCCCAACTGCGATCACGATGCCGAGGAGCAGGCCGGCATCGCGCACCGCGTCCTGCTGCGCGACCCCGGCTTCGGAGACCTGCCTGGCCGCGTTCGAGATCGTACGCATTGGCTGGGCGAGCAGGTCCCCGACAACGGGCACGCTGGAGGCGTTCTGCGCCGCCTGGTTCGCGGCGGCCGCGACGTCGTTGCCGGCGGTCTCCACTTTGCGTCCCGGGGCGGCGAATCCGCCCACAAGATCGTTCACGAACAGGCCGATGCCGACCCAGGCAGCGATCCAGGCGACCGTCAGCAGGTCGCCGAAGAGCTGCCCGGCCACACGAGCGCCGTTCTCGGCGTACACCTTCATGGTGGTTGCATGCCCGCTCGTGCTGACCCGGAACCGTAGAGGATGGCCGGGTGCGGCAAGGATCGGCACCATGGGATGATGCGAGCACTCTTCACGCCCCGCTGGATCGTCGGACACCTCCTCGTCGTGGCCGTGGTCGTGGGCTTCGTGAGCTTGGGCTTGTGGCAGCTGCGGCGGCTCGCCGAGGTCCGTGAGCGCAACGCGCTGGTCACGCAGCGTCTGACGGCTCCGCCGCTTCCGTTGGAGACGCTGTTGGCGCGGGTCGGCGACGATCCCGACGCGCTCGCCTACCGACGGGTCCGGGTGCGCGGCGAGTATCTCGATGGGCAACTGCTCACGTCTCCCCGCTCACGCGACGGCCGGCCGGGACAGCAGGTGCTGACGGTGTTGCGTTCGTCTGGCGGCATTGCGGTGCTGGCGGACCGGGGCACGGTTCCGTACTCCTCGGAGCTCGCCCCCGGCGACGTTGCACCGCCTGCCGGCAGTGTCGAGGTGGAAGGGGTCCTGCTGCCCCCGGAACTGGGCCAGCCCGCGCAGACCGAGCAGGTGACGCGCATCGTGCCGGAGGCCCTCGAGGCACGCGTCGGCGCCCCATTGTTGAGCGCGCCGTTGCTGGTCCGCCAGCAACGGCCCGACCCTGGCTCGTTCCCGCGGCTCGGGGAGCTGCCCGCGCTGGACGAGGGCTCCCACTTCTCCTACGCGATCCAGTGGTTCCTCTTCGCGGCGGTCACGCTCGTGGGCTATCCGCTGCTGCTCCGGCGGACGCTGCGTGAGGAACAGGAACCCGCGGCGTCCCCCCCGGCCGCCTTGGTCAGTGGTAGCAGTCCCGGCAGACCAGCAGGCTGACCTCGCCCGGCAGCCGGTCGTGACGCGGGACCACCAGCTGACAGCTGCGGCAGACGATCTCGTCGTCGGTGATAGGCCGCGGCGGCTCAGGCTCCAGCGCCTGGCGCGGAACGCGCACGACCCGCAACGCGAGCGCACCGTCGCGCGCCGCTCTGCCTGTGCTCTGGCGCATCATCGCCTCCCGCAGATGGGCTCGAACGCGACAACTCTAGCGGTGAGCGGGCTGTCTGTGCTCCTGCCTGGTAGGGTGTCCGCACCGTCTAGAGCCGGCCTTCGGCGAGGTGAGAGCGATGATCCACCAGTGTCCACGCTGCGAGTTGCGTTACAGCTCCGAGTCCGAGATGAAGAGCCATCTCGTTGACGATCACCATGTCAATGCTGACGAGCTCGAGTCGTTTCATTACCGTCCCGCGCATGAGCAGAAGCCGCTCTACGACGCTCGGGACGACAGCCTGCGCGAGGAGTGAGGGCGCACCCATTAGGTTTAGCCTCCCTTTGCTCGGGAAGCGTGAGCCTGTTCTGACGCTCGCTTGCAGGCGTTGCGTTTCGTGCTGTCCGTGTCGCAGGTCGTAGCCGGCCCCTTTTCACAGACCTTCCCACAAAGGAATGCTCATGGTTGTGCTTGCTCAGACCAATATCGGAGGCCAGCTCACCCAGACCTTCGGGACGGTCATCGACTTTCTGCCGAAGCTGCTCGGCTTCTTCCTCATCCTCATCGTCGGCTACTTCATCGCGAAGATTCTTGCCAGGATCGTGGATGGCGTGCTTGAGCGCGTCGGCTTCGACAAGGCAGTGGAGCGCGGCGGCATCAAGAAGGCGCTGGCGAAGACCCAGTACGATCCGAGTGACTTTCTGGCCAAGATCGTGTTGTACGCCGTCATGCTGTTCGTGCTGCAGCTCGCCTTCTCGGTCTTCGGGCCGAATCCCATCAGCGAGCTCATCCAAGCGGTGATCGCCTTCCTGCCCAAGCTGTTCGTCGCCATCCTGATCGTCGTCATCGCCGCAGCCATCGCCGCGGCGGTGCGCGAGGTCGTCAGTGCTACCCTGGGCGGATTGAGCTACGGCGACATGCTCGCGAACATTGCGAGCGCGATCATCATCGGCGTTGGCATCTTCGCGGCGTTGAACCAGATCGAGATCGCTCCCGCGATCGTGAATGGGCTCTTCTACGCCCTTCTCGCCATCGTGGCGGGTTCGGCGATCATCGCCATCGGCGGCTCGGGAATTCAGCCGCTGCGTGGCTACTGGGAGCAGGCGTTGGACCGCGCCAGCCAGGAGACGGAGAAGATCCAGCAGGAGGCGCAGGGCGCCGAAGACGCGGTCAAGCAGCGCGCCGAGCAGCGCAAGCAGCAGGCCCAGCAGTCGGGAGACGACGGCTCGACGCGTGAGCCGCAGGACGATGGTGCGGCGGAGGAGCGCGAGGACGACGGCGACACGCGCTCGATTCCCAGCGAGGAGCGCGCGGGGAGCGGGAGCTCGGATGACGGTGCCGGAGAGTACGGTCGCACGCAGGGTGTGGACCCCAAGACCGGCGGATCCCGTTAGAACCGCCTGACGCACCGGCGACGATGCGCCTCCTCCACGGACGGCAGAGGAGGGGGCGTCGGTCGTCTACGATCCTGCGATGATGCCGCTCGTGCTCGGCCAAACCACGCTCTCGGAGCAGCTCGCCGAGATGGCCGGTCTCATCTTCGACTTCCTGCCGAAGCTGTTCGCCGCGATTCTGATCGGCGTCTCCGGGTTCATCGCCGCGAAGCTGATCGCGAACGTCCTCGACGGTCTGCTGCATCGCGCAGGGTTCAATCAGGCGGTGATGAGGCTCGGTCTCCAGCCGGTCTTTCAACGGTCCGACCACGACGCCAGCCAGACGGTAGCCCGCATCGTGTCGTATCTCGTCATGCTGTTCGCGGCGCAGCTGGCCTTCGCGGCCTTCGGCGCGAACCCCGCGAGCGAGTCGCTCCAGCGCGTCATCGCCTTCCTTCCCAGAGTGCTCGCGGCGGTGCTGATCGTGCTCGTAGCCGGCGTCATCGCCGGTGCGTTGCGCGACGTGGTGAGCGCGACGCTGAGCGGGATCTCCTACGGCCAGGCGCTGGCCAACATCACGGCCGCGCTCATCGCCGGCGTCGGCATCTTCGCCGCATTGGATCAGTTGCAGATCGCACCAGCCATCATTCTTGGGCTCTACTACACCGCGTTGGCGATCATCGCCGGCTCAGCGATGCTCGCGATCGGCGGCTCGGGCATCGGTCCGCTGCGCACCTACTGGGAGCGGGTGCTGAGCCGCACCGAAGACGCGTCGCAAGAGCTACGGGAGGAGCTGCAGGACCGACCCGCCGAGCCCGCCGCCGGCGGCGGGCAGGACGAGGCTGGGCGCAGCTAGCTGCCCGCGCGCACCGCCTCCGGCTCGCGGGTGTCGGCCCGCGTGTCATCGTGGCGGCGGTGCCAACGGTCCCAGAGCGCGAGCATGCTCGGCAGCACGAGCGTTGCGGAGAGCAGCGCGAAGCCGATCGCGTAGACCGTCACCAGGCCGAACTGCCTGAACGGGGTGAGCGAGGAGGTCACCAGGATGCCGAAGCCGGCCATCGTGGTGAAAGCGGAACCCGCCAGCGCACCGCCGGTGTGGCGGACGGTCGAGCGGATCGCCTCATCGGGGTCGGGGTAGCGGACGCGGTCCTCCAGGTAGCGATGGGTGATGTGGATCGTGTACGGAACCCCGATGCCGATCGCGAGCGCGGAGATGGTCGCGGTGACGGGACCGAAGGGGATGCCGGTGGCCGCCATCATCCCGAACGTCCACAGCACGACCAGCGCCACGGGTGCGATGGTGATCACTCCCAGCAGCGGTTTGCGCGCGTCGATCCAGAAGGTGATCACCAACAAGACCATCGCGGCGAGCAGCGTGATCCCGAGCGACGAGAGCTGAGAGCTCGAAAGCGCGTTCACGATGACCTCGTTGATGATGACGTCGGAGGTGACGACCGCCTCCACGCCCGTGGCCTTGACGGGTGCGAGCGCATCGTTCAGCGCGGTGCGCAGCTCGCCGGCGCCGGCCTCGCCGGCCGAGGTCTGGATCGTCATCTGTGCCAGATCCAGTGCGCCGTCAGGGCCGGTCGCCAGCACGCTGCCGGCTTCCTCCGGCGCCGCCTCGAGCAGCGCCTGGTAGAGCGCCCGCACGTCGGCGTCCTCGCTCACCTTCAGATCCGGCCCGAGACCGGCCTGCTGCGCGGCCTGAGCAAGCGCGGGATCGGGTGCCGCGGCTTGTCCTTCCGGTCCGCCACCCAGCTCCGTGGCCAGCACGCTGACCGGGGAGGTGGCGGCGGCCTGCTCCCCGAACGTCGTGACGTTCTCGATGTCGGCGAGCTCGCCTTGCGCCTCCACGAGCGCGTTGTGCGCTCGCGGCGTGGCGAAGTGGCCATCGAGCAGCACCTGGGTCGTCTCGCCGAAACCGCCGCCGAACTCGTCGCGGATCGTCTCGAGCGTCTGGACGACGGGGCTGTCGTCGGGCACGAAGTCGGTGAAGCTGAACTCGGTGGAGAGCTGGCTGAGCCCATAGGCGCCGAGCCCGCCGCCGACCACCACGGTGAGCAGCAGGGTGATCACCGGCACGCGCTCGGCCAGCACGGCGGTCCGGGCCATGATGCCCGGCAGGACGCGGTCGCCCGTGGCGTCCAGCGCCTCGCGGGGAAGACGGTCGCGGCGCTCGGCCCGCCGGTCCAGGAGCAGGCGGACGGCCGGCACGAACGTCAGCATGAGGATGAACGCCGCGAGGATGCCGACCGCCGCCAGCACACCGAAGTCCTTGAGCGCGGGGACGGGGTTGAACACGTTGGTGAGGAAGCCGACGACCGTCGTCAGCGTCGCTAGGACCAGCGCGATGCCCACGGTGCGCACGGCGCGTTCGATCCCTTCGCCGACGGTCGCGCCGCTGCCAACCTCCTCGCGGTAGCGGGTCGTCAGGTGGATGGCGTAGTCGACGCCGAGGCCGATGAGCAGCACGGGGATGATCTGCGTGACCTCGGTGAGCCCACCGATGAGACCGGCGTAGTCGGGGCCGAGCAGCGCCCCGAAGCCCTGCATCCAGACGATCGCGAAGACGATCGTGAGCATCGTGAGCAGGATGTCGGCGCCCGACCGACGGGCCGAGCCGGCGATGCTGAGCCGTCCGCGCGGCTTCAACCAGTACACGAAGCCGAGGATCAGGATGATGATGCCGAAGGCCGCGGCGAAGAGCTGAGCGATCTCGGAAGCGAACTCGTCCTGGCCGCCGAACAGCAGGCTGAAGCTGAAGGGCTCCGCGCTGAAGCCGCCGGGCAGGTCGGCAGAGCGGACCGCCTCGGCGAGTCCCGTCTCGATCTCGATGACCTGGTTGAACTGCTCCTCGCCCTCGCCGGGGATGGCCTCGCTGTCGAGAAAGACGAGCATGAGCCCCTGCTCCGCCTGCGCGGCCTGCGCGTCGGCGCCGTCCGGCAGGAGGTTCTCGATGAGGCCGAGCTGGTCGGCCGGCGTCTGCGCCAGCGCCTGCGTGAAGAACGTATCGAGCTGCTCATCGGTGAGCTGGCTGGGATCGCCCCCGGTCAAGGCCAGCCCCTGCTGCACAGGCGCCAGGAAGCTCACAATGCCCGGCTGCTGCTCCGACTCCGACAGGTATTGACCAGCAGCGCTCGACTGCACGGCTTCGGTGACGGCGGCGACTGTCGCCAGACCGTCCGCGCTGATGACGTCGTCGCCTTGCACCAGGATCTGGACAACCTGCTGGGAGCTCGAGCCGAAGCGCTCCTGCAGCGTCTCGGACGCCAGCAACTCGGGGTTGTCGGGCGCGAAGCCCTCCTGACCGGTCTGCATCTCGAGCTGACCGGCGAAGAAGCCGAGCACCGCGGTGAGCGCCACGGTCGCGGCGATGACGGCGACGGGCGCCTTGCGCACGAGGGCGGAGAGGGCGAGCACAAGCGCCTTCATGAACAGCTCCGGTGGAGGGCGGCGAGGGGATCTCGGGTTGGCCGCGTACAGTGTACGCGCCGGGTGGCCCCGTGCCCGGGTCATCCGTGCTGTCGTCGAGACGTTCAGTGCTTGTTCGTCTTCGCACCGTTTGTAGAAGCACGCACGGGGCAGCTTCGGCATCGCCGATTGTCTCGAGACTTTGAGCGATCCCAGACCTGAGCGCGTGTGGTTGAGGGGACGACGGGCAGCAAAGGCCGCGAGTGGCGGCACACATCAGACGCTTCAGGAGAGACCATGGCTACGACAGATCAACTACTGCAGGCTCGCGGGCAGGACGTCCACGGCAGTGACGGGGACAAGATCGGTTCGCTGGAGGAGATCTACCTCGATCGCGAGACTGACGAGCCGGAGTGGGCGTCGGTGAAGACCGGCATGTTCGGCACGAAGGTGAACCTCGTCCCGCTCAGCGGGTCCGACCTGCGCGATGGAGAGTTGCAGGTGCCCTTCAGCAAAGACAAGGTGAAGGACGCCCCCAACATCGACGCCGATGAGGAGCTGAGCGAGGACGAGGAGCGCCAGCTCTACGACTACTACGGCGTCGATTATCAGAGCTACGAGGGCACGGAGAGTGACGAGTTCGACCGAGATCGTGACACCGATCTCGACCGCGACGACCAGACTGTCGCGCGGGACACGTCTGGCGAGGAGACGGACTCCGCCATGACCCTCAGCGAGGAGGAGCTGCGCGTCGACAAGCAGCGTCGCGAGGGTTCTGCCGGCAGGGCGCGGCTGCGCAAGCACATTGTGACCGAGGAGCAGACCATCACGGTTCCGGTGGAGCGCGAGGTTGCGACCCTGGAGCGCGAGCCGATCACCGACGCCAACGCCGACGACGCCACCTCCGGACCGGCTCTCTCCGAGGAGGAGGCCGAAGTAACGCTGTCCGAGGAGGAGGTCGTCGTGAGCAAGCAGGCGGTGCCGACGGAGCGCATCCGCCTTGAGAAGGATGTCGTGACCGAGGAGCAGACGGTCACCGAGGAGGTCGGCCGCGAAGAGGTCGAGGTCGAGGGCGACGTCGAGACCCGCTCCGGTGAGCACCGCGACGCCTGATACGCGTCCCGCACTGCACCCGTCGCCGTTCGGTGAGCGTGGTTCGCGCTCGCCCCCGTCGCGTACGCTGTACGCGACGGGCAGGAAGGGGAGTGCACCTCGTGAGCACGGCTGCGCAGGGGCCGTTGGAGCGGCGCACGATCGTCGCGACGGCGCTCGCGATCGTCGACGCCGAGGGCCTAGAGGCACTTTCGATGCGACGGCTTGCCCGGACGCTGGGGGTGGCGCCCATGTCGCTGTACCGCCACGTGCGAGACAAGGACGAGGTTCTCGCCTTGGTCGCCGAAGCCGTCGCCGAGCTGGTGGCGTCGCCCGCTGAGGATCTGTCCTGGCACGAGGCAGCGGCGGCGCTCTGTCGGTCGGTCCGCGCGGTGCTCTTGGACCACCGCGGTGTCGCACGGCTGCTCCTGGGCCCGATCCCCTTCACCCCAGCGGTGCTGCGCCTCACCGAGACCCTGCTCGGGAACCTGGCGCGTGCCGGTCTGCGGCCCGCTCAAGCGGCCGCCGCCCACGAAGCGCTGTGGATGCTGACGGTCGGCAGCGTGATCGTCGAGCAGGCGCCTCTCGCCGGCGCGGACGCTGCCCCGATGCGCGAGCAGCTGGCCCGCGCCACGCAGACGGTGGGCTCGCAGCTACCGGCTCTAGCCGCCGCTCTGCCGCACTGGGCCGCGCTGCGACAGGGCCAGGCGTTCGATCTCGGTCTGGAGCTGCTGCTCGACGGGCTCCGGCGGAGCGTGCAGCCGTGATCCGCTAGAGCGTGATGACGTGGTCCGGCGGGTTGCCGGCCAGCGCGCCGTAGAGATCGGGGAAGCATCCGACCGTGACGCCGTCGACCACTCCGGAGGGCGCGCAGTCGCCCGGCTCACCCTCGGCGAGGCCGCGGGAGATCGCGCAGCGGTCACACATCATCAGCAGCATCTCGCGGTCGCGCGCTACCTTCGCGAGGCGTTCGCCGATCGGGTCCCCGGCGCGCAGCACGAAATTGTTGTCGTCGAAGAAGAACATGCCGACGACCTCGACACCATGCGTGTCGTCCTCCAGTTGCGGAAGGATCATCTCGCCGAGCTTGTAGCTGGCCGTGTGGCCCGATGTCGAGAAGACGTACGCGACCTTCATGAGGCTCCTGCATGTGGAATAGCGTGCGACCGCGGGCTGCGGGCCGGGCAAGCCTACCCCCGCCGCGCCGCGTGGCCGTACGCGGCGGCGCTGGTCGCCAGCGCCGCCAGCGCGTACGCCGAGCTGCGCCGGATCTGGCCGCGGGCTGCCGCCGTCAGCGCCGCCGCGGCGTCGGCCGCGTCGATGGCCGCCGTCATCCCGAGCCAGCGGGCCCGTTCGCCGGGCTCCGAGACCGCCAGCGTCCCCAGTCCCAGCGCCAGATCGCGGGTGGCGAACAAGCGCATGACGAACCGGGCCGAGCCGGCGCTCGCGGCGTCCAGCCCCATGACCCGGCCGGCGAGGCGGGGAGCGAGCAAACCTGCGACGCCGGCGCCCGCACGGGCGAGGCCGAGCACGGCGGCGGCGCTCCCGGCCCGGGGACTGAAAGCGGATTGGTGGAGGCGCATGCGGTGCAGGCTACTCGCACGCCCAGTCCTACCGACGCCGGAGGAGCCCAAGCCATGGCCAAAGCGATCGAACTGCGACGCCACACCGACAACGACGACGACGTGCTCACCGACGAGGGTGTACGGGCCGCACTCGAACTCGGCGGCAGGCTGGACGGCGACTACGAGCTCCTGGTCTCGACCGGAGCGCAACGCGCCACTCAGACGGCCGCGTGCCTGCTCGCCGGCCTGGATCAGAAGGTCCCCGGCGGCGTGATCGTCGACACCGGTCTGCGCTCCGACGTGGAGGACCGTTGGAAGCAGGCCTACCAGGATGCCGGTGGTGGAGAGCTGGCCGACTTCCGGTCCGTCGACCCCGAGCTGGTGGAGCAGGACTCGCAGCGGCTCGGCGAGGCGTTGCGCAGGGTGCTCGAGCGGCTGGGAGAGGATGGTCGCGCGCTGGTGGTGGGTCACAGTCCCTCCAACGAGGCGGCCGTGCTGGGACTGACCGGTCAGGAGATCGGACCGCTCTCCAAGGGTGAAGGGGTCCTGATCGTCGAAGAGAGCGACGGGCAGCTCCGGGTCGAGCCGCTGGGGTGATCCACGCGTTCAGCCCTGCGTGAGCTCCGCGAGCCTGCGCGCGAGGAACCTGTGCTCGGCCGCGTTGCGGGCCAGCCCGTGAGCGCGGCGGTACGCGTCCGCGGCGAGGGCCCGATCGCCCGCGCGCCTCAGCAGGTCGGCGCGCGCGGCGTGGAAGAGGTAATAGTCGTCCAGCTCGCTGGCCAACGGTGAAAGCCTCAGCAGGCCGGCGCGTGGACCCTCGGCCATGCCGACCGCCACCGCGTGGTTGAGCGCGACCACGGGCGAGGGCCAGCGAGCCGCCAGCTCGGCGTACAGCCCGGCGATCTCAGGCCAGTCGGTCTCCTCGGGGCGTGCCGCGCGCGTGTGCGTGGCCACGATCGCGGCCTGCAACTGGTAGGGACCCACCTGGCGACGGCGGAGCGCGCGTTCCAGGAGCGCCCACCCCTCCGCGATCTGCGCGCCGTCCCAGCGTGAACGGTCCTGATCCTCGAGGAGCACCAGGTCTCCTCGGCTGTCGATGCGGGTCGCCTGGCGAGAGTGGTGCAGCAGCATGAGCGCCAGCAGCCCGAGCACCTCGGCCTCGTCGGGCATCAACGTGGCCAGCACCCGGCCGAGCGCGATCGCCTCGGCGCACAACTCGACACGCAGCAGCTCTTTGCCTTGGGTGGCCGTGTAGCCCTCGTTGAAGATGAGATAGAGCACGGCGAGCACCGTGCGCAACCGGTCGGGCAGCAGGTGAGCTCGCGGGACTCGGAAGGGGATGCCCGCGCCGCGGATCTTGCGCTTGGCCCGCACGAGCCGTTGCGCCATGGTCGCCTCGGAGACGAGGAAGGCCCGGGCGATCTCGCCGGTGGAGAGCCCGCCGAACGCCTTCAGGGTCAGCGCCACCTGCGCTTCGGTCGAGAGGGCGGGATGACAGCAGGTGAAGAGCAGCTCGAGACGGTCGTCGCCGATGGTCTCGGACACAGCGTGCTCAGGCTCGCCGGGTGCGGCCCGCGCCAGCTCGGCCTCGAGGGCGGCGACCTTCTCGCTCAGCCGCCGTTCGCGCCGCAGCCGGTCCACGGCCTTGCGCCGGGCGACGGTCAACAGCCACGCGGCCGGCCGATCGGGGACGCCGCGACGCGGCCAGGCGGCGAGCGCCGCCGTGACCGCGTCCTGCAGCGCGTCCTCCGCGAGATCGAAATCGCCCAGCCCACGGACGAGCGCCGCGAGCACCAGGCCGGACTCCGCTCGGAAGATCTCGTCCAGCTGGTCCGCTGGCGATCCGACTGTCCGCAAGGGCGCTCCTTACTGGTCCCACACCATGATGGGCCGCACCTCGATGGAGCCGTGCTTCGCACCGGGGATCCTCGCAGCGATCTCGATCGCAGCGTCCAGATCGTCGACCTCCACCATGTAGAAGCCGCCGAGCTGCTCCTTCGTCTCGGCGAACGGCCCGTCCGTCGTGAGGGTCTCCCCGTCGCGGACCCGCACGGTCGTCGCGGTCTCGGTGGGCAGGAGCGCCTCGCCGGCGAGGAACTTGCCGCTGCCGTGCAGCTCCTCGGTGAACTGACCGTAGTCCTCGAACTCCTGCTTGGCCTCCGGAGAGTCCGGCGCGTAGGTGTTGGACTCGTCGGTGTAGATCATCAACAGGTACTGCATGGTGCCCCTCCTTCATGGGTGGTGCGGCTCGTCGGGCCGCACTCGAGAGGACGACGAACGGCCTGGCCGAGATTCGACACCCTGGAGGAGAAAAAGTCATCCCCCGACTTGCGCGCGGGCAAGCTGGACCCCATCCGGCCACTTGTCTGCAGGGGCCGCGCGTGCGAGGAGCGAAACGAGTCCCATGATCGGCAAACGGCTGACGTGGGTCGCGGCCCCCCTCGTGCTGCTCTCGCTCATGGGCATCGCGGCGGCGGCGTTCACCCCTGTCCTGATCCGGGAGCATCCGCTGCTGCTGCTCGTGCTCGAGTCACGCAACCGCTATCTGCTGCTCGCGAGCCCCCGGACCGGCTGGGTCGCCTTCACCGTGGTCGGGGTCCTGCGCCGGCTGGCCAGCGACCCGTTCTTCTACCTGCTCGGCCGCTGGTACGGCGACCGCGCCCTGCGCTGGCTGGAGGAGCAGAGCGGATCAACGGGCACCGTGAGGTGGGTGCAGCGCTGGTTCGCCAAGGTGGCGGACCTCGCGGTGCTGCTCTTTCCGGGAGCGCTGGTCTGCGTGCTGGCGGGCACCGCGGGCATGCGGTGGCGCCGGTTCCTGGCGCTCAACGTGGCCGGCTCGGTGCTCGCCGTCGTCGCGCTGCGCATCCTCGCCGTGCGCGCCTCGGGCGTTCTCACCCGGATCATCGCCTTCAACGACCGCAACGCCACGCTCCTCACCGCCTTCACGCTGACGCTCACCGCGGTCTGGTTGCTCGCGAGGCGCCGGAGAGGCCGCCGCGCGCTCCCCGATGTCTCCGCGCTGGAGGACCCGCCCGAGCACGACTAGCCACCCGCGTGTCCCCCTCAGCTTTCTCAGGGCGCTGCTCCGGCATCGATCCACCGCCCGAGGCAGCCGCCAGATGAAGAAACTCGCGCATCCGCGAGTCTTTGCTCTCCCGGATGCAGCACATACCAGACATACGGCATGTCGACTGGGAAGAACTCGCGGATACGCGAGCCTTTGCCGTAGCCAAGGCTTGCGCGATTCCCGCTTCAGCATCTCATGGCGCTGTTGCGCAGCGCCACCACCAATATTGTGAGGATCACCGGCGGCGATTCACGTGTCAGCACTTCACCGCGCCCTGCGGCGCGACCCGAGAGGATGAGAAGCGGTGCGAGACCGGCTCGTTCTGGCCAAATCAGCCATACCGGGTGTGCACGAACTCACGGTGCCGTGAGAAACGTTCGGGTGGTGGGCACGTTCTCAAGGTGCCGTGAGACACGGCACGGGTACAACGGTGACGGAACGGACTTCTACGGCTGTCAGATGTTCCTGCAGGGCAGCCGCACCCACTGAGCGTCGCGTTGAGAACCCGCCCCAGCGTGGGTGGACACTTGCCCTGGCGCTCCGCATGGCAAGTGTCCACGATGACGCTGAACCTTCCGCCCTTGCGCCCTCCGGCAAGGCGCAAACCTGGACAAGCAGAACGCCCGTCCGAAGGCGATTCACGGATCAGGGTGACGGTGTGATGACCACGACCGGGATCTGGCGGTCGGTCTTGGTGGCGTACTCGTTGTAGTCCGGCCAGATCTCGGCCATGCTCGACCACAGCCGCTCCCGGTCGTCACCGGCCACCGTGCGCGCGGTTGCCGCCATGACGTCGGCGGCCACCTGGATCTCCACCGACGGATGCGCCTCGAGGTTGCGGTACCAGTCGGGGTGCTCGTCCGCTCCGCCCTTCGACGCGACGACGACGTAGTCGTCGCCGTCCTCGCCGAAGATCAGCGGCGTGGTGTAGGAGTCACCGCTGTTGCGACCAGTTGTGGTCAGCAACAGGGTGTAGACGCCCGGCTGCCACTCGTGACCGACCTCGCCGTCGGTCTCGCGGTACTTCTGCACGTGCTCCTGGCCGAACAGCATGACTGCCTTTCGTGTCGTCGCCGCCCTGCCAAGCTGAGCGGACGTCAATACTTCGTTACGGTGAACTTCTCCACGGTGTAGCATCCGCACGCTTCTCGCGCGGAGAATCGATGACGTCACACGAGGCGGGCCGCGCCGGCACGCCGGGGATCGCCCGCGGCGCCCGCCCGTCCGACCATGCTGACGCCGCCGAAGTAGTGATGCGTCTCGTCCCACAGCACGGTCTCGTAGCCCGCCGCGCGCAACGTCTCGACCACCTCGTCGGAGAAGCCTGGCTCCAGATGCACGAGCTCGCCGACGGGGTGCAGCCGCGGACGCTCGACGGCCGTCGTCGCGTCTTGGCCTTCCAAGAGCACGCCATGACAGGACTGGATGAGCGCGCTGCGGATGCGCGAGCCGCCGGCGGCGCCACCCGCCAAGGCGAGTCCCTGGTCGTCGGTGACGATAGTCGGCACCATCATGCTGGCCATGCGCTCGCCGGGCTGGGGCTCCTCACCGAGCAGCTCGTCCTCGCCCAGCATGCTGTTGAGATGCACGTCCAGCCCTGGCAGCCACTCACCGGCCCCGAGGCCCTGAGTGTGGGTCACGACACAGGCGTCGCCGGCGGCGTCGACCGCGACGAGGTTGGTGGTGTCGCCGTGTCCGTCGGGCCCTCCCAGCGTGCGGGCGAAGCGCAGGGCCAGCTCGGGGGCGGAGGCGGAGCGGGTCGAGAGCCGCGCGAACGTGGTGAGCGCGTGGGCCATGTCCTCGCGCGCGTGCAACGCGTAGCCGTTGAAGGAGTGGGGGAGCGGGGCGCTGATCCGCACCTCGTAGGCCTCGAGGTCCGCACGGGTGATCAGGCCGCCGCGTTCGCTCATGAGGTCGAGCAGCGTCTGGGCTGTCGAGCCGCGGTCCCACGTGGCCCCGCCCTCGTCGCGCAGCAGCTCCAGGGCCTGGGCGAGCCCCGGCTGGTACAGCCGCTCTCCCGGCGCGAGCAGCCGGTCATCGGGTGCGTAGATGCGCCCGCCGTAGCCACGGGTCATGGCGGGCGCGATCATCTCCAGACAGGTGGCGTGCACGCGGGGCAGCGGCACGCCCGAGCGGGCGAGCTCGAGCGCCGGGCGGATGAGTTCGGGCCATGGCAGTCGCCCGTGGCGCTCGCTCAGCGCGGCACACCCGGCGGGGGTTCCCGGGACCGCCACGGAGCCGCTGCCGACCTGGTACTGCACCTCCTGACGCCCGAAGCGGATCGGCAGGTCGACCAGCTCACCTTCGCCGGATTCACCGAGCCCCGGCACGGTGACGAAGAAGTCCAGCAGCTCGACGCGGCCGCTCGCGGCCTCGTAGTGGGCCGCGAAGCCACCACCCGCCAGGCCGGTCATGACCGTCTCGGCGACGCACGAGGCGAGCGTCATCGCCACCGCCGCATCGGCCGCGCTGCCGCCTTCTTCGAGCACCCGGGCGCCCGCATCCGCGGTCGCGGGATGCCCGGCCGCGACGCCTGTCGGGACTCTGCTCATGAGGCTCTTTCGTCGGGCCTGTGCGCGGTGGACGGCTGGGGAGTGGGTGGCGGGCGGAACAGCGTACGTGCCCGAGGCGTTGCACACGGCAGACCACAGGACCGACGACAGGAGCGGCGATGACGGAGCAGGTGCGACGGACCGAAGAGGAGTGGCGCGAGCGCCTCACCCCCGAGCAGTATCACGTGACGCGTGAGAAGGGCACCGAGCGAGCGTTCTCGGGCGCGTACTGGGACAAGAAGGACGACGGGGTCTATCACTGCGTCGCCTGCGACGCGCCGCTGTTCACCTCCGACACCAAGTACGACTCGGGCACAGGATGGCCGAGCTTCTACGAGCCCGTCAGCCCCGACGCGGTCGTCTTCGAGGAGGACCGCAAGCTGTTCATGCGCCGCACCGAGGCGCTGTGCGGCACGTGCGGCGCTCATCTCGGCCATGTCTTCCCCGACGGTCCGCAGCCCACCGGTGAGCGCTACTGCATCAACTCCGCCGCCTTGGACTTCGACGATGAGAGCTCCGAATGAGCGACGAGACGACCGAGACCGCACACCGGATTCTCGACTCGTACAGGGTCTTCGCGGTCGTCGGCGCGTCGCCCGACCCTGGCCGCGCGAGTCAGGGTGTCATGCGCACCCTGCGCGACCACGGCTACCGGGTGATCCCGGTCAACCCGAACTGCGACGAGGTGCTGGGCGAGAAGGCCTATCCTGATCTCGCTTCGATACCCGACGAGGAGGGCGTCGAGGTCGTGGACCTGTTCCGGCGCCCCGAGCTCGTCGATCCGCACGTCGGTGAAGCCATCGAGGTGGGCGCGAAGGCAGTCTGGATGCAGCTCGGCGTCGTGAACGAGGCAGCGGCCGAACGCGCGCGGGAGGCCGGGCTCGACGTGGTCATGGACCGCTGTCCCGCAATCGAGTTGCGGCGCCGTTGACGTCGGGCACCGTTGCGTTCTGAGCGCGCGACGCGCACAGTAGCGGGACAGCTCCGAGCCGAGAGGATCCGATGACGCCTACGCGCGGCCTGTCGCCGGGTCTGGCGTTCGGGCTGTTGCTGGCCGGACTCGTGGGGCTCGGGCTGCTCGCCTCTGGCTGGCAGAGCGCCGGCTCGACGCCGACAGCCACGCCGACCGGGCCTCCGCCGGGGCGATCGGCGCGCGAAGCTCCCGTGGCGGTGCCGTCGGACGCGGCGCCGGTCTCGACGGGCGGAACCGCCGAGGTCACGTTGGAGGACGTGCGTGAGGGGGTGACGCTGCCTGACGGTCCGTTCGTGCTCGAGGCCGGTGAGGATGAGCTGGGCCAGGCCGTCGCCGACGGTCTGGAGCAGTCCGGGACGCGCATCACCGACCTCGAGATCTCGCTCGGTGAGTCCGGCACGATGATGTTCGCCGGCCGGCTGGCTGACCAGAACCTGCCGATCGCCGGCGTCATCGATCTGCGCGTGGTCGACGGCCGGCTCGATCCCGAGGTGACCGAGGCGACGCTCGGCGGGGTCGCCTTGCCCGGCTTCGCTCGCGGGTACGTCGACGACCTGGTCGGTGAGGCCACCTCCTTCGGCGACATCCTGGCGGACCAGGGCGTGGTGCTCGATCAGATCAGCACGGGCGATGGACGACTCTCGGTCACGGGCAGGAGCGGCTGACGCAGGCCTCGCGGTCATCGGGTTCGACCCAGCAGGTGACGCGCCGAGGATCAAGCGGATGCGGTCGATCTTTCGGTGGGGCGCGGTTTCGCGTCGAGGGTGGCTGAGGGTCAACCGGATGCGGTCGATCTTTCTCGTGGGGCGCGGTTTCGCCGACGCGGCCAGACCACCCTGCGCACCCACGCCAGAGCCAAGCGGGTCCTGCGCGCCCCGCCCCCACCGAAGAAGAAGTCCCAGCGCGTGCAGCTCGCGCGTTTCTGCCCGCCCCGCGCTGCTTACGCGGGCTCTTCGCGCAGGCGCGTGAGCAGCGGGGCGTGGTCGGAGGGCTTCTTGCCCTTGCGGAAGTCGCGGTCGATGCCGCACTGTTCGCAACGCTCGGCGAGGTCGGCGCTCAGCAGCGTGAGATCGATGCGCATGCCCAGGCCCTTGTGGAAGTGCCCGGCGCGGTAATCCCACCACGTGAAGCCGGGCGAGTCAGGGTCGAGGTGCCGGAAGGCGTCGATGAGGCCCGCGTCGAGCAGGCGCTCGAGTCGCACACGCTCCGGCTCGCTCGTATGGGTCGTGCCGGTGAAGAGCTTCGGGTCATAGATGTCGAGGTCGGCCGGAGCGACGTTGAGATCGCCCGCGACGACGAGCGGTGCGGAGAGCTCCGCCACCCGCTCGGCCATGGCCTCCAGGAAGGCGAGCTTCTCTGCGAACACCGGATGGTCGAGCGCGCGGCCGTTGGGAACGTAAGCACTGGCGACGCGCACGCCTGCGACGGTCGCCTCCACCCAGCGGGCCTCGTCCGAGCGCACCTCGCCGGGCAGGCCGGCCGTGACCTCGGTGGGCGGCGTCTCGCGGCGCGCGAGGATCGCGACGCCCGCTTGCGGACCCCCGCTGTGGTCGGCGAGCGCGTAGCCGGCGTCCTCGAGCTCGGCGCGCGGCAACGTGTCAGCGCGAGCTTTCGTCTCCTGCAGACACAGGACGTCGGGGGCGTGGGCGTCGAGAAACTCGAGCACTCGCGGCAGGCGGGCCTTCAGCGAGTTGACGTTCCAGGTGGCGAGCAACATGGCCGCCAGCATGCCCGGTTCGCCCAACGCGTGCTCATCGGCGGGCGCCTGACTGCCACCGCGACGCGAGCTCCGGATCGGCGAACGAGAAGTGCTCACCGTGTCGCGCCGCGAGCGTCTGCCGGATGACCCTGAGTGCTGCGTCGGGGTCGGGGTCCTCCGGCGCGAGCTCGGGCCACGCCGCCACGATGCGCTGCTTCACCGAGCGCGAGACGATGGCTTCGAACGCTTCAGGGAAGAGCAGGTGCAGCAGCGCCTCGCGCTGGGAGTGCCCACCGTGGGCCGGCACCGACCTCAGCCACTCACCGAACGCCTCGGGGGCGGCGAGCAGCTCCCGCCGGCGTGGCGCCGGAAGCCGCTTCCACGCGCTCACCGCGCGCGGCAGAAACCCGAGCTGGGAGAGTCGCAGCGTCTTGAACGCCACGCCGGTGCCCGCGACGCCGCCGTCGAGTGGGCGCAGCGTCCAGTCGGGGAGGCGGGGCGCGTCGTCCAGTCGCACCAACGTGGACTGGAGCAGCCGGCGCTTCGTCGCCACCGTCAGGTCGGCCGGGAAGAGCACATGGAGGTGCACGACCTCCGCGGCAAGACGGATCACGCCCTGCGGGGCGTCGGCGAGCAGCGCCTGCCAGCGGTCGTCGAAGGAGCCCTCGCCGGCCCCGGTGTGCTGCTCGACGCGGGCCGCGAGGCCCTCGCAGGCCGGACGCGTCCAAACGCGGGCCGCGTCATACAGACTGCCGCTGCGCGCCAGCGCCCGGTCCAGGAAGCGCTCCGCGACGCGGTAGACGCCGAGCTCGTGTGCGGTGTGATGGATCGCCATGGCCGTCAGGTTGCCGGAACCATCGACTTGCACGACCGATTCGTTTGCAGGGCTGTGGACAAGCGTTCAGGGCGCCGACCCCGAGGTGGGTCACTCACCACCCGCGCCGCGACGCGCCACGTCGGTCAGGACGGCGCGGCGGCCGACCGTCACCAGACACGCCGCGACGATCAGGGCCCCGGCGGCCGCCAGCCACGCGCTGGTGTAGGAGACGTGCTCGACAAGCCAGCCGAACCCCGGCGGTCCGATGACCGCGCCGACGTAGACGCCCGTCTGCGTGATGCCGGTCGCGGCGGCGGGCGCGCTCCGGTTGTGCCGCACGACCGCGAAGTTGAACAGGCCCGGCCAGCCCCAGCCCGCGGCGAAGGCGAGCACGGTCCCCGCTGCCAAAACGACCATCCGGCCCGAGGAGTAGGCCAGCAGCAACGAGCCGCACGCGCCACCGAGCAGCAGCACGGCCACCCGCGGAAGATGCCGGCCGTCGCGCCGGTCCGCCTGCCAGCCCCAGAGCACGCGACCGGTGATGCCCGATAGACCTCCCGCGGCCAGCAAGAAGCCGGCGAGCCCGCTGGAGAGCCCGCGGCTCACCGCCGACTCGACGTAGAAGGCACCGAGCGCGTTGTTCGACGCGGCGGCAGCCGTCGCGGCTGCGGCGAGCAGCAGCAGCGGTCCGGTGCCGGTGTCGGCTCCGCCACCCCGCGGCCCCGAGCTGGCGTGCCGCTGCACCGGCTCTGAAGGCTTGGGCACGACCACCACGAAGACGACCGCCACCAGCGCGGCGCCGGCGAACCCCCACCGCCACCCGACGGTCTGACCGACGACCGGAACCGCCAGACCTGCGGTGAGCGTGGCGAGCGGCACGGACGCCTGCTTGATCCCGTAGGCCAGTCCCTGTCGCGCCTCGGGCACCGCCCGCGCGAGCGCCAGGTTGGTGCCGGGTTGCGCGATGGCGCTGCCCACGCCGCCGATCATGAGCAGGACGACCAGCAGCAGCCAGCTGCGGGCGAGCACGGCGATGCCGACCAGCGCCCCGGCGCTGCCGCACACGCCCAGAGTCATGGCGCGCACCGCTCCCACCCGTTGAGCAAGACGGCCCCCGAACACCGAGAAGAGCGCCGAGGCCGCCGAGAAGGCAGCGGCGGCGAGGCCGAGGCGCACCTCCCCGAAGTCCAGGTCGCGGCGGACGAGCACCGCCAGCGACCCCAGCAGGAAGACGGGCAGCACGGCGAGGGTGTTGGCCAGCATCGCCGCGGCCAGCGCCTGCCGCGCGAGTCCGCGCTCGTCCGACGTCCGCAGGCGCGGAGCTCTCATCTCAGCCAACAAGGGCGCTGCTGCGCAGCGCCACCGTCGAGATTGGGAGAACCGGCCCACACGACGTGGGTCGGCCCACGGTTCGGCGTCACGCGTCGCCCGTTTTCAGCAGCAGCTTGCCCTTGCTCTGCCGGCCTTCCAGGTAGCGGTGCGCCTCGGCGGCGTCGGCGAGCGGCCAGGTTCGGTCGATGCGGACCTCGAGCTCGGAGGCGGCGATCCAGTCGAACAGCTCACCGGCGCGCCAGGTGAGCTCGTCGCGTTCGGCGACGTAGTGGAAGAGACTGGGCCGCGTGAGGAAGAGCGACCCTTTCTGGTTCAGCACCTGGGGATCGAGTTCGTCGACGGGCCCGCTCGAGGCGCCGAAGAGGACGAGGTAGCCACGGGGACGCAGGCAGTTCAGGCTGCGCTGGAAGGTGTCGGCGCCGACCGAGTCGTAGACGACGTCGACGCCGCCGTCGGTGAGCTCGGCGACCGCCTCGGAGAAGTCGGTCTCGGTGTAGCGGATCACCTCGTCGGCGCCGCCGGAGCGGGCGAGCTCGGCCTTCTCCTCGGTCGAGACGGTGGTGATGACCCGTGCGCCCCGGCGTTTCGCGATCTGGATGAGCAGATGACCGACCCCGCCCGCACCCGCGTGCACGAGCGCGGTGTGGCCCTCCTGCAACGGGAAGGTACTCGAGGCCAGGTAGTGCGCGGTCATGCCCTGCAGCATCACCGCCGCCGCGGTGGCGGTCTCGACGCCGTCGGGCACGCGCACGGCGCGCTCAGCGGGCAGGACATGATGCTCGGCGTACGAACCGAGCTCGCCCGACCAGGCGACGCGGTCCCCGGGTTCGAAGCCGTCGACCTGGTCGCCGACCGCGGTCACCTCACCGGCCCCCTCCAGCCCGAGCACGGCGGGGAGCTCGAGGGGGTACTTGCCGGTGCGCTGGTAGATGTCGATGAAGTTGACACCGGCCGCACCGACGCGCACCGCGAGCTGATCGGACCCGGGCCGCGGCTCGTCGATCTCCTCGACCTGCAAGGCGTCCGGACCGCCGGGCTCGAAGACTTGGACAGCGCGCATGCGTGCTCCTTGGGGTGTCGTTGCGTCAAGGCTCAGGCGGCTCCGGGGAACCACTGAGCGCGGAATCCGAAGAGGTGCGCGTCGGTCACATGGTTGAGCAACCGGCGCGCCTGAGTGAACTGCTCGGTGGTGGTCGCCACAGCGGACACCTGAGGCTCCTGCGGCCGGCGTTGCAGGGCCAATCGATACCAGCGGGCGCCGAGCTGTTCCAGCAGGCCGACCGCTCCGCGCACCGCGAGCGCCTCGGCCAGGCGCTCCGAGCCAGCGTCGTGGAGCTCGATCGCCGCCGCGAGCCGCTGCAGGTCGAGCGGTCGGAAGCCGCGAGCGGCGGTGGCGTCGGGGAAGACGCCCGACAGGAAGAGCGCCAGATCGCCCAGCCGCCGATAGAGGTCGGGCAGGGCAGGAGCGGGCACCGCGTCGAGCATGCTCGCGAGTCGGAGCAGGTCGAGCTCGCTGTAGCGCCTGCGCCGCGGGCCACGCGCGGTCTGCACCCAGACGCTGCCGCTCGCCACGCGCGTGTAGCTCGCGAGCAGGCTGGCCAGGAGACTCAACCGGACGGGGTCGGCGGCGAACGCGGTCAGCTCTGGGTCGGTGAACACCGGCAGCCGCTGTCGCACGCCCGCCCATTCCGCCACGTAACGCGCCTGGACGATGTCCGCCGCCGCGGCGTGCACCGCAACGCCGAAGACGAGCAGCGGGCTGGCCCGCAGCAGCGGGTCGCGGAGGGCACGGTCGGACATGGGCGGATCGTCCGACGGTCTCTGTCGGCTGCCTGCGCCGCCGAGCACTGCCGTCGCGATCTCAGGACGCGCGAGCACCTCGTCGATCAGCTCGGGCCGGACACGCAGCCGGTTGACACTCGCCCCGACGTCGTGCCGCAGCTCCTCGACATTGCGGGCGAGCAGGGCCAGGTCGGCGTCGGTGAGTCGCTCCCAGCCGGTCAGAGTCTCCATCGGTGCGGCCATGCTACCGGCGGGCTCAGGCAAACATGCGCGACCGCCGTCGGGCAGGCGTGTAACCGGGCGGCGTTGCGGTCATGGTCAGGGTCTGTCCTGAAGGGACCGCGTGCGAAGGCACGCACAGGAGGAGACAGTGCGGTTCTACGTGATGCTCGAGCCCCAGGAGGGCCTGTCCTACGACGACATCCTCGCGGTCGCGCAGCACGCGGAGCGGCTCGGTTTCCACGGCCTGTACCGCAGCGACCACTACACGAGCGTCGCCGGGGAGGACAGGCTGCACTCCACCGACGCCTGGGCGACGCTGGCAGGGCTGGCGCGCGAGACGGAGCGGCTGACGTTGGGCACGCTGGTCACGCCGGTGACGTTCCGCCGCGTGGGCAACCTCGCCAAGCTCACCACCACCGTGGCGGACATGGCGGGAGCGCTCGACGGCGAGTCGCGCCTCCACGTCGGCTTCGGCACCGGCTGGCTGGAGGCGGAGCACCGGGAGTTCGGCTTCCCCTTCGAGGAGCTCTCCACGCGCTTCCGCCGGCTCGAGGAGCACCTGCGGGTCGTGCGGGGAATGTGGACCTCCTCGGAGGAGGCGTTCTCGTTCTCGGGCGACTTCGAGCAGGTCGAGGACGCGCGTCTGTGTCCCAGGCCGGAGCCCTTGCCCAAGGTGATCGTCGGCGGCGCGGGGTTGGAGAAGACGCCCACGCTGGCCGCCCGCTACGCTGATGAGTTGAACGTGCCCTTCCAGGACGTGGGGGGCTGCCAGGAGCGTCGCACGGCGCTGGATCGTGCCTGCGAGCGTGACGACCGGGACCCGGCCGACGTCGCGTTCTCCCTCATGACCGGGTGCGTCGTGGGGGCGACGGAGGAGGAGTACACCGCTCGTCGCGACCGGCTCTGCGAGCGCACGCAGCAGGATCCGGACGAGTGGTTGGAGCACATGGGCGAGCGCTTCGTGCGCGGCTCACCCGAGCAGGCCGTCGACCGTCTCGGCAAGCTGGCCGAGGCGGGCGTCGAAGCGGTGATGTTGCAGCACCTGCTCGTGGATGACCCGGAGATGCTCGATCTGGTGATGGAAGAGATCGCTCCGCGGCTCTGAGCGACAGGCGTCTGAGGCGTCAGACGGCCTCCGGCGCCACCTGCCGTGCGCTCGCCTCCTGCAGCGCGCGCAGCGCGAGCCGGGCGTCGCCGAGCTGATGACGCAGCCGGCGCTCCAGGCCGGCGATGGGGTAGAGGTTCTGAGGCGCGCGGGGGTCCTTGTGGGAGGCGGAGGCGAAACGGGGCAGGGTCGCCGAGGCGAGCTCCGCCAGCTCGAGGGCGCGGCTCAGGGAGAGCTCGCCTGACGCCTCCGCGCGGATCACCCCGGACCACGGGTGGCCGGGCGGGCCGGCCGAGGTGGGCAGCCGCAGATACCAGGAGTAGCGGCTCCACGGCTTGAGGGTGCGAAACAGCGGCGTGCGCTCGGCGGGCCGCAGCGCCGCGACCACGCCCGCCAGCTCGGGTGGGAGATAGGTCCGGCGATGGGACTTGATCGCGCCGATCGCGTGTGCCGCCGTGACGAGCTTGCGCAACGGGCCGTCGGTCACGAGCAGATCGGCCGCGGGCGCGCGCACGGCCATGAGCTGTTCCAGCGCCCCCATCTCCTCCTGCAGCTTCAGCACCGCCTGATCGATGCCGTCGCTCGCCACCTCCGTTGCCCGCCAGACCCCGTGGCGGGTGGTGACGTCGGTGAGCTCCGGCGCGGAGCTGAAGACGGTGCGGCGGACCTGGCAGTCCTCCACCGTGGCCGCGCCGTCGCAGCGCACGATTCCGGCCGCGTAGGAGGCGGCGATGCCCGGACGTGGCTGTCCGTCCGCGCCGGTGATCCAGAGCGTGGCGTCGATCCGGCGGACCCCGTCGACGAACTGCACGACCGGCGCGGGTGCCGCGTCCGAGCGCAACGGTCGCCACTGCTCCGAGGCGAGCTCGACGCCAGCGTCGACGGTCGCGTCGCTCTGCTCCAGATCGAGCTCGGAGGCGGGCGCGCCGTACTCCGGCGCCCAGGCCTCGACCGCCCACCGCATCAGACCACGACCCTCTCCACGGTCGCCCCCGCGGGCCCCTTGCGCACCTCGAAGCGCACCGGGAGCCGTTCGGCGAGCTCACGGACGTGTGTCACGACGCCGACCATACGCCTGGCGCCGAGCTCCTCGATGGCGCTCGCCACGACGTCGAGCGTGGCGGGGTCCAGCGCGCCGAAGCCCTCGTCGAGAAAGATCGCGTCGAGCCGCGCGGCCCCGCCGCTGGCCAGCAGGGCGACCTCGTCGGCCAGCGCCAGCGCCAGCGCGAGCGAAGCGAGGAAGGTCTCCCCGCCAGAGAGCGTGCGGGCCGAGCGCAGCGCGTCGGCGTTGCGGTGATCGATGACCGCGAAGTTGGAGCTGCGCGGTTCCACCGAGAGCGAGTACGCGCCGCCGGAGAGCTCGTGCAGGATGTCCGTCGCCCCGCTCGTCAAGCGCAGCAGCGCTTCGTCAAGCACCCATTTCTCGAAGTTGCGGGCGGAGAGATGCTGGCCGAGCTGGGCGGCGACGGTCTGGCGCTCGGCCTGGCGCGTGCGTTCTGTTCCCAGGCGGACGGCCTCCGCGACCGCGTCGGCGATGCGGCTGCGCTCCGCGTCGGCCCGATAGGCGGCGTCGGCGACCGCGTCCCGCGGCGTGCGGCCGTCTGCGTCCACGCCGACCTCACGGCAGGCCTCCTGCAGCTTGTCGGCGAGCTCTCGCCGGGCCGCCTGGAGCCGCTGACGGCGTTCGCCCGCCGCCGTCGCCGCCGCGCGCAGCGCGGGCTCCTGGGTTCGTGCCCACGCGAGCAGCGCCTGCCAGTCCTCCGTCAGGCTCGTGCGATCGAGTGCGGGAGGGCCGAGCGCGGCCAGGTGGTCGCGGGTCGCGTCGAACTCGCGGCGTGCCTGCTGCTCACGCTCCCCGAGCGCGTCGACCTGTCGGTCCGCGCTCTGCCGCTCTCCGACCGCCTGCGAGCGGGCCGCGCGCGCCGCGGCGACGCGGGGCTCGGCAGCGTCGAGCGCGGCGAGCAGCGGGTCGAGCTCGGTCGCGGGTGGGCCTTCCGCGAGCCGGGCGGCGAGCGTCTCCGCCTGAGTGCGCAGCGCGTCGCGCTGCTCCTCATACCGCGTGCGGCGGAGCGTGGCCTCGGTCAGCTCCCGCTCGGCCTTGGTGACGATCCGCTCGGAGGCGGCCGCGTTCTCGTCCGCCTGGCCGGTCTCGCTCGGGGCGGCGTCGGGCAGCGTCGAGACGGGCTGGCGACAGACCGGGCAGTTCTCACCGAGCACGAGCCGGCCCGCGAGATCGTGGGCGCGGTGAGCCCAGCGCGCCTCCTCGAGTGCGCGCTGCGCGCTTGCCCGGTGCGCACGCGCTTCGTCCAGTCTGGTCCGTGCCGCGGAGGCCGCTTCGTGGGCCTCCGCGAGGAGCTGAGCGCCCTTGGCGAGCCGAGCCTGCAGGTCTTGCGCTTCGGCATGGTCCCGAGCGGAGGCTTCCAGCGCCGCGCGCGCCGGGAGCGCGGCCAGCGCGTCCTCGGCGGACTCGACCGCGGCGAGCGCCTCCTGCTCGGCGGCCCGCGCCGCCGTCCGGCGCCGGTTCGCCGCCGCGGCTTCAGGCCCGAGCTGATCGAGGCCGGCGGGCGCGGCGACCGCCGCGACGAGCAGGGCGCGCTCTTCGGCGAGACGCGCTTCGTCGCCGGCTGTTTCGGCGTCGCGCGCCAGCTCATCGAGCCGCGGTTGCGCCTCCTCGCAGCGTTGCTTCAGCTCTTCGAGCTGACGCTGCCGGCGCTCGGCGCCCCCTAAGGCCTCCGAGGTCGCAAAGGCGAGCCGGGCGAGCTGCTCGTCGATCAGCTCGGTCCGGTTCGCCGCCTCGGCCGCCCGTTGGCGCGCCGAGACGGCGACGCGCTCGTACAGGCCGAGCTCCAGCAGCCTGACGAGCAGACCCTGGCGATCGCGTGGCTTGGCGTGCAGCAGCCGGGCGAAGTCTCCCTGCGGCAGCACGACGCACGTCGTGAAGTGATCGAAGCTCAGGCCGAGCAGCCGCTCGACACCGGCGGTCACGGCGTCGGCGTCGCCGCCGAGCAGGGTGCCGTCGGCGCGCTCCAGGCGCGCCTCCTTCGTGGTCGCGCCGGCCTTGGTGGCGCGCACGACTCGGACGGCGGTGTAGGACGCCTCGCCGAGCTCGAAGTCCAGCCGCACCCTGGCCTCCACGGCGCCCTGACTGATGACGGGCGCGACCAGCCGCCGGTCGTCGTAGCGGGGGATCGCGCCGTACAGCGCGAACGTGAGCGCGTCGATCAGACTGGATTTGCCCGCTCCGGTCGGGCCGGAGAGAGCGAACAGCTCCGCCTCGCCGAACGCAACGGTGGTCGGCGCGCGGAAAGCCGTGAAGCCCTCGAGCTCAAGTCGGGTCGGTCGCATGCACCTCGTCCAGCAGCTCCTCGAAGAGCGCCATCACGCGCTCGTCGGCAGCGTCCCGTTCCTGCAGATACTCGCCGAACAGCGCGCGCGGCGAGCGCCCCAGTCGGCGCGGTGGCGCGGCACGGCCATCTCGGTCAGCTCCCGCCTCCACCGCCACGTCCACGGCGGTCGGGAACCACTCCCGGACCTGCTCGGCCAGGCCCGCCCGCGCCTGTCCCCGGACGATCACCCTGAGATGGTCCGCGGCGGCCTCGTCCTTGCGGGCCGCGAGCTCGTCGAGCGTGCCGCGCAGCGTGCGCAGCCGCCGCCCGCCGGTGAGCCGGTGTTGCCGCACCTCGGCCGGGGCGCCGGGCGTCGCGTCGACCAGCAGCACGGCCTTGTCGTCGTCCTCCTCGCCGAAGTCGAGCTGCAGCGGCGAGCCGGCGTACCAGACCGGGCAGGCGGCCGCCATCCGTTGAGGGCGGTGCAGATGGCCGAGCGCCACGTAGTGGGCGGTCGAGGGAAAGACCGTCGCGGGCACGCAATAGTCGAAGATCGTGTGCGCGGTGCGCTCGCTGCCGCCGACCTCGCCGCCGGAGACCATGAGGTGGGAGACGACCAGGTTCACGGCCTCGTCGGTGAAGCCGTCGGTGAGCCGCTCGATCACCGTCTGCACGCGCGCCGCGTAGGCCTGGGCGTGCTGGTCGGCGTCGGTCGTCATGAGGTCGACGGCGCGCACGATCCCGCGCTGAGAGACGAACGGGAGCAGCGCGATCCGAGCGCGCTCGCCGGAGTCGATGTCGAGCTCGAGCACCCCGCCGGCCTCGGGCGGGACCGGCCGCGCGCCGACGTGGATCCGGTTGGTCGCCAGCAGCGGGGCGACCGCCTCGAGCCGCGGTGCACTGTCGTGATTGCCCGCGACGACCACGACCTCGGCGCCCGTGGCTACCAGGTCGAGGAGCATCGCGTAGACGATCCGCTCGGCCTCCGGCGAGGGTGCCGCCGTGTCGAAGACGTCCCCGGCTACAAGCACGAGGTCCACCTGCTCGGCGGCGGCGACCGCCACAATCTCGGCCAGCACCTCGCCGTGCTCGTCGGCCCTGGACCGCCCCCGGATCGTCCGGCCGACGTGCCAGTCGGCGGTGTGCAGGATGCGCATGGCCAGAGGGTAGCCCGCGTGTCACGGACCCGGAGCGCGACGCATGCCAGGCCATCTCGTTTCGTCTCAAATCGGACCATTCCGGTGTGCACGAACTGACGGGACCGTCAGAAGCGTTCGGACGGTGAGCACCTTCTGGCGGTACCAGCAGAAGCTGCACGGGTACAAGCGAGCGCTGGCTATTCGGAGCCGAGGACCGTCTCGACGAGTTCGTGCGCTCGTGCGACGGCCAGTGGCTCGGAGGTCATCGTGCGCCGGTAGATGATGGGTCCGATCAGCGCGAGCGCGGCGAGCTCGGCGTCCAGGTCGTGCCGGAGCTCACCGGAGTCAATGCCGTGCTGGATCGCATCGATGAGTGTTTGGCGGCGGCGGCGGTTGTAGGTGTGCAGAAAGTTGGCCACCTCGGAGTGATGTTCGGCCGCCTCGATCAGAGCGGGAATGCAGCGCGACAGCACGGAGTCTGAGAACGCGGAGGCCAGATGCTCCAGCAGCTGACGAACTTGACCTCGTGTGGAAGCGGCGGTGAGTTCGGGACGAGGCTGAACGTTGAGCATCTCCAGCGAATCGGCGATGAGGGCGAGCTTGGTGGGCCAGTGGCGGTAGATGGTGGACTTCGCGACGTGGGCGGTGTCGGCGACGGCCTCCACGGTGAAGGCGGCGTAGCCCCGCGCGCCGAGCACGTCGAGGGTGGCACGCCGCACCGCGAGGTGGGTTCGCTCGACGCGGGGATCCATGTCGGAAGCGTAGCGATGCGGGTTGACTGTGCAACGGTGGCGTCCTAAAGTTAGTTTTGAAACGGTTGAGTCCGAGAGAGGAGAGCGGTCATGGGAGTCAGCGTTCGCTACATCGTGGATGATGTCGAGGCCGCGATCGCGTTCTACGCCGACCGGCTCGGCTTCAGGGTTGACATGCATCCCGCGCCGGGGTTCGCGGCGCTCTCCAGAGGCGAATTGCGGCTGTTCTTGAACGCGCCGGGCGCTGGCGGAGCGGGCCAGGCGGGCGGTGACCCGGCGCCGGGTGGCTGGAATCGATTTCGGCTCGAGGTCGACGATCTCGACGCGCTCATCGCCCGGCTCAGCGACAGCGGCGCAACGTTCCGGGGCGAGCCGGCCGAAGGCAAGGGCGGCCGTCAGATCCTTGTGGAGGACCCAGCCGGCAACCCGATCGAGTTGTTCCAGCCGGCCGAGTCGTGAGAGAGAGGGGCACAGCATGAACCCGGATCACGCTGCGCTGTGCAGCTCCGAGCAATGGGCCGAGCACATCCGCGACGAGGTGCTGCCAAGGACGGTCGGCGAGCATTCCTTGGGGCAGCATGTGTTGGAGATCGGACCGGGCTACGGCGCGGCGACGCGCTGGCTGCTCCCCATGGTCGACCATCTCACCGCGATCGAGACGGATCCGGAGCTGGCGAACGACCTCGAGGTCGCCTTTCCGACTGTGACAGTCGTTCACGGCAGCGGCGCCAGGGTGCCGTTCGACGATCGCGCTCTCGACGCGGTCGTGTGTTTCACCATGCTGCACCATGTGCCATCGGATGCGGAGCAGGACGCGATCTTCGCCGAGGCGTCTCGGGTGCTTCGTCCAGGTGGGGTGTTCGTCGGCTCAGACAGCCTCGGGAGTCAAGGGCTCGCCGAGTTCCACTACGACGACACGTACGTCCCCATCGATCCGGACACGCTGCCGGCACGACTCCGTGCTGCTGACCACTCCGACGTCGACGTCCAGGTCTTCCGCGGCGAAGCGATGCTTGTCACGTTCTCGGCACGACGGTCAGGACCGCCATGACAAGTCGAGCGCCACACGACGAGCAGGTCAGTACCGCCGCACTCGCACCATCCTGGAAGCGTTCCTGGACGACTACCGGCAGATCGTCGTCACGAAGGTCAGCGGGGTCTCTGAGGAGGACGCTCGTCGCCGGCTCGTACCGTCACTCACCACGATCGGTGGCGTGATCAAGCACCTGCGATGAGTCGAGGTGGGCTGGCTCCACCAGGTTCTGGGCGACCGCTCCGGCGAGCACCGTCGACCACACGAGCGGACGTCGGAGTTTCTCCCGTCAACCGATGAGACCGTCGAGCAGCTCATCCGCGACTATCGTGCGACGTGTGAGCGGTCGCGAGCGATCGCCGCCGAGCACGCGCTGGATGACGAGGTTCCCCATCGCCAGATGGGATGGGTATCCACCCGCTGGATCTCATCGCGACCGTCGCCGCGGCCAACGCGCCGCTCGTGGATGTCGCAGAGGCACTCCTATCGCTCCAGGAAGCGAGGCACCAAGCCGATTACGACCAGGGGCGGACCGCTTTCGGTGCGCTGTTCGGGTTGACGATGTACTCGCAGGCGAGGCGCAGGTTGTTGTGGCTGAAGGATCGCGCGAGTCGGTGACGCTCCTCCGGTGTAGCGTCGGGGGGAAGGTGGTTTGTCGCGCCCAGCACGACGCCGTGGAAGACGGCGTAGTAGGCGGACGAGACGGCGCGGCGGAGATTGATGTTGCGCGGCTGACCGGCACCGCCGGCGCGGTAGCCCAACTCGTTGGCCTGCCTGAGCAGCCAGTCAGGCCGGATAGCGCGCTGCACCGGTGCCTAGGAATCGTCCTGCGGTGGGTCCGACTCCGGCCGCAACCACAAGTAGAACGGCACCCCCAGACCCATCTCATTGGCACGGCGCCCGAACTGCCCGCCGCAGCGGCAGAATGTCTTCCAGCGGCCAAGTGTCGGCATTTCCGGCCGGGTCCGTCAGGACGACCGTCAAATTGATCGCCGGAATGCCGTCGCGGTCCTCTGCAATGTCAGGACTGACATCGAGGGGCCGTACGTTCCCGGAGCGCCACCTCCTCATGACAGAAGCGAGCTCTTCTGATGCCGTCTCAAGACTCATCGTGGTGGCCGTGCGTTACAGGGTACTTCGGGCGGCCAGCCCGCCTAGACCACCCCCTGAGCAGGGGATGATGGGGCCGATCAGGGCGAGCGCGGCGCGCTCGAACTCGCCGAGTGTCCGCCCGCTGGAACCACCTGCTGCCGGTGACGAAGAGCCACCACCGGCTTGGACGGCACAACATGCACAGGTGTCGGGCAACATGCATGCTTGTATGACGCCCTGCTTCTTCGACTGACCAGGAGGGCTCATGCCGCGCAAAGCCCAGATCCGCGACCTCGACGACGAGATCTACCAGGCGTGAGCGAACGAGCCGCCGAGGCCGGCATCTCGGTCCCAGAACTGCTCCGCCGTCACGCTGGGAGCCTGGCTGCGCGCCCCACGATGCGGGAGTGGCTGGGGCGCACACAGACACGTACCGGCGCGATCGAGACCCGGTCCGTCATCGAGAGCCTCGACACCGGGCGTGGACCGTGGCCGCATGCTGATCGTTGACGCGGTCTTGGGGTGGTCCGCGCACAACTTCTCCAGGGAGCCCTCGACCAGACCGCTGCCGCGCAGGCGGTCAACGATCTCCGGGACTGGCCAGGTGAGCGCTACAGCCACCGGCTGCTGCTCGGCAGAGCTTGGGGGCTGCGCTCCTCGGTGCGCAGTTGGGACGCCATGTATGTCGCGCTCGCCGAGGCGCTGGATGCACCTCTGCTCACGACTGATCGGCGCCTCGCTCGGGCGCCAGGCCCGCGCTGCCCCTTCCTCCCGGTGGCGTGATCCAGCACCTGCGATGGATAGAGGTGGGCGCTGCCAGGTAGCCCGTTGCCGGAGACACGCGGCGACCGTACTGCCTCTCGCAACGGTACCGGCGCTCAGGCCCGCGGGCAGTCCGCCTAGACCAGCCCTTCAAAAGGGTTGTCGGGGATGGTCACGGCGTCTGGGGAGGCCGACGCCCCGGCCTCGTCGGGACGGGTCGCCCACGCGGGGAACGGGAACTGCACCACGAGCGGGATCGGCAGCTCGGGCTGGGAGACGAACATCGTGCCCGGCTTCAGG
>JBBSMR010000021.1:0-51555 GCA_038233095.1 Euzebyales bacterium
TGCACCTGAGTCAGGACGAGGTCGGCGAGATCGTCGGTGTGTCCGGTCGCACCGTACCGTCCTGATCTTTTCGAGGCGATCAGCCAGTTGGGGACCACTTTGTGGTCCGGCACGGCCTACCGGTTCACCCTCAACGCGGAGATCAGAGGGACAGTGCGGCGATCGCCGACTGGCTCGTGCCTGCGGCGTGGTTGACCGTTTCAGCAAGCTGCTGCGACGCCGCCCCCTGCTGTTCGACCGAGGCGGAGATGCTCGCTTGATGTGCGTTGACGAGCTCCATCATCTCGGTGGTCTCCCCGAGCGCGCCGACAAGCTCATCGATGAGTCGCTGGACGTCGCCGATCTGTTCGGTGATGCTCTCAGTGGCATCCGAGGTGCCACCGGCGAGTTCCTTGACCTCGCCCGCGACGACGGCGAAGCCCTTGCCCGCCTCTCCTACGCGGGCGGCCTCGATCGTGGCGTTCAGGGCCAGCAGGTTCGTCTGTTTCGCCACCGACGTGATGACCCCGACGATCTCGCTGATCTGCTTGCTGGAATCGCCAAGACGACGAGCGAGAACAGCGTTCTGGTTCGTGCGGTCGACCGCCCCGGTCGCCACCTCTCACGGCCTTGGAGCACGCCGAAGCGACCTCGCTGATGGAGGTACTGACCTCAACGACAGCGGCGGCCGCCGTGTCGAGGTTCTCGCCGAGGGTCGCGGAAGCTGTCGTTGGATCGGCCCAGTGCCGTGACGTCCTCCCAGCTCACGATGTAGCCAATGTGGACGCCCCCGCTGTCGTGCAAGGGCGTTGATCTTCGTGTCCAGGGTCACCTCACCGAAGCCGAAACGGGCGGTGTGCGGCAGCCGGTGACCACCCTCCTGGTGAAGGATCCGTTCCACGCGCTCGGGATCGCGGTGGAATCGATGGATGATCCCCCCGAGGATCTCGTTCACCGACACGCCGAACACACGGCGGATCTCATCTTCGATCGTGCGCAACGTGCTCATGGCGGCGTCGTTCGCATAGACGATCGTCAGGCCGAGGTCTGCGACGAAGATGTTGCTTGCAACGCGTTGAACGCGGGTTCCCAGCTCATCAGCGCGGCGTCAAGACGGATGCGCGGCGAGAGCTCCGTCCGCGTCTTGGGTCGCAGGGTATCGACCAGGGTCACAGATCCTTTCACGCTTGTCCGTTCGACCCCGCAGGTCGGCGCGATGTGCAGGAAGTTGACGACCTCGAGTAGCAGTCCACTCGCTCCGACACGGAGACGCGGCTGCCGAGTCGCCCCGCGTAAGGTGGCCCACGGCGTGTTCGTTGGAGGGTGGTGCCCTCGCCGCGTTCGTTGGAGGGTAGTGCCCTCGATGGGGCCTCCGACCCTCCAACGAGGGCCTCGTAGGCGGCTCGTGGGCCGTCTATCTCGCCGCTGGAGGACAACAGCTCAGGTAGCGTGCTCGGCATGGACTGGTGGACGTCCTTCTTCGACGAGGGCTACGTTGAGGCGTGGACGGCTGCGGGCGCCTTCGCTCACACCGAGGAGCAGGCGGACGCGATCGTCAGCCTGCTCAAGCTCGCCTCAGGCGCTGAGATTCTGGATGTCCCCTGCGGCTTCGGGCGCATCGCCGGAGCGCTGCATGAACGGGGATACGCGATCACCGGAATCGACCTCTCCGACTCACAGTTGCGGCTCGCGAGCGAGCGACACCCCGGCCCCCGTTACCTCAGGCGGGATATGCGACGACCACCCTCCGGCCCCTACGACGCCGTGCTCAACATCTTCTCAAGCATCGGCTACTTCGAGCATCGGACTGACGATCTCGCTGCTCTGAGGGCCTGGTTTAGCGTGCTGCGGCCCGGCGGCGTGATGCTCATGGAGCTCGCACACCGTGACCAGGTCGCGCACGCCTACGGTGACGAGGGCTTGACAGCCAAAGGACCCGTCCAGGAGACGGGCACGACCGACTGGGTCACCGGCGTACGCCACGCGACGGTCACCTACGAGAGCCTCTCGAAGAACTTTCGCCTCCGTCTGTACACGGCCACGGAGCTCGTGGAGGAGCTGCGCGGGATCGGCTTCAGCACTCTCGACGTCTGGGGCGATCTGGACGGGGTCACTGCCTTGTCACCGAAGACCCGTCTTGTGATCCGGGCCGTGAAGTGATGCCGGGTGGTCGGCACTCCCCAGGGGCGTAGCTTTGTCTCGTGCCTACCATCGAACGCATCGGACCCGACGAGTGGGAACGCGCGCGAGCCATCCGCGTCCGGGCTCTGGATGACTCCGCCGACGCGTTCTTCGTCACCGCGGAGCAAGAGTCCGCCTCCACGCCGGCGGAGTGGCGCCAGCGGCTCGAGCGGCCCGATGCGGTGACCTTCATCGCTTCGGTCGACGGTGCGGACGTCGGCCTCGTGGTCGGCAGCTCACACCACCAGCACGAAGGAGACGCCGGACTGTATGCGATGTGGGTCGATCCGCAGGCTCGCGGCACCGGGGTCGCGGAGGCGCTGATCGGTGAGGTCATCGAGTGGGCGCTTGCGGCCGGCTATCGGTCGCTGCGGCTCGACGTCGGAGACGAAAACCCTTCCGCGATCGGGCTGTACGCGCGGCTTGGCTTCGAACCGACGGGCGCAAGGTTCACGTTTCCTCATCCGAGGGAGCACATCACCGAGCACGAACGCGCACTCGTCCTTGATCGCTGATCGCTGAAGCGGCGTCAGGCGACCGCGAGCCCGTCGGGTCCGGTGACGGTCCCGTCGAGCACCAGGTAAACGCCCCGCTCCTGAGCCCTGCGCTGCGTGGACTCATCGACGTGATCGCCGGCGACGATCGGGATGGCCGTGCCGACGATCCGGCCGAGCAGTTTGGCCCGGTCAACCGCGCGGTCGACGTCATGCCAGTCGAGGGTGTAGGACGACTCGATGACAAGGTGCACGAGGTGCCCGTCCCGCCGAGCGGTTGCGACCGTGTCGGCCAATCGAATGGCCCGCGCCTCGTCGCGGCGCAGGATCCCCTCGTCGGTCGCGTTGTCGAGCAGATCGTCCAGCGCCTCGCGCGAGAGCACGCGGACGCGATCGGCGATCGGCGCAAAGTAGGCGCTCGCCTTCTCGTGGTAGTTCCGTTCGACCACGTAGCCGATGGCCCGATCGATCCTGGGCAGCTGCCGATCGAGCCGGTCCGACAGGGTCTGTACCACGATCTCCGTACGGCCTTGCGCCGCGGCCAGGGCCTGGATCCCCTGCGCCACCGCGTCCACGCGCTCGGTCAGCGCGTCCATCCGCCCCGTGAGGACCTCCAGCTGCTGCTGGGTGCGTTCCTGCGCCTCGGCCAGCCTCTGCACGGCCGCCTCGAGGGCATCGACACGGTCGGGAAGCTCCAGGTGGCGGTCGGTCAGGAGCACGCGAAGAAGCGCATCGCGAGATTCGGGATCGTCCCGGATGCCTTGGAGGAGTGCCTGGACCTGCTCGTTCATGCTCCCCATGGTAAGGGATCGCGCACGGTTGCGGGAATGTCAGCACGCGGCCTGTGGATGGAGGCTTCTCAGAGCAACGCCCGCAGCAGCACAGCACCCGCAGAGACGGTCGAGACGATGAGAATCACCACGCGGATGAGACCCGCGTCCACCTGAGCCCTCACCCGAGACGACATGAGGAAGCCCAGGCACATGCCCGGCGCGAGCGCCGCGGCGGCGCCGAGCTCCCAAGCGCCCAGACGCCCGACGGCGGTCAGGCTCACCAACTGCAACGGGGTGAGCACCAGAAAGAAGCCGCTGATCGACGCGCGAATCGTCGGTCCGCGCTCGTTGCGGTAGATCAGCGCGATAGGAGGTCCACCGATGCCCGCGGCCGTGCCCATGAAACCCGAGACCGTGCCGGTGACGCCCATCGTCAAGGGGGACCGGCGCGGCGGGCGGCCTACGGTGATGACGCCCACCGCGGTCAGAATCAGCAACGCGATCACGATGGAGAGCCCGCGTGTCGGCAGTGCCCCGACCGCGGAGCCTCCGAGCCACACACCGGGGAGTGCCCCGACCAACGCCCATGGCAGCCCTTTCAGGTCCACGGCCTGACGCTCGCGCAGCAGGATCAGCACGGTCAGCAGCGCCGACACACAGATGACGGGAGCGGGCACCAAGCGAGGATCGACGAGCACCAGCAGCGGCGTGGAGAGCAAGCTCATGCCGAAGCCGACCGAGCCGTGCAGGCTCGCGCCCAGCGCGACGACCGCGCTGGCCGCGACCCAATCGGCGAGACTCACGAACCGGTCTTGGTCGCCCTAATGACCGAGCACGCGGTAGCGGTTCAGGCGCGCGCTACGGCGCTCGCGGGGATGCCGGTGAATGAGGTCGCGCAACTCGCGGGCCGCGGTCGCGGCGATGCGCGCGCCGAATGAGGCGCCCTCCTCACCGCTCCGCGGGCGGTCGGGCACGACGACGTCGACAAGGCCGAGCCGGCGCAGGTCGGTTGAGGCGATCGCCTGCGAGGCCGCGAGCTCCTCGGCCCGGTCGGTTGTGCGGTACAGGATCGCGGACGCGCCCTCAGGAGCGATGGGCGCGAGCCACGCGTGCTCGGCGGCGATGACCCGATCGGCCGGCAGGAACGCCAGCGCCCCGCCGCCCGTCCCCTCGCCCAACAGCAGGGAGAGCGTCGGCACCTCCAGCGTGCTCATCGTCGCGAGGCAGCGTGCGATTTCGGCGGCCAGGCCGCGCTCCTCGGACTCTGGCTCGCTGACCGCACCTGCTGTGTCGATGATCGTGACGAGCGGCAGATGCAGCTCCTGGGCGAGCTCCATCGCCCGGCGAGCCTTCCGGTACCCCGCGTGGGTGAGGCGTGCACCGCGCTCCCCCGGAGGACGGTCGTGACCGATGAGCACGACCGGCACGTCGCTCACGCGGGCCAGCAGCGCGAGACATCCGGGATCATCCGTGCCGGCGTCGTCACCGCGCAGCGCGGTGGTGTCGGTGGCGCAGATCGTGAGCAGCTCGCGGATGCCCGGCCGGTCGGTGCGCCGTGAGCGTCGCACCGCCTCCCACGGGTCGACCTCAGTCTCGTCGGGCAGTGCGAGACCCGGTTCGGCAACCCCACCGTTCTCCGTCCCACGAGCGGGGGGCTCACCGATCGCGCCGAAGGCGACGCCCAGGAAGCGGCCGACTCGCTCGGCGAGCTCTTCGGCACGGCAGACGTCGTCGACCACACCGCGCTCGTGGAGATGCTCGGCGGTCTGGATGCCCTCAGGGAACGGTGAGCCCTCGAGCAGCTCGATCACCCTGGGACCGGTCATCCCGAGGAGCGCCTCGGGTTGGGCAAGGGTGAGCTGCCCCAGCGACGCCCAGGAGGCCAGCACGCCGCCGGTGGTGGGATGGCGCAACCAGACGACGTACGGCAGCCCGGAGTCGCGGAACCGCTGCACCGCCGCCGCCGCCTTCGCCATCTGGACGAACCCGACGGTGCCCTCCTGCATCCGGGTCCCCCCGGAGACCGGCAGCGCGAGCATCGGCAGCCCCAGATCGACGGCGCGCTCGAAGGCTCGCACCACACGCTCGGCCGAGGCGACGCCCTGCGTGCCGGCGAGAAAGCCGAACTCTCCCACGATCAATGCCAGCGCATGCCCGCGCACGCTGGCCTGGCCGGTCACGATCGATTCGTTCTGGGAGGTCTTTTCGTTGGCGTCGGCCAGCCGCTCCCGGTACGGCTTCGTGTCGACGAACGCGAGCGGATCGGTCGAGACGACGTCGGTGAACCAGGGCTCGAACGAGTCGGGGTCGGTGAGGACCTCGATGAGCTCGGCGGCGGAGCGACGGTCAGCCATCGCCGAACAACTCGTCGTTGTGCTCGCCGAGCAGCGGCGGAGGCGCCGGCGGGTCCCGGCGGGTGCGGCTGTAGTGGATCGGGCTGCCCGGCAGGCGCACCGTGCCGAGCGTGGAATGGGCAACCTCATCGATGAGGCCGAGGTGGGCGACCTGACCGGAGGCGTAGACCTCGTCGAGCGAGGCCACCCGCCCGGAAGGCACCCCCGCGTCGTCCAGCCGGTCCATCCAGTCGTCCACGCTGGCCGAACGCAGCGCGGGGTCCATCGCTTCCTCCAGCTCCTGCACGCGCTCGACGCGGTCACCGTTGGTGGCGAAACGCTCGTCCTCGGGGTCGAGCTCGACCAAGGGGGCGAAGCGCGCCCACAGCCCCTCTGATCCGACGGCGATGTTGATCATCCCGTCCGCGCAGGGATACGCACCGTAGGGGGCGATGCTCGGATGGCGGTTGCCGCTGGTGTCGGGCACGTCCCCGGCGACCAGCCAGCGGGTGCCCTGGAAGGTGTGGATCGCGACCATGCCGCCGAGCAGGGAGGTCCGCACCCACTGCCCTTCACCGCTGCGCTCGCGCTCGACCAGCGCCGCCGTGACGCCGTACGCGCCGAACATGCCCGCGAGGATGTCCGCGATCGGCACACCGACCTTCGTGGGCGGCCCTTCGACGGGGCCGGTGAGGCTCAGCAGGCCCCCCTCGCCCTGCGCGATCTGGTCGAAGCCGGGACGGTGCCCGTCGGGGCCGCCCTCCCCGAACCCGGTGATCGAGAGCACGACCAAGCGGGGGTTCAGCTCTCGGAGGGTCTCCTCGGAGAGCCCGAACTTCTCGAGCGTGCCTGGCCGGAAGTTCTCCGCCAGCACGTCCGCCTCGGCGATGAGTTCTCGCAGTCGCTCCTGATCGCTCTCCTCCTTTAGGTTGAGGGTCACGGAGCGCTTGTTGCGGTTGATGGAGAGGAAGTAGGTGGAGACGCGGGCTTCCGGCTCGTCCTGCGACTCCTGCGGGTAGGCGAACGGTGGCCCCCACCCGCGCGTGTCGTCACCCGCCCCGGGGCGTTCCACTTTGACCACGTCCGCGCCGGCGTCGGCGAGCATCATCGTGGCGTACGGACCCGCCAGCGCGCGCGTGAGATCGACGACGGTGATGCCGGCCAGCGGTCCGCTCACGACGTCTCTCCTCGCATGCTCGGAGAGGTGACGCTAGCGGCTGTGCCGCCCGTGCGCGTTGTGCAGACTTGCCGAAGCGACCCGTCGGACCCGTTAGGATGACCACCATGAGCGCGCAGCCTGAGGTTGAGGTCGATCTGGTCCGACGGCGGTTCACGGTCGAAGAGTACGAGCGCATGGGCCAGACGGGGATTCTTGGCGAAGATGACCGCGTCGAACTGCTCGATGGGGAGATCATCCAGATGGCGCCGATCGGACCAACGCACGCCGGGGCCGTGAACCGCCTCAACCGTCTGCTCGTACGAGGCGTAGGTGACCGGGCCATCGTGACGGTGCAGAACCCCGTCAGGCTCACGTTGCGGTCGAACCACAACCGGACCTGGTGGTCGCCCGCCCACGATCCGACGACTACATGCTCGGTCACCCCGTCCCTGAGGACGTCCTCCTCTCATCGAGGTCGCCCACTCGTCGCTCGCCACCGACCGCGCCATCAAGATTCCGTTGTATGCCCGAGCGGGGATCGTCGAGGTGTGGCTCGTCGACCTCGAGGCCCGCGTCATCATCGTCCACCGCGAGCCACAAGCCGACCGGTACCGCGATGCCCGCACCGCTCGACTGGGCGATGAGATCACCCTCTCCGCGCTCCCCGACGTCACCATCGCTGTCACCGACGTGCTCCGTGAGTGAGCTCACCGGCCTGAGGCGCCCAGCTCACAGCCCGTCTACGTCGGCGTGAGCCGCCCCGTCGGCGAGCCTCGCGTACCCCGGTCCGCGGTCGAAGAAGGCCGGCTCGCCCCGCTCTGAGCGCAGCCGGTCGCGCTCGCGCTCGGTCGCCTCGGTGTCCACCTCGGGCCGCTCTCCCTCGCCCAGAACCACGCCGTAGTCGGCCTCGGCGGCCGTCCTGCTCACCTTCCGCTGCAGGACGTCGAGTGCGACCGCCTCGGGATCGCGCTCCAGCGGATCACCCCAGCCGCCGCCGCCGGTGGTGCGGATGCGGATCAGCTCGCCGGCCGCGACGGGCTCGTCGTCGACCAGGCCCTCCATCTCCCGCTCGTTTGGCCCGCCCGGGTCGATCGTGACGCGAAAAGGCGCGCTGGCAAGGCCACCGTTCACGCCCCAGCACGACAGGATCGAGCGGTCCGCGATGGACATGTAGTGCATGTCCTCCAGCGCGCGCAGGCATTTCTCGTAGCCGAGACCGCCGCGCCGCTCCCCCGCCCCGCCCGAGTCGACGGCCAGCCCCAGGCGCTCCACGCGCACCGGGTAGCGGCTCTCCGTGAACTCCACAGGGATGTTGCGGGAGTCTGGCACGACGTGGATCGTGTCCTCCCCGTCGGCGTAGGAGCGGCCGCCTGAGCCGCCGCCGAGCACCTCCCGCATGAGGTAGTGCTCTCCGTCGGCGTTCACGCCGTACACGCCGGTGTAGCGAATCGTCTCCTGGTCCGCGGGCATGTGCCCCTCGACGGCCTTGGCGAGCGCGCCCGCGAAGACGCCGAGCAGCCGCAGGATGACGAACGTTCGGGCGTTCGTCGGGGCGGGACGCACCGGAGTGAGCAGGGTGCCCTTCTCCGGGAAGCGCAGCTCCAGCAACGGGACGACGCCCTCATTCACGTCCAGTTCGGCTGCGCGCTCAGGCGAGTCGGCGAGATTGCGCAGGATCGGCGCGAGCCACTTCGCCAGGAAGTTCCCGTCGGCGTAGTCCCCCGCGTGGTTGATCGGCCCCTTCGCCTGCGGCGACGTCCCGGTGAAGTCGAGGATGAGCCGGTCGTCAGCCTTGGTGAGCGTGATGCGCTGGGCGTGCAGCCGCGGCGGGTCGACCCCGTCGTGCTCGGCGTAGTCCTCCCACACCCAGGTGCCTTCGGGGATCTTGGCGAGGATCTCGTCGCGGAAGGTCGCGGTGGTGTTCTCCAGGATCGCCTCGAAGCACGCCTCCACGGTCTCGCGGCCGTAGCGGTCGAAGAGCTCAGCGATGCGGTCCGCGCCCATGCGGCACGCCGCCGCCTCGGCGTCCAGGTCACCGGCGAGGTCGTCGGGCATGCGCGAGTTGCGCGTCATGATCGCCAGCGCCGCGCGGTTCGGCTCGCCGGCGTCCCACAACTTGATCGGCGGGACCATGAGCCCTTCCTGGAAGACGCTCGTGGCGTGGCTCGGCATTGAGCCGGGCACCGCCCCGCCGATGTCGTCGTGGTGACCGAACGCCTGCACGAACGCGACCACGTCGCCGTCGCAGAAGACCGGCACGGTGACGCACAGGTCCGGGAGGTGGCCGATGCCGCCCTCGGAGGCGTAGACGTCGTTGTGGAAGTAGACGTCGCCGGGGCGCATCGTCTCCAGCGGAAAGTCGCGCGCGACCGGGTGCACGAGCGCGGAGTAGGAGCGCCCGGTGAGCTTGCGCAGTTTGCGGTCGTGGATCCCGGCCCGATAGTCGTGGGCGTCGCGGATCATCGGCGAGCGCGCGGTGCGTCCGATCGCGTCCTCGACCTCCAGCTCGACCGAGGCGAGCGTCCCCTCGACGATCTCCACGATGACCGGGTCGACGGTCATGACGTCTCCTCTGCCCGGACGACGAGGTTGCCGTAGTCGTCCACGGTCGCGGCGAAGCCCGGGCTGAGCGGCACGGTCGAGCCGAACTCCTCGATCACCGCCGGGCCGGCGACGCGGTCCCCGGCCCGCAACAGGTGGCGGTCATACAGCGGCGTCTCGTGCCAGTCGCCGTCGAAGAAGACGTCCCGCTGCCCGGTCCGCGCCCGGGAGGCGTCATCCTCGTCGGGCTCCGAGCGGGCGAGCTCCGGGGTGGTGATCGGTCCGATCCCGCTCACGCGCAGATTCACCCACTCGACGCCGTGGCGGGAGTCGTCGGTGTAGCTGTAGCCGTAGAGCTGCTCGTGCGCGTTGTGGAAGCGTGTCCGCACCGTCTCGGCGAAGTCTTTGTCCAGCGAGCCGTCGGGCGCGTCGACCCGCACCTCGAAGGCCTGCCCGAAGTAGCGCAGGTCCGCCTGGCGGACCAGGCGGTGCTCGTCCTCGTCGAAGCCCTCCTCGCGCAGCGCCGCCTGGGCCCGCTCCTCCAGCGTCTCGAACTCCTTGGTAAGCCGCTCCAGGTCCAGTTCGTCGTGGCGCACCACGAAGGTCTGCACGTAGTCGTTGCGCACGTCGACCGTGAGCAGTCCGAAGGCGCTCAGGTTGCCGGGGTTGAGCGGAACCAGGCCCGCGTCGAGGTTCAGAATGTCGATCAGCCGGCAGACCTGCAGCGGACCCGAGCCGCCGAAGGTCGCCATGACGAAGTCGCGCACGTCCAGGCCGCGCCGCACCGTCACCTGCCGGATCGCGTTGGCCTGGCTCCACGCGGCGATCTCGAGCACGCCGGCGGCGCAGTCGTGCGTCTCCATGCCCACGGAGCCGGCGAGCTGCTCCAGTCCCGTACGGGCGGCGTCGGTCTCCAGGGAGATCTCCCCTCCCAGCAGCGCCGCCGGGATACGCCCGAGCATCAGGTGGGCGTCGGTCACTGTCGGCTCTTCACCTCCCTGCCCGTAGCACAACGGCCCCGGATCCGCCCCGGCCGAGCGCGGCCCCACCTTCAACGCCGTCCGCTCCCCGGCACCCGAGACCCAGGCGATCGAGCCGCCGCCGGTGCCGACCGTGACGATGTCGACCATCGGCACCTTGGTCGGGAAGCGCCCCACCGAGCCCTCGGTGGTGAGCGCCGGCTCACCCGACGTGACCACGCCGACGTCGGTGGAGGTGCCACCGCCGTCCAGAGTGAGCACCCGCTCGAAGCCAGCCGCCTCGGCCACGACCGCGGCCCCCAGCGCTCCCGCGGCGGGGCCGGACAGGATCGTCGTGATCGGCTGGCCGGGCACCTCAGACGCGGAGATGACCCCGCCGTTGGACTTCATGACGTAGAAGGGGAGTTGCGGCACGAGCTCGTCGAGCCGCTCCCGCAGCTCGGCCATGTAGGCGCCGACGCGCGGCTTCACGAAGGCGTCGACCAGCGTGGTGATGGCGCGCTCGTACTCGCGGTACTCGCGCAGCACCTCAGAGCTGATCGAGAGCGAGCAGTCGGGATGCTCCTGGATGAAGATCTCGCGGACGCGCTCCTCGTGCTCGGCGTTGAGGTAGGCGTGCAACAGGCTGACGCCGACGGCGTCGATGCCCTGGTCGCGGAACCACCGCGCCACCTCGGCGACGGCCTCGTCGTCCAGCTTGCGCACCACGTCGCCGTTGACGTCGAGACGCTCGGGCACCTGGCGCACGTGGTGCAGCGGCACGATGCGGTCCGGCTTCACCCAGAAGTAGGAGTTGCCGTAGCCCTCCGGCACGCTCTGCCGGGCGATCTCCAACAGCGCGCGGAAGCCCTCCGTCGTGACGAACCCGAGCCCCGAGAAGTCGTCCTCGAGCAGGGCGTTCGTCGCCACGGTCGTGCCGTGGCTCACGGCGGCGACCTGCTCGGCGTCCGCGCCGATCTCGTCCAAGATCTTGCGGACGCCCTCCATGAACCCCCGCGAGGGATCATGGGGAGTCGAAGGAGTCTTCGTCGTCGCCACGCGCCCCGAGCCCTCGTCGAACGCAACGATGTCGGTGAACGTGCCGCCCGTGTCGATCCCAAGCCGGATCATGGGTGCAGTGAGCTCCGCCTCACCGGGTGCCGCGGCCCACGATCACGCCGATCAAGGCGATCAGGGCTCCGATCACGCCGGCGGCCAGCAGAAGCTTCGGATCGCCGGAGGCGGCCGGAGAAGACGCCGACTGGGGCGCGCGGTAGGTCTTGCCACCGGGCGACGCCTTGCCAGAGGCCGATTCCTCCCCCTGGTCTGTCTCTTCGGCGCCCTCCTCCGCCGCTTGCTCCGGCTCGGCCTCGTCGAGCGGCTCCTCGCCCGTGAGCACCTTGTCGACCGCCTCGAAGAACTGCGCCGCGTTGCGCTTCGCCACGCTGGACAGCACCCGCTGACCCACGCCGGCGATGGTGCCCCCGACGACTGCGTCGGCGTCGTAGCTCAGTTCGGTCTCGCCGTCCTCCGCCTCAGCCAGCCGCACCTTCGCCGTCGCGTCGATCGTGCCGGGCCCACCGGCACCCGAGGCCTTCAGCGTGTAGCTGGTGGGCTCGTCCTGATCGGTGAGCTGGACTTTCCCGTCGTAGGTGCCCTTGATCGAGGCCACGCCCGCCTCGACCGTCGCGGTGTATTCGTCCTGCCCCGTCTCCGACAGCTCCTTGCAGCCGGGGATCGTGCGGACCAGGACCTCGGGGTCCTGCAACGCGTCCCAGACCTTCTGCGGCGGTGCGTGCAGGGTGTGACTCCCACTCACCTTCATGCTTCTGCCTTTTCGTCGATGTTCTCGTCCTGAGCAGCCGAGCCGTTCCCAAGCGCTCCGAGCGCCCCGATCGGCGGCAGACTCGCGGCGGCGTGATCGCCGTCGGCGGCCCGCAATCGGTGCACCTCGTCGGGGTTGAGCGGCATGCGGCTCACGGTGAAGCCGAGCGCGTCCTCCACCGCCGCGGCGAAGAGCGCCATCCCGGGGATCACGCCGGCCTCGCCCGCGCCCTTCACGCCGATGGGGTTCAGCGGCGAGGGGGTCTCGAGATGATCGGTCTCGATGTGGGGCACCTCGGTGGCGTACGGCATGAGGAAGTCCATGAAGGAGGCGTTCAGCAGCTGGCCGTACTCGTCGTAGGCCATGCGTTCGTAGAACGCCCCCGCGACTCCCTGCGCCACCCCACCGTGCACCTGGCCCTCCACGATGCGCGGGTTGATCATCCGCCCACAGTCATGAACGACGGCGTAGCGCAGGATCGAGATGTCCGAGGTGTCGGGATCGATCTCGACGACCGCGGCGTGCATGCCGTTGGCGAACGTCGAGCGCGCCGGTGAGTAGTAGTCGCGGCTCTCCAATCCGGGCGCCTCGCCCTCGGCGACCGGTGGCGCCTCGGGATCGGCTGGCATGCTGAACTGCGTCGCCGCCTGGGACGCCTCGCTGAAGGAGTAGCGCAAGGGGTTGGAGAGCACCGCCACTTGGTTGAGCGGGATGGTGTCGTCCGGCGAGCCCTTCACGCCCACGACGCCGTCGACGATCTCCAGGTCGTCGGGGTTGGCCTCCAGCGCTTTCGACGCGACCTCGAGCGCCTTGCGCCGGACGCTGCGGGCGGCCAGCGCGATCGCGCTGCCCGACATCACCGCCGAGCGGGAGGCGAACGTGCCCACGGCGTAGCCGAAGCGGCGCGTGTCGCCCGTCGTGACGTGGACCTGCTCGATCGGCACGCCCAGCTCCTCCGAGACGATCTGGGCGAAGACGGTCTCGTGGCCCTGCCCCTGCGTGGTCAGACCCGTGGAGACCATCACCCGTCCGCTGGTCTCGACGTGCACGTGACCGCCCTCGTACGGACCGACCCCGGTGCCCTCCACGTAGCAGGCCAGGCCGATGCCGATCAGGCGCCCCTCCTGCTGCGCCTGCTCGCGCTCGTCCCCGAACTCGTCCCACCTCACGAGCGCCTTCAGCTTCTCCAGCGACGCGGGGAAGTCCCCCGAGTCATAGATGGCGGGCCGACCGTCCTGGAAGATCAGGCCGAGGTCGTAGGGCATGTCGTCGGGCTGCACGAAGTTGGTCGCGCGCACCTCGGTGCGGTCGCGGCCGAGCTCGGCCGCGATGCGGTCGATCGTGCGCTCCATGCAGAAGACACCCTGAGGCCGCCCGGCGCCCCGATAGGGCGTCACGGGACAGGTGTTGGTGTACAGCGACGTGAAGGTGACCTTGTAGGCGCCGAGCTTGTACGGACCAGGCAGCTGCGTCGAGCTGATGATCGGCACGATCAGTCCGTACGGCGTGTAGGCGCCGTTGTCGTGCAGCAGCTCAACCTCCAACCCCAGGATGTGGCCCTCGTCGTCGAAGCCGACCCGCACGTTCTGGATCTGCCCGCGTTCGTGCGTGGCGGCGACGAAGTGCTCCCGGCGGTCCTCGGTCCATTTCACCTCGCTTCCGAGTTTCATCGCCGCCCAGGGAACGAGCAGCTCCTCCGCCCAGGGATGCATGATCTTCACGCCGAAGCCGCCGCCGACATCGGGAGCGATGACCTCCACCTGGACGTCGGCCAGGTCGAGCACCGCGGCGATCGCGGCGCGCACGCTCGTGGAGGACTGGGTGGAGGTGTAGACGCGCAGCCGTCGGTCGTCGGCGTCCCAGCGGGCGAACACGCCCCGGCCCTCCAGTGGCATGGAGGCGCTGCGCTCGACCTCGAGGCGGAACTCGAGCTGGTGCGGCGCGTCGGCGATCGCGCCGGGGGCGTCGCCGACCTCCTGCACGAAGTGCGCCGCGACGTTGTCGTCCATGTCGTCGTGGACGGTCTCGGCCGCCTCGACCGCGTTGTCGATGCCGACGACGGGGGGGAGGAAGTCGTAGGTGACCAGCACGCGCTCCGCCGCGTCCTCAGCGAGGTAGCGGTCCTTGGCGACCACCATCGCGATCGGCTCGCCGACCTGGCGGACCACGCCCTTGGCGAGGCAGTGGGCCGTCCGCGGCTCAGTCAGGGCGGGATGGGGGATGAGCAGCGGCAGCGGCTTGGCCAGCGCCTCGGGGAGATCGTCGTGTGTGTAGATCGCGACGAGACCCTCGGTGTCGATCGCCCGGTCGACGTCGATCCCGGTGATCTTGGCGTGGGCGTGGGGACTGCGCACGAAGGCGACCGCCAGGGCATCGTGGCCGAAGTCATCGACGTACCGCCCCTCCCCGCGGATCAGCCGGGGATCCTCCCGTCGTGGGATCGGCTCCCCGAAGAGCTTGGTCGTCATGAACGCCTCTCCCCCTCAGCGTCCCGTTCACCCGGGACGCCGGATCCGCCGTTCGAGCCGTACGGGGCCGCTTGGCCGGTCGATTCCGGCGTGGGCACCTCCCGTCGTGGATCGCGCTCCTCCGCGGTCTGCTGGCGGTCGTCGGTGGGCTCCGAACCTCCCTCCCCCGCCGCGACGAGCTCGGCGGCACGCGCCACCGCCGCGACGATGTTCTGGTAGCCGGTGCAGCGACAGAGGTTGCCGGAGATCGCCTCGACGATCTCGTCGGTGTCAGGATCGGGGTTGTCGTCGAGCAGGCCGGCGACCGTCATGAGGAAACCGGGCGTGCAGAAGCCGCACTGCAGGCCGTGGCAGTCGCGGAACGCCTGCTGAATGGGGTGCAGCGAGCCGTCATCAGGATTGAGGCCTTCGACCGTGGTGATCTCGTGGCCCTGGGCGCTGACGGCGAGCGTCAGGCAGGAACGCACCGGCCGACCGTCGAGCAACACGGTGCAGCACCCGCAGACGCCGTGCTCGCAGCCGACATGCGTGCCGGTCAGGCCGAGCTCGTGGCGCAGCGCGTCGGAGAGCAACCGACGGGCGGGCACCTGCGTGGTCCGGGGGCGGCCGTTGACGCGCAGCGTCACGTCGAAGAGGGTCTCGCTCACGCTGTCGTCCTTGTTTTGGCGTGCTCGGCGGCGTCGGACAGCGCGCGCGCTCCGAGCACGCGCGCGAGATGCCGGCGGTAGTCGGCGGTGGCGTGCAGGTCCCCCTCGGGATCCGTGGCCTGGGCGCCCTGCTCGGCAGCGGCCGTCCAGTCGGCTTCCTCGACCGGGGAGCCACCAAGCGTCTCGGTCAGATCCACGACCAAGGGGGTCGCGGCGACAGCCAGATAGCCGGCGCGGGCGTCTTTGATGGTCCCGTCCTCCTCCACCGTGACGACCGCGGCGACGCCACACATGGCATAGTCGCCGTGACGGCGGGCCAGCTCGCGGAACGCGCTGCCGCTACCGGGCGGCATGGTCGGGAACGTGACCGCGGTGACGAGGTCGCCCGCCTCCAGGACACTCTCAAGGGGCCCGACGAAGAAGTCGTCGGACGCGAGGGAGCGCTCATCCTGGCGGTCCCCGTCGAGCCGGACGATCTCCACGCGACCGTCGAGCACAGCCAGCACGGTGGTCAGCTCCCCGGCGGGATCGGCGTGGGCGATGCTCCCACACACGGTGCCGCGGTTGCGGATGACGGGATGGGCGACCAGTTCCAGGGCCTGCCGCAGGAGCGGGCAGGCGCGCTCGGCGTCCTTGTGGTGCTCCAAGGCGGCGTGGCGAACGGTCGCCCCAACGCGGACCGTGTCCTCATCCACCGTGATGGTGGCCAGCTCGTCGACGCGATTGATGTCCACCAGCGTGGAGGGCGCGGCAAGCCGCATGTTCAACAGCGGGATGAGGCTCTGTCCGCCCGCCAGGACCTTTCCGCCCGAGCCGGCCTGAGCCAGCGCATCCAGCGCCTCGTCGACGGTCGTCGGGGCGGCGTAGCCAAAGGGCGGCGGCTTCACCCGGCGGTTCCGTCCGCCGAGCTCGTCGTGCTCGTCGTGTGCCTCTTCCCCAGTCTCTGCATCCCAGCACGCTACCCGACCGCGCGCATCCCACTCGATGGAGCAGCTTGCCGAATGGACCCCCGAACCGCTGGCACACCTCGATATGCCCGGTGCTGAAGTGGACGGCTCTATCGGGCAAAGGCAGTCATGACCTGGTCTAGGCCCAGCCCGGGAACCTACGGGGACAGGCCGCTCGCGCGTAGCAGGTGGTGCAGCAGGATCAGCTGGGTCAGCGCGAGCGGCTCGCTGTGGACGCCGTCGCCGATCTCGCCCAGCGTCTCGGGGACCGGCTCGTCGCGGGTGAGCTCCTCCCAGATCAACTTCTTGACCGTCGCGATCTCCGACGCCGGCGCGTAGCCGTGGATGTGCAGCGCGTCAACCGGACGCCCGTCGCGGTCTCGGATCAGCTTGAGGTGCACCGGGCCGCCGTCGTCGTCGATCACGCCCGACAGGTCGGGATGTGGGATCGTCGGGCGCAGCAGCAGCGTGGCGGACAGCGGTGTGTCGGGCGGATCGCCGCGGCCCTCGATCGGTCCGAACCGGACCACGATGTCGGCCTGGGCGCGCTGCGGTCGGATGAACTCCTCCGACTCGTGCTCGCGCTTCTCGAGGGCGGCGAGCACCTCCTCCTCGGTGTAGCCCCGCTCCTTCGTGTCCCGGCTGACCTTCCAGCGCCGGCGGATCTCCTCGGGCGGGTCGAGGTAGACGGTGATGTCGGCGCACGCCCGGGACAGCGGGGAGTGCAGCGGCAGGAGACCCTCCACGATGACGCACTCGGCTGGCTCGACGAGCTCGGGCCGGACCAGGGTGCCGTTCGAGTGGTCGTAGACCGGCTTCAGCACGGGCTCGCCGGTGGCGAGCAGCTGGAGGTGCTGCTCCATGATGCCGATGTAGTTGCAGTCGGGATGCAGGGGCGTGAACGACTTCTCTTTGCGCTCTTGGCGGTCGTAGCGGTGATAGTCGTCGACGCACGCCGCTGTGCAGCGCTCACGCCCGAGGGTCTCCACGAGTCCCCGTGTCAGCGTCGTCTTCCCGGACGCGCTGTCACCCGCGATGGCCAGCATGCGCGGGCGGCTGGAGGCGCCGGTCTCCGAGGCTCGTCGCATGCGGATGACCTTGTCAGGCACGGTCTCCCTCCCAGGGTTCAGTGGACGCTTCATCGTGGCGGTGGACGGCCTCGACGATGAGACACGGATGCAGCGGCGTCGACAGGAAGGTCCGCGTCCGCCAGCCCTCCCCGGTCGGCTCCGGACCATGCAGCAGCCGGCCTGGGGTGACGCTGGTCGCGACGAAGCAGCACTCCTCGCTGCGCACGAGCTCGTCGAGCGTCAGCGGCGCACCCGGCTGGAAGCCGGCCTCGCGGATGCGCCGGCGCTCCTCGTCGGACTGCGGCTCCAGGGCGGCCTGCATGTCGCCGCCGAGCAACCGGACCGCGCACGCCGTGATGACCCCCTCCGGGGCGCCGCCGATCCCCAGCAGCAGGTCGGCGTCGGGATCCGGCAGCAGCGCGTGCAGCGCACCCACCACATCGCCGTCGGGCATCAGCGTCACGTGGACGCCGAAGTCATAGAGCGACCGCACCAGCTCCCCATGCCGGGGCTTGTCCAGCACCACGGCGTGCAGTTCGCGGACCGGTTTGTCCAGGGCGCGGGCGACGCGCTCGAGATTCTCCCGGAGGGGCCGCGTGATGTCGATCACACCGCGGGCACGGCGGCCCACGATGAGCTTGTCCATGTACCACGCCGCGGAGCTGCCCCAGAGATGACCGCTCGGCGCGGCGGCGACCACCGTGATCGCGCCGTCGGCGTCGCGAGCGCAGGCGGTGGTGTTCTCCAGGGGGTCCACCGCCAGGTCGAAGTCGGGAGCGCCGCCGTCACCGACCTGCTCGCCGTTGTAGAGCATGGGCGCGTCGTCCTTCTCGCCCTCTCCGATGACCACGGTGCCGGTGCCGGGCACATGTGAGAAGGCGGCGCGCATCGCGGCCGTGGCGGCGCCGTCCGCCGCATCCGAGTCGCCGCAGCCGACGAACGGCGTGCAGGCCAGCGCGGCTCGCTGGGTACCGCACAGCAGATGCAGCGCCAACGCGTTCATGTCCACCGAGGCACGGACGGCGTCCCGCGGCCGCGTGGACGCAGTCCCGTCATCGACGCCGGCCGAGCGCGGCGACGCAGCGAGGCGCACAGGCGCTCTGCTGGTCACGTCAGGACCTCCTCTCACGGCATGAATGACGCTAGGGACATACCGAGGCCCGCTCATCCCCCCTCGGTGGGGAATCGGGGCGCACCCGCACCTCTGGGCGAGCCGCCTTCGGCTCGGAAGCGGACGTATCCTCAGGTGCATGGCGAACCCCATACGCGTCGTGCTCGTCGACGACCACCAGATGGTCATCGACGGCCTCAAGGCCATGCTCGGGCGGCAGCAGGACCGCATCCAGGTGATCGGCGAGGCGCAGACCCGTGACGAGACGCTGGCGGCGGTGCGGGAGCACGAGCCCGAGATGGTGCTGCTCGACATCCGCCTCAGCGGCGAGAGCGGCCTCGACCTCTGCAACGAGATCCACAGCCACGACCCGAACTGCAAGGTCGTCTTCCTGACCGTCTACGACGACGAGCAGTACCTCTTCCAGGCCCTGCAAGCGGGTGCCGCCGGGTTCCTCCTCAAGCGGGCGGAGGGCGAGGAGCTCGTCCAGCAGCTGGAGCGGGTGCGCGAGGGCGTGACCGTCATCGATCCTATGCTGGCGGGCCGCGTGGCCGAGTCGGCGGCGCGGCTGCATCGAGGTGAGTTCTGGCCAGGCGCCCATATGGGGTTGACGCAACGGGAGAGCGAGGTCCTGGCGCTCGTCGTGGCGGGCTACTCCAACAAGGCAGCCGCTTCGAAGCTGTTCATCTCCGAGGAGACCATCAAGAGCCACACCCGCGCGATCTACCGCAAGCTCGAGGTCGAGGACCGCACCCAGGCGGTGGCCGTCGCGCTCCGAGAGGGGCTGTTCCACTGATGACCGGCGCTCCGCTCGCTGCAGGCGGTCTCGGGCTCGACGACCCCGGACGCGAGCTCCCGCTGCTGGCCCGGATCATCGACACCGTGACGGCGGGCCTCGATCTCGAGGAGCTCGTGCAAGGGGTGACGGCGATCATCACGGACGCGACCGCGACGGACGTGTGCTTCGTCCACCTCGCCGATCAGGAGCACGGCCGTCTCGTGCTGAGCGGCGCCACCCCGCCTTTCGACCGTCACGCGGGCGCGATCTCCTTGACCTTCGGAACGGGCGTCGCGGGCTGGGTCGCCGCTCACCAGGAGGCCGCGGTCGTGCAGGACAAGTTCTCCGACGACCGTTACGAGTACCTGCCCGAGCTGAAGGGGGAGGAGTACGCCTCGCTCGTCTCCGTGCCGATGATGAGCGGCCCCGAGCGGCTGGTGGGTGTGCTGAACGTCCACACACGCGAGCGCCGCGACTTCTCCGAGGCGGACGTGACCTCGCTGAGGGCCATCGCCGACCTCGTAGCCCCGGCGGTCGAGAACGCCCGGCTCCATCGGCGGCTGACCCAGCGCGAGCACGCGCGCGAGCGCTTCGCGGAACGGCTCGTCAACGCCCAGGAGCAGGAGCGGCGCCGGCTCGCCCGCGAGATCCACGACGGGATCAGCCAACGGATCGTCGGCTTGTCCTATCACCTCACGGCGGCTGCCGAGGCGATCACGACGGACGAGGCGTTCGCCGCGGAGCAGATCGCCGCGGCACGACGCCTCGCCGCGGCCGCCCTCGACGAGACGCGGACGGCGATCTCGGGCCTTCGTCCCTCCGTCCTCGACGACCTGGGCCTCGCCGCCAGCCTCGAGAGCCTCGCCCGCTCGCTGGCCGGAGTCGACGTGGAGCTGGACGTGCGCGACTGCGAGCTGGCGGAGCACGTGGAGACCGCCCTCTACCGGATCACCCAAGAAGCCTTCCAGAACGTGAGCAAGCACGCGGACGCCACCCATGTCGTGCTGCGGCTCGCTCCCGGCGACGGCCACGTCGTGCTGGAGCTCCACGACGACGGGCGGGGCTTCGACACCGCCTCGGTGGCGGGAGACGACGAGACGCGGGTCGCCTACGGGCTGGTCGGCATGCGCGAACGCGCTGACCTCATCGACGCCGAGCTGACCGTGGACTCGACGCCGGGAGAGGGCACGACCGTGCGGCTCGTCGTACCGCGGAGCCCGGACAGCGGGCAGCCTCAGGCCACCGGCGCCTCCTCCATGTCGGGCTTGACGTGGGCAGATCGAATTCCCTCAAGGACTCACCCTGAGGGGTGACGCCCGGGCGGCGGCTCGGCCGTAGCGTCCTGGACGATCCCACGGGGCAGCGGCACGGGGGAGCGGAAGGACCAAGCCACGGTGGCAGGCACGCTGGTGAGTCAGACGAGGCTGCGATGCGACCGGGCGGTGACGTCCCTGGCCGACTACCGCGAAGCCGGCGGGTGCATCGGCCTGGAGATCGCCCGCGGACTCGAGCCGTCCGAGGTGATCGCCCTCGTCACCGAGGCGGGTCTGCGGGGACGCGGGGGGGCGGGCTTCCCGACCGGCGCCAAGTGGCGGTCGGTCCGCGACGCCGCTGACAACACCACGCAAGTCGTCTGCAACGCCGCGGAAGGGGAACCGGCCACCTTCAAGGATCGGTGGCTGCTGCGCCGCAACCCCTACCAGGTGTTCGAGGGCCTGCTGATCGCGGCCCACGCCGCGGGGGCGTGGACCGCCTTCCTGGCACTGAAGCGGAGCTTCGCCCCGGAGCGCGCCGCGGTCGAGCGTGCCCGCTCCGAACTGGCCGACGCGGGGCTCCTCGGTGACGTCCACGTCGAGATCGTTGCCGGTCCCGACGACTACCTGTTCGGGGAGGAGACGGCGATGCTCGAGGTGATCGAGGGACGACCGTCGCTCCCCCGCGTGCTGCCGCCGTACCAGGTCGGCCTCTTCGCGCAGCGGGGCAGCCGCAACGCGACCGTCGTCAACAACGCCGAGACGCTCGCCCACGTCCCGACGATCTTCGGCGAGGGGGTCTCGGAGTTCCGCTCGCTCGGCACTGACGACTCCCCCGGCACCATGCTCTTCACCGTCTGCGGTGACGTGCGCCGAGCCCGGGTCGTCGAGCTTGAGCTCGGCACACCGCTACGCGAGCTGATTTCGACCTATGGCGGAGGCACCCCGGAGGGCAGGGCCCCCAAGGCCGTTTTCCCGGGCGCGTCCGTCGCCGTGCTCACCGCCGAGCAACTCGACACGCCGCTGTCCTACGAGGCGCTGCGCGAGGTCGGCTCAGGCCTCGGGTCGGGCGGATTCGCGGTCTACGACGACAGCGCGTGCATAGTGCAGGCGACGGCGGCGTTCACCCGTTTCCTCCATGCGGGCTCGTGCGAGCAGTGCCCGGCGTGCACGCGCGGCTGCGCCCAGATATCAGCGGCGTTGGAGCGCATCGAGGCGGGCAAGGGCGACGAAGACGACCTCGACATCGTCCGTTCCAAGGCCCGCAGCGTGACGGGCGGCGCACGGTGCGGTCTGCCGCTCGGAGCCCAACACCTCGTCCAGAGCGTGCTCGCCAACTTCGCCGACGAGCTCGAGGCGCACCTCGGTCAGCGCTGCCCGCACCCCCGGCGGCTGCCGTTCCCGCACCTGGCCGACTTCGACGAGGAAGCGGGCTTGTTCATCTTCGCGGGACAGAGCGGGCGCGTGCTGGACGATCAAGCGGGCTCGTCCCGATGACCGCGTCGGGCGCTGAGGCTGGCACGTCGGACCGGGCGGGTACCGGCATCGACGTCAAGGTGGGCGACCTCGCCAGCGGGACGGTTCTCTCCACCGCGCCTGACGACACCCTCCGCGAAGCCGCCAAGAACATGGACGACCACGGCGTCGGTTCGGTGGTCGTGCTCGCCCCCGACGGCGGGCTGGCCGGGATCCTGACCGAGCGCGACCTGCTGCGCTGCGTCGCGACGGACGTGGACCTCGATGATACGCGCGTGCGCGAGCGCATGACCGCCGACGTCGTCACCGCGGCGCCCGACTGGGAAGTGTACGAGGCGGCGGCGGAGATGACCGATCGGCACATTCGCCACCTGGTGGTCGTCGACGGCGACGACATCACCGGCGTCCTGTCCATCCGCGACCTGCTGCTCGCCGGCCAGCGGATCGAGCTGACCGATGGCGGCTGGGCGGTGCTGCGGGACCCGCTCACGTTCTCCATCCGCGAGCGCCGCCGCCTCCAGAAGCACCTCATCGGCCTGGACGCGGGTCCGCCGGACACCCTGGACCTCACCGACCTGATCGGCGTGCTGGTCGCGAGCTGGTCACCGCCCTTGCCGCTGCCAGCGGACGCCGATGCCCTCGCCCAGCTCGCCGACGGCGATCGCGACCTGCTGCGGCGCGCGGTCCTCGACGAGCTCCCGGCCCTCCAGCGGGCCGTGCAGCCCGCCCCCGGCTGGCGGAGCTGGCGCACGTGACGCCCGCGGCCCTCGACGGCTTCCAGCCGGCCGACTTGGCGTCAGCCCACGACGGCGGGCTCGTCGGCGAGCTCGAAGCGTGGAGCCTCACGGGTCGCGGCGACGTCGAGCAGATGCCGCACGAAGAGCCGCGTCGTGGGCGGAGCCTGGAGGTGGGTCGCCACGTGCCACGGACGCACGAGCGGCGTCGCGTCGGTTTCCACGACCGCCAGCTCTCCAGCGTCGAGCTCCCGACCGACGGCGTCGCGCGACAGCATGGTGACACCCAGCCCTGCCGCCGCACCGGCGACGACGGCCCCGTTCGAGCCGAGCGTGAGGAAGCGCGGCGTCATCTCCGCTGCCGCCAGCGTCGCCTCGAGGGTCGCACGGGTCCCCGAGCCCTCCTCCCGGAGGAGCCAGGTGTGTCCCTCCAGCGCTGTGAGCGGGCGGTGGTCGCCGTCTGTCGGCACCGTCCCCGGCGAGGCGACGACGACGTGCTCGTTGTAACGGCGCGCGCGCACCCTCAGCGCGGGGTGGCTGGCGGGCGGGCGGCCAGCGAGCGTGACGTCCACGGCGTGGTCCGCCAGCCACGTCCAGACCTGCTCCTTGTTCCCGACCTCGAGCATCACGCCCACCTGCGGATAGGCGTGGCGGAACGCGGCCAGGATCGATGGCAGCACGTGCTCGCTCACGGTCGTCACAGCCGCGATCCGCAGCAGGCCCCGGGTCGGGTCGTCCTCTCCGCGCACGGCCACCCTGGCCTCGTCGAGCAGCCCGAGGACGCGGCGCGCGTACGTCGCGAACGTCGTCCCCGCGGCCGTGAGGCGTATGCCCCGGCCCTCCGGCTCCACCAGGTCGACGCCGAGCGAGCCCTCCAACGCGCGCACGGCGGCCGAGACCGCCGGCTGAGTGACGTGCAGCCGCCGCGCCGCGCCTTGAATCGCTCCGGACTCCGCCACCGCGGCGAACGTGCGGAGCTGGCCGAGCGTCATGTGCTTCTCCTTACTATCTACTTAACTGTTCTATGCATTTCTTATGCTACAGGTATTGATTCTGTATAGCATCTTTGCGATCCTGAAGGCATGACGCAAACGAGAGAGGCGACGTTATGACGAGTGGCAACCGTCAGGACCGGTTCAAGGCAGGGGTCCTGCCCTACACGGAGATGGGCTACTTCGACGCGGACTACGAGCCCGCCGACACTGACATCCTGGCGGCGTTCCGCGTCACACCTCAACCAGGGGTCCCCCGCGAGGAGGCCGCCGGCGCGGTCGCCGGCGAGTCCTCCACCGCGACGTGGACGACCGTGTGGACCGACCAGCTCACTCCCTACGAGGAGTACCGGGCGCGCTGCTACCGGATCGAGCAGGTACCGGGCAGCGACGAGCAGTTCATCGCGTACGTTGCGTACGGCCTCGATCTCTTTGAGGAGGGGTCGATCGCCAACCTGACCTCTTCCATCATCGGCAACGTTTTCGGGTTCAAGGCGGTGAAGGCCCTGCGACTGGAGGACATGGGGATCCCGAAGGCCTACCTCAAGACCTTCCAGGGGCCGGCACATGGGATCCAGGTCGAACGCGACTATCTCGGCAAGTGGGGTCGGCCGCTCCTGGGCGCCACGCTGAAGCCCAAGCTCGGGCTGTCGGCGCGCAACTACGGCCGTGTGTGCTACGAGGCGCTGCGCGGGGGGCTCGACTTCACGAAGGACGACGAGAACATCAACTCCCAACCCTTCATGCGCTGGCGCGACCGCTTCATCCACATCATCGAGGCCGTCCGCCGGGCCGAGGCGACGACCGGTGAGATCAAAGGCCACTACATGAACTGCACGGCCGCGACGATGGAAGACATGTACGAGCGCGCCGAGTTCGCGAAGGAGCTCGGCTCCCCGATCATTATGATCGACCTCACCATCGGCTACACCGCGATCCAGTCGATGGCGAAGTGGGCGCGGGCGAACAATGTCCTGCTGCATCTGCACCGCGCGGGCCACTCGACCTACACCCGTCAGAAGGATCACGGCGTCAGCTTCCGGGTCATCGCGAAGTGGGCCCGGATGATGGGCGTGGACCACATCCACGCCGGCACGATCGTCGGGAAGCTCGAAGGCGACGCCGACATCACGAAGGGCTACTACGACACCTGCCGCGAGGCCTTCCAGAAGCGCGACCTCAGCAAGGGCATCTACTTCGACCAGGACTGGGTCGGGATGCCGGGCGTCATGCCGGTCGCATCCGGCGGCATCCATGCCGGGCAGATGCACCAGCTCGTCGGCCATCTCGGCGAGGACTCCGTGCTGCAGTTCGGCGGCGGCACACTCGGCCACCCCGACGGCGTCGCCGCCGGGGCGATCGCCAACCGCGTCGCGCTCGAGGCGATCATCAAGGCCCGCAACGAGGGCGTGAACCTGCTCGAAGACGGCCTGGAGATCCTGCGCGCGACCGCCGAGTGGTCGCCCGAGGTGAGAGGCGCGCTCGAGACCTGGGGCGACGTCACGTTCGACTACGAGTCCACCGACACGTCCGACCACGCGACCGCAAGCGTCTGATTACGACTCCCATCGACCCAAGGAAACCAGCATGCGCATCAGACAAGGACAGTTCGCCTACCTGCCCGATCTCAGCGAGGAGGAGCTCGCGGCCCAGATCCGCTACGCGATCCACCACGGCTGGGGTATCGGCCTCGAGCACACCGACGACCCCCACCCCCGCAACCTCTACTGGGAGATGTGGGACCAGCCCCAGTTCGGGGTCGACCTCCCCGAGCAGGTGCTGGACCAGGTGCGGGCCTGCCGAGAGGCGCACCCTGACTCCTATGTCGCGCTGAAGGCGTTCATGTCGACCCGGCACCGCCAGGGCGTCATGCTGCACCTCCTCGTGCAGCGCCCGGCCGACGAGCCCGAGCTGCGGATCGAGCGCCAGCAGCAGGGGCGTCGCCAGGGCTACACGTTGACGCGGGCGTTCTAGTCGCCGCCTGACCAGCGGCCGGGTGTACTTGAGCGTGTTCATAACGCGAGTGATGTCACACTGACATCAATGCGGACATAGATGTGCCTCGACGCTGAGGATCAAGAGCTTGGCGAAGCGCTGGCTGTCGTCCAGGAACGCAAGGTTGCCGCCTGGCCAGCGCAGCCGTGATCTCCATCGACACCGGGGCGTGGGTCGCAGCCGAGCTCGGCGGCTCTGCAGCGCCGTGACGTTGATGGAACGCTGTGGCGCTAGCCTGCAGGCAGGCGTCGACGGCGAGCCAGCAAAGCCGCCGACCGGATGAAGGAGGTCGACACGGCACGTGGACGGTTTCGGGGTCGACTGGGCGTTGCTGTACGAGGGGCTGGGCGGGCAGGCGCCGATCGTGGCACGGACCGGCAGGCGCTGGCGCGGGCGCATCGGCTGATCCAACTGGACTATGAAAGCGAACTCAATCTCGAACGGCTCGCTGGGGAGGCCGCTACTCACCGATGCACTTCCTGCGCCGCTATGCCGACGTCTACGGTGACACGCCCGTCCGGTCACTGACCCATCACCGGATGGTGGTGGCGCGTCGCTTGTTGGAGACCACGCAGCTGTCGGTCACCGACATTTGCGCCGCCGCGTTTGGCAGCTGGGAGCAGCATTCGCCACGTCGCCGCGGATTCCGAGTTGCTTCCTGACGCGCTATCAGCGCAGTTGAGAGTCGAATCGTGTTCACCAAGTCCGCAATCTCGGAGAAGACCGACGTGCGGCCGCTGCCTATGGTCGGCGTCGAACGATCCGAATGGAGGGCTGAATCGATGATCCGTCGACTGTCACACGCCACGATCTACTGCCGAGACCAGGAGGAGGCCAAGTCGTTCTACGCCGACAAGGTCGGGTTTCGAGGTGAAAGCCGACGAGACCCAAGACGGCTTTCGTTGGCTCACCGTGGGACCGGCCGAGTCCGATCTCGAGCTCGTGCTCATGCCGGTTGGGCCGAGCCCCATGATGGACGCTGCGACAGCGGAGAAGCTGGCTGAGCTGTTGGCCGCCGGCGCGCTGGGCACCGGGGTGTTCGAGACCGACAACTGTCAAGAGACGTTTCAGGAGCTGTCGGACCGCGGCTCGAGTTCACCCAGGAGCCCGCCGAGCGGCCTTACGGGGTCGAAGCGATCTTCAAGGACGTCTCCGGCAACTGGTTCAGCCTGACGCAACGGCGGGGCTGATCCGCTGCGCAGCAGGGCGGCCCCTGGGGCGAAGAAGGAGCGGACATGATCAGCGGCATACCGAAGGTCACGCTGACCACCCCGGATCAAGAGGCCGCGAAGTCCTTCTGGATCGATCAGATCGGTTTCGATCTCGTACAGGACGATACGTACGGCGACGAGCGCTGGATCGAGGTTGCTGCACCCGATGGCATGCGGCTGGTGCTCGCGGCGGGACAGCCGGGCACGAAAGGCGTCGGGCCGCCCAACCTGCCGACCTCGAACATCTTCTTCACGTGTAAGGACATCCTGGCCACGCACAACGAGATGGTGGAGCGCGGGGTGGAGTTCCACACCGCGCCCTAACAGCAACACTTCGGATGGTGGGCGATGTTCACCGACCTCGACGGCACCCGCTACGCGCTGACCCAGACCGAGCACCCTTCCACGCCGTAGCGGCATGAGCCCTCGGCTGACCGCCTGATGAATTCGCGCAGGCTCACGGCTCAGTCCGGGTCCAGCTCATGCGCGAGAGCGTGCTGCGGCTCGTACACCGGCTGTTCCGCGCCACTGGGCAGTCGGAAGGATGCGAGCAGTCCCCAGCCCGCGTCGCTGGTCGGTCGGACGATCTCGACACCCTTCGCGGTGAGGTCGTCCACGAGCGCGGTGATGTTGTCACACATGAGGTAGAGCTCGTGAGCGGGCGCACCGTCGGCTGGGTACCGAGCTGCTCCGAGTGGGTCGGCCCGCTGAAGTCAACGGTGGAGGAAAGGCTGGCCAACCTGGCCAGGTAGGGTACGCTGGCGCCATGAGTGACGCGATCAGCATCAGTGAGGCCAAGAGCCAGCTCTCGAAACTCGTCGCTCGTGCGGAGCGTGGTGAAGACGTCGTGATCCGTCGTGGCCGTCAGCCGGTGGTACGTCTGGTGTCTCTCGCGGCCCCTCGGTCGGAAGGATCTTCGCCGGTCGGCATACTCCGCGGGCGAATCCGGATCGCGAACGACGTCGATGACCTTGGGCCTGAGTGGGACGCCTACCGGTGATCGAGTGGCTCCTGGACACGCACGCGCTGCTTTGGGTTCTGGCGGGGGATGACGAGCTGCCGGCGTGGTTGATCAAGACGGTCGAGCGGGACACGGCGCGCTTCGGAGTCAGCGACGCGACCATGTGGGAGATCGCTATCAAGCGGTCCACGGGCAGGATCGACGTACCAAAGGATCTGCCACGAACCGTGTCCCGGGTCGGCTTCGTGACGGTCGGCATCACCACCGACCACGTCTGGGCAGTCCACGACCTGCCGTTCCACCACCGGGACCCCTTCGACAGGCTGCTCATCGTCCAGGCACGCCACCTCGGGGTGCCGCTGGTCACCGCCGATGAGGCGATCGCCGAGTACGGCGTCACCACGGTGTGGTAGCGGTCGCACAACGGATCATCGCATGTCCATGTTGAGATCATCGGTCCCTGGCGGCTGAGCCGTCGATGGGAAGCCGTCGTCTCGACGCTGGTCGGCTCCACGCTGCACTGAGTAGCGGCGGTGAGCCCGCCTACTGCGTCAACGGTCAATCGGTGAGGAGCTCGCCTTCTGTGGCCTGCACGAGCGAGTATGGGGAACCTTCGGTCGTTGAGGCGGTACAGGAGGTGTGACGTGGAAGCAGCCTGGGGCCACGATCGCCGGGTCCGGCTGGGCCTCGGGGGTGAACCTCTCTACGCCGCCACGCTGATGCTGGGGCCGCTCGGCCGCCTCGGCTGGGAGCAGGTGCCCGAGGTGCTCACGCGCACGGACGTGCTGATCGGCGCCGGGGTGCTGTACGCCATCGAGTTCGTTGCTGACAAGGTGCCCCACATCGACAACGTGTGGGACGCCGTGCACACGGTCATCCGCCCCGTTGGCGCGGCCGGCATCGGGGCGCTGCTCGCCGGCGAACTGGCTCCCGGGCAGGAGCTGCTCGGCGCGTCGAGCTCGGGACTGCTCGCTCGCCAGCCATGCCACGAAGGCGACGGCCCGTGCCGCCATCAACACCTCGCCGGAGCCCACCAGCAACGTCCTCGCGAGCCTGGTGGAGGACGGCCTCGTCGCCACGGTCATCTTCTTCGCGGTGGCCAACCCCTTGATCGCCGGAGCGCTCGCCATCCTATTGGTGCTGCTCGGCGGCCTGCTGATCTTCCTCAAAGGTGAGGCTCCCATGCGCTTCCTCCGTCCACTGATTGGAATGCTGCTGTTGAGCGCGTGCACGCTCAAGGCCCCTGCCGTCTCCTCAACCCGACAGAGCCCGCAGCGTCCCGGCACCGAGGTCGGGACATCGGCATCAGACTCGAAGGTCGAGGTCTCGCAACGGACGTGCGAGACGGCGATCTACTCCCAGCCGCACAAGGAGGGCGCGTGGCGAGAGGGCGAGCTGGTTCGCTTCCTCGATCCCGAGTCTTCGCTGCCGAGTGCTTCGGACGACCACTTCGTGCCAGATGATGCCGGCGAGTATGAAGTCTTCAAGCTGGTACTGGTCGTCAATGGACGTGCCTCGGCTCCAATCCATCTGCGGGTCGGGGGTGACGACGGCAGCTGGGCCGGCCTGTCCTATGGGGATGGGGAGACATTCCGAGCGGTCAGGCTGTCGCCGACCGAAGTCGCGGGTGTGACGCTCATCGAGGCCTGCGCCGAGCAGGACACCCAGTACAACGGCGGGGTGGTCGCGAGCCGGCCTGGGTGCATCCATGTCACGGCTACGGCGGGCGGGCAGCGCCAGAACCTCGTCCTGGCCTACGGCGTCTCAGCATGCGAGGGCACTGCCGCGCAACGTCACCACCCCAGTCGGGAAGTGCGTTCACGATCCGCGAGTCGCGAGCACCGCCTCCAGCCGGCGGAGTCGCTCTGAGTGGCCGGAGGCGTCCAGCAGCGGGCCCAACTCCTCCAGGATGACTTGCGCCGCAAGCCCGCTTCCTTGCCGGGCGATGACACCTTCGACGTCAGCCCAGTCGTGCGGCCGGCCGGCGAAGACCTTGTGCACGATGAGATCTTCGGCGCTGCAGACGGTGAGCTCCTGATCGGCCAGTCGAAAGCTCGAGGCCCGTTGCACGGCGCGTTCCTCGAACGGCAACGCACCGAGGGCGGCGTCGATAGGGATACCGTTGGTCGCTCTCAACAGGAGCACGCGGTTGTCCAGCGCGAATGCTCGCGTCTCGTCAAGCCGCCCCGGGAAGCGCTCGAGCAACGCATCGACGTAGGAGGCCTCCTCGCCGTATCCGGTGATCAGTGTGAGGTCGACGTCCCTGGTGAGACGCGGCTCGCCCCAACGCACCACGGCGAGCCCGCCGATGAAGCAGAAACGCCAGTCACGCTCATCGCAGGCCTGCTGAACCTCCGCGGCCGCATCGGCGAGGGGGTTACCGGACACGCCGGAAGAGGCGTTGTTGCTCCACGAGGCCGGACAGCCCCTCCTTGGGAGGGGCGTCCGAGAGCAGCGCCAGGAGCGCCTCGGCTACCCGCCGAGCCTCTTCGTCGGTCATGGCCGCAAGCTCGGCGCGACGGCTCTCCGAAAGCGTCGCGCTCGCGGCCTCCCACTGCGCCACCCGCTCTCGCACGCGCTCTTCCATACGACGAGCGTACCTGGACACTTGCGGCCAGCGGTGTTGCAGTGGGTGCATGCGCCGGACAGGGATGCCGGGTACTGCGGCGCGGGTCAGTCGGCCCGATCGGCGAGCGATTTGACCGCCTCGACGAAGCAGGGCATCGGAGGCTCGACGAGACCGGCCCCGACCTGGCCGGTGCCGGGCTCCTTGCCCGCGATGCCGGTGTTCACGGCGGGCACGATGCCGGTGCGCACCACCTTCGTCACGTCGATGCCCACGGGGGTGCCGCGGAAGCCGAAGATGGGGATCTGGTAGGCGGGGTGCTCGGACAGGGCGATCTCGTACATCTGCTGAGTGAACGCCAGGGCCTGCTCGACCTCCCCGCCGACGAAGCGCACGATCGCCGGGGCGGCGGCCATCGCGAAGCCGCCGATACCGGCGGTCTCGGCGATGGTCGAATCGCCGATGTCGGGGTTGGCGTCGTCTGGGCCGTATTCACCGAGGAAGAGCCCGTCAGGGATCGAGGCCGGCGCGGTGAACCACTCGTCACCGGTGCCCGAGACCTGGATGCCGAACTCGGTGCCGTTGCGCGCCATCGCCACGACCATCGACGAGCCGGGCAGATCACGCGCCGCGTCGGCGGCGGCCTTCGCGGCGGGCATGACGAGATTGAGGAAGAAATGGTCGTTGCCGTTGATGAAGCGCAGGACCTCGGCGATCTGCGAGGCCGGCGCGTCCAGCTCGACGAGATCGCCGGCGAGCTCGCGCACGAAGAGCGACGTGCCGGCACGGTTGCGGTTATGGCCCTCGTCTCCCATCTGCAGCGCCTGGACGATGAGCGTGCGCACGTCCACAGGTCCGTGCTTCTGAAGCGCCTGGTGGGTGAGCGGCGCGAGCACGTCCTGCATCCAGCGCAGCCGCTCGGTCACCTCCGTGCCGTACGCCCCGTAGCGCAGCACCTTGCCGAGCCCCTCGTTCTGCGTGCAGCGGGCGGTGACCCCGTGCTCCTCGTCGTGGAGCACGTACATCGGCATGGACGGACTGACCACCCCGGCCATCGGCCCGACCGCGCCGAAACCGTGGCAGGGGGCGAGCTCGATCTCCCCCTGCTCGGCCAGACGGACGGCGTCGTCGGGGTCGTCGGCAAGCTCCTCATAGAGCATCGCCCCGATGAGCGCGCCGCGCAGCGGTCCCGAGGCGTCCGCCCACTCGATCGGCGGGCCGGCGTGCAGGAACGTGCGGTCGGTCATCCCCTCCAGCGCGTCGCGGGCGGTCTCGATCCCGACCAGATGCGGGCGTGCGGTGGTGAGCCGCTCGACCGCCGTCTCGTTCGCCTCGGCCCTGCGGCGATCTCCTACTGCCTTGGCGAGCGCCTCCGCGGTGCCGTCGGCCGGAGGGCGCCACTCGACCTCGGTCACCTCGACGCCCTGTGCGCGCAGCGCATCGTTGAAGAGCGCCACCCCGGCGGTGACGACGGCCGGTTCCTCGTCGAGCAATCCGTGCAGGGCGGTCTCAGCGGTCATCCACGGCTCCTTCCAGAAGCGCCACGGCGGCGCGGGCGGCGTCGGCGTTGGAGAGAAAGACGGCCGCGCCGAGCTCCGCGAAGGCCTCGGCTTGGCGATCACGGTCCTGCGGATCGCCCTGGCTCCCACAGAGCGAGATGACCACGGCAAGATCGCGACCGTTCTCGGAGGCGGTGTCGCGCGCCTGGCGTAACGCGGGCACGAGCTCGTCAGCCGGGTCGGGATGGGCGCCATGGCCGAGCACCACGTCCAGGAGCAGGACGTTCTCGCCCGACCGCGTGGCCTCGTGCCCGATCTGCTCGATCCGCAGACCGTTGTCGATCATCGGGTGCGGCCGTCCCTGCGTCAGTGCGTCGTCGCCGAAGTCGATCGCCACGTGCCCGTCGGCGTGCAGGTCCCCGTCCAGATCCCAATCGGACTCCAGCGGGATGTTCGACCGGATCTGCCCGAGCGTCTCGGCGGCGATGGCCATCGCCTCGTCGCAGAGCGTCCCCCCCGAGAAGAGGCCACGGAGCTCGCCGCTGCGAGCCTGATCAGGCGGCTCCGGTCCCCACGAACGGGCCGGGCTTGCTTGCTCGTCCAAGGTTTGCAGCACCTCACCCACGACGGCGGTGAGGTCGCGCTCGCCCCGCCCGACGAAGCCGAGCACTACGGGCTTCGAGCACTCACCCGCCGCCGTCCGCACCTGCTCTGCGATCTCGGCGTCGGGTGGTTTCGAGACGACCAGGATGAGCTCGGTCGCGGGGTCCTCGTCGAGGGCGCGCAACGCCTGCAGTGTTGCGGCGCCCCCCACGTCAGCGGAGAGGTCCCGGCCTCCCACTCCGAGCAACTGGGTGAGACCGACGCCGGCCTCGTCGAGCAGGCAGGCCACCTGCTGCGCGCCTGTGCCCGACGCCGCGACGACGCCGACAGGGCCGGGCCGCACCGCGTTCGCGAAGCCGAGCCCGACGCCGCTCACGATGGCCGTCCCGCAGTCCGGGCCCATGGCCAGCAGCTCCCGCTGCGCGGCCTCCTCTTTCAGCGCGAGCTCCTGCTCCAGCGGAACGTTGTCGCTGAAGACCATGACGGAGAGGCCGGCCTGCAACGCATCGAGCGCCTCGACGAAAGCGTTCGGGCCGGGGGTCGAGATGAGCGCCACGCCGGGCCGTCCGGCCCGCGCGGCGGCGCTCGCGGTCGTGCGGGCCGGTGGCGTCTCGCCCGCCCCCGACAGGTCCGAGCCACCCCCTCCGCCGCTCTCGGCGAGGCTTGCCTCCACGGCCTCGCGCGCCTCCTCCAGCGTCTCGTCGTCGGAGGCCCGCAGCGCCACGACCAGGTCGTTCGGGCCCGCCTCCTTCGGCGTCTCGAAGCCCATGTCCTGCAGGAGGTCGAGGTTCAGCTCGGTGGCCATGGCCACGAGCGCGGCCTCGACGCCGTCGCCGTCGGAGACGGAGCGAGAGACACGCATGAGCGTGACCGAGTCGTGATACTCCCCCGAGCGGACCTCAAGATGACGGGTCATAGCGGATGCCTTCCGAGAGGGGCGGTGCGCAGACCACCGCCGCGGCGATGTGCAGGCCGGTGAGCAGATCCCGACCAGACGTGTGACCGACGTTGGCGAGGCGTCGCGCGGCCGCCTCGCTGTCGCCCCGACCGGTGAGCGCGCGCAACAGCCTCGCGACCGGCCGGGCCACCTCACCGCGCCCCGCGTGCGCCAGCAAGGCGGCGGAGAGCGCGGGCGTGCGCAGGTGCGCGGTCGGCACGACGGCAGCTTCGAGCCGATCCGCGAGCGCGGCCGAACGCCCGCCGTCCTCCCCCACCGCCGTGGGCAGCAGTCGCAGCCCAGCCAACAGCCCGGCCACGACGTCGTCGCCGGCGGGGGTGAGGCCCGACCCCAGACCGATGAGCGCGCCTGCCGCCTCGACGCACGCGTCCGGGTCGCCGCGATGGACGGCCTCCTCCAGAACGGCCACGCGGGGCGCCACGTCAAGGCCGGCCTCGTCGGGACCGACCGGGTGTCGCCCCGTCAGCTCATGGAAGGCGGCTGCCAGCGCCTCGGTGCTCGTCGCCGGCAGCTGCGGTCGTGGATTCCACCAGCGTCGCGCCACCACCCGCAGCGCGCCGACGGTCACCTCACCGGCCCCGACGCTGGCCTCACCATCGTGGAGGGACGCCAGAGAGGCGACGCCGTCGGGCGACGACACCAGCACGGCGTTGGGCAGCGCGACGCCCTCGTTCGTGACGAGAGCCACGACCTGAGGCGGGCCGCTTTCACCTGCCAGCTGCAGGTGGACCGCCGAGCGGAAGGCCCCGAGGACGCGCGCGGGCTGCAGCGGTCCAGCCACCCAATCGGCGACCGCGACGCTGCACACACCCGCCGCAGGCATCTTTCGCATACCCGAGAAAGCTGGGTCGGCGAGTAGCCCGTTCGCGCTCATGGCGTGACCCTCGTCCCGCTGCGCCCCTCGGCGGCGCCGGTGACATCGTCGAGCGCCGCGATCACGGCGGGCCGGCCGGTCTGCTCCGCGAAGCGGCAAACAGCCTCGACCTTGGGTCCCATCGAGCCCTCGGCGAAGTTGCCGGCATCCTGCAACTCACGCAGCTCCGCGACCGTCACCTCTTCGAGCCAGCGCTCGTCGTCGGTGCCGAAACCGACCGCGACGCCTCGCACGTCGGTCAGGATGGCGAAGCGGTCGGCGTCCACCGTCTGCGCGAGCAGGTTTCCAGCCAGATCCTTGTCGACGACGGCCTCGGCGCCTCTCAGGATCCCGTCCTCGTCGCGCACCATGGGGATGCCGCCGCCACCGTTGGCGACGACGATCGCCCCCGCCTCCAGCAGCAGCGCGATGGTCATCGGCTCGAGGATCTCCACGGGCTCGGGCGAGGGCACCACGCGCCGCCAGCCGCGGTCGCCCTGCTCGCGGTACTCATGGCCCCTGTCCTCCGCCAGCGCCTCCGCCTCCTCGGCGCTCGCGTATGGGCCGATGGGCTTGGTGGGTCGTTGCCAGGCAGGATCGTCGGCAGCGACGCGGATCCGGCTGATGACCGGCACGACGGTGTCGTAGTTGCCGCGCTTGCCGAGCTCCTGCTCCAGCGCGGTGATCGTCACATACCCGATCGTGGCCTGCGTCTGGGCGACGCACCAGTCCAGCGGCATCGGAGGCACCTCGTCCCGCGCGATCTCGTTCTTCAGCAGCAGGTTGCCTACCTGCGGGCCGTTCCCGTGCGTGAGGACGACCTCGTAGCCGCCGGTGACGATGAGCTCAGCCACCGAGCGCATCGTCGCCGAGATGTTGGCGATCTGCTCGGCGGCCGTGCCGCCCTGGCCCGCCGGGGAGATGGCGTTGCCGCCGAGCGCGAGCACGATGCGCTGCCCCGAGCGCCGTTCGGATGCGGTTTCAGCGTTCACGAACGCCTCAGCCCTGCGGGTCTTTCGGCGTGGTGTCGTCGGGCAGCTCGCTGGCCTCGGTGCTCGCTGCCTCGGCCTCCTGGGTGATTCCACGCTCCGCATCGGTGCCAGGGATGAGGTTATCCAGCACCAGCCCGAGGACCGCCGCGACCGCGATGCCGGAGCCACCGATCGAGCGCGTGAGATTGGTCAACCACGACAGACCGAGCACGGTCCAGTCGTCGGGCACGCTGCCGATGTAGTTGGGAATGACCAGGCCCATGAAGAGGATGAAGCCGGCGATCAGCAGGTTGCGCTGTGAGGACATGTCCGCGCGCAGCAGGTTCGAAAGTCCGACTGCGGCGATGAGACCAAACAGCGCCATGTAGACCCCACCGACGATGGGCGGCGGGATCGTGGCGATGACGGCGCCGATCTTCGTCACGAACCCCAGGACGATGAGCGAGATGGCGCCAATCGCGACGACGTAGCGGCTGGCCACCTTCGTTAGCCCGATCAGGCCGATGTTCTCGGTGTAGGAGGTCGAGGCGAAGCCGCCCACCAGACCGGTGGTCAGGCACCCCAGCCCCTCGGAGCCGATCCCGCGGTTGATCATCTTGCGGGTCGGCTCGCCTGCCCCCGCGACCCGTGCGACCGCGTGATAGTCGCCGAAGGACTCGATCATGGAGGCGAGATACGCCGCCAGCAGCGCCACGATGAAGCCGAAGTCGAGCAACGGCAGCCCCCACGGGAAGAAGATCGCCCGGTCACCGATGACGTTGCGCACCCACGGGGCGGCGCCGACGCTGTCGCGGATGGTCGTGAGGCTGACGTAGGCGCGACTGTTCTCGGTGATCACCCCGACCTCGCTGAAGAGCAGCGCGACCAGGTAGGCCACGAGCACAGCGAGCAGGATGGGAAAGATCGCCACCAGTCGGATGCGTTCCGCCAGTACCAGCGAGAAGAGGAAGACGCCGATGACCACCAGCCACGCCAGCCACCAGTTGCCGGTCTGCAGCAGCTCGCCCTCCGGGGAGAAGACGGAGTTCACCTGGCCGACCGCCGCACCGAAGAGCGAGAGCCCGATGAGCGCGATCACCGGTCCGATGACGACCGGTGAGATGTAGCGTCTGATGCGGCCGAACAGCCCCGAGTAGCCCACGACGGCCTCGACGACGGCGCCGAAGATGATCCCCCCGGCGATGTAGCGCATGGCGATGGTGCCTTCGTGCGCGGCGATGATGGCGAAGAAAGGGCCGAGGAACGCGAAGGAGACGCCCTGCACGATCGGCAAGCGCGAGCCGACCGTGAGCTGCAGCAGGGTCGCCAGTCCTGACGCGATGAAGACCGAGCTGATCAGGATCGCGATCTGTGTGGTGTCGAACCCCAGCGCGGGGCTGAGGATGAGCGGCACGGCGATCGTCGCGCCGAACATCGTGAGGACGTGTTGCAGCCCCAGGGCGAGCGCCTTGGGGAACGGCTTGGGCCGGTCGTCCAGCCCGTAGTTGAGGTCCGGAGTTTCCGTGGTGGTGCTCATCCTGCCTCCTAGCCCGCTTGAGGATTCCTGCCTGCCACCGCGCCGCGGCGGCTCCTAGTCGACGCGGACGATGGCCGCCACGGGACCGCCGCCTGGCGGGCCCTGGTGCATCGCCCCCACCGAGACGAACACCGCCGGGTCCCCGACCGCCGCGGCGGTCACGCCTCCCACCGCGCCCTTGGAGTGGCGGTGCCAGTGCACGTCGGAGTCGTCCAGCATGATCTGTCGCCGACCCCGCAACTCCGCATCGGGCTCAGCCTCGCACTTCAGGAAGACGTTCACGAGCCGATCGGAGAGATCGCTGGGATGCGGTCGCTCCGGCAGGTCGAGACCGGCCGATCGGATGGCATCGTAGATGCCGTCGAAATCGAGCGCGTCGTCCATCACGCTGTGGCCGATTCTGAAGCGGCCCCCCACGCCGGCAGCGTTGCCGACCACGACGATCTGGGCCCGGTCCAGCTCCACGCCGGAGGAGCACGACGCCACGGACGAGTACAGCTCGAGGTCCGACCCGATCGCCTCCCCCCCGGGCATGTCAACCTCTCCGAGGCCCACGGCGATGCCGAGCCCCGTCGTGCCGTTGCTCATGTCCATGGACTGATGGATGTCCTCGCTGAAGACCGTCTCGCCGCGGGACTTCGCGTCCCGGATGGTCTCGGTCGTGAGCAGGGGGGTCTTCGTCTGCACGTAGTGCACGTCGGCGGGATCGGTGATCCCCGCCGCCTCCATCGCCGCACGCACACCATCGGCGACCTTCTCCACCATGGCGGGACGGCCGATGTCCTCGGGCAGGATCTGCTCGCTCATCGTGATGCCGACGGACAGACGCGGTTCGTCGCCTCCGCTCTCCGACGTCCGCGCGAAGACGGTCGCGTGCGGGGTGATCACGCCGTCGCAGCCACCGGACCAGACCATGGGGATCTGCTCGATCTCCTCCATGGAGCGGCTGCCGTGCTCGTCGAGCACGCCCCGGAAAGCCTGGTCGGCCAGGATGCGCGTGAAGTCGTTCACGCCCCCGTTGCCCTCGGTCTTGCCGATGATGGCGATGACCTCGTCTGCGGCGAAGGCGCCGTCCTCGATGAGACGCGCCATGCCTGAGGCGTCCTGGACGCTCTCGAGGACGACCTTGTGGATTTCGATGGCCATTGGAGCTCCTGCTGTGGCGAATGGTGCGCGGGGTGGAGGGCGACATGACCGTAGCTCAGCCGTCGCATGCGAGGATAGGAAAAGGTGTACCGACGATCGCGGGGACTCTTGGCAGGTCTTGCCCCCAACATGACGAAAGGGTCTAGTCAGATGCACGGCGTCACGGTTCGAGAGCTGTTGCAGGTGCCCGCGCTGGAAGACGCGTGTGTCGTCGCGGGTCACGACGGACTCGATCGCGTCGTGGCTCGGCTGAACGTAATGGAGGTCCCCGACATCCTGCCGTGGGTCAAGTCCGAGGAGTTCCTGCTCACCACGGCGTATCCGTTGCGGGACGACGCCGCGGCCGTGGCGGAGCTCGTCGATGCCCTCGACGAGCGCGGGCTCGCCGGCATGGGCATCAAGGTGGGACGATACCTGGACGCCATACCGTCCGGCATGGTGGCGCAGGCCGACGCGCGGGACTTTCCCCTCGTGCAGCTGCCGGACGGCGTCGGCTTCGACGAGATCCTCAACCAGGTCCTCACCGACATCCTCAACCGTCAGGCCGCCACACTCGCCCGGACCGAGCGCATCCACCGCGGGCTGCTGCAGATCGTGCTCAGCGGCGGGGGCTTGCCGGAGGTTGCCGAGGAGCTTGCGGAACTGCTCGACGCGCACATCCTGATCGCCGACGACGAGGCTCGGCCGCTGACGGCTGCGGGCGTCGCGCCGCCCACCGAGCGCCTGCGGAAGAGCGGCGTGCTCTCCCGCGACGGAGAGCTCACGCTGCCCGGTGCGCCCGAGCGGGGCGCGGCGCGTGTCGGTGGCTATAGGTTGATGGTGGCGGAGATCTCCGCGGGCAGCCGCGAACACGGTCGCATCGTCGCCGTCGAGACGGGCCGCACCCTGGAGCCGGAGGATCTCACCGCGTTGGAAAGCGCCGCGACGGTCGCCGCGCTGGTGATCACCAAAGAGCAAGCCATCACGGCTGCGGAGGGCCGATTCCAGTCCGACTTCCTGCACGACTTGCTGGGGGAACGGGTGCTCGATCGACAAGAAGTCCAAGCCCGCGCCCGAGGCTTCGGCTGGAATCTGGAGCGGGAACTGCTCGTGCTGGTGGCCGGCTTCGACACGACCAGCGCGCACGAGCGCAGGATTCCCGGCGCTCCGCCGGCATGGGAGCGCCTCGTCGCCGCCGTCGGCGACGCCCTGCGCGAACGCGATCCGCACGCAGCCGTCGTCGCGATCGGCGGTCGTGTCGTCGCCCTCACCGGAGGATCCGAAAGCGATCGACCGGTCAGCGCACAACGCGCGCTCGGGGCCTCGGTCCGGGGGGCGGCGGCAGCGGTCCTGGACTCGTCGCTCTCCATCGGCGTGAGCCGCGCCGCCTCGGACCCCCTGGCCCTCGCCACCGCCTACGACCAGGCCGTCAAGGCGCTGGAGATCGGCCGCGACATCCACGGCTCCGGCCACACCAGCCACTTCGACGATCTTGGCGCGTACCGACTCCTCAGCCTCATCGAGGATCGGCGCGAGCTGGCTGGCTTCGTCCACGACGTGCTTGGTGAGCTGACCGGCTCCGAGCCTCAGCCTGAGGAGCTGCGGCGGACGCTGCGAGTGCTGTTGGAGACCAACCTCAACGTCGCCGAGACCGCCCGCCAACTGCATTTTCACTACAACACCGTCCGTTACCGGTTGGAGAAGCTGCAGCAGATCGTCGGAGAGTTCACCACCGATCCCGGCTTGCGGCTGGATCTGCACCTTGCGCTGCGGATTCTCGCGATGGACCAGTTCGCGGGCTAGAAGCCTTGCCGTGCGGCACCGGTTCGGCCAGACTCGCGCTCATGACGTCACCCGAGCCCGTCACCGGTGCGGCCCGCTACGGCGTGGCCACGGCCGCGCGCCGCATCGCTGCGGGGGAGCTCTCCAGCGAGCAGCTCGTGACGGCCTGCCTCGAGCGGATCGAGGCGCGCGAGAACGAGGTCCACGCCTGGCGCCAGATCGACCGCTCCGCGGTGCTCGCGACCGCTCGGGCCCGCGACCGGGAGACTCCGAGCGGGCCGTTGCACGGGGTTCCCGTCGGGGTCAAGGACCTCATCGACACCGACGACCTGCCGACGACCTACGGCTCGCCGATCTACGCCCACCACCGACCCGAGAGGGACGCCGCCTGCGTCGGCCGGCTGCGCGCCGCCGGCGCGGTCGTGCTCGGCAAGACGGTCACCACCGAGTTCGCGCTCTTCTCCCCCGGGCCGACGGCGAACCCCCGCGACCTCAGCCGCACGCCCGGCGGATCGTCCAGTGGCTCCGCGGCCGCAGTCACCGATCACATGGTCCCGCTCGCGCTCGGCACCCAGACGGCGGGATCGGTCGTGCGTCCCGCCTCATTCTGCGGCGTCTTCGGCCTGAAGCCGACGTTCGGGATCATTCCGACAGCCGGCGTGAAGCCTGTCAGCCACACCCTGGACACCGTGGGTTTCTTTGCTCGCAGCATCGGCGATCTCGCCCTCGCCGCCGAGGTGCTCTTCCCAACCGGCTTCGACACGGAGCGCGTCACGCCTGCGGAGAACCTGCGCATCGGCTTCACGCGGACGCCGTGGTGGCGGCAGGCCGAGGCCTCGACCCGGGAGCGGCTCGAAGAAGTCGTGGGCGGTCTGGCAGGCGTGGAACTGACGCGCCTTCCGCAGAGCTTCGAGCGCCTCGTCGCAGCCCAGGAGACCATCATGGCGCGCGAGGCGTCCGACCACCTGGCCACGGAGCGTCGCCATGACGCTGATCGGCTCAGCGCTTCGTTGCGTGAGCTGCTCGACCATGGCGCGGCGGTCTCCGATCGCGCCTACGCGGGCGCGCTCGATCTCGCGAAGCGCTGCCGCAACGAGCTGCCCACCGTGTTCGCCACCGTCGACGCGCTCATCGCGCCCAGCGTGCTCGGTGAGGCGCCCGAGGGTCTCGACGCGACCGGCGACCCGCTCTTCTGTCGCGCATGGACACTGCTCGGTGTCCCGACGGTCTCGGTGCCCGGGCTCACTGGCCCGGCCGGCGCGCCCTTGGGCGTGCAGGTCGTGGCCGCTCCGGGAAGGGACGAGGTCGCGCTCGCCGCCGCAGCGTGGCTTGCCGCTCACTTGGCCTAGAGCTCGCGCTCAGGGCGACTCCACCACGCGCGTCTCGGGACGGAAGGCGTACTGCACGAACCAGAACGTGTCCTCGTGGGGCACCCGTTCGAGCTGCTCACCGGCCAGCGGTCCCTCGACCGCGCGCCCGAGGACGTTCCACGTGCTACCGGTCTGGGTGTCGCGGAAACGCGCCTCGCCCTGCGGCTCGAAGCTCAGCAAACGCCCGTCGAGGCGTCGGGAGAACAGCCCGGTGGCGCCCACGTCCTTGCCCTCGTCGATGTCGGCGTCATCGAGCGCCGAGGCGGTGCCGGGCACCCACCACGCCACGACCGGCGTGCCGTCGAGCCGATCGGTGACGACGCGCTCGCCGCGCAGCAGCGACAGAGGGTAGGCCACCGGCTGCTCGGCGTCTCCCGTGGTCACGACCCGTTCCATCTGCGCGAGAGGTCCGCCGGTCTCACCATCGAAGAGGAACGGGTCGTCGGCCGAGTCATAGCCGGCGTAGGGGTTCTGGCCGTACGGTCGCTGATGCCCTGTCTCGCGGGACAGGACCTGGACGTCGGACCCCGCCTCGCGCACCTGCTCCCACGCGACGATCTGCATCGGCAAGCGCCGCAGCTCTGTGCCGAGCCGCTCACCCACGATCGCCTCACCCGTGAACTGCGACCAGAGGCTGCGCGTCGAGCGGTCGTACATGACGAGGTTGGAGTTCCACAACCGACCGGAGGTTCCAAAGCTCAGCACCTCGCCGTCGACCGTGCGCTCGAAGACAAGGCCGGAGTTGCACAGCGGGCAGTAGGTCACGACCACCGGTGTGTCATCGAGCACGTCGTTCACGATCTCGTGGAAAGTGAGGATCGCCAACGGGTACGCGCGTGTCTCGCCCCCGAGCTGAAAGAGCATGACGGGCGAGCGCGCCTCAAGCCACTCGTCGGCTGCCGCAACGTCGGTGAAGACGGGGTCGTCGATCGGCGGGATGCCGTCCGGCGGCGGGCCTCCGGAGCGGATCTCGCTGAGCGGCACCGAGGCGGGCACGTCGACACCCTGCGCCTCCAGCTCCCACGGGAACGGCGGAGGATCGCTCGGCGTGGCGGCGGGCGCGGCTGTCGCACTGTTCACCGCTGCCTCTCCCCCAGCTGTTCCGCCGGCTGTCTCAGCCCCGTTACAGGCCGCCAGCGTCACCGCGAACAGCGCCGCCCAGACGGTTCGACGCCCTCGCCTGCGATCTCTCATCTGTACCTCCCGCGCGGTCGCCCTCACAGATGAGAACAGGCCGAGCGGTCGCACCATTCCATCAGGATGGCCGGGAGCGTGGGGCCTGTCACTCGCCGCCGACCGAGAGCGCGGCGACGAAGGCCTCCTGGGGGATCTCCACGGCGCCGACCGACTTCATGCGCTTGCGGCCCTCCTTCTGGCGCTCGAGCAGCTTGCGTTTGCGGGTCACGTCGCCACCGTAGCATTTGGCGAGCACGTCCTTCCGCCGGGCCTTCACGGTCTCGCGGGCGATGATCTTCGACCCGATGGCCGCCTGGATCGGCACGTCGAAGAGCTGGCGCGGGATGAGCTCGCGCAGCCGGCCGACCATCCCCTTGCCGTACTCATAGGACTTGTCGCGGTGCACGATCGCGCTGAACGCGTCGACCGGTTCGCTGTTCAGCAGGATGTCGACCTTGACGAGCTGCGCGGGGGCCATCCCGGCGGGGTCGTAGTCCAGCGAGCCGTAGCCGCGGGTCGATGACTTCAACTTGTCGAAGAAGTCGAAGATGATCTCTCCGAGCGGTAGCTGATAGCGCAGCTCCACACGGTCCTCGGTGAGGTACTCCATCTTCTGCATCTCACCGCGCCGCTTCTCGCAGAGCTGCATGACGGGGCCGACGTAGTCCGACGGCGCCAGCACCATGGCGTCGACGACCGGTTCGAGGATGCGCTCGATGCGGTTGGGCGCCGGCAGGTCGGCGGGGTTGGAGACCGAGAGCACGAGCTCCTCGTTCGGCTTCGCCGTCAGTGGGTCGAGGTGCACCTCGTACGCGACGTTCGGCGCGGTCGTGACGAGCGGGATGTCGAACTCGCGATCCAGGCGCTCGGAGATGATCTCCATGTGCAAGAGGCCTAGGAAGCCGCAGCGGAAGCCGAAGCCGAGCGCCACGGAAGTCTCCGGCTCGAAGGTGAAGCTCGCGTCGTTCAGCCGCAGCTTGTTCAGCGCCTCGCGCAGGTCGGGGAAGTCATCGGAGTCGACGGGATACAGGCCCGAGTACACCATCGGCGTCGGCTCGCGATAGCCCGGCAGCGGCGCGTCGGCCGGCCGCTCGTGAGCGGTGACGGTGTCGCCAACCCGAGCGTGGTCGACCTCTTTGATCGCGGCGGTGAAGTAGCCGACCTCGCCGGGGCCGAGCGCCTCGACGGGCTTGGGCTCCGGCGAGATCACCGCCAGCTCATCGATCGCGTTGTGGAAGCCCGTGGCCATCAGCCGGACCTCCATGTCGGGCCGGAAGACGCCGTCGACCACGCGCATGTAGGTGACCACGCCACGGTAGGGGTCGTAGTCGGAGTCGAAGATGAGCGCGCGCGGGGGCGCGTCAGACTCGCCCTTCGGCGGCGGGACGCGCGCCACGATGCGCTCGAGCACGGCATCGACGCCCTGCCCCGTCTTCGCCGAGACCGCGAGGATGTCGTCGGGGTCGCCGCCGAGCAGCGAGGCGATCTCCAGCGCGACCTGCTTGGGCCGCGCGGCGGGCAGGTCGATCTTGTTCAGCACGGGGATGACCTCCAGGCCTGCCTCGATCGCCAGGTAGAGGTTCGCGATCGTCTGCGCCTGCATGCCCTGGGCGGCGTCGACGAGCAGCACGGCGCCTTCGCAGGCGTTCATCGCCCGGCTGACCTCGTAGGAGAAGTCGACATGGCCCGGCGTGTCGATGAGGTTGAGCAGGTACTCCACGCCGTCCGCGGCCGGGTATGGCATGCGCACGGCCTGCGCCTTGATGGTGATGCCGCGCTCGCGCTCGAGCTCCATGCGGTCCAGGTACTGGTCGCGCATGAGACGCGCGTCGACCAGCTTCGTGAGCTGCAACATGCGGTCGGCCAGCGTCGACTTGCCGTGGTCGACGTGGGCGATGATCGCGAAGTTGCGGATGCGGGCGATGGGATAGGTCATCGCCACCGATGGTAGCGGGCGCCCCTACCGCCGACGGCGCGCACCGCCTAGGGTGCACGCGATCAAGCGACCCGGCTCCGAGGAGGCGACATGGCAACCGCGTACATCGTCGGCACGTGCGACACCAAGCGTGTCGAGCTGGAGTATGTGCGCGACCTCATCGCTTCGACCGGTGTGGAGACCGTGCTCGTCGACGTGGGCACGCAGCAACCCACGAGTGACGGCGATGACGTGGACGTGAGCGCCCGTGAGGTCGCGGGCCATCATCCAGACGCCGCCGAGGCGGTCTTCAGCGACGATCGCGGCGAGGCGGTCGGGGCGATGGCAGAGGCGCTCGAGCGCTTCGTCGCCACCCGCGACGACATCGGGGGGATGATCGGGCTGGGCGGGTCCGGCGGCACGGCCCTGATCTCGCCGGCGCTGCGCGCGCTGCCGGTCGGCGTGCCGAAGGTGATGGTCTCGACGGTGGCCTCCGGCGACGTCTCGGCCTACGTCGGCCCGAGCGACATCGCGATGATGTACTCGGTCACCGACGTCGCCGGGCTGAACCGCATCTCCCGTGAGGTGCTCGGCAACGCCGCGCACGCGCTGGCGGGCATGCTCGCGAACGAGGTGCCCCCAGCCGAGGACGACAAGCCGGCGCTCGGGCTGACGATGTTCGGTGTAACCACCCCGTGCGTGCAGCAGGTCGTGGAGCGGCTCGAGGACACCTACGACTGCCTGGTCTTCCACGCGACGGGCACCGGCGGGCAGTCGATGGAGAAGCTGGTCGACTCCGGGCGCGTCGCCGGCGTCATCGACACGACGACGACCGAGATCTGCGACCTGCTCATGGGTGGGGTCTTCAGCGCCGGTGAGGATCGCCTGGGCGCGATCGCCCGCACCGAGGTCCCTTACGTCGGCGCGTGCGGCGCGCTGGACATGGTGAACTTCGGGCCCAAGGACACCGTCCCGGAGCGGTACGCCGACCGCAACCTCTACGTGCACAACCCGCAGGTCACGCTCATGCGCACGACGGCGGAGGAGAACGCCCGCATGGGCGAGTGGATCGCCGGCAAGCTGGCCGCCTGCGACGGCCCGGTGCGCTTCCTCATCCCCGAGCACGGCGTCTCGCTCATCGACGCCCCCGACCAGCCGTTCCACGACCCCGAGGCCGACGAGGCGCTCTTCGAGGCGCTGGAGGAGCACTGGGTCGACGGCCCGAACCGGCGCCTCGTGCGCGTGCCGGCGCACGTCAACGACGCGGAGTTCGCCCAGGCGCTCGTCGACCACTTCCACGAGCTGACGGAAGGCTGAGCGCGCGCCTCACCGCCCGCCGCTATCGTAGTCATCATACGATGACTCGAGGGAGCACGTGGAGCACGCCTTGATCGACGAGCTGTCCGAGGCGCTCGCCGCCGCACGGCGGGGAGCGACCACCAAGCCGGTCTCGGTGAGCTTGCCCGCACCACTCGCTGATGCCTTCCGACTCCTGGCCGACCACGGGCTCATCGATAGCGTCTCCGTCGCCACGACGGGTGCCCTCGAAGAGGCGCTCCAAGCCGTGATCGTGGGGCTGCGACTGGACGCGATCTACGCCGAGCATCCCGACGCGCGTCCCACCGAGCAGCAGGTGACTCAGATGACCGAGCGGGCTCGAGCGGCGCTGTCGTGAGCGTCACCGTGGTGCTGGACGGCGCGGGACTGCACGCATGGGCCCAACGTGTCCCACCGCGTGATGTCCTCGCCGTGATGGAGGTCCTGCGCCGACGGGGCGCAGGCCGCGTGCTGGTCCCGTCGGTCGTCACGGTGGAGGCGCTCACGGGCGCTGCCCGCGACGCCGCCGTCAATCAGATCATCAAGCAGGTCGACGTTGACGAGGATCTGCCGTTGACGCGCACGCGGGCGGCCGCGAAGCTGCGCCGGGAGACTGCCGGATCAACTGTGGACGCCGTGGTCGCCGAAGCCGCGGTCCGCACCCGGGCCGCCTACCTGATCACGTCGGATCCCGATGACATGGCGGCGCTCCTCAACCGCGGCGGCGGGCACGCTCACGTGGTGACGGTGTAGACCTGTCACTCTCATCGACGATCTGACGGAAAGGCCGAGATCATGACGCAGACGCGCGAGGAGCTCATGGAGCGGTTCCGCGACATGGCCGAGCGGGGTGAGCCGATCATCGGCGGAGGCGCCGGGACCGGCCTGTCGGCCAAATGCGAGGAGGACGGCGGGATCGATCTGATCGTCATCTACAACTCCGGCCGTTACCGGATGGCCGGCCGCGGGTCGCTGGCGGGGATGCTGGCCTACGGCAACGCCAACGAGATCGTGATGGAGATGGCAGGCGAGGTCCTGCCGGTCGTGCGCGAAGTGCCCGTCCTGGCCGGAGTGAACGGCACCGACCCGTTCCTCAACCTCGATCACTTCCTGCGGCGGGTCGCCGACGTCGGGTTCGCCGGCGTGCAGAACTTCCCCACCGTCGGTCTGATCGACGGCTCGTTCCGCACCAACCTGGAAGAGACCGGCATGGGCTTCGACCTCGAGGTCGCCATGATCGCTCGGGCACACGAGCACGGACTGCTGACCACGCCGTATGTCTTCAGTCCCGAGGACGCCCGCGCCATGGCTGACGCGGGCGCCGACATCATCGTGGCGCACATGGGCCTGACAACGGGCGGGGTGATCGGCGCCGAGACCGGCAAGCAGTTGGAGGACTGCCCCGCGCTCATCGACGAGTGGGCCGAGGCGGCGCTGGAGGTGAACGACGAGATCCTGGTGCTCTGTCACGGCGGACCGATCGCGATGCCCGACGACGCGGCCTACGTGCTCGCCGAGACCGAGCACGTCCACGGGTTCTACGGGGCCAGCTCGATGGAGCGGCTGCCGACCGAGACCGCCATCACGGAGCAGATCCGCCGCTTCAAGGACCTGTAACCGCCCAGGCGATGGACGGTCCCGCCCCCGGATGGCTATCATTGCCTCCGTACGGCTCCTGCCCGGGCCTCCTCTCTCACCCTCCCTCCGCAACGAAGGTCGTCACACCATGGCCAACATCGCCAGTCAGATGAAGCGCAACCGGCAGAACGAGCGAGCGCGCCAGCGCAACAAGGCAGTGCGGACCAACCTCAAGACACACCTGCGCGTCTTCCGCCAGGCAGCCGAGGCCGGCAACGCCGACGCGGCCGGTGAGGCGTTCAAGGCAGCCGCTCGGCGGCTGGACAAGGCCGCCTCAAGTGGCGTAGTGCACGAGAACTACGCGGCCAACCACAAGTCGAGGATGGCCCGTCAGCTCCAGTCGCTGTAGCGGGGCGCGGCTCTCGTTGTATGAGCCTTCAGCCGCCGCCTCGGAGCACGGGGCTCACGCTCAACGAGTTGGCTGAGCGCTACGTCGGGGTCGTGCTCGACCTCGACGGTGTCTGCTATCTCGGTGACGAACCGATTGCGGGGGCGCCCGGGGCCGTCGCGGCTCTGCGTGACGCGGGGCTGGGCGTCGTCTTCGCCTCGAACAACTCCACCCGCACGCCCGCGACGATGGCCGAGCGGCTCTCGCAGATGGGCATCCCGGCGGACGAGGACGAGATCGTCTCCTCGGCGCTCGCGGGCGCCGAGCTGTTGGAGCCCGGCACGGTCTGTCTGGTGGTAGGCATGGAGGGGCTGCACGCGGCCCTCGAAGCACGGGGTTGCGACATCACCGACGATCCCGACGAGGCCGAGGCGCTGGTCGTCGGTCTCGACAAGGAGCTGACCTACGAGACGCTGGCGCGGGCGGCGGTCGCGCTGCAGCGGGGCGCGCGCTTCGTCGCGACGAACGACGATCGCTCCTTCCCCGTAGCCGACGGGGTGTGGCCCGGCACGGGCGCGATCCTGGCTGCCCTCACCGCCACCACCGGGTTGGAGCCCGAGACGGCCGGCAAGCCCCACGCGACGCTCTTCGAGGCCGCCGCCCGCCGGCTGCCCGACGGGCCTCTGCTGATGGTCGGTGACCGCGTCGAGACCGACCTGGTCGGCGCCGCCGACTGCGGCTGGGACACGCTGCTCCTGCTCAGCGGCGTGACCACCGCCGACGACATCGAGCGCGACGACCCGCCCAGCACCTACCTGCTCGACAGCCTGGCCGACCTCACGCGCTGAGGCGCGTGCGTCCGGCTCGGCTGCAGCGCAACTTCGCCCGGAAAGCGGGCAGAGTTGCGGCCCGCCGCGGTCAGTCCCGGGTGGCGATGGCGACGACCGCGCGCTCGATCACCAGCTCCGCGGGCAGCTCTCCGCCCTTGATCTCGGCGTCTGCGTCGGCGAGCACGCGGTAGGCCCGGGTCAGCTCGCCCGGTCCGAAGTTGCGACGCACCCCCTGCAGCCGCCGGGCCTGACCCGGACTGAGAGGGAGGCCGATCGATCGCGGTTCCAACCGGCCGGCGACCGCGACGAGGCTGCGCAGCCGGTAGGTGAGCGCGCCGAGGATCAGCACCGGGTCGTTGCCGCTCTCCAACGCCCCCCGGAGCAGGGTCAACGCCTGATCGGGGCGCCGGTCGCACATCGCGTCAGCGACGGCGAAGGAGCCCCGGCTGCCGTGGCCGACGACGACCTGCTCCACCTGCGCGGCGGTGATGGTCCCCGGCGAGGCGCTCCTGGCGACCTGCGCGCTCTTCTCCGCGATCGCGCTCACGTCCAGCCCGGCGTGATCGAGCAGCGCCTGCAGGGCCTGGCGCTCGGCCCGCCGGCCGTGACGCGCCAGCTCCTCGGTCACGAGATCGGCCCAACGCCGCTCCTCCCACTCACGGGGCGGCGCGATGTCGACCCGTCCGCCGAGCGCCTTGACACGCCGAGCGAGCTTCTGGATCCGGCCGGTCGAGGTGGCGAGCAGGATGACGGTCGCTTCTGGAGGGGGGCCCTCGAGCTGTGCCAGCAGGTCCGCCGAGGCGGGGGCGGGCAGCTCTTCGGCCGCGCGGATCACGAGCGCGCGCGGGTCGCCGAAGAGCGAGCCGGTGCGCAGATCGGGCAGCCCGGCCTCCCGCAGATCCGCCGCCCGTACGTCCGTGACGTCCAGCGAGCCCGTGCCGCGCAGGTCGGCTAGCAGCCGCTCCGCCGCCCGGTGCAGGAGCAGCTCCTCGCTGCCGGTGAGCAGGTAGACGGGCGGACGCGACATGCGCGGCAGTGTAGCCATCACGCGGACGCCCGCCCCGCGTCACCGCGGCGACGCGTGGGGGGTCAGTGACCGCGACGACCACCGTCCCGTCGCGATCGCTGCGGAAGCGCACCCGCCCGCTCAGCGCATGCAGCGTCTCACCAGTTGGGTGACCGTAGTCATTGCCCTCCCCCACCGAGATCAGCGTGACCTGCGGGTCGACGGCCGCGAGGAACGCCGGATGGTTCGTGGCGCCGCCGTGATGGGGCAGCTTCAACACCGACGCCCGGAGCGCCGCCGGATCGCGCAGCAACACGGCCTGCTCCGCCTCCTCGGCGTCCCCGGGGAGCAGCAGGCGGCCGTGCGCTCCGTCCACGCGGAGCACGACCGAGCGGTCGTTGAGCTCCCACTGAGCGGCCTGATCGGCGGGCGGGCCGAGCACGTGCACCATGGCCTTGCCCAGCGGGAAGCGGTCCCCCGCGACGACCGGCTGGACCGGCACTCCGGCCGCTCGCGCAGCCGCCACCATCGCCAGCACGCTCGGCGCAACGCCTGGCTCCGGCGGGACCGGCCCAACGAGCAGCGCTCCGACGTCAAGTGCGCTCAGCACGGCAGGCAGACCCGCGCTGTGATCGTCATGGTCGTGGGTGAGCACGACTGCGTCGAGATGACGGATGCGCCGCTCGCGCAGGCGTGCACGGAGCAGCCGCGGGTCCGGCCCGCCGTCGACCAGCAAGCGAGCCGTTCCACCATCGGATCGTGGCGCCTCGACCAGCAGGGCGTCGCCCTGCCCGACGTCGAGCATCACGACCCGCAGCGTCTGGACGCGTTCGGCAGGCAAGACGTGAACGGTCGCCATCCACATCGTCAGGGCGGCCAACCCGGCCAGCGTCGCCCGGCGGACGCGCGAACCTCCCGCCAGCAGCGCCGCGACCGCGACCATGCACACCACGACCGACCAGGCACCGAGCCGCGGCGCGTCGGCGAAGACCCGGGAGGCTGCAAGAATCACCCGCAACGCGGGCTCCGCCAGTCTTGCCAGGAGTCCCCCGGCCGTTGGCCAGAGCAGGGCCATGAGCGCCGCGACCAGTCCGATTCCTTGAGCCGCCGCCGCGGCCGGGCTGGCGATGAGGTTGGCGGGCAGGCCCCCCACCCCGACCGAGCCCTCCAGACCGAGCAGAACCGGCGCCACGGCGAGCTGCGCGCCTGCCGTGATCGCGAGCCCCGCCCGCACGGCACGGGGACCGCGCAGGAGTTCAGCGAGCGGTGGCGCCAACAGCAGGACACCTCCCGTCGCGAGCACACTCAGCACGAATCCGAGCCGGGTCGCCAGCAGCGGATCGATCAGCAACAGCACGATCACCGCGATGCCGAGCGCATGGGCCGGATCGCTGCCGCGCCCTGCCAGGCCGGCGCACAGCACAAGGCTCGCCATCACGGCCGCGCGCAGGACCGACGGTTCCCAGCGCACCAGCACGACGAAGCCGCAGAGGGCGAGCAACGCCGCGTAGCGCCGGCCACGGAACCCCGCGCCCAGCATGGCAGCGAGACCGATCACCCCGGCGAGCAGGAGCGCGACGTGGCGTCCCGAGACGACCACGAGATGGGAGAGGCCCGCGTCGGCGAGCTGCTCGGACTGCTCTTCGCTGACGCCACTGCCATCACCGGTGACCAGGCCCGCGAGCAGGGCCGCATGCGGTGGCGGGAGGCTCGCGTCGAAGACCTCCCGGGCCCGTCGTCGGATGGCGGTGCTCGCCCGCAACAACGCCGGGGGTTGCCCGACCACGCGTGGCGCGGCGAAGGGTCGGAGCGAGGCGGCGACGCCGAGGCTGCGCAGATACTGGTCGAAGTCCTCGTCTTCCAGTGGCTCGATCCGTGCGCGCAGCCGCAGGCGAGCGCCGGGTGCCAGCCGGATGGAGCGCTCATCGAGCCGCAGGATGGCCCGCTGGTGGATGCGCCGGCCGTCCAGCCGGGTGACCCGCACGAGAAGCCACGCGCCATAGGGGGTGGTGCGGGGCTCCGTCACCACTGTGGCATCCATCGACTTGGCCTGGGCGTCGCGGGGCGCGCGGGCGCGCGGCCCCTCTTAGCCCCCCGTGGCCCGCCCGCCCCCCACACCCCCCCCCCCGCCCCCCCGCCAAACCCCCCGAACCCCCAGCCCCCGCCCGGGGCGAGCGCCGCGCGTGCCGCCCCA
>JBBSMR010000022.1:0-49451 GCA_038233095.1 Euzebyales bacterium
AGGTGCTCGGTCTGCGCTGGGCAGACCTGATGCTCGACGCCTCACGGCTGACCGTTCGCCAGACCCTGGTCATGGTCGCTGGGGCACCGCGACTCTCCCAACCGAAGACCCGCCACAGCCGCAGAACGATCGACCTGGACGCCCGCACGGTGGACGCCATCCGCGAGTGGGGGCAGACCCAGGCCAGCGAGCGGCAGGCCTGGACCGAGGCGTGGTGCGAGTCGGGGCTCGTGTTCACCCGCGAGGACGGGTCACCCCTCGATCCGGGCCGCTGGTCGAAGGTCTTCGAACGGCACGCGAGAACGGCAGGGCTTCCCAGAATTCGGCTTCATGACTTGAGGCACTCGCATGCCACGTTGCTACTCGCCGCAGGGGTCAACCCGAAAGTGGCGTCTGAGCGCCTCGGACACCACTCCGTCGCCTTCACGCTCGACACGTACGCCCACGTGATCCCTGGTATGCAGGCGTCCGCCGCGAATCGCGTCGCCAACCTGGTCTTTGGGTCCTCTGGAGAAGGGGATGTGAGCTTCTCGTGAGCTATTTCAGCAGCCGGAGCAGCTTCGGGACGAACGACCACAAACAAAAGCCCTGGTCAGAGCCGGTTTCGTTGTGCGCGCCGAGAGGGATTCGAACCCCCGACCTTCTGATCCGTAGTCAGATGCTCTCTCCACTGAGCTACCGGCGCGGGTGGTGGTGCGGCGGATGAGGACCGTACCGACCGGATCCTTGATGGTAGCCGGGCCGGACGACGAACGCCACTGGCTCATGGCCGACGAAACCAGCCGAGGCATGCGCGGCGAGCCGCATCGGTCAGGCGGGATACAGGACCACCTCGGTGGCCTTCACGGAGGCGTAGATCTCACCACCGACGCCGAGGTCGAGCGCCGCGACGGCGGCGGGTGTGACCTCCGCGACGATCGGCAACGGCCCGTCGATATGGATGCGGATGCGGTCGCCCTGTGCGTCCAGGCCATCGACCGTGCCCGGCCACACGTTGCGCGGCGTGCCTTCCGGCCGCGAGCGGTACAGAGCCACGGCTCGGGGGTGCACCGCGGCGAAAACGGCTCCGTGAGCGGAGGTCGCCGCGACCAACTCCTGTGCGGAGGGCAGACGCACGCTGTGGCCGTCCGCGTGACCGCGGTAGAGGTTCAACCCGACCAGCCCGGCGACCCAGGAGGACCTCGGACGCTGCGTGACGTCGTCGATGGATCCGTCCTGGACGACCCGGCCCTCCTCGAGGATGAGCAGGCGCGTCGCGAGCGCGATCGCCTCGACCGGATCGTGCGTGACGATCAGGCTCGGGCCGCCGAAGGCTTCAAGATGAGCGCGCAGCTCGCGTCGGATCGCCAAGCGGGCTTCGACGTCCAGGGCGGACAACGGTTCGTCCATCAACAGCATGCGCGGTTTGACCGCCAAGGCACGCGCCAACGCGACGCGCTGCCCCTGCCCGCCGGAGAGCGCCCGCGGTTTCCTGCCCGCGGCTGCGGACAGCCCGACCTTCGCGAGCCAACCGAGCGCCTGAGTGCGCGCCTGGCGCCAGGGCGTCCCCTTGGCGCGCAACCCGAAGGCGACGTTCTCCGCCGCGCTCAGGTGCGGGAACAACAGGTGCTCCTGGAAGACCATCCCCACGCCGCGTTGTTCGGGCGGGACGCGCACGCCAGCCGCGGAGTCGTCGAGCACCGCACCGTCGAGCTCGACCCGACCGGCGTCAACCGGGACCAGCCCGGCGAACACGCGCAACAGCGTCGACTTGCCCGCCCCGTTGGGCCCGAGCACCGCGACGACCTCACCGGCCGCGACGTGCAGCGCCACGTCCAGCGTGAAGGCTCCGAGCGCGACCGTGACGTCGGCGGCCAGACCGCCGCCACCCGGCGCGTCCGAGCTGCGCACGCGCGCCGTCCGCGAGCTCACGCGCTGCCCAGGTATCGGCCTCTCAGCGCGACGAGCACCACGACGGAGATGGCGAGCAGGATCAGGCTCAGCAGGGTCGCGGCGTCGACGTCACGCTCCAGTTGCAGGTACACGGCGAGCGGCATCGTCTGGGTGCGGCCCGAGAGGTTGCCGGCAAAGGTGATCGTGGCGCCGAACTCTCCGAGGGCTCGTGCCCAGCAGAGGGCCATCCCGGCGCCGAGCGACGGCCCGAGGAGCGGCAGCGTCACCCGGCGGAACGAGAGCCACCGGCTGGCGCCGAGCGTCGCGGCGACGTCCTCGTAGCGGCCGTCCAGGGCACGCAGGCCGGCCTCCACCGTCACGATGAGAAAGGGCATCGCGACGAAAGTCTCGGCGAGCACGACCCCGGCCGCGGAGAAGGGCAGCGTGATGCCGGTCAACTGGGCCAACGGCTCCCCGATGAGCCCGCGGCGGCCGAACGCCAGCAGCAGCGCGACACCACCCACCACCGGAGGCAGGACCATGGGCAGGACGCAGAGCGCCCGCAGGAGTGCTTTGCCGGGGAACGCGTGCCGGGCGAGCAGCCACGCGAGCGGCACACCGAGCACCGTGGACAGGGCGAGCGCCGACAGCGACGTCAACAGCGAGAGTCGCAGCGCCGCGAGCACGCTCGGGTCGCCGAGCAGCTCGCCCACGCGCGCCCAAGGCGTGTTCAAGACCAGGCCGACGAGCGGCAGGATCAGCAGCGCCATCGCCGCGACTCCGAGCCAGACCATGCCGGCCGGCATGCTGCTGCGCGATCGCACGGCGGTGACGCTCCGCCCGTTCACGGCGCCACGAAGCCGTCTTCGCGGAGCGTCCGCTGGCCCTCGTCGGAGAGGAGAGCATCGATGAACGCGCGACCGGCGGCTGCGTTCGAGGCGCCCGTCAGCAGGGCGACCGGGTAGCTTGCCGACACGTTCCGGTCGGGCGGAATCGTGACGCCGTCGATGTCCCCGCCCGCGGTCATGACGTCGCTGGCGTAGACGATCCCGGCGTCCGCCTCACCCAGCGCCACCCGGGACAGCACCGCGCGCACGTCGGTCTCCAAAGACGCGGGCTCGACCTCGACCCCCTGCCGCTCCAACGCCTCACGGGCGTACCGGCCAGCGGGGACCTCCTCGGCCGCCAGCACCGACGTGATGTCGGGTCGTGCGAGGTCCGCGAGGTCTTCGATCCCCCGCGGGTTCTCCGGCTCGACAGCGATCTGCAGGGTGTTGCCGGCGAAGACGATTGGCTCGCTTGCCAGCAGACCTGCCTTCTCGACCACGCGCATCTGCTTCTCATCGGCGGACGCGAACACGTCCGCGGGTGCGCCCTCGGCGATCTGCGTGGCCAGCGTCGAGCTGCTCGCAAAGTTGAACAACACGTCGACCTCGGGGTTGTCCTGTTCGAACCGCCTGCCGATCGCTTCGAACGCGTCGGTGAGTGAGGCCGCCGCGAAGACGGTCAGCTCGCCGGAGGGGTTGCCGTCTCCAGGACCCGACGATGCCGCCGGCGACTGTGGCACCGCCCGGCCGGCCCCGCCGCAGGCCGCGAGCACAACCGCGAGCACGACCGCGAGACGCGCGCGCACCGCCTCAGTCCTTGGGGAGGCCGACCACGACGCTCGTGGCCTTGACCGACGCCACCACGCGGGTGCCGGCGGTCAGCCCGAGCTCGTCGGCGCTCTCGGCCGTGGTCAGCGCGACCAGCCGGTAGGGGCCGGCCTGCATCTCGACCGTGGCCGCCGCCTCGCCGCGCACGACCCTGGTGACCATGGCGTCGAGCTGATTGCGGGCCGACGAGGCGGCGATGACCCGGGAGGGAGCGCGCCGTTCGCCGAGCAATCGCTGCACCTCGGAGAGCGGCACCAGGCGCTGGCCGCCCTCGGTCCTGGATAGGTCGATCCGACCCTCGTCCTCCCAACGCCTTAGCGTGTCCACGCTGACGCCCAGCAGGGCGGCAGCCTGCCCGATCCTCAGTCCTTCCTCGGTCATAGGCCGATCATGATAGCCAGAGTTTCATACGATCGGCAACCGATACCTATGTAAAGTTCTACCGAATGGTGTAGAACACAGGAAAGCGTTCGCAGAACAGCGCGGTCCAGTCCGCGGTCACACCACCGTGAGATGCTCGTGGCTCGCTCCGTGTACCGAGTCCAACGCGATCGACTGGTCGAAGGTCACGAAGCGACCGTTGTGGGCGACCGCCAGGGCCAGGAGATAGCAATCGGTCACTTGGCGGGGGCCATGCAGCTTGGACCGATCGACGACCAACTCATCGAGGAGGCTCAACGGGCACGACCAAAACTCATGGTGCTCTGTGCGGGTGGCGCGCTCCAGGCGTTCCATGGCCTCGGTCGGTGCCGTGGGGCTGGGATAGCGAGGTTGGCAGTCGGCTCACTCGGGTCCGCTCTCCCGGAGACGGTCGATAAGTGCGTTGGAGACGGCCTCCCCCCGATGGGGGAACGGCTCAAACCCGAAGAAAGCGCCGGTCATTGAGTGCTTCGCGCTGTGATGCTGACCTGTCGGTAGCGTCTCACAGCGCGCAAGGTCGGAGAGCACGTCGCCGATGCGGCGTTGCTCGCGCCGGGCGCGCTCCTTGACGGCGAGCAACACATCGTCGTCGAGCGTGATTGTTGTGCGCATACATCTGATGCTACGGCATCACCCGAGTGTGGAGCACGATCCAAGGCCCGGTGAAGAAGGAGCTGACGCTGGCCGGCGTTGCTGGCGGTGTCCGCTGACGTCACACTGCGCGGGTGACAGTCTGCCCTCGCCGCCCGCTCACCGTGCTGCTGACCGTCTTCCTCGCGGCCACCCTGTGGCTGGTCGACGCGCAGCCGCGTGTTGCAAAGGCTCAACCCGGTGCAGACGGGCCGACCGTCTGGCTGCAGCGCAAAGACCACGGAGCGCCGGTCTCCCTGGTGCGACGACCGTTCGGGCGTCCGAGCGATCTGCCGCTCGCCGGGGACTGGGACGGCGACGGACGCGACACCGTCGGCGTACGCCGCGGCATCGCCTTTCTGCTCAGCAACCGAACCAGGGGCCTGCGCGCGGAGATCGGTTTCCGGTTCGGACGACCCGGCGACGTGCCGTTGGTCGGCGACTGGGACGGCGACGCACGCGACACCGTCGGCGTGCGCCGCGGCAACGTTTTCATCCTGAGTGACCGGCCGGTCTCGCGCCGCGTATGGCGCGTCGCCTTCGGCCGCGCCACCGACGTTCCGCTGGTCGGCGACTGGGACGGCGACGGACGCGACACCGTCGGCGTGCGCCGCGGACGGACCTTCCTGCTGGCCGACCACCCTCGCCGGCCCGTGGTGAAGCACCGCCTCCGTCTTGGCCTGTCCGGTGATGTGCCGCTGGCCGGCGACTGGGACGGCGACGGACGCGACACCGTCGGCGTGCGCCGGGGACGCCAGCTCGTGCTGGCGGATTCGGGTGGCCGGGCGGCTCGGCTGCGATATCTCTTCGGCAGGAGCACCGACACGCCGCTGACCGGGGACCACGACGGGGACGGGGTCGACAGCGTCTGGCTGCAGCGCTCCCCCGGCTTCCGCGCCCGCGTCAGCAGCCTCCCCTCCCGGGTCAGGGATCGGATGCGGGGCCGGTCGTGGCGGCCCGGCTGCCCGGTCGGTCTGGAGGCGTTGGCGCTGGTCTCGGTCCGCCACTGGGGGTTCGACGGTGGCGTCCACCAGGGGCGCCTCGTGGCGCGGGCCTCCGAGGCGCGGCGGTTGGCGCGCGTCTTCTCCGACCTGTTCGCGGCTCGCTTTCCGCTGGCTCGCGTCGAGCTGGTCGACGCCTTCGACGCCGACGACAACCGGTCCATGACGGCGAACAACACGTCGGCGTTCAACTGCCGGCGGGTGGCGGGCAGCCGTTCGTGGTCCGAGCACAGCTACGGCACGGCGCTGGACCTGAACCCGGTGCAGAACCCGTACGTGCGCGGCTCCACGGTCTCCCCGCCCGCGGGCCGGCGCTTCCTCGACCGGCGCAACGTGCGTGCCGGCATGGTGACCGCAGGAGACGTGGTGACGGCCGCCTTCGCCCGCGCCGGCTGGTCGTGGGGCGGGAACTGGCGCACCCTCAAGGACTACCAGCACTTCTCGGCGAGCGGCCGGTAGCGCGTGCCCCTCCGCAGGCGTGTCCAGGCGCTGGGGCGCCGTTACCCGTTGGCGCTCGTCGTGCTGGGCGCCTGTCTGTACAGCACGGGCCCGGTCATGGTGCAGGCCTCCTCACTGACCGGTCCGGTGTTCAGCTTCTGGCGGCTCTGGATCGGCGCGGGTGTGCTCTCCGGAGCGGCGCTCGTGCAGCGCCGGACACTCGGCACCCGCACGCCTGCGCGCGCGTGGCGCTGGGCGATCGCCGCGGGGCTCGCCTTCGCTCTGCACCAGGTCCTCTTCATGACTGCGGTGACCTGGACGTCGGTCACGGACGTCACGCTCATGGGCACGCTCTCGCCGATCGTGATAGGCCTCGCGGCGGGGCGGATGTTCGGCGAGCGTCCTGGTGTGGGGTTCCGGCTCTGGACACTCGTCGCCATGGCGGGGGCGGGCATCGTGATTCTCGGAGCGTCGTCGGGTCCCGAGGGCGATGCGCTCGGCATGCTGCTGGCCGCCGGCAACGTCGTCGCCTTCTCGGCCTTCTTCCTGCTCTCGAAACGCTCGCGCGACCACCTGGACGTGCTGCCGTTCCTCGTGGGGGTGATGACCACCGCGGCGCTGGCCGTCTCCGTCTTCGTCCTGCTGGCCGGTCAGCCCGTTGGGGCGGCGACCACGCGGGATCTGCTACTGACCGCGTTCGTCGCGATCGGTCCAGGCGCGCTCGGCCACTTCGTCATGACCTGGCCGCTGCGCTGGATCGCGGCGAACATCCCGCCGGTGATCCGGCTCGGCCAGCCGGTCCTGGCGGGCCTGCTGGCTTGGTGGTGGCTCGGCGAACCGGTGACGGGCTTCCATGCCCTCGGCGGCGGCCTCACCCTCGTCGGCGTCGCCGGTGCGCTGCTGAGCCGAAGGGGTGTGTCGTCGATCGCGCCCGCGGACGAGCACCCTGATGTCTTCCCACGGCGCGAGGCGGCCCCTGCCGCGGGCGGCCGCTGAGCCGACGGGTGGCAGAGAGTGGTTGACAACTGTTGATACCCAGTGCAACCTAGGGCGGGTGAGCGGTAACACGATGAGCTTCGCCCTGCCGGAGTCGCTTCGGGCATACATCGACGAACGCGTCCGATCGGGCCAGTACGGCAACACCAGCGAGTATTTGCGCGACCTCATACGACGTGATCGGGAAGAGCAGGCCAAGGAGCGTCTGCGCGAGCTCATCGCCGAAGGCCTGTCGTCGGGTCCGGGGCGCCCGCTCGACGACACCGTCGCCGCCGAGCTACGGGACCGGGCATTGGGCACGCCTTCGTGACACCGGCTTGGCTGCGTCCCCGAGCCGAGACCGACCTGATCAATAGAACATGGCACTACCGTGCGGTCGGCGGTGACGACTTGGGTGAGCGGTTCTTCGACTCTGCCATGGCATCGCTTCGGTCAATGGAACGCATGCCCGGTATCGGCTCTCCCTTGGTTGGCGAGATGTGCGCAATCCCCGGCCTGCGAGCCTGTCCTGTCAAAGGCTTTCCGATCCGCTGGTTCTACTTCGTCGCGCGGAATCACCTCGATATCGTCCGACTGCTCGCCGATGCGCAGGATCTGCCGGCGATTCTCCGAGCGACGACGCCGTAGCCGACCCACTCACGGTGCGGCCCGCGTCACCGGATCGACCGGCCGGTCCCGGGCCGTTCCGAAGCCGCGACACCTCACACCGCGACGACGCGAACCTCCTGGGTCTCAACGAGCCTGGACAGGTCATCGACGTCGCTGGTGAGCAACTGATCGCCCGGCAGCGCGAGCAGCGCGAGCAACGCATCGACGACATCCGAGGTGCGCGTTCGACCGAGCAGCACGCCAGCCCGTTGGGCGTCTTCCACCTCGACCGGCTGGACGTCGATCATTGCCAGTGCGCGCGCCAGACGGGCCTGGCGGGCACCCTCACGCCAAGCCTGCCCGACGACCGGTGCTGTCGTGACCAGGCTGGCCCCAGCGCGCCGACCAAGCTCGATGAGGCCGGCGACCCGCCGGTCGTCGCGGTCGATGCCGATCAGCGCGCCGGCGTCGAGCACCAGTCTCACGCGAGCCCGCGGGACCGCTCGGCCGGAACGTACGGCACGCCGGCTCGCTCGGCGAGCATGCGTAACTCATCCTCGTCGAACGCGCCATGCGTCGCCTGGTGGTCGGCGAGCCAGACGTCGACCAGACGGCCACGCACCCAAGCGGCCAGCGCATCCGAGACCACAGCTGAGAACGGCACACCGGCACGGTCGGCGGCCTCTTGCGCCGTTCGGCGCAGCTCAGACGGCAGTGTGACGGTGACCCGCGCAACGGTCATACTCGGCAGTGTAGCGCAGTATGAGGGTGCCCCGGTCGTGGCTAGACAGACCGTTCGTCCAGTGCCATGACGACACTGCCGCGTCCTTGCGCGTGGAGACCTGCTGGGTCTATGTCGGCACTCACCGCGCCTGGTGGCGCGTCCCGGGATGATGAGCATGTGCGGAGGGGGATCGGTCGGTGCCTGCGGAATCCAGAAGCGTGCAGACCATGACGAACAGGGCGGACTTGGCGTCGATCCAGGGCAGCTGGCAGATGAAGAAACTCGCGGATACGCGAGCTTTTGCCATGGCAGAATTTGAAGGGCTCTTCACGTTCAGCACTTCATCGCCCCTGGCGGCGCGTCCCGAGCATGAGAATACGGGCGAGACTGAGCCGTTCTGGACTCACCGGCCATACCTGGTGCGCGCCGGAACGGGCGGTACCGCCAGGGCTGTCCGGATGGTGAGCAAGCCCTGGCGGTAACACTACCACTCGCACGGGTACAACCGTGACGGACGGACTTCCGTGGCTGTCCAACGTCCCTGCGTGCCAGCCGCACCCATGGAACACCGCGTTGACGACCCCGCGTCAGCGTGCGACTGCGCCCTCCCCGGCCCAACAGGGCACACATGGAGATGACAGGAAGGTCCGCCAAGTTGGCGTTCGAGAGGCGGTGCGACGATTCGATCGGCTCACATCTTCACGTCACTACTGGGTGGCATCTGTCCGACGGTCGCCAGAGGTGCGTCCCGTTCCCGTGCCAGTGTGCTGTGCGCCAGGATCACCATGGTCACCACCGCCGCCGCACCGAGGACGATGACCCTAGCGGCGTAGGCGCCGGGCAGGGCCACGGCACCACCGAATCCGGTGGGAGCACCAGCATCTGCAGCGCCGCTCCCGCAGGAACAACCAGTCGGCAGGCGATGCCAAACAGGTCTGTGCGCCGTGCTCGATAGCCGACCGGCCCGAGCAACGCTCCCGTTACGACGCTCTGCACGGCGAAGTACGCGAGTTCGCCGACGGCGACGGGGACTTGTTGGAAGGCACCCTCGCTGCGGGAGTACGCAAGCGTGGCGGCCGCCAGGCACCTCACGCCGACCACAACGCCGATCCGCCAGGATCGTGCCACTGCGAAGCCCGCGAGCACCGCGATGGCAGCCCCCGCCCATCCAGCGTCCAGGATCATGCTGGCAGCGTCGAAGATTCCGGCCGAGTATGGTCCCATCGACGGCAGCACCAACCGACGTGTAGAGGGACGACATGGTTGTTCACCACGCTGTGGACCCCCGAACAGCAACCCCCCCGACCGTGGCGACACCGGTTGCCGAAATCGCGCGCACCGCGCCAGCATAGTGCGGGCCGCGGGATCTGGATCGGAATGATGGACTCGAGCGGAGGCTGAGGGATTCGAACCCTCGATGGGCGAGTAGCCCAAACGGGATTAGCAATCCCGCGCCATAGACCAGACTAGGCGAAGCCTCCCGGTGCGGAACCGCCACAAGTGGGCGGAACGACGCAGGCAGTGTAGCCATCCGTTCGTGGACCTGCGAGCGCGGTCCGCACGGGCCGGCCGTCTACACTCTCCCGCTGGGAGGCGTGGCCGAGTCCGGTTGAAGGCGCCAGTCTTGAAAACTGGTAGGCGGTTCTGCCGTCTCGTGGGTTCGAATCCCACCGCCTCCGCCGGAGCATCCTGGATCGACCGTGCCGGACGACGTGAGAAGGCCTGTGCCGCGTTGGGCCTCCCCTTCGTGGCGGTGGCGCCCTCGTGGCGTCAGGAGAAGGTGCGGCAGTTCTCAACGTGGGACTCATGGCACGAGCGGGTACGAGAGAGAGAGAGAGAGCGGCATCGATGCGACTCATGCGCGCCGGTCGCTGCCGAGTCACCTGGAACCGAGGTACGAGCGCTGCCTGCCCTACTCGAGCAGCTCCGCGGCGCGTCCGCCTAGACCCGGGTCCCCATGTTGCCTGAGACCACCGAGCCGGGGCCCGGAGCGCTGTCGATGGCCAGGAACGCCGAGGGGAACTGCGCCTTCGCGGCGTCACAGACCCTCCTCGCCTCCCGCCGACGCACGGTCGACAGGATCATGTCGACGCGACCGTCACGGCCCCACCCCTCGAAGAGGGTCGCCCCGAGCCCTGCTCGCGCATCGCGCTGGCGACGGCGTGTCCGGCCAGCTCCTGGTCGGCGCCTGTGGGCACGAAGACCCTCACGGTCACCATCCCGACGCGCAGCGCGTGGACGAGCGCCATGCCAGTCCACGTGCCGGTCGCCACACCGACGACGAACCCGACCGAGCGGGCGGGACTGGGCTCGGCGAACACGATCCCTGCCGCGGACAGCCAGAGTGAGCTTTCGAGGCCGGCGAAGATCGCGGCGAGATGGCGGCTGCCGTTGACGATGTGGGTCGTCTTCACGACCGCCAGCAGCACGTCGCCGGCACGCAGCAGCGCGACCGCGAGTCCGGGGAGCACCGCCAGCAGGGCGGCCTGGAGAAAAACTGGTGCAGAACATCCATGCCCGAGGAATCGGCAATCGGCCGGCATGGAAGAGCGGTACTCACTCGTCCGGGTGGCCAGGTTCGCCGGGAGCGGTCGAACGCCCTGCCCGCCTCAGCCGATCTGCAGTCGCGCGAGCTCGGCTGCGCCGACCACGCCCGCGTCGTCCTCCAGCTCAGCCACGACGACCCGCCGCTCGACCTCGTCGACCATGATCCAAGGAGCCGCGGCCTCGGCCAGACGGTCCGCCAGCGGCTGGCCGAGCTTCTCGGCGAAGCCGCCGCCGACCACCACGCGGTCGAGGTCGAGCAGGTTGATCGCGGCCCCCAGCGCCACCCCGAGGACGGCCACCGCCTCGTCGACCAGCGCCGTGGCCAGTGGATCGCGCTCCGCCAGCGCGGCCGCCCACACCCCCGAGGTCAGCCGCTGCTTGCCCTTCGCCTCCGCTATCTTCGTCAGCGCCGTCTCGCGGCCGGCGTCGATGGCCACCTGCACGGCGTGTTCCAGGCTGGCGCGTCCCGCGTACGCCTCGACGCAGCCACGCCGGCCGCACCCACACAGCGCCCCCCCGCGGTGCACGACCATGTGACCGAACTCGCCCGCGCCCCCGAATGCGCCGTCATGGGGTTGACCGTTCAGCACGAGCCCTCCGCCGACACCGGTGCCGAGCCAGACGCCCAGCAGATGGTTCGAGCCCCGGCCCGCGCCGGCCACCCACTCCCCGACGGCGCCCAGGTTGGCGTCGTTGCCGACGGCCACGGGCCGATCGAGCGCCCGGGTGAGACGCTCGGCGACGGCGACCGGTTCCGTCCACCCGGAGAGGTTGGGAGCGACCATGACGACCCCGTCGTTGACCGGCCCCGGCACGCCGACTCCCACCGCGGCGGGTCGTTCCTCCAGACCCTCCACCAGTTCTGCGACCGCCTTGAGGACCGCCTTGGGGCCGCCGGAAGGCGTCTTGCGCTTGGCGCGTGCGACGACCTGGTGGTCCTCGTCGATGAGGGCAGCGGCGCAGTTCGTGCCGCCCACATCGACGCCCGCCACGAGCGTCACGCGATCACCTCGCTGCCGAGATAGGGCTGCAGGGACTCGGGGACCGCAATGCTGCCGTCGTTGCGCTGATGGGTCTCCAACACGGCGATGATCGTGCGTCCCACCGCGACCGCGGTCCCGTTCAAGGTGTGCACCATCGCGTTCTCGCCCTCGTCGGTGCGGTAGCGACAGCGCAGCCGCCGAGCCTGGTAGTCCGTGCAGTTGGAGGCGCTGGTCAGCTCGCGGTACGCCTGCTGGCCGGGCAGCCAGACCTCGCAGTCGTACTTGCGCGTCGCCGAGGCGCCTAGATCCCCGACGGGGATGTCGACGACGCGGCCGTGCAGCCCGAAGCCAGTGAGCAGATCGATCTCGATCTGCAGTAGCCGTTCGTGCTCCTCCTCGCTCTCCTCGGGGCGCACAAAGCTGAACATCTCGACCTTGTCGAACTGGTGCACCCGGAAGATGCCCCGCGTGTCCTTGCCGTACGTGCCGGCCTCGCGGCGGAAGCAGGTCGAGAAGCCCGCGTAGCGCAACGGGAGATCGTCGCCGTCGAGGATCTCGTCCATGTGCAGGCCGGCCAGCGGCACCTCGGAGGTCCCCACGAGGAAGAGCTCGTCCTTGGCGACCTCGTAGATCTGGTCGGCGCCGGTCGGCAGGAAAGCCGTGCCGTACAACGCCTCCTGGCGGGTCAGCACGGGCGGGATGACCGGCGTGAATCCCCGTTCGATGAGTGCGTCGAGCGCATAGCGGACCAGCGCGAACTCGAGCAGCACCGCCTGGCCCAGCAGGTAGGCGAAGCGGCTACCGGAGACCTTCACCCCGCGCGGGATGTCGATGATGCCAAGCCCCTCGCCGAGCTCGACATGGTCGCGGACTTCGAAGTCGAAGTCCGGCCGCTCGCCGAAGGTGGAGAGCTCCACCGCATCACTCTCGTCCTCCCCGTCGGGCGCGTCGGGGTGCGCGAGGTTCGGGATGAGCGCCAGCGCCTCGGCGAGCCGCTGCTCCGCTTCGGTCTGGGCGGGTTCGAGCTCGTCGAGCTGGGCGGAGACCTCTTGGACGGCGGCGATCAGCGCGGGTCGCTCCTCGGCGCCCGCCGCGCCGATCGCCCGGGAACGCGCACGCTGTTCGGCTCGCAGTTCGTCGCCGCGGGTGATCAGCCCGCGCCGGCGCTCGTCGAGCTCGCGGACGCGTTCAAGAGTTCGGACGTCGACGCCCCGGCGGGCCAGCACCCCGGAGACAGCTTCGAAGTCCTCGCGCAGCAGACGGATGTCGATCATCGCCCGCGCAGGCTAGCAGCCGCGCCGCATCTATCCGGATTCGTCCAGCGGTGTCAGCCGGAGCGCAACGCGCCGATCGACTCGACGGCGAGCAGCACGCCGACCACGATGAACAGCGCCGCTGAGCCGAGGCGCAGGTACTCGGCCGGGATGATCTCGAGCAGCCCCCTGCCCACCACGATGGCGAACGCGGTGGATGCCACGAGGGCCAGGCTGGCGCCCAGGAAGACGGACCACACGCCCCGCCCCCCGGCCGTGAACGAGAGCACGGCCAGTTGGGTCTTGTCGCCGAGCTCGGCCAGAAAGAGCGCCACGAACACCGTGCCGACGGTCTTGAGATCCATGGAAGGCTCCTCCGGTCGAAGAAATCAGCGGTCGGGGTCGTCGTTCTCAGGCAGACGATATGCCGAGCGCAGCCGGCTCTCCCAGTCGTCATCCGCGCCGTCGGTCGTCGGCTCGATCAGGGCGTGTGCGTGGACACCGCCTGCCTCGGCGGCCGCCGCCTCCGGCTCGGTCAGGACGAGCGAGGCGGCCAGCGCCGTGGTCAGCGGCACGGCGGCGATGAGGCCGATGGAGCCCACCAGCGTGCGCACGACCTCGACGGCGACGATCTCCTGCGTCACGATCTCGCCCAGCGGATCGGGCGAGCTCGAGAACAGGATGAGCAGCGGCAGGCTCGCCCCCGCGTACGCGAGGAAGAGCGTGTTGACGGTCGCCGCGATGTGATCGCGGCCGACGTTCAGCGCCCCCGCCACCAGCCGGCCGAAGCCGGCCCGAGGATCGGCGCGCGCCAGCTCGAACACCACCGACGCCTGCGCCATCGTCACGTCGTCGAGCACGCCGAGACCGCCGATGATGATGCTGGCGAGCAAGAGCCCCCGCAGATCCAGCCCGCCGAACTGCAAGCTGGCGAGCCGCGCCTCCTCCCCCGAGTAGCCGCTGATCGAAGCCGCCGCGACGAAGAGGGCGGCCAGCGCCACGGTGAGCAGCAGGGCGCCGGTCGTGCCGACGACGGCGGCGGTGGTCTTGCGCGACGGTCCGTGCGAGAGATACAGCGTGACGATCATCACCGCCGCCGAGCCGACCACCGCGACCGCGACCGGGCTCGCCCCTCGCAGCAGCGCGGGCACGATGAACCCGATGATGACGGCGAAGGTGAAGGCCAGACCGAGCAGCGCGCGCAGGCCCTGCAGCCGTCCGAAGGCCAGCACGGCGCCCACGAAGAGGCCGGCCAGCAGCAACATGGGTCGCTCGCGGCGGAAGTCGGTGATGGCGATCTGCTGAGGCTGCCCCTCGGTGTCGACGATGGCCAGCTCCACGGCCTGGCCGACGCCGAACGTCCGGCCGGTCTCGTCGACCTGCTCGAACGTGAGCTCCTCGCCGGTCTCGTCCAGACGAACCACCAGGCGCAGGTTGCGCGCGGAGTCTGGGAGAAACTCCAGTCCTCTCCCACCGGCGATCTCGCGGGCTGCGACGATCGTCGCGTCGGCGTTGCGCGCTGTCTGTCCCGAGTCGACCGTCGGTGGGACCGGCGCCCCGCCGGAGGGCCAGAGCGCCGCCATGCCGGCGAGCGCAGCAGCCGCCACCACCCCGACGACGGCGAGCAGAGTGCGATGGGTGAGCCTCATGACCTCATGGCCCCCCGTTGGAGCTCACCCGCAGCGGGGCGTCGGTCTTGAGCGTCATGATCGGCCACGGGATGCTGATGCCGGCGTCGTCCAAGGCCCGCTTCGCCGCGGAGAGCACGCGATCCTGGGTGCGGCGGACCGAGCCGACGTCGGGATCCGTCCAGTAGCGGATCTCGAAGTTCACCGACGAGTCCCCCAGCTCGATGAGCAGCACCTCGGGGGCGGGGTCGTCGAGCACGCCCTCGAGGCCCGTGACCGCCTCGTGGATCAGGTCCCGAGCGGCGTCGTGATCGTCGTCGTAGTCCACGCCGATCATCATGCGCGACCGCCGCGCGCCGCGCCGAGTCAGGTTCACCAGCGGCGTGGAATACACGTCGTTGTTGGGGATCAGGATGAGCTGACCGTCATAGTCGATGAGATGGGTGACGCGCAGGTCGATCGTCTCGACCGCGCCTTCGTAGTCCCCGCTGATGATCTGGTCACCGGCCGTGAAGGGCTTGCGGATGAGCAGAATCACGCCCGCGATGAAGTTCTCGAGGATGCCCTGCACCGCCAGGCCGACCGGCACGCCGGCCACGGAGAGCGAGAACAGCACCGCGATCACGACCAGCGCGAAGCGCACCAAGCGGCCGATCAAGTTCGTGGCGATCTTGTCGCCGCCCGTGCGGTCGAGCCCACGGCTGGCCAGGTTGGCCAGGAAGAGGGCGATCGCGACGGCGATGATGCCCACGACCAGCCCGATTCCGATCAGGGGCAGGCTGCGCAGGAACGCCTGGTAGAGCTCGTTCAGCTTGTCGGTGACGAGCTCCGTCTGGACGAAGAGGATCACGGTACGGCTCCTGTCAGGGGCGGATCAAGGGGAAGGATCAGGCTCGATGTCGCCCACCAGCCGCTCGTACCAGGAGCCGGCCGTCCGATAGGCGACCTCGGCGTCCGCGGGGCTGGCCTCCTCACGGACGCCGTCCGCTCGGGAGTAGCTGCCCAGGACCCGCACCTCGGCGACGTGGCGCGAGACGCTGCGCAGCGCCTCCCCCATCCTGGCGTCAGCGAGATGGCCGGCCGCGTCGAGGAAGATGCAGTACTCCCCCAGCTGCTGCTTCGTGGGACGCGACTCGATCTTCGTCAGGTTGATGCCGCGCAGCGAGAACTCCTGGAGGATGTGGGCGAGCAGGCCGGGGCGGTCCTCGCCGAAGAAGACGACCATCGAGGTCTTGTCCGCCCCGCTCGCGGGCGCGAGCGCCCGGGAGAGCACCGCGAAGCGGGTCGTGTTGCCCGCGTGGTCCTGGATCTGCGCGGCCACGACCTCGAGCCCGTAACGCTCCGCGGCGAGACGCGTGCCCAGCGCCGCCAACGACCCGTCGCTCTCGGAGACGTCCCTGGCGGCCGCCGCCGTCGAGGTCGCGGCTTGCAGATCGGCGCCGGGAAGGTGGCGCTCCAGCCACCCTCGGCATTGCGCCAGCGCGTGCGGCTGGCTGCGCACCGCGCGAATCTTGTCCAGCTCACTGTCGGGCCGGCAGAGCAGGTTCATCGTGATGGGCACCAGGATCTCCGCGCGCACGTAGACGCCGGGCGGGCCGAAAGCGAGCTCGTCGAGCGTGAGGTTGACCGAGCCCTCGATGGAGTTCTCCAGCGGCACCACACCGAGATCGGCGTCACCGTCGCGGACGGCCGCGACGACGTCGCGGATGGTCACCTGGGGGCTGCGCTGGGCGGCGGGGGCCGCGAGTGAGGCCGCCTCAGCGGTGAACGTGCCCTCTGGCCCCAGGAAGGCGACCCGTCGGGTCACGACGCGTCGCGCGCCCGACCCAGCCGGGTGACGCGCGCGCCGCCTGACGGACGCCGGGACTGCGCGAGCGTCTCGGTCCGTCCGCGCTGGGAGAGGGCGTAGGAGATCGCCTCCTGCTCCTCGGCCGACAGGTTGTGGGGGCTCTCGCCCTTGCTGATCGCCTTGGCGTAGGTGCGGGTGTCCGTCCGGCCGTTGATGGAGCTCAGCACGATCCCGTCGCCCCGCTCGTCGAGGATCGCCGTGGAGTACGAGAGCCGGCCGCCCATCTCGTCGAACGCGTCGTAGCGCACCGTGGCGATCCGGCTGAGCGACGCGCGCAGCAGCTCACGGATGTGCTCGACCTGGTCGCGGCTCGATCCGACCTCCGCGCGCAGGGCCTCGACCCCGTCGATGTGACGAGCCAGGAGGGCGAGCACGTCCTCGTCGCGGTCGAGGCTGAACTTGCGGTAGGTCTCGCGGGTGCGGCGCTGACCGTTCAGCGCGGCCAGCCCTACCCCAAGCGCGGCGACCGCCAAGGCGATCGCCACGATCAGCAGGATCCCCGCCAACTCAGGCTGCAACTGCACGCGTCATTCCTCTCCGCTCAAGGTGGCCGTCGCACTCTACTGCCCTGCGTACCCGCCTCTTTAGTATGCGCGCGCGACCCAGGCGACGAGCTCGTCGGACTGACCAGGATCGGGAAGGCCGCCGTCCGCGCGCAGCAGGCAGCGCACGGAGTACCCGCGTTGGGCCAGGGCCGCCTCGCCGTCCACGCCGAGCTCGCCCCACGGCAGGGTCCAAAATCCCGCGCCGTCGACCTCTTGCTGTTGCGACGCGACCCGTGTGTGGCCGTCGCGGAAGGTCACCGCGTCGTCGAACAGCCCCCGCTGCACCTCGTCGAGCAGACCAGGCACCGTCGCTCGCACCTCGTTGAGGCGCAGCGCCTGCTTGCCCTCAACGTCACGACGGACGAGGGTGGCCTGGCCCGCATCAAGGTCGCGCGGTCCGATCTCCAGCCGCACGGGCACGCCCTTCAGCTCCCACTCGACCGCGCGCCGACCGAAGCTGGTGCCAGTCGCGTCGTCCAGGCGGGTACGGACGCCCGCCGCCTCCAACTCGGCGACGAGCGTGCGGCACGCCTCGACAGCCTCGTCCTTGATCGCGAGGACGACCACCTGGACGGGCGCGATCGCCGGGGGCAGGCGCAGACCGCGCTCGTCGCCGTGGGTCATGATCATGCCGCCGATCACCCTCGTCGACATGCCCCACGACGTCGTGTACGCCTGCTGACGCCCGCCCGTCTCGTCGCTGAAGGTGATGTCGAACGCCTTGGCGAAGTTCTGCGCCATGTAGTGGCTCGTGCCCATCTGCAACGCCTTGCCGTCGCGCATCAGGCTCTCGAGCGTGTAGGTGGTGTGCGCCCCGGCGAACTTCTCGCGCTCGGTCTTGCGCCCCCGCAACGTCGGGATGGCGAGCACCCGGGCCATGACGTCGTCGTAGGCCTCGACAAGCATCCGCAGGGTCTCGGCGACCGCGTCATCGGCGGTGGCGTGGGCGGTGTGGCCCTCCTGCCACAGGAACTCGCTGGTGCGCAGGAAGAGCCGTGGGCGCAGCTCCCAGCGCACCACGTTCGACCACTGGTTCAGCAGCAGCGGGAGGTCGCGGTAGCTCTGCACCCAGCGCGACATCGCCTCGCCGATGACCGTCTCGGAGGTCGGCCGGATCGCCAGCGGCTCGGCCAGCTCGCTGCCGCCGCCGTGCGTCACGACGGCGAGCTCAGGACTGAAGCCCTCGACGTGCTCGGCCTCGCGCTCGAAGTAGGACATCGGGATAAAGAGCGGGAAGTAGACGTTGTCGTGGCCGGTCGCCTTGATGCGCTCGTCGAGCGCGGCCTGCACCCGCTCCCAGATCGCGTAGCCCCACGGCCGGATGATCATCGTCCCGCGGGCCGCGCCGTTCTCGGCCAGGCCGGCCTTCGCGACGACGTCCTGGTACCAGCGCGGGAAGTCTTGGGATGGGTCGGTGAGCACGGATTTCGCCATGGCGAAACCTTACCGGCGCCGAGGATCAGATGGGTCGGACCCGCAGTCTGGCTACTCCCGGCATCGGCAGGTCGAATGACACCTGCGCCTCGTCGTCGAAGACGCCGAGGTCGCGCTCCCGCGGCGTGGCGGCGTCCCGCAGCTCGGCCCATTCGTCGTTCTCCGGCCAGTCGCCGCCGTGCCAAGCGTCGGCGACGCTCGCGTGCTCGCGGTCGACCCGGGTGAGCGTCCCACGACAACGCTCCGGCAGGCCGCTCATGCGCAGATGGACGCGGCGGTCGAGGATCGGGTCGCCCTGGAACGCCGCCTGGTCGAGCGTGGCGTTCCAGACCAGCACGTCGATCACCCCGGTCTCCGAGCGCGCCGCCCACGCGTCGACGAGCCCGCCGGCGCCGTCGCCGTCGAGCTCGACACCCAGCAGGTCGTCTCCGAGCTCGGCGGCGAAGCGCAGCGCCCACCAGCGTGGCTTCGGCAGGTTGCCGACGGTCAGCAGCCCGAAGCCGCCGTGCAGGAGGGACTCGGGGCGGCCCAGCTCCTCGAAGTGGTCGCTCACCACCCAGTACGCCAGCCGGTCGAGGTGCTCCTGCGACCGCTTCATGCCGTGGAGCACGAACGGTGCCCCGTAGGCTGAGTCGGCGATGCGGGGGTCCTGGCTGGTCATGACGCCCCACTCGGTCCACCAGGTCTCCGCCTCCAGGCCGCGGTCCTGCAGTGCCGGGCGGACGTTGAGGGGGAGATTGCCGTACGTGTGGCTCGCGACGGCGGCGAGCGGGAGCCGCTGCTCGGTCACGCGGTCGAGGAACGCGCCGAGCCAGGCCGCCGCCGACGTCGCCGGGCCGGCGATGCGCAGCTGCGGATCGACGGCCTGCACCGCTCTGGCGGACGTCTCGTACAGCCGGAAGTACTCCTCCTGCGTGCCCGACCAGAAGACCGCCAGGTTCGGCTCGTTCCAGACCTCGAACGGCCACTGGCGCACCTCGGCGAGCCCGTAGCGATCCACGAGATGCTGGACGAGCGCGCCGATCAGCTCCTCCCATCGCGCCCAGTCCTTCGGCGGGGAGATGACCCCCCGATAGGCGAACACGGTCTGCTCGGGGTCGCTGGCGAGAGCGGCGGGCATGAACGAGAGTTCGACCACCGGCTTCAGGTCGAGGTCGAGCAGACGGTCGTAGACGGCATCGACACGGTCGAAGTTGAGCGCGAACCGGTCGCCGTCCTCGGTGTAGACGCCGAGGTCGTCGTGCAGGATCGCGTGCGCCCGCACGTGGGTCACGCCGAGCTCAGCTCGCGCGCGCCGGAGCGCCTCGGCGAACTCCTCAGCCACCGACCGGCCGGCAGTGCGCTCGTCGCTGATCAACTGGGACAGCCGCTCGGACCCGATCATGTGCCACAGCCTGCGTAACCGACCCCCGTCTTGTCCGGCGTGCACGGTGAGGTCGAGCTCGGGCACCGGCCCGTCCGCCGCGGGCACCGCGACCAGGGGCATGCAGCGGGAGCCCGGGCCGGACTCGCGGTCGGCCAGCGCGGCGACGCCGTACCATGCCGGCTGGCCACGGTCGGCGGTGGTGTCGCAGAACGGCGGGCCTGGGACCGCCTGCACGTCGGGGCCGCCGGTGTCGACCGGCGCGAACGGCCCTCCGGAGGACGCCGCACGGCTGACGAGATAGCCCATCGCCCCCGCGACGGGCTCCCAGCGCAGCGTCACCTGGCCCCTGCCGGCTTCCGCCCGCAGGCCGGTGGGAGGCAGCAGGTCGTCTGCGCGCCCCCGCTCGGCCTCGGCGTCCGAAGAGCGCCCGAAGCGCCGCTGCCAATCCTGTCGCGCCTCGTCAGTCATTGCTGCCTCCCGGCCGTGGGCAGACTCCGTGCCCGACTTGACAGCCGCCCCAGCAGAGGAGCCGCCCGTGCGCCGTCCGAACATCCTGTTCATCATGGCCGACGACCACGCGGCGCACGCGCTCTCGTGCTACGGCAGCGAACTCAACAAGACGCCGCACCTCGATCGCATCGCGGCCGCCGGCATGCGTTTCGACGCCTGCTTCTGCACGAACTCGATCTGCACACCGAGCCGCGCGTCGATCCTGACGGGCACATACAGCCACGTCAACGGGGTGACGACGCTGGAAACACTGTTCGACGCCCGGCAGGAGACCCTTCCGCGGCTGCTGCGCGAGGCCGGCTATCAGACGGCGATCTTCGGCAAGTGGCACCTCGGACACGGCGGCGTCCACGATCCGACCGGCTTCGACCTGTGGGACGTCCTGCCCGACCAGGGCGCCTACCACGATCCCGAGCTCATCCGCATGGGTCAACGCCGGGTCGTGCCCGGCTATGCGACCGACGTCATCACCGACCTGTCGCTGGAGTGGCTCGAGCAACGCGATCCCAACCGGCCGTTCCTGCTGCTGTGCCATCACAAGGCGCCGCACCGCCCGTGGGAGCCCGACGCGGCGCACGCGACGCTCTACGACGAGGAGCTCCCGCTGCCGCCGACGTTCGACGACGACTATCGCCATCGTTCGAGGGCGGCCCGGCGAGCACGCATGCGCATCGACATCCACCTGAACCCGGAGGACCTGAAGGCCCCAGTCCCCCCAGGGCTCTCCGCAGCCGAGGAGAAGCGCTGGAAGTACCAGCGCTACATACAGGACTACCTGCGCTGCGTCGCGTCGATCGACGACAACGTGGGGCGCATGCTCGACTGGCTCGACGACGCCGGGCTGACCGCCAACACGATCGTGGTCTACACCTCCGACCAGGGCTTCTTCCTCGGCGACCACGGCTGGTATGACAAGCGCTTCATGTACGAGGAGTCGTTGCGCATGCCGTTGCTGGTGCGCTGGCCGGAGGTCGTCGAGCCCGGCTGGGTCTGTGACGACCTCGCGCTCAACGTCGATCTCGCGCCGACGTTCCTCGCGAGCGCCGGCCTCCCGGCCTCGGAGCGCATGCAGGGACGCAGTCTGCTGCCGCTGCTCGCCGGCGAGACCCCGCCCGACTGGCGCGCCAGCATGTACTACCGCTACTGGATGCACCTGGACTCGATCCACCGCATCGAGGCCCATGCCGGGGTGCGCACGCGCGATCGCAAGCTCGTCTACTACTACGGCGACGGTGGCGGCCAGCCCGGTTCGAGCGCCGAGACGCTCCCCCCGGAGTGGGAGCTGTTCGACCTCGACGCCGACCCCTACGAGCTGCGCAGCGTCCACGACGAAGCCGACTACGCCGACGATCTGCGCCGCCTGCGTTCGGAGCTGCGCCGCCTGGTCGACGAGCTCGGCGACGACCTGGACGTGCCGCTGACCTGATGCTCAGCCGCTTGCGCCCTGTTCATGGGTGCGCCCGAGCAGTCGCCGCAGGATTTCGCCCGTTACCGACGCATTCGCGCCCGTGTCACTTCTGACGGCACCGTGGGAACGTGCCCACCGTCCGGACACTTCTGACGGCACCGTGAGTTGATGTACACCCAATCTGGCCGGGTATCGTCAGGCCTGCTCCGTTCAGACCGGCCGGAGCCGGAGCCGCGCCACACCAGGCATCGGCAAGTCGAAGGCCAAGCGCGCGGTGCCATCCTCCGGTGTGATCTCGTCCCACTCGGCTTCATCGAGGGTGTCGGCCGCCCGCAGCGCCTGCCATTCCTCATCCGTCGGCCAGTCCCCGGCGACCAGCACCGCCGCGATGTTGCTGTGTTCGGCGTCGATCCTGGCCAACGTGACCGTGTAGCGGGCCGCCGAGAGACCGTCGAGCACCACCTCGACCCGACGGTCGAGCGCCGGCTCGCCCTTTTGCTTGGTCTGATCGAGCGTGCCGTTCCAGGCGAGCACGTCGACCGTGCCTTCGGACGCGCGGGTCGCCCAGGCGTCGACCAGCGACCGGGCCCCGTCGCCGGAGAGCGTGAGCGGCAGCTGCTCATCGGCCAGCTCCTCGGCCAACATCAGCGCCCGGTAGCGCGCCTTGCGCAGGTTGCCGACGGTGAGCAGTCCGAAGCCACCGTGGAAGAGCTCCGGGGGGCGGCCGAGCTCCTCGAAATGGTCGCTCACCACCCAGTAGGCCAGCGCGTCGGCGTTGCGCTGCGCCGCCTTCATGCCGTGCAGCACGAACGGCGCGGCGAAGACGCGATCGTTGATGGCGTCGAAATGCCGGGGCGTGATGCCCCACTCGGTCCACCACACCTTGACCTCGTCGAGCCCGCGGGCGGCGAGCACGGCACGCACGTCGGTGGGATAGGTGCCGTAGACGTGCGTCGTCACGAAGTCCAGCGGCAGGTCCTCGGCTGCGACGTGGTCGAGGAAGTCGGCGACCCAGCCTGACTGAGCGGTGGAAGGGCCACCGACCAGAAGCTGCTCGTCCACGGCCTTCACCACACGCGCAGCGGTCGCGTAGAGGCGGAAGTACTCCTCCTGCGAACCGGTCCAGAAGACCTCCAGGTTCGGCTCGTTCCAGACCTCGAAGGCCCACCGTCGCACCTCGTCGAGCCCGTAGCGCTTGACGAGATGACGCACCAACCGGCCGATCAGCTCCTCCCACTGCCCCCACTCCCGGGGCGGGGAGATGATCGCCCGGTAGTCGAAGACAGTGGCCTCGGGCTCGCGCGCGAGGTCGGCCGGCATGAACGAGAGCTCGACGATCGGGGTGTACCCGAGCTCCAGCACCCGGTCGTACACCTCATCGACGCGGGCGAACTCGAACTTCGGGTGCTCCCCGTCGCGGTACACGCCCAGCTCGTCGTGCAGGATCGCATGAGCGCGCACATGAGTCGCGCCGAGCTCGTCGCGGGCCATGCGCAGCGCCTCGGTGAACTCCGCACCGATCGGCTGGCCGCCGGTGCGCTCCTCGTAGCCGAGCTGTGACAGGTGCTCCGAGCCGAGCATCCGCCATGGTCGCCGCAGCGTCGAGGTGGGGCCCGCGACGTCGACCTCGCAGCGCACGACCGCGGGCTCGTCCGCGGAGGCGAGCGCTTGCGCGCTCACGGCGTCGGAGAACACGTCGGGCTCGACCTCGGTGGCCGCCAGCGCGGCGACCCGGTACCAGTAGATCCGTGCTGGCTCGACCGTCGTGTCGGCGAAGGGAGGCCCGGGGACCACCAGCACGTCCCCGCCCTGGAAGTCGACCACGCTGTACTCCCCGTCCCGGTCGTCGGCCCGGTGCACGGCGTAGGCGAGCGCACCGGGAACGGTCTGGAAGTCCACCGTGATCTGACCGACGCCAGGCCGGACCTCCACGCCCCCCGGCGCCGGCAGCCGTCGGGCGTGCGAGCCTTCGTCCCGGTCGGAGTGGCGGCCGATACGCTCCTCCCAGTCGGCACGTGCGTCATCGTCGAGGCTCATGAGCCGTCCTCGCATCCGCTCGCGCCCTCCGCCCAGCAGCCGTCCTCACCGGCCCCTCCCTCAGCGTGGTCGTCGTCCCTGCCCCCGAAGAGCCGGTCGTTGCCTCGGGCGCCGGAGAGGACGTCGTCGCCTGGACCGCCGATCAGCCAGTCACGGCCGGCGTCGCCGTACAGCGTGTCGTCGCCGCGGCCTCCGACGACCCAGTCGTCGCCGGCGTCGCCGTAGACGATGTCGTCGCCGCCGGCCCCGTACACGATGTCGTCGCCGCCGCGTCCGCAAATAACATCGTCGCCCCGCGTGCCGAGCAGCCAGTCACGGTGGCGCGTGCCGTTGATCGTGCAGCGGCGCGGCCTGGTGCCGAACTCCTCGACGCCCATGATGGGCCGCAGCGCACGGCGCACCGACGGCGTGACGAACGACCGCCGGAGCAGATCATCCGTCAGCTCGTTGCCGACGGCCGCCATGATGATGCCCTGGTCGAGCGCCAGGTAGAAGTCCGAGACGACGCCCGTGTCGACGTTCACCGAGTCGCGGAAGCCCCACTCGGAGTAGATGTCGAAGTTGCGCTCGAGCTTGGCGAGGTTGCGCAGCACATTCCGGGGCTCCCAGCGCAGGCCGAGGAACGCGGCGTGGGGCGTGACGACGCCGTTCGTGAACGCCGACGGCGGCGGCACGGGCTCCGGCTCCCGGTCGGGGCAGCCGGGGAAGCCGGGGTCGACGAGGGTCTTGTCCTTGTTCGACGGGTAGCCGGTCGGGTTGCTGCCGATCGCGTCGACGCCGTAGACGTCGTAGCCGCCCTCGGGGATGTTCGCCGGCGAGAAGCCCCAGTAGCCGTACTCGGCGACGTTCAGGCCGTGGTAGCGCTGGGCGCGGACCGTCAGCGGGTGGTTCATGCGCCAGCTGCCGGCTCCCCAGCGCTCCTCCGGCACGAACAGCGCGGGCATGAGGTCCTCGAAGGCGCTGCCGCCCCAGCCCGGCGTGACGCGGGTGCCGTGGTAGGGGTAGGCGCCGTCGAAGACCGACTCGCCGTAGTACTGGTTCGTCCGGCCGTAGGGGCGGGTCTCCTGCCAGCTGTAGTCGCAGCTGTCGGGAAAGGCGCGCCATGCTCCGTAGTAGTGCCGCGGTGGGATCTCGCCCTTCGCGATGCCCACGTAGCTCGCGATGCGGCTCTCGCTCACGATGGTGTCGTAGCAGCACGGCGCGTCGCCGGTGCTCGGCGCGTAGTGGAAGAGGATGCGGTTCTCCTCCGGCCGGTAGTAGAACCCGAAGTCCATGCTCGCGTACAGCGCCCCGGCCCGGTGGGCGAGCTCCGGCATGGCGCCCCGCACGATCTGCAGCCCAGTGGCGAGCCAGCCGTTGTCGACCGACGACAGGATCGGGGTGAGGTCCTCCCCGGTCTTCGGCCAGACCGTCAGCTTCTCGCCGGTGCGGTGGTCGTACCAGTTGAAGAACTGCCCGCTGGGGCCGTGGCGCTCCATGCTCTCCAGCGTGCCGAGCGTGGTGCGCAGCCGGGTCAGCGCCTCCTCGCGATCGATGATCCCCACGGCCTCGGCGGTGACGGTGCTCCACATGTAGGCACCGATGTTGGTCGTGGAGGTCTCCCGGCTGCGCGTCCGTCGATGTTGAGCGCGTCCGCGGGCAAGCCGCTCTCGGGATCGGTCATGGCGACGAACGACGCCCACGTGTCCTCGGCGTAGCGCATCAGCGTCTCGCGCTCGGCGCCCGACCGCCAGCCTCTGCGCTGGGGCTGGGCATCTGGCTGTGAGCTGTTCGACGCCGGCTGGGCACCGCTGCGCGCAGGCTGGGCACCCGCTGACGGGAGCAGCCCGAGCGTGAGCAGAGCGGTCAGGGCGGCGATGCACGCGCGACGGGTCATGACGGGGCCCCCTTGCAAGCGAGACGGACGCGGGTCAGGAGCCTGGAGCAGGCTCGACAGAGAACTCTTCCATCCGCAACAGCGGGCGGATGCGACGGGAGAAGTCACCGGCGGTGAGATGGCGCCGCCTGGTGTCGCGCTGACTTCGATCGAGCTGCGGGGCAGCCGCGAGGGCGGGCAGGGCGGTGGTCAGTACGAGCAGCAGGCCGAGCGCGGTGGCGGTGAGACGGCGCATGGGGAACCCCGTTGAGTGAGTCGGATCAGGTGAGTTGATCAGCCCTTCGTGCCGGTCATCGAGATGCCTTGCGTGAAGTAGCGCTGCAGCGCGAGGAAGACGATGAGCACAGGCAGCACGACCACGAGCGAGCCGGCCATCAACAGGCCGTAGTCGGCGGCGTGCTGGCCCTTGGCGAAGACCGCCAACGCCACAGGCAGCGTGTACATCTGCTCGTCGGTCGAGGCCACCAGCGGCCAGAGAAAGGCGTTCCAGGCCTGCATGAACGTGAGGATGCCGAGCGTGGCCAGCGCCGGGCCGGCGAGCGGCAGCGCGATCTGCCAGTACAGCCGCCACTCGCTGGCGCCGTCGACGCGGGCCGCCTCCAACAGCTCGTCGGGGATTCCCGACATGAACTGGCGCATGAGGAAGACCCCGAAGGGCCCGGCGGCCGTCGGCAGGATCAGCCCGAGGTGGGTGTTCACCAGCCCGAGCTTGCTCATGAGCACGAAGAGCGGCACGAGCACGACCGTGCTGGGGACCATGAGCGTCGCCATGACCGTCAGGAAGAGCGGCCGGCTGCCCGCGAAGCGCAGTTTGGCGAACGCGTAGCCCAGCATCGAGCAGAACAGCAGGTTCGAAACGGTGATCCCCGCAGCGACCACCGACGAGTTGAAGAAGTAGCGCGGGAAGTCCAGCCGGTTGAAGAGCCGGTCGTAGTTGCCGAGCGTCGGGTTCTGTGGCAGCCACGTGGGCGGGACCTGCAACAGCTCCTGCTGCGTCTTCACCGAGCCCAGCGCCATCCAGACGAACGGGCCGATCAGAGCCAGCAGCCCGATGATGAGCAGCGCGTACATGATCAGCGGCTTGAGCCAGCGGCGTCGGTCCTGCTCCTCCTGGGAGGGCGCGCCCGCGTCGAAGCGGTCCTGCGCGGGTTGCTCCTGCTCGGTCCTTGCGACGGTGTCCGCCATGATCTCTTCCCCCTTAGGTCTCGGAGCGCAGCAGCCGGAAGTGGACTGCCGTGAGCGCGGCGATGGCGGCGAACAGCGCATAGCCGATCGCCGAGGCATAGCCGAAGTGCAGGAAGTTGAACGCCTCGTTGTACAGGTGCATCGCCACCGAGAGCGTTGAGTCGAGCGGGCCGCCGTTCGTCATCACGAACGGCTCCTCCATGAGGTTGAGATAGCCGATGCTCGTGATGACCAGCGCGAACAGCGTCGTGGGCTTGAGCAGCGGCAGGGTGACGTAACGGAACTGGTTCCAGCGCGACGCCCCATCGATCCTCGCCGCTTCATACAGCGCCTCGGGCACGCCCTGCAGCCCCGCCAGGAAGATCACCATCGCATAGCCCACGTTGCGCCAGACCGCGATGGCGATGATCGAGGGCATCGCCAGCGTGGTGCTCGACAGCCAGTCCGGGCCCTCGATGCCGACGGCGTTCAGCAGCCCGTTGATCACGCCGAAGTCGGGCTGCAGCAGGTAGCGCCAGATCACCGCGATCGCGATGATGCTCGTGACCACAGGGGTGTAGTAACCGACTCGGAACAGCCCCTTCAGGCGGATCACCGCCGAGTTCAGCAGCACCGCGCTGCTGAGGCCGGCCAGCAGCGTCAGGGGGACGCCCGCGATCACGAAGTAGAGGGTGTTGAACGCGGCGGCACGGAACTTCGGGTCGTCGGGCAGCGCGCCGTAATTCTCGAAGCCGATGAGGTTCGTGCCGATGGGGTTCTGCAGGTCCTTGAGTCCGAAGTCGGTGAAGCTCAGCAGGAACGAGGCGAGGATCGGTCCCGCCAGGAAGATGGCGAACAGGATCACCCAGGGAGCGGCGAACCCCCAGCCGACCAGATGGGGCCGCAGTCGCTGACCCAGGGACTTCTCGCTCGAGCCGGATGACCCGGCGGGCCGGCTCGACCCGGCACGTGAAGAGGCTGTTTCGGCGCTCATGCTTCCCCCTGTCCTCTCTCCGGCCGGGGCGCCCGCATCGCGTCGGACGCCGACGCCCCGCTCCGGTCGGCTACGAGCCGGTGCCGATGGACTCTGCGGCCTGCTGCATCGCCTTCACGGCCTCCTCAGCTGACTTCTGGCCGAGGGCAGCCCGCTCGATCTCGTCGTCGATCGCGGTGGCGATCTCCTCCCAGGTCGGAATGGCAGGAGGTGCCTTCGCGGTCTCCAACTGCTTGCCGAACGTGGCGAGCTTCTCGTCGGAGGCGAGCTCACCGGCCTCCCACGCGCTCTTCACGGCGGGCAGGGCATCCACCTGCTGGTACCACTCGGACTGCACGTCGGGTTGTGACATGTACTCCACGAACGACCAGGCCGCGTCCGGGTTGTCGGAGTTGTTGAAGACGACGAGGTTGCTGCCCCCCACGAAGGAGGTGCCGGCGTCGCCGCTCTGGTCCTTCTTGGGTTGCAGCGCGATGTCCCACTTCCCCTGGATCTGCTCGCCGCCGGTGTCCTCGATGAGCGCCATGTGCCACGGCCCCGAGAAGAACATCGGATCGGTGCCGGCGACGAAGCCCTGCTCGACGGCGAACCCCTCGGCGGCGGGCTCGGCCAGTCCCTCCTTGAAGAAGGAGGCATAGAACTCCAGGGCCTCGACCGCTGCGGGGCTGTCGAGGGTGAAGTTGCCCTGATCGTCCATGATCTCGCCGCCGTTGGACCAGACCAGCGGCATCCACTGCTGCCAGCTCCCCGTGCCGGTGAGCAGCGCGATGCCACGCTTCGTCCCGGCCTTCTCGATGAGCGCCTTCGCGGCGGTCTTCAGCTCGTCCCATGTCTCCGGCGCCTTGGTGATGCCGGCCTTCTCCAGCAGGTCCGAGCGGTAGTACAGGACGCGCGTCTCGACGTACCAGGGCACCCCGTAGGCCGTGTCGTCGACGACGTTGGTGTTGAACGCCCCCTCGAAGAACTTGCTCTTGTCGATGTCCTGCGGGTTCTGCTGCAGCGCGCCGAGCTTGGCGAACTCACCCATCCAGGTGGTGCCCAACTGCGAGGCTCCCGGCGTCTGGTTGCCGGCCACCGACCGAGGTGACGAGCGTGTCGTGCGCGACATCCCAGGCGATCGGCGTGACGTTCACGGAGACGTCGCCGTTCTGTTGCTCGAACTGCTTGGCGAAGCTGCCGAGGCTCTCGCCCTCAGCGCCCATCGCCCAGACCGTGACGTCTCCGCTCGCCTGACCACCCCCACCGGTCGACTGCTCACCGCCCCCGTCGCCGCCATCCCCGCCGCCTCCGCCGCTCGCGGATTCGTCGTTCGTCCCGCAGGCCGCGGCCACGAGCAGCACGATGACGAGCAGGAACCAGAGTCGGTGTCGGATGATGGGCATGGCGGAACCTCCTGGCTGCTCAGCAGCCACAGCTGTGACGGACTTGCACGCGAGTGGCGAGGGTCTCCGACACGACGTGGCGGCCCTCGATGCGGTCAATGAGGCAGGCTGCGGCGCGCGCGCCGAGCTCGGACATCGGTTGGTGGACGGTGGAGAGCGGTGGCGCCAGACGCTCAGCGAGCGGCTGGTCGTCCCAGCCCGTGACGGCCAGCTCGGCTCCGACGGCCAGATCGAGGAGCTCCGCGGCCTCGTAGACGCCGGACGCGAGCTCGTCGTTCGCGCAGACGATGCCGTCGGGCGGGTCGGCGCCGTCGAGCGCGCCGAGCGCCGCGGCGCTGCCGTCGGTGAGCTGGTAGCCGTTCGCGAGCAGGGGCGCCCGTGGAACGTCGAGCCCCTCGTCAGCGTGCGCCTGCTGGAAGCCGCGCCACCGCTGCGCGACGTCGGGCGAGCGGTCGGGGTCGCCCAAGAAGACGAGCCGGCGCCAACCGTGCGTGAGGAGGTGAGCGGTCAGTTCGCGGGTGACCTCGACGTTCTCAACCCGTACGGCCGGGATGTCGTCGACCGGCGGTCGGGCGAGCAGGACGACGGGCACGCCCCTGCGCTCGACAATCGCGGCCGTGTCGTCGCCGATGGTGCGGTCCATGATGATCAAGCCGTCGACCCGCGCGGCCAGGTCGCGCACCATCGCCTCGCTGTCGGGCCGCTCGTGTGCGGCGAGGATGAGCGCGGCCGCTGACGCCTCGACGGCGCGGGCCTCGAACCCGCGGATGACCTCAGCGTAGTACCGGCCGCTCAGCTCCGGGAAGACGATGCCGACCGCTTCGTGACGTTCCCCGGCGAGCGCGCGCGCCGGCGCGCTCGGCTGCCAATCCAGCTCCGTCATCGCCGCCTGAACGCGCTCGCGCGTGGCGTCCGCAACGGGTCCGTTGCCTCGCCGTACACGCGAGACGGTGGCGATCGAGACCCCGGCCAACTGCGCGACGTCGTAGACGTTGGGGCGCGTCGCCCTGGGATTCGCCGTGTCGTCGCGGTGCACGGGCCTCGCCGCCTTTCCGCGCTGGGAGCGGAAGATGTAAGCGCATACACCATACGCACATGGTGTTGCCGGGTGTCAAGTCGCCTCTTGCGCGTCGAACGGTCCTTCCGCCACTCCACGCCGTCTGTGAGCGGCCGCGGTCCCCGCTAGGGCAGGAGACGAAAGGCTGGAACGTGCGTGGGACGGACGGTGGCGAAGTGGCGGTGGTCGAGCGTCGCGACCTTGCTTTCGCCAAGCCTTTCCAATGGGGCGCTGACGCTCGCATCGACAACACCGATGTCGAGGTCGACATACTTCGCCTGCAGCTATCGGGGTACGTCCAGCGCCGCGAGCAGCGGATCGGTATCGAGAATCAGACTCGTCCCCGGGGTGGGCGAACGACGGGGTCCGCGGTCAGCTCTCTTGCCGACAGACCATCACGCGACCGCGCGACGCCTATGCGCGGTTGGCGGCGGCTGCGCAGTGCGGCAGCCTTCTCCGCAATCGCCTCGCTGACGATTCTGGTCAACGGCTCAGCCCGTCGCCTCGCTTCGGCCTCCAGCGTTGCCAGATCCTGGGTTGACGCCGTCACGGTGGTTCTTCGCATCTCATTCATGATGCTTGATGCTCGCACCACACGACATTCTCGATCACAGCCAGCCGCTGCGCCGGAACGCCCGCCAGAGTCCAAGGCAGATGCCGGCCATGAGCAGCAGCGCCATGGGATAGCCGAAGCGCCAGTCGAGCTCGGGCATGTAGGTGAAGTTCATCCCGTAGATGCCCGCGAGCAGCGTCGGCACGGCGGCGATCGCGACCCACGCCGAGATCTTGCGCATGTCCTCGTTCTGACGGACGCTCACCTGGGTGAGGTTGGCCTCCAGCACGCTGGTCAGCAGGTCGCGGAAGTGCTCCACCTGCTCGTTGATGCGGATGACGTGATCACCCACATCGCGGAAATACTCGGTCAGCTCGGCGTGGACAAGGCCGACACGGCCGCGCGCGAAGAGCTCCATCGGCTCGACGAGCGGGCCGACGGCGCGCTGGAAGTCCAGTACCTGGCGCTTCAGCTTGTAGATGCGCTGGGCGGGGTTGTGCTCGCCCTCGCTGAAGACCTCCTCCTCCACCTGCTGGATGTCGACCTCCAGCCCCCGCAGGACCGGCGCGTAGTCGTCGACGACCTTGTCGACCACCGCGTGCAGGACCGCCCCGGGTCCGCACTCCAGCAGCTCGGGTGCCTCCTCCAGTCGACGGCGCGCCTCGCTGAGCGGGCTCATCTCACCGTGGCGCACCGTGACAACGAAGTCCTTGCCGACGAACAGCATGACCTCGCCGAACTCGACCGACTCGGAGGCGTCGACGTAGGTCGCCGACCGCAAAACCACGAAGAGGGTGTCGTCGTAGACCTCCAGCTTCGGGCGTTGATGGGCCTTGATCGCGTCCTCCACCGCCAGCTCGTGAAGGTTGAACTCGCGGCTGACGTCGTCGAACTCGGCTTCGGTCGGCTCGTGCAGCCCGATCCACACGAACGCCCCTTCGCCACGAGAGGCCTCAGCGGCGTCGGCCAGCGCGAGGTGCTCCGAAGCACGCTTGCCGTCCACGTAGACGGCGCAATCGACGATCATGGCATCATTCTTGCTCGCAACAGGTTGGGGAGCCAGTCAACCGCATTCGGTGCCCTTGCCCCCCAACGCGCCAGAGCGAGCTCGCCGACCGTCGGATCTTCCGCCATACTCTCTGGATGAACGCTGACAAAGCGGACCGCAGCGCCCTTCAACGCCGCTGGAGCCGATCCTGCCTGGTTGGCCTGCTGAGCCTGTTGTTCGCGCTCGGTCCGGCGCCCGGCGTCTGGGCTCACGAGGACGTGCACTTCGGAATCGGTCGCGCGACCGCGTATGCACAGCAGCGAGAGGGACGAGTGAGCTTCGCCGTCGTGAACACCGACGGGCGCTTGCAGGGGCGCTACGCGCGTCGCGGCGTCCCCACAGCGAGTGTCCTCAAGGTCATGTTCATGGTCGCCTACCTGCGGCTGCCCGAGGTGCGGGGCCGCGCCCTGAGGTCAGCCGATCGTCGCCTGCTCGAACCGATGATCCGCCGGTCCGACAACGCCACGGCCACCGCCATCGCCAACCGCGTCGGGCCGGCACGGATGCGCAACCTCGCCAGGATCAGCGGGATGAAGCAGTTCCACTACACGCGGCCGTGGGGTGCGACGACCACCTCTGCCCGCGACCAGGCGCGCTTCATGTTCTCGTTGCACCACTACCTGCCCGAACGCCACTGGGGCTACGCGATCCGTCTCCTGCGCCGCGTCACGCCGCCGCAGCGGTGGGGCATCGGTCAGGTCCAGACCCCGGGCTGGCGCCAGTTCTTCAAGGGCGGCTGGGGGTCGGGGACCGGCGCGGTGGAGCATCAGGTGGTGCGCCTGCGCGACTCGCACGGTCACCGGCTGGGACTGGCCGTGATGATCGAGAACAGCCCGAACCACGCCTACGGCAAGCACACGCTCAAGGGAATGTTCCGGCGCTTGCTGCGCCACCTTCCCCAGTAGGGCCTGCCTCGGTCTCAGCAAGCGCGGGCGCTGCTGCGCAACGCCATCACCCGAGTACGGAGAATCGCCGGCGGCGATTCACATGTCAGGCGTCGCCGGAGGCAGGTTCTTCAGACGCGTCGAGCGGCGCCGGCGACCGTGGCGTGACGGTCGGAGCGGGTGGATCGAGCGCTACCGAGAGTCCCTGCACGACCACCGCCAGGCGGTCCAGCGCGGCAGCCCCCACATGGCCATGCAGCACCGCCACATCGCGCAGCAGCCCCTCGGCGCGGGCAAGGCGGCCTGCCGCCACGCGCAGCGTCGGCACGTGCTCTCCGGATCGGTGCAGCATGCCGGCGGCCTCGTCCACCAACCGTGCGGCCGCGGCCAGGAAACCCGCGGCCGGAGTCTCCGGTGGGACCTCGCGACCCATCGCACACACCTTGCCGAAGACCTGTCCGCACGCCAGCGCCGCCACGCCCACTGTCACCGCCATGTCCCCTCCCCGAGCCTGTCCGATTGCCGACCGACATCATGCACCAGACGCCGGGAACGCACCCGCGGGCTAGGCGGAAATAGGTCAAGAGGACCATCTGTGCACATGGCCTTGCCATGACCGGAACCACGGGCTCATACTGCGCTACCGAGAGCGGTTCACCAGACGCGCGGCAACCCTTCACGGCCGCCGACGTCGGAGTGATGGCAAAGGTAACGCCGGTCCGCCGTGGTCCGGGTGCCTGCCCTTGAGAACCTGGGGATCGTCATGCCGACACGCAGCGGCACAACGCGCGCACGGACCATTGGAATCCTCCTCGGAGCGCTCCTCCTGCTGGGGCTCCTGCCACCGGCCGCCGACGCGCAATCCACGGCGGCTCCATCGGTCAGGTTGGTGGGGGCGACTCGTCAGGTCGAGCTCCGCCGCACACGACGGGGCGTGCCGCTCGACCTCGGCGTCTATGTGGCCGCAGTGGGCGGCGACTTTGTCGTCCACGCACGCAAGGCTGCCTACGACAGACCGGTCGCGGCGACCCAGGTGGACGCCGCCACGGGCGCGTCGTTGCGGACGGTCCCCGGATCGATGGCGAACGACTGGAAGGGCCTGAAGCGCTTCGCTCGCGTCGAGTTCCGCCGCTCGGACGGCAGCTTGGCGGCGGGCCGGACCTTGCCCTTCTGCCCAAATGTGTACGACCGGCAGCGGCTGAGCCCCGACGGCCCCGAAATCTCGCGCTATCCCGATATGGGCTGCGAGACCTGGTTCCCCTTCACGAAGGGCATGGTCTGGGGCATCGACGATCAGTGGGCCAGCCCGCTCGGCGGCTCGGAGTACGACGATGTCGCCCCCAGGATCCGCGTGCCGGTCGGCACCTATCGGGTGACCGTGCGCCTGACCGCACCCGTCGCCACGCTCTTCCAGGTGCCCGCCCGGGACCGCGTCGTGCGACTCACGGCAGTGGTCAGTGAGCGGCGAGCTCGCGGCAAGCCGCATGCGTTGTCCGCCCCTTCCGGCCCCGAGCGCGAGTATCCCGTCGGCCCGGAGCGGGACGTTCCCATGGTGGCAAGGGTGGCAGAGGTGGCAGAGGTGGCGCCGCAGCTGCTGCCAGACCTGGTCGCGTTGCCGGCCTTCGACATCGGGACCTCGCGACAGCGCGGTCGAGACCTGCTCGGCTTTGCCACGACCCCCTGGAACGCCGGACCGGGTCCGCTGGTCGTCGAGGGCTTCCGTCGCCCGGGCACGGATGTGATGGACGCGGTGCAGTTCTTCTATGACGCGGACGGCAACGCCGTCGGTCGCGCACCGGCCGGTGGCCTGCATTATCACGACACCGGCGGCCACAATCACTGGCACTTCCTGCAGCTCGCTCGCTACGAGCTGCTGGACGTCTCCCGCCAGCGCGTCGTGAAGAGCGGCAAGCAGGGCTTCTGCATCGTTCCGACGGACGCGATCGACCTGACCCTGCCCGGCGCGGATCTGCGTCCATGGGACGTGGGTCGAGCAAGCGTGTGCGGAGGCGCACGCTCCTTCTGGGTGCGCGAGGCGCTGAACCCCGGCTGGGGCGACACCTACTACCAAAACGTCTCGGGACAGGCGTTCAACATCACGGGCGTGCCCAACGGCGCCTATTTCATCCGCGTCACGCTCAATCCTCAGAACACCCTGCACGAGCGGACGGCGCGCAACAACGTCATGCTGCGCCGCGTCATCCTGCGGGGCCGCCCGGGCGCGCGCTCGGTCAACGTGCTGCCGTGGCGGGGCGTGATCGAGTAGCTCGAGCGGTCCGGGTGTCACAACGCGAGCGGCGGCGGTGTTGATCAGGTGTGACCGGTAGACAGGCGAGCGCCGTGGACGATCGCTTCGAGCAGCTGTACCAGCGTCATCGGGGGGAGCTGCTCAGGCTGGCGTGGCGCGTGCTCGCAGGCCGCAGCGAGGCCGAGGACGCGGTGCAGGAGGCCTTCCTGAAGCTCTCGCGTGCCGCCGTGTTGGAACGCGGCGACGGCGAGGTGGCGGCCTGGCTGCGGCGGGTCTGCATCAACGACAGCTTCAACCGGCTGCGCTCACGAAAGCGCTCCCTCGCCCGCCACGAGCGGGCGGGGCGGCTCGAGGCCGTACGCACCAGCGGCGAGGACGTCACGGTCGCGGCAGCCGTGCTCCGCCGCGAGGCCCAGGACGAGGTCCGCACGGCGCTGGCAGGGCTGCCCGAACGCCAACGGGCGTGCCTGCTGCTGCGCCACAGCGGCTACCGCTACGCCGAGATCGCCGCGGCGCTCGACCTGGCTGTCGGCTCGGTCGGCGTGCTGCTCGCCCGCGCCGAACGCGCCTTCCGCACCACCTATGAGGAGTCCCAACATGACGACCTGTCCTGACTTCGGCCGGTTGCGCGCGTGGCTCGACCACGAAGACGAGGAGACCTCCCGTCACATCGCCGCGTGCGGTGCCTGCAGCGAGACCGCGGGCGCGCTGCGCGAGGACGCCGAGCGCGCCTCCGCACGGCTGTTGCTGCTCGCCCCGCCCGAGAACGAGCCGTCGTTCACGGCCCCGGACCACGCGCCGGTGTCCGTCCCGTCCGCTGAGACCGGAGCGCGACGCCGCTGGGTGCGGCTGCCCTCGCTGTCCCAAGTGGGTGCCGCGGCCGCCGCACTGCTGCTCGTGGTCGTGGTCGTCGGCACGCCCGGCGGGCGCAGCGCGGCCGCCGCCTTCCTCGCGCAGTTCCGCAGCGAGCGCTTCGAGGTCGTCACGTTCGATCCCGCCGAGCTGGATAAAGGCTTTGAAGGTTTGGCGCAGCTGGGGCGGGTCAGCGGCGACTTTGAGCAGGAGCCGGTGGCGGTCTCCTCCCTCGCCGAGGCGCGGCGGCTCACGGGGCTGGACGTCTCGGCCCTTCCGGCGCGTCTCATGCCGAACAGCGTGAGTCCCAAGCCGATCATTCAGGCGGTCCCCGCGCGAACGCTGGCGCTCGAGTTCGACACCGCCCGCGCGCCGGAGCTGCCGGCGAACTTCGACGGAGCGCGGCTGCGCGTCGGCGTCCCCGCGGCGGTCGCGCTCATGTACCCGTCGACCACCGGCGACGGTCCAGGGTTGGTCATCGGGGAGGCCGAAGCTGTCTCGGCCACGGTCGACGGCGGTCCCAGTCTCGCCCAGGTGCGCGACGTGCTGCTCTCCCTCGACGGTCTGCCCGAGAGCCTGCGCGCGCAGTTGCGCGCCATCGACGACTGGCGGTCCACGCTGCCGCTGCCGCTGCCGACCGACGCCGTCGTCTGGCAGGACGTCACCGTGAACGGTCAACCGGCCGTCGCCTTCGGTGACGAGTCCGGCCTCGGCAGCGCGGTGCTCTGGCAGGCCGATGGCCGGATTCGCGGCGTCGGCGGGCAGTTGCCCATCAGTGAGGTGCGGCGCGTCGCCGACCGGCTCGCCCGCTGACGCGCACGATGGCCGAGCGCAGCGGCACGGCGCTCGCCGTGGACGCCGTCGATCTCACCAAGCGGTACGGCCGGAACAGGGCCGTGCAGGGGATCTCCTTGCAGATCGCGCCTGGCGAGGTCGTGGGCTTGCTCGGTCCCAACGGCGCGGGCAAGACCACGACCACCAAGATGCTGCTCGGCCTGGTCAGAGCGACGTCCGGAACGGCGAGGGTCTTCGGTGTGGACGCGCGCGACCCAGCCGCGCGGCGGCGCCTCGGCTATCTCCCTGAGCACTTCCGCTTCCACGACTGGCTCACCGGCGCCGAGCTGCTCCACTACCACGGGCGTCTGGCCGGGATGAGCAGCTCGGCCCGGAGCGCGGCAGTGCCGGCCCTGCTGGAGCGCGTCGGCCTGCGGGGCAAGGGGGACCAGCGGATCCGCACCTACTCCAAAGGGATGACCCAGCGGCTGGGCATCGCTCAGGCGCTGGTGCACGCTCCCGGTCTGGTGCTGCTCGACGAGCCGACCTCCGCCCTGGACCCGCTCGGTCGGCGCGAAGTCCGCGACCTCATCCGCGACCTGCGCTCCGACGGGGTCGCCGTGCTGCTCAACTCCCATCTGCTGAGCGAGGTGGAGCTGGTCTGCGATCGGGTCGTCATCGTCGACGCCGGTCGTGTGGTCCGCAGCGGCAACCTCGACGAGCTGGTCAGTACCGGTACCGAGATCAGGGTGCGCCTGGACCGCATCGACGAGCGCGCCGAGCATCTCTGCGCCGGCTTCGGACGGGTGCTGCTCACCGACGGCACGACGGTGGTGCTGGCGGCGGACAGCCCGCACAGCGCGCCCGCGCTGGCCGGCACCCTCGTCAGCGCTGGGTACGGACTCGAGGCGCTCATCCCGATCCAGCGCACGCTCGAGGACGTCTTCGTCGAGCTCGTCACCGGGACAGCCGGATGAGCGCGCTCGTCATCACCCGTCTCAGCCTCAAGGAGGCGGTCAGCCGCAAGCTCGTGCTCGCCAGCGCCGTCTTGAGCCTGGCGTTCGTCGGCCTGTTCGCGCTCGGCTTCGCCACGCTGTACCAACGTGCCGCGGAGGACTCAGAACCCGGCCTGCTCGTCTTCGCCGCCACGGCGCAGACGGTCCTGGGCGTCTACGCGGTGGACTTCCTCGCCGCGTTTCTGGCGATGTTCCTCGCGGTCGCGGCGGTCTCGGCCGAGACCGACTCGGGGCTGTTGCACGCAGTGCTCGCGCGGCCGTTGCGGCGCGAGTCGTGGCTGGTCCAGCGCTGGCTGGCCTTCTCCGGGGTGAGCGTGGTCTACGTCATCGCCATGACCGGGGCGCTGCTGGCGGTGGCGGGAGCCGTGGCCGGCTACGGGGCGACCGCGCCGTGGCGGGCGCTCGGCCTCTTGGCCTTGGAGATGCTCGTGCTCGTCTCGCTGGGCCTGCTGGCCAGCACGCTCTTCTCCACCCTCACGGCAGGGGTGACCGTGTTCGCCCTGTTCGGGCTGGGCTGGATGGGCGGCATCATCGAGTTCATCGGAGACGGGATCGGCAACGAGACGATGCGCCTGATCGGCATCGCCTCCAGCCTCTTGATCCCCAGCGACGCGTTGTGGCGCGGTGCCTCCTACTACCTGCAGTCCCCCGCGTTCCTGGCCGCCGCCTCCGGAGAGGCTGGCATCCCGTTCGTTTCTCCCACACCACCCTCAGGCGCGCTCATCTGGTGGTCGGTCGGTTACGTCGTGCTCACCCTCGCGCTGGCCGCTGGACGCTTCCGCCGGCGGGACCTGTAGCCGGACGGAATGCGGCCCGGCCAGCACTTGTTGTCCACGCAACCACCACACAAGGAGCGTCCCATGTTCTTCACCGACGCCGAGCACGCGTTCCTGTCCCAGCAACGGTTGGGCCGCATCGCGACCGCGTCCGCCGACGGCGAGCCCGATGTGGCCCCGGTCGGCTACCGCGTCGCCGACGGCACGGTCCGCATCGGCGGGATGGCCATGACCAAGACCCGCAAGTACCACAACGTGCAGGCGAACGCTCGGGCCGCGTTCGTCGTCGACGACCTGGAGAGCGTCGACCCGTGGCGGCCGCGTGGCGTGAAGGTCGCCGGCCCAGCCGAGCTGACCGGTGAGGAGGGCAACGAAGTCATCGTCATCCACCCCGAGACCGTTTGGTCCTGGAGGTTGAACGAGGGCCGCGACAAAGCCTTCGGCCCGATCGAGAAGCGCACCTTCAACGACTAGCGCCGCCGCGGATTCTGAGCAAACACCCCACACGCGCACCGCCGCCACTGCGGCCGCGCCAGCCGCCCAACCTCGGGCGCCATCAACACCGCCTCCAGCGCCGCCCGCTTCAACGCCAACAGCAAGAACTCGTGGATCCGCGAGTTCTTGCTCCCAGCGGAGGGACGGAGGCCGATGACAGCCCAGGGCGGACCGAGGCCGATGACGGCCCAGCGGACTGGCGGCGGCCCCAGGGAGAGCCGTGGGGGCCGGGCGGCCGAGGGATGGCGCTCAGCCTGGTGGCCCGAGAGCGGTCAGCCCTTCACGGCTCCAGACGCCATGCCGGCGATGAAGCGGCGGTGCAGGAGCGCGTAGAGAACGATGACGGGCAGCGAGACGATCGTGGCGGCGGCCGCGAGCAGCGGGACCTGTGCGGTGTACTGGCCTTGGAAGAAGCTCAGGCCCACGGGGGCGGTGCGCACCGACTCGTCCTGCACGAGCACGAGCGCCAGCAGGAACTCGTTCCAAGTCCACATGAACAACAGGACGGAGAGCGTGCCGAGGGCGGGCCCTCCGAGCGGCAGCAGCACCGCCCACAGCGTGCGCAGCGGGCCCGCGCCGTCGACCGCGGCGGCGTCGACGAGGTCGTCGGGCACCTCGGCGAAGAACGCGCGCATCCAGAACCCCCCGAACGAGACCGAGAGGGCGATCTGCGGCAGGATCAGCGCCCAGTAGGTGTTGAGCAGCCCGAGCTGGCGCATCTGGTAGTACAGCGGCACGATGATGCCCTCGCTGGGGACCATGACGCCCAGCAGGAAGACGACGAAGAGCAGCTCCTTACCGCGGAAGTCGAACCGGCCGAAGGCGTAGCCGGCCAGCACCGAGAGCGCCCCCGCGATCAGCACGACCGGCACGACGACGATGACGCTGTTGCGCACATACACGCCGAACTGCCCTTGCCGCCAGGCCTCGCCGAAGTTCTCCCAGCGCCACTGCGTCGGCAGGCCGAACGGGTTGACCGCCAGATCCTGGGGGCTCTTCAGCGCCGTCAGCCACATCAGCAGGATCGGGGCGATCGCCAGCAGCAGGAACGCCGCCAGCACCGTGTGCGTCGAGACGCGCCGCGACGCGCCGCCGCCCATCAGTCCGCCTCCCTGAACGAGAGCACCCCGCGGGAGAGGATCACGATCGCCACGACCAGCACGGTCGCGACCGCCGCCGCGGCGCCGACGTCGCGCAGCTGGAAGGCGCGCTGATAGATCTCGAACGCCACCACGGTCGTGGCCCTCGCAGGCCCGCCCCGCGTCATGACGAAGATGAGGTCGAAGACCCGCAGCGCCGCGATCATGCTGACGGTGAGGGCCACGACGATCTCCCCGCGCAGGCCGGGCAGCGTGACGTGGCGGAACTTCTGCCAGGCGGTGGCGCCGTCGACCGCGTCGGCGTCGTACAGCGACCGGTCGATGTGGGCCACGCCTGCCATGAAGAGCACCATCGCGAACCCGTACTGCACCCAGCTCGCCACCAGGCCGACGGCGGGCAGCGCCGTGGCGGGGTCCCCGAGGAACGGCGTGGCACCCGCACCGAAGAAGCCGAGCACCGCGTTGATCATGCCGTCGGTCGGGCTGTACATCCAGCGCCAGATCACGCCCACGACCACGAGCGGCATGACCTGCGGGACGAACAGCCCGATGCGGTAGACGCCGAGGCCGCGCACCGCTCCCTCCTGGGTGAGCAGCGCGGTCAAGAGCAGCGCCAGCGCCAGCGGAACGACGGTGTAGAAGAGCAGGAAGACGCCGTTGTGCACGATGGCTTGCACGAAGGTGTCGTCTCGGAACAGGTCGAGATAGTTGCTCACGCCCGCGAACTCTGGCGGGGTGAGCCCGTCCCAGTGGTAGAAGCTCAGCCGCACGGTCGTGGCCAGCGGGAGCAGCAGAAAGACGCTGTAGACCAGCGCGGGCAGGGCCAGCAGCGCGTACGGAAGCCACCACCGCTGGCCGGCGTGGCCGCGCGAGGTGCCGCGACCGGATCCGCTGCCCTCGCGCTCGGGCGCCGCCGACCCCGACCGGTCGCGGAGCGTCGTCACGTCTACCCCTCCGAGCTCTGGTAGTCGTCGGCGACCTGCTGCACGAACGCCGGCGGCGCCACGGAGCCGGCGAGCAGCTTCTGCAGGTTGACGGTCAGCGTGTCGTAGAACGTCGGCGTGGCCCAGTCGAGGTAGTGTCCGAGCTCCTTCTGATCACGGATCTGCTGCCAGGCGGCCACCATGTCGGCCATGACGGTGCCATCCTCCAGGCTGTCCGGGGGCGGGGGGCGGGTCGGCAGCCAGGCCTCCTGCCACAGCTCGGCCGCCCGCTCGGAGGTCATCCAGGCGACGTAGGCCTTCGCGAGCTCGGGTGCCTTCGTGTCCGCGCGGACGGCCAACGGGACGCCCATGCCACCGGTCTGCGGCGGCAGTTCGCCATCGCGTCCCGGGGTCAGGAAGAAGCCGAACTGCGTCGGATCCGGCAGCTCCCCGGCGATCCACGTGCCGGTCAGCATCATGGCGCCTTCCCCGCTGCCGAACTGCGCGAGCGAGTCGTCGTAGCCGATGCCGGAGTAGTTGTTGGTGAAGTACCCGTTCTCCGCCCAGCTCTGCAGGTCCGCCGCGGCCTCCACGTTCTCCTCGCGGTCGAAGGAGGCATCGCCGGTGTGGAAGATCAGCTCGTTCAGGTAATCGGTGCTCACGTAGGTGTGCTCGATCGCCCCGTAGGTGTGGATCGCGGGCCAGGCGTCGAGGTTGCCGAACGCGATCGGGGTCTGGCCGGCCTGCTTGAAGGTGTCCAGCGCCTGGGTCAGCTCGTCCCACGTCTGCGGCGGCTCCAAGCCCTGGTCGGAGAACATCTTGCGGTTGTAGAACCAGCCGACGATCTCGGCCTGCGGCGCGACGCCGTACAGGTTGCCGGTGCCGAACTGCTCGCCGTCCGCGCTGAAACTGTTGCGCTTCAGCAAGTTCTCGCCGAAGGTCTCGAACCAGCCCTGCTCTTCGCCATACTCCGTCAGGTCCATGAGCAGGCCCGCCTTCACCATGAAGCCCATGTCCGCCTGCCCCTGGTTCACCGACGCGACGTCAGGGCCGGTAGGCTCCTGCATCGCCAGCGGCAGGGTGGTCTTGAGGTCATCCAGCGTCTTCGGCTGGCGCTCCACGGTGACGCCGTGCTTCTCCTCGAACTCCGCCGTCAGCTTCTCGGCGATCTCGCGTTCCACGCCGCGGACGTAGATGTCCCACACGACCAGCTTGTCGGGCTCGTCCGCGCCGCTGGTCGTGCCCGCGTCCGACTGCCCGGCGCCTGGGGTCGCCCCCGCGTCGCCGCCCGCAGCGTCGTCCCCACTGCCGCTCGGCAGGCAGGCCGTGCCCACCAGAGCGAGCAGCAGCAGGAGGGAAAGCACCCACCGTGTCGTGATTCCTGTGCGCTTCATCTCATCTCCTCTTCACCCGGCGCTACCGACCGCGCTCTGCGGCCGGGCGACGCGTTGTTCGAACTCTGTGAAGGCCTCGTGCCGGGTGGGGACCGCGATCGAGCTGCCGATGCGTCCCACCGACAAGCCTCCGCACACGTTGGCCAAGGTCAGGCTGCGCTGCAAGGGCCACCGTCGGAGGTAGCCGTAAAGGAACCCCGCGGCGAAGGCGTCGCCGGCCCCCGTCGTGTCCACCACCTCGACACAAGAGGCCGGCTCCCTGGCCGAGATCCCGGCGCTGCAGGCCCTGGCTCCCCCTGAGCCGAGCTTGACCACCACCGTCGGCACGACGCGCGCCAGCTGCTCCAGCGCCGCATCGACGTCATGGGCACCGGCCAGCCAGCAGGCCTCGGCAGCGTTCGGGATGACGACGTCGACGAGGCTCAACAGCTCGCCGACGCGCTCGGCGCGGCTGCGCCCCGGCTCCAACGAGACGTCGAGCGAGACGGTCCAGCCCCGCGCGCGGGCCGCTCTCACGATGGCGGCCTGGTCCTCCAGCGGGCTGGGACCCTCGCTCCATCCTCCGAGATGAAGGTGGCCGACCTGGTCGAGGGCTTCCCACGGGATCTGTCCGGCGGCCGGCCGCTCCTGATGAGGCGCGGCGTAGCTCACCATCGCTCGCTCGCTGCCATGGGTGAGGGCCACGGTCAGCGCTGTCGAGGGCGCGGAGTGCAGCCACCGCATTCGCAGGTGCTCCTGGCGGGAGAGTTCGTCGATCACGACCTGGCCGATGGTGTCCTCCGCGCGGGCGCGCCCGAGCAGGGTGACCGAAATGCCGAGACGGGCGAGGCCGACCGCGATGTTCGCGACCCCACCGGGGCACATCACCGGTTCCTCGCCGAAGACTTCTTCCCCCCACTGTGGCAGCCGCGCGACATCCCGCAGAATGATGTCGCAGTACACGTCGCCGACCACGACCACGCCGCCCGCCCCCGGGATCGCCGGAGGGGAGTGGGAGGCCACGTCGGTGATCGTGCTCACGCCGAGACTCCGATGGCCTGTCCGACGCCGTCGATGCGGGAAGCGTAGCCGTCGAGGATCGCCGCGGCGGCCTCGCCAGGCACGAGAGGATGCCGCGAGAGCGCGGAGAGCGCCCGCTCGCGGGAGCCCGTGGCGATCGCGGCCAGCGTCTCGCGCTCGAAGTCCCGCACCTGCTGGACGAGCGCACGTTTCGGCGGGGGCACTTCGCTGACGAGCGGAAAGACCCCGGCCTGGCCGACGACCGCAGGCACCTCCACCACGTCGTCGGCATCCAAGAAGCTCAGCGCGCCGCGGTTCGCGGTGTTCACGATGAGCACCACGGGCCGGTCACACGCCACCGCTTCGACGACCGAGAGCGCCATCTCGTGGTAGCCGCCCGTAGAGGCGAATACGTCGGTGCTCGGGGAGCGTTCCAGCCCCGCCTCGAGCGCCATGTAGCTGTCGTGGCGCCGGCCCAGGCTGGCCTCGTACGCGGCCAGGGCGGCGTCCGGAGCGGTCGCGGCGTCGAGCTCGGACGCCAGGTCGCGCTGCTGGGCGAGGAGGAAGGCTCCGCGCGCTCTGTTCTGCCGGGTCATGTTCGTGACCGCCTGCGCAGTGTGCTCGTAGAAGTAGACGTACTCGTTGGGGATCGCGCCCAGGGCGCGGACCTCGCCGACGCCCGCCAGGCGCGCCTCCTCGACCTCGGCGAGCCGCTCGGACGCGAGCAGCTCAGGGAGCAGGTCCCTGCCCTCGTGCCAGACGGCCGTCAGCCAGCCGAGGTGGTTCAGCCCGGCGTACTCCAGATGGATGCCCGCGGCCTCGGCCGCGTCCAGATCCAGCGCCGCGGTGACACCACGACCGAGCGCCGTCGGTGAGTCGCAGACGCCCACCACGCGTCCTCCGAGCCGCGCGATCAACGACCGCGTCACGATCCCGGCGGGATTCGTCAGGTTGATGACCCAGGCCTCGGGACAGCAGCGTTCGACGGCTTCGGCCACGGTGGCCAGCGCCGGCACGTTGCGGAGCGCGAGGGCGAAGCCCCCCGGCCCAACGGTCTCCTGACCGAGCACGCCGTGGCTGATCGCGATCTCCTCGTCCAGCCGGCGCGCCTCGAACCCTCCGGCGCGGACGGCGGTAAGCACGAAGTCCGCTCCCTCGAGCGCGTCGTCGAGCACCGTGGTGCTCGACACGGAGACGCCGTTCCCACCCGCCTCGTCCATGCCGGTGAACACCTTGCCGATCCGCTCCAGTCGGGCCGCCGAGAGATCGTGTAGCACAAGCTCCACGTCCCCGAGGGTGGCGACCCGCTCCATGAGGCCGCGATAGAGCACGGGGGTGCGTGACCCCCCTCCGCCGACGAGCGCGATCCTCATGCGATCCTCACGTCGATCCCTTGTGCACGCAGTTCGGCGAGCCGTTCCGGCGGGGCGTCATCGGTGGTGACGACCGTGTGGACCGACTCGATGCCCGCTACCCGTCCCAATCCGGAGCCATAGAACTTGGCGCCGTCCGCCAACAGTACGACGTGCTCGGCCGCCCGCAGCATGGCGCGCTTGGCGGGGATCTCCTCCACGGTCGTGTCCAGCAGCGCCCAATCCTCACCGATGCCGCTGATGCCGACAAACGCAAGGTTGGCCCGCAGCACCCGCAACGCGTCCTCGGTGAGGAAGCCTACGAGGGAGCGATAGTTGCGCCGGACGAGCCCGCCGGGCAGCACAAGGTCGATCGCATCGTCGGTCACGAGCTCTTCGTAAACCGCCAGGTTGTTCGTGACGACGGTGAGTCCAGCCCGGCCATGGAGGTTGCGCGCGAGCTGCAGTGCCGTCGTACCGATGTCGAGCAGGATCGTGTCGCCGGCGCCCACCATCGCCGCCGCGGCGCGACCAACCCGGGCCTTCTCCTCCTGACGCTCGACCTGCGAGGCGTCGAAGGGCGGTTCGTGGCGCATGGGGCGCGGCTCCAGCGCCCCGCCGCGGACGCGTCGGACAAGGCCACGCTCGGCGAGATCCTCCAGATCGCGGCGAATCGTGGCCTCGGAGACTCCCAAGCGCTCGGCCAGCGCCGCGGTCTGCACCCCGCGCTCGGCCGTCAACGCATCCAGGACGACCTGGCGTCGCCGCTCACCGAGCACCGTCCCTCCCTGCTGTCCGAACGAGTGACGTCTTCTGCGGGAAATTGTGCGTTCCCGCACAGCGGGACACTAGCGCACAGCGGGACACTAGCAGGTGGCGAGGCACGTGAAGAGGAGTTCGTGGTGAAGCGCGGGAAATATTGCCGTGTCCTCTTCAGATTATTCAACTGATGTCCGGCTTGTCCCCTTGACCCTCTCCCCCAGTGGGGTGATACTCCGGCCCGCTCGTCATTGCGCAGAGCTGTTCATAGTTGCAGCATCGCTCTTGGACCTGATCAGGCGACAAAGGACTTCTCATGACCCCTGTCACCGCGGCACGCAGGACGCGCGTCCCCATCCGCCGGCCACTCGCCGTCGCCATCAGCCTGCTGCTGCTGGCCGCGCTGCTCGCGGCCGCCCCGCCCGCGAACGCGCAGGTCTCGGCAGCGAACCACAACTGCGATCGGGGCAGCGACGCCGCCGACGAGCGCTTCAGCGACGTGGACGTCGTCTTCGTGGGCGCGCACCCCGACGACGACTCCATCATCACCGCGACGATGGCGCGTATGGACGACCTGTGCCTGCGCACCGCGGTCATCACGGCCACGCGCGGTGAGGGGGGCGGCAACGCGGTCAACGACGCCTCCGGCGAGGAGCTCGGCCGTATGCGCGAGGCCGAGGAGCGCGCCGCCATGCGCATCCTCGACGTCGACCACGTGCACTACCTCGACGAGCTCGACTTCTTCTTCACCCAGTCGTCCGAGGTCACCGAGGAGGTCTGGGGCCACGACACCCTGCCGCGGCTGGAGCGGCTGCTCACCGAGCTGCGCCCCGAGGTCATCGTGACGATGAACCCCTCGGCGAACTCCGGGCACGGCAACCACCAGCTCGTCGCCCGCTTGGCGACGGAGGCGTTCAACAACCTCGGCACCCTGTCGACGGAGACCTGGCAGCCGCTCAAGCTCTACTACGGGCTCGGGTTCGGCTCGTTCGGTCTCTCTGGCGAGCCCGTCAGCGTGCCCACCGACGAGGCCTCGATCGAGGAGCCGGACAAGACCTACGGCGAGCTCGAGGCGCTCGCGCTGTGCGAGTACGTCACGCAGAACTTCTGCCCGCCGGGCGGTCGGACGCCGGCGACATCACCGGAGACGTTCCAGCTCGCGGCCACCAGGGTGCCGCTGGGCGAGCCCGACACGCTCTGGGCCAACGCCGTGCTGCCCGCTGGCGACACGCCGCTCGGGACGCTGCTGCGCACCCGGGTGAGCTCCTTCGAGTGGCTGCCGGGCAACACATACCGCGTCGAGGTCGTCGCGACGAACGACACGCGGTCGCCCAGCGCGAAGCGCACCGCGGTGCGAGCAGGCGAGCGGACGCAGCGCCGGCGCGCATGGCATGGCGTGCGCTTGGACGTCGCGGTGCCCGACGGCTGGCGCGTGCGCGGACGGACCTGGGTTGGGGATGTGCGGCCCGGACGAACGGCCGCCCGCGTCTTCGAGGTGACGGTGCCCGCTGACGCCGAGATCGGTCTGGCCCAGGTCTCGGGCATCATTCACGAGCAACAGTTCCGCGCCAGCGCTCCCGAGCCGCTCAAGGTCATCGCTGACGTCGAGGTCTCGCTGGACACGCCCGAGTGGGTGGATGTCTACCGCGACTGGACGCGCGCTGAGGACGTGCAGGAGTTCGCCGGGCTGTCGAGCCCCCAGTTCGTCGTCGCGGTCGGCGACACGACCACGGTGGCCGCTGAGGTGGTTAACAATGGCGACGACGAGGCCACCGGCGAGCTCAGCCTCGACCTGCCCGCCGGCTACACCGCGGATCCGGCCACCCGCACGTTCACGCTGCCGCAGGGTGGCGCGACCACGGTCGAGTGGGCCGTCACCGCCGATGCCTCGGTCGAGCCTGGCAGGGATCAGGCGTTCGTCCGCGGCGAACCGCAGGGCGACCCCTTCACGCTGCTGCGCGACGGCAACGCGGTGGAGAGCGGAGAGATGCGCCCCGTGCCGCAGGTGACGGTGCCCAGGGCCACGCCGACGATCGACGGTGACCTGTCGGACTTCCCGACCGCGGGTGAGCTCGACCTCAACCGCCGCTGGGAAGGTGCCCCCGCGGACAGCCCGGAGGACTACTCCGGCGTCGGCTACGTCGCCTACGACGACGAGTTCGTCTATGTCGCCGCGGACATCACCGACGACGACGTGCTGTGCACCACGGCGCCGGACGACGTGAAGAAGCTGTTCCGGACGGACAACGTCGAGATCGGTGTGGACCCGAGCGGTGACAGCGGGATCTCCACGCTCACCGTCTTCAAGATCGCGGTGATCCCCTGCACCACCGAGGGCTTCGAAGCCAGGGCCTTCCGCGAGGCCGACGAGGACGAGGGCGTCGTCGAGGAGACCGCGCCGGAGACCCAGGTGGCGTCGCGGCGCACCGACGACGGCTACGTGTTGGAGGTCGCCATGCCGCGCTCAGAGATGGACGACGGCGGCATGCCGGGCCTGCAGCCAACCTTCGGTCTGAACGTCCTCCCCTACGACGCGGCGCCCAAGACCGATCCCGACACCGGTGAGCCGCTGCCGATCGAGCCGGGTCAGAACTACGGCCAGAGCCGCTTCGGCTGGTCGGTCTGGGGCGCCGTGCAGGCCAACCCCTACCTGTGGGGGGAGGCGCACCTGGGCGAGTGAGACAGGCTCGCGTCCGGCCGGGAACCCTGACCGGACGCGCGTCGTCCTACGTCGTGAACGGGCGAGAGCCGTCCACGGCGAGAGGATCTCACGATGCACACCCACCACGGGCGCAGGCGGCGCTTGTCTCGCAAGCCCGTTGCGCTGTTGATCGTCGCGCTGCTGTTCTTGGGTGCCTGCTCCGGCGGCGGCGATTCGGCCGGGGAGGCCGCTCAATCCGGGGGCGGCGGAGACGGTGCGCTCGAGGGCGTCGCCGAGGCCGGGGGAGGCGAACAGGGTGAGGCGGCCGCGCGCCCCGTAGACAACCAGGAGCTGCCCGACGTCGGCTCCCAGGCCCTCGTCAAGACGGGCCGCGTGCAACTGCGGACAGAAGAGGGTGAGGTCGCGGCGACCTCCTCCGACGTGCTGCGGGTCGCGCGCCAATACGACGCCGAGGTCGCGGACTCCAGCTCACGCGGAGTCGAGGGTGGCGAGAACCGGGCGGTGCTGGGGCTGCACGTGCCGGCTGCGAACTTCGAGGAGCTGCTCGCCGAGGTCCTCTCGTTGGGGGAGGTGACCCAACAGCAGGTACGCAGCGAGGACGCGGGTCAGGAACTCGTCGACCTGGATGCCCGTATCCGTCATTTGGACGCCCAGATCGCCGTCTACCTGGAGCTGCTCTCCGAGGCCGACGGCGTCCGCGACCTCATCGCCATCCAGAACCAGCTCTCGCAACTGCAGCTCGACAGGGAGCAGGCGGAGGGCCGGCTGCGCTACCTGGAGGATCGGGTCGCCTACTCGGTGCTCACCGTTGAGGTGGCGGGGCCCGACGCTGCCGGGCCCGTGGCGCGCCGCTGGGCCGGGCTGGTGGATCTCTTCCTGGACGGCTCGTACGCGGGGGTTCGCCTGGTGGTCGTGGCCCTCGCGGCACTCTGGCCGCTCGCGATGGTCGGCGCGGTCGCGTTCGGCGTGTGGGCGCTGGCCCGCAGGACCCGGCGGACCCGACCAATGGAGCCCGCGCCCGACGCGGCGTGACCCTTTGCATGCTTTGTCAGCTTCGCCCCGGCATCGATTCAGGCGAGTGACGACGAGGCCGCGGCACAAACAAAGCAGCTCGTACTAACAACTCCGTCAGACGCCTCTCAGCCCCCTCCTCGTCGTCACTCGCCCAAATCCGCGGGCTTGCCGTTGAAGACGTCGAGGGTTTGCGGGACCCCGTCGAGCTCGACACCGACAACGCCTCGACCGCGCCGAGCAGTTGC
>JBBSMR010000023.1:0-48609 GCA_038233095.1 Euzebyales bacterium
ATGTGCTCTCCGTCAGGCCGAGTCCGCTGGTGGATCTCGCCTCCGTGAGCACGGTGCTGGCGCTCCCCCTGGCCGTGGCGTTGGCGGTGCTGCGGTACCGCCTCTACGCCATCGACCGGCTGATCTCGCGCACGGTCGCGTGGGCGCTTCTGACGGCAGCGCTGGTCGGGGTCTACTTGGCGATGGTTGGCCTGTTGCAGCGGCTGCTCGCCCCGCTCACCGGTGAGTCTGACCTGGCCGTGGCCGGAGCGACGCTGGTGGTGGCGGCCGTGTTCACGCCGCTTCGCCGGCACGTGCAGGCGGGCGTGGACCGCCGCTTCAACCGCTCCCGTTACGACGCCGAACGGATCGTGGCCGGGTTCCGCGACCGGCTGCGCGACGAGGTCGACCTCGACGACCTGCGCACCGACCTCCTCGCCACGGTCGGGGCCACTGTGCAGCCCACCGGGACCTCGCTGTGGTTGCGGGAGGAGCGTCGTTGACCCGCGCAGGCATAGGGCCGACCGTCGCCGAGGTGCGGCTGCCAGTTTGCTCCGGAGGTCATTGGGGGCCCGGGCGCGCCGCTTGCGGTGGCTGCGCTTTTCAGCCCGCTGCGACGGCGCGTGCAGGCTGCCGTCGACCGTCGCTTCGACCGCGCCACTACGACGCCGAGCGCACGGTGGCGGCGTTCCGCGACCGGCTGCGCGACGAGGTCGACCTCGACGCTCTCAACGCCGACCTCCCTGAGGACGATCCGCGCCACCGTCCACCCGCAACCGCCACGCTGTGGCTGCGCGGTGACTACGGGGCAGCCACGCAGCGGCGGCTGTTCAGTCAGTAGCGGGAGCGAGACGTCGTGACAACGGTGAGGATGGCGTGTCGTGGCGTCAGTAGCTGAAGGTGACCGCGTTGTCGTCTCCGATCCACTGCCACATCGGGACGGTGCCGCCCATCTCCGCGCCAGCGATGAGGTCGCCCTTGTCCAGCCCCTTCGCCTCGAAGCAGATGGGGCACACGAGGTAGGACCCGCCGGCATCGGCATAGCGCTGCACGAGAGCGGCAAGCGGGGGGCATCCGTCACATGCCACCCCGGTCGCGACCCCGGGCACGGCCAGGCGGACGGCCTCCTTGGTCAAGAACATGAGCGTCTCCCGGTTCTGCTCGGCCGCTCCGACCGAGACGAGGAACGCCACCGTGACCTTCTCGGGATCCTCAAGTCCTGTCGTCAGGCTGATGACTGCCTTGTTTGCCATTGCGATCCACCTTCCGTGTTGTTCCTTCAACCGTAGCACGACCGTTCGTGCTTGATAAAAGATACGACCGTTCGTGCTAAGATGTCAAGATGGTTGAGCAAACTTTCTCCGGGCGGCGCGGTTCGAGCGCGGCGGGGCGGCGCACCCGCCAAGCGATCCTGCGGGAAGCCGTGTCCATGGCCACCATCGACGGCCTCGAGGGACTCTCGATCGGCAACCTCGCGAGCTCGCTCGGCATGAGCAAGAGCGGGCTGTACGCGCACTTCGGGTCCAAGCAGGACCTGCAGCTGGCGACGGTCGATGAAGCCGGGCGGATCTTCCAAGCAGAGGTCGTCGGGCGCGCCTTAAGTGCTGAGGCGGGCCGGGACCAACTCGTCGCATTCTGCGATGCCTTCTTCGACTACCTCGAGCGTCGAACCTTCCCTGGAGGTTGCTTCTTCGCCGCGGCAGTCCTGGAGATGGGCAGCCGTCCCGGACCGGTCAAGGAGCGAGTTGCCCAGTTCCAAGCCGGTTTCGTCGCGCTGATCCGCCAGTTCGCAGTCACGGCCCTGGAGCAGCGCCAGCTCCCCACCGACGAGGATCCGCATCAGCTCGCCTTCGAACTCAACGGCATCATCCTGGCCACCCACGTCAGCTTCGTCTTGCACGAGAACCCCGCAGCGCTGCACATGGCCCGACAGGTCGTCCGCCGACGACTCGGTGTGACGCCTCAGTGAACTCCTACGGTGGGGTCATCGCGCACGGTCAGGCACCGCTGTGAGGCCGGCCCAAGCCACCTGGGTCAGGACAGACGCGCCGCGCCGAAGGCCAGGGCGGCCAGCGTCATGAGCGTGCCGATCATCGCGAAGAACAGCCGGTGTGTCTGAGCGATCATGTCAGCTCGAAAGACCCCCGATCTGCTCGTGGAGGGCAGCGAGCACCACGTTGGCCATGCTCTCGGTCTTCAGATCGGTGCGCTCCGTCAGGCCGTCGAGTCGTTCCGCCAGCCCGTCGATGCGCTGGTCGAGTCCGTCGATGCGAAGTTCCAACCCGTCGATGCGGTGGCCGAGCCACTGCTCCAGAGCATCAAGATCGTCGCGAGTCGCCGGGGCGCCCCTGGGCAACTGCTGCATCAAGGTCATCGTCGGCTCCTCTCCAAGGATCTCTTCTTGCCGGCGCTCGAGATCCCGACGGGCACGCTCGTCAACCCAGATCCTCTCCTCCTGCTCTGTCTTCGGCAACCCCGTCCGGCCGGGCGGGATCGGTCTGGGTCACCGTACGGTGGAGTCGCCGCCGTCGTCTCGCAGGCACTGCGGTTCGGTCGTGCTCGCGGCGTCGAGCGGCAGCAGCTCAAGGTCGTGCTCTTCGCCGTCGGAATCACGGTCGTCGCGTTCGTGCTCCTGGGCCAGGCGTGGCGTTGTTCGGGCGTCGCCTGGTGCTGCTGGAACCGGTGGTGACGTTGGCGACCCCGCTCGGGATCCTCGTCGCGGTCACGCGCTATCGGCTGTACGCGATCGACCGCGTGATCTCGCGGTCGGTTGGACGCTGCTGACCTGCACGCTCGCGGCCTTCTACCTCGGCCTGGTCGTGGTGCTGCAGCGGCTGCTCGCGCCGCTCACCGGCGAGTCGGACCTGGCGATCGCCGGGGCGACACTCGCAGTCGCGGCGTTGTTCACCCCGCCGCGACGGTCGGTGCAGACCGCCGTCGACCGTCGCTTCAACCGCAGCCGCTACGACGCCGAGCGGATCGTTGCAGCCTTCCGCGGTCGGCTCAGGGACGAGGTCGACCGTGAGCGCCTGCTCACCGATCTGCCCGACACGGTGGCAGCCACGGTCGAACCGAGCAGCGCCAACGTGTGGATGCGCCCCGGTTCACGGTGAGCCTGCCGGAGCCAGACTGCTGATCCGTGGACCGCCTTCAAGCTCGACAACGGCAAAAGCTCGCGCATCCGCGAGCTTCTCCATCTGCCAGCTGCCTGGAGCCTAGGATCGACGTGAAGTGGCCCTGTTCGTCATAGTCTGCACGCCTTGGTCCTCATCGGGCGTCTCCGCACCACTGTTGTGGGGGGCGGTCAGCGGGGCGAAGAGCCACTTCTGATTGAGCACTTTCGTGGCGAGCGACAGGTGCATCCAGACCGCCGTAGACCAGCGCTTCGACCGCGCCCGCTACGACGCCCGAACGCATCGCCGACGGGTTCCGGCAGCGTCTGCGCGAGGCGGTCGAGCTCGACGAAGTTGCCTCGGACCTGGTGGCGACCGTCGGCGCGACGTGCAACCGTCACACGTGTCGCTCTGGCTCGCGCCCACATCGTCTGTCCCGCCGGGCGAAGCCGGCGGTGGGCACGGGGTGGGAGTGGAGCGCTCCACACCCACCCCGGATGCACGGCTCAGCCCTCCACGGTGAACTCGGCGAACATGCCCTCGGTGAAGTGGGGCGGGCCGCCCGGCTCGGAGCCCGACTCCAAGGCTTCGAGCTTGTCGGGCGTGGTCCCCACGGGCACGAAGCACGCCATGGCGTAGTTGCCCGGCTCCAGGTCGATGAAGGTGATGTCGGCGGTGCCGGGGAACGCGAACGCGTGGCCGGCCTCGGTGACCTTCTTGAGCGCCTTCTCCTCCGGCATCTGCAACAACTCCTCGACGGACTCGGTCACGCCGTCGTTCAAACGGAAGAGCGCCATCTCGTGCAGCTCGGCTCCCGCATTGGAGAAGTCGATGCCGACCGTGCCGGCCTGCACGGTCTGGGGGACGCCGTCGTAGGCGTACTCGACCGCTTGGATGTCGACCGACTGATAGTCACAGCGGTCCAGGACGAACTCGTCGACCGTCCTGTCAGCCTGCCTGAACTCCTCCTCCTCGAAGACCGACTCGTCGCCGCTCTCCAGCGCCTGTCGCAGCAGCCGATCCAGCGTGGCCGCCTCATCGGCGACCTCGTCGGGAACCTCGGCCATCATCGCGTCCAGCATCGGCGTCAGCTCCTCGGCGAAACTGCCGACCGCCTTCTCGATCTCTTCCGGCGAGGCCTTCTCGAAGTCGATGTCAGGCCCGCGGGCGGACATCATCTCCGCCTGAACGAGCGCGTCGCAGAACGCGGTGACGTCCGCGGCGGCAGGGGTCGGCGCCGCCTCCGACAGTGCAGCGGTGGTCTCAGAGGTTGTGTCGGTCACCGCCGGAGCGGCCGCGTCGGCCGTCGGCGTGTCCACGGCTGTCGTCTCGGCGGCGCCACCACATGCGGTCGCCGCCAGGGTCAAACAGGCAAGCAGGGTCACTGCTCTGAAACGTGCCATGATGCGTTCCCTCCTCCTCGCAATCGGCCGAGGCGATCCCGGCCTTGCGAGCAGGCTGCGTGCGGCACGTACCAGAAACGTTACGACGGCAGGAGAACTCAGTTCTCGGAACGTTACGCCTGCGATGGTTGGCGAGGGACGTCAGGCAGACGCGAGAATTCCGTTGTATCCGTCTTGTCCCCTTGTCAGTTCTGTTGTTACCAGCAGAAAGTGCTCACCGTGCGGACACTTCTGACGGTACCAGCAGCTCATGCACACCGGAATGATCCCGGTTCACCGTTACACACCGATATCGGCGGCCGTAACGTTGCCGTTGCGCTGCGCGCACAGCTTGTGGGGCAATGGACACGCCTGGAGGTGGCGGGACCGTCGTGGAGAGCAGATCGGCCCGCAGATGGCTCGCTGTTGCCTTGAGTCTGCTCGGCTTGGGGTTGGTGGCCGCGCGTGTTGCGCTTGTGGTTGCGACCGGCACCGTCAACTTCGCCGGCCAGACCGTCGGTTCAGAGATTTTGGGATCGTTCTGGCCGCTCGGGGCGCTCGCCGTCGGCGGCCTCATCACGGTGCGCCGGCCAGAGTTGCGAATGGGATGGTGGTGGCTGGCCATCGGTCTGTCGGCGGCGACCATGATCTTCGGTCAGCTCTACGCACGCTATTCCCTCGTGTTGGCACCGGGCAAGGTGCCCGGAGGTGTGACCGCCCACCAACTCGCCGAACTCTCCTTCCTCACCCTGTTCGCCAGCCTGGTGTTCGCGATCCTGCTCTTCCCCGATGGTCACCTGCCCGCGCGGGGTTGGCGCTGGCTCGGCTGGCTGCTCGGGGGCTGCTGGATACTCGGCTTGCCCTTGTTTTTCGTTCCTGGCGGATCGGGCATGGTCGAGGGCTTGGGACGGCCGTGGGGCGTGAAGGGTTTCGCCTGGTACGGCACTGTGTTCGCCCAACTGGTTCTCGTGTTCTGCCTCGTCGCTGTGCTCACGCTCGCGGCCCAGGTCGGACGCTACAGGCGATCGGGCGGGCGGGAGCGAGCGCAGCTCAAGTGGCTCACCTTCGGTGGCGTGATGGTTCTGCTGGGTTTCGCGCTGGAGTACCCCTTGGTGCTGCTCGGGATCCGCGTGGAGGGCATGGTCGACGTGGTGTACGAGGCGACGGTCTTCAACGCTCCACCGGTGGCGGTCGGGATCGCGGTGCTGCGCAACCGGCTGTACGACATCGACCGGATTATCTCGCGGACGCTTGCGTGGACGGTGTTGACGCTGCTGCTGGTGGGCGCCTACGTGTCGCTCGTGGTCGTGCTGCAGCAGGTCCTCGCGCCTGTGACCGGCCAGTCGGAGCTCGCGGTGGCCGGCGCGACGCTGGCCGCGGCCGCGCTCTTCACTCCCCTGCGCAAACGCGTGCAGTCGGGTGTGGACCGCCGGTTCAACCGGGAGCGCTACAACCACGAGCGCATCGTGGCCGCTTTCCGCACTCGACTGCGCAGCGAGGTCGACCTGCAGGCCCTCTCCGCCGACCTCGTGGCCACCGTCGGCGCGACGGTCCAGCCCGCGCACGTCTCGCTCTGGACCCCGGCGGCTGGCGGACGAGAGCCCCGTGCCGCTTCCCCAACGGCGGAGAAGCCGCGCCCATGAGCTCCGCGCCCTCAGTCGGGTCAACGAGGAGTCTGCGGTCGCCGTCGCGCAGACGCCAGGCGGCTGTGGCGGTGCTGCTCATCACCGGCTCAGCGCTGGCCGCCATCGCGGTCGTGCTGGGTCTGACACGCCCCGAGACCGCGCTCGCCGCCTCATTCGGATTGACCGACGTCCTCGAGGTTGGTGGGTTCCTCATGTTCGTCGCGCTCGGCGGGCTCATGCTCCTGCGCCGTCCCGGCCACCCGATCGGCTGGCTGTCGGCACTGCTCGGGGTGATGTTGCTCGTCGATGGCGCCGGACGGGAGTATGCGCTCACCGCCCTCACGCCGACGCCGCTCCCCCTCTGGACGGCGGCCGCCTGGATCTCGGCCTGGGCCTTCGCTCCGGCGTTGACGGCGTTCGTGGAGATCCTGCTCTTGTTTCCGAGCGGTCGACCGTCGAGCCGGCGGGGCGCGTGGCTAGCCCTGACGGTGGCCCTGTTGGGAACAGCGCTCACCATCGGTTGGGCGGCGGCGAGCTGGCCATTGCGCAACGACCCGGAGAGCTCCATCGACGTGCCCGTCCGGGGATGGTCGTCCGTGCTCCCGAGGCTCACGACCGTTCTGGTGATCTGCCTGATCCTGGCGGCAGGCTCGCTGATGCTGCGCTACCGGCGGGCAGAGGCAGTGGAGCGGTTGCAGCTCAAGTGGTTGGCCGTCGCCGCCCTCGGCCTCGTCGTCGCGGCCTTGGTCGGCGTCGCCGTCCAGCTCACCGGCGGTGAATCCGTCCTGGTCGTCGAGCTGATCGGGACGATCAGCATCGCAGGCATCCCGATCGCCATCACCGTCGCCATCCTGCGCTACCGGCTGTACGAGATCGACCGCATCCTCTCTCGCACGGTGACCTACACCCTGCTGACGGGCTTGCTCGCCGGCGTTTACTCCGGTGGCATCCTGCTCGTGAGCGCGCTCTCCGCGCCGCTCTCCGCCGACTCCGATGTCGCGGTGGCCGCCTCGACGCTGGCGGTCGCCGGTCTGTTCGGGCCGCTCCGGCGCAGGTTGCAAGCGGCGGTCGACCGGCGCTTCAATCGCTCGGCCTACGATGCCGCCCGTGTCGTCGCAGCCTTCCGCGCGCGCCTGCAGAACGAGGTGGAGCTCGATGCTCTGATCGCAGGCCTGCTGCACGCCGCCCGACGCACCGTCGAGCCGCAGCTCGCCGCCGTCTGGCTGAGACCCCCTGCATCGGCTCTGCCCGACAACGCCCGCCTCGCCAACACGAAAGGAATAGCCCCATGAGCGCGACACTCGAACCCCTGCCGCCGCAAGCACCGATCGCCACCTTGGGACCGTGCGGCTCGGGGTTCCTCTCCGTCGACCCGACCATGGAGCAGGCCCTGGAGCATCTCTCGGGGCACCTGGCCGAGCAGACCGCCCCTGGCCAGGGGACACTGACGTTCTTCGACGGGCTGGCGCGAGAGCTGAGGCTGGATGAAGACGGGGGTCTGGTCGTGACCGACGGTGAGGTACGGGAGGGCGAGTTGCGTGCCCGCATCACCGAGGCGCTGGCCCATGCCAGGGAGCACCTCTACCGCGACCCGAGCCTGATGCAGGACAGCGGTCTGCGTGACCCCGCCGACTGCCGCCCGCCGTCGGACGATCTCGAGCTCGCCGATTTCCTCATCAGCTTGAGCTACGTCCTGGCTGCCGAGCCACCGGTCCAGCGCCATGTCGGCAGTTGGTGGCACAACCTCTTGCACCGACTGGGGTAGGGCGAACATGCGCGATGAGCCGATGAGCCCCGCGACCGATACCCCCCTCGTCTTCACGCGGCAGGGGTTGCGCGGTCCGGCTTGGTTCGCCGTGCTGCTGCCGGGGCTGGTGGCCGTGCTGCTGTGGATGGCCGCGCCGAACGCGGGCACCGCGTTCGCCACGCCCGCCGGTGCGCTGCGCCAGCTCGCCCTGCTCGCGGGACTCTGCGGCTACGCCGCGTTCGCCACCGACCTCGTCATCGGCGCGCGTCTGCCCGCCCTCGAACGGCTCTTCAGCAGCCTCGACCGCATGTATCGATTCCACAGGGGCCTTGGCGCCGCCGTCGGAGGGCTCTTGCTCACCCACGCGCTCTTCATGGCCGGCTCCTACGCCGTGACACCCGGCCTGGGGGCCGCGACCCTGCTCCGGCCCGACCCCGGCTGGCGAGTCTTCAGCGGAGTCATCGCGTTCGTCCTGCTCGTCACCGTCCTCGCGGTCAGCCGGTTCGTGCGGCTGCCACACGAGACCTTCCTGCGCGTGCACCGCCTCTTCGGTGTCGTCTTCGCACTCGGCGCCCTGCATGCCCTGCGTGTCCCGGGGGCGGCCCTGCCCGCGCTCGACGCCTATCTGCTCCTGCTCACGGTCGCCGGCGTGACGGGCTGGCTGTATCGGTCGGGGCTCGGCCGCACTTTGGTCAAGCGCCACTTCTACCGCGTGCTCACGGTCAGACCGCTGCATCCCTCCGTCGTGGAGGTTGCCTTGACCCCGGTGGAGGAACCGCTGCGCTTCACCCCCGGTCAGCTCGTCTTCGTCGGGATCGACGACGACGCGGTCACCCGTGAGCTGCATCCGTTCTCGATCACCTCCGCAGCCGGAGAGCGCGAGCTGCGCCTGGTCGTGAAGGCGGTCGGGGACTTCACCACGAGCCTGCCTGGCGTCGCCGCAGGAGCATGGGCACGCGTGGAAGGGCCGTACGGCGGCTTCTGGCACAACGGCCGCGGGATCCGCCGCCAGGTGTGGATCGCCGGTGGCATCGGCATCACACCGTTCTTGAGCATGGCCCGCAGCCTTGAGGGCGACGACCACGAGATTGACCTGTTCTACTGTGTGGAGGATGCCGAGGCGGCGGTGTTCCTCGACGAGCTCTACACGCTGGCAGACCAACGGCCCCGCATCCGCATCGTCCCGGTGCGCGCGGACGCACTGGGCTTCCTCACGGCCGAGGACGTGCGGTCGGTCTGCGGCGACCTCTCAGGAGTCCATCTCTTCCTGTGCGGGCCGCCGGCCATGATCGAGACGCTGACTGCACAGTTCGCCACTTTGGGCGTGTCTCGTGAGCATCTCCACTTCGAGGACTTCCGGCTCAAAGGCCGCGCCTCCTAAACATGGTGACCATCATCACGAACCGTATGGCAGACAGTTTCCCGTAACGGTCAGACCGTAACGGTCCAGGGACGGTCGTCCCGCATTCTTCGTTGCAGAGGTCGCCGCCGACGAACGCGGCGAGACGTCCCGAGGAGGCGAACCACGATGACCACCATGCAACCCACGACCACGCAATCCCTGGTGGGCAGCCAGCGGGCCAGGCCCGTCTACACCGGCGTGGCAGCCTTCGGCCTGCTGCTGATCGCGCTCGCGCCGGCCCTGATGTTGACCATCGCCATGGCGACCGGCCAGAGCGGTGACGACACATTGTTCTTCCTGATCATGGCCGGTCTCCCCGCAGTCACCGCCGCGCTGGTGTGGCGCTTCGGGACGTGGGCCAAGTTGCTCGGCGCCGTCGTCAGCGTCTTGGCCGTGCTGGGCCTGTTCTGGATCGCCTTCGGGCTGGCGTTCCCCGCATCCTTCGGCGACTTCACACCGGGGGTCAGCTTCCCGCTCGGGGTGGTGCTCGGCCTCGGCGGCTCGATCGCCGCACTCGTGCAGGGCCGCCGCGGCAACCTGCGCACCGAGGCCACCACGGCCGAGCGGCGCATCGTCGCGGGTGCGCTCGGGCTGGTGGGCTTGGCCGCGGTGACCTCCGCAGGCCTTTGGATGGTCAACCGGACCGCGGTCGACACCGGCGTCGCCGCGACCACCGCCACCATGAGCGACTTCGCGTTCGCCGAGGACGCCTACGAGGTCGCCGCCGGCGACACCCTTGCCGTGCATAACGCCGACGGGTTCGTGCACGACTTCACCGTGCGAGAGCTCGGCATCGCCGCCAACGTGCTGCCGGGGGAGGACGCTCTGCTCGCCGTGCCGAACGAGCCCGGCACCTACACGGTCTATTGCACGCTGCACTCCGATCCCGAGGCGACCGACGCGTCGGACGGCGACATGGTGACCACGCTGATCGTCAACTAAGCGCTCGGACGGGTCGGGCCAGACGGCCTGACCCGTCTCACCTTCCGGAGAGGGCGCATCATGGAGACACCAGGGCGAGCGCTCGACCTGCCGGGCACCGTGCAAGCGGTGCTCGAGCGCTTCCTCACCGCCGATTTCACGACCTTCGCCCGTGACGGCACCCCGATCACCTGGCCCGTCCTGCCGACCTGGGAACCGGTCGACGGACGCTTTGCGGTCATGACCTCGATCGGTCTCCCGCACAAGGCTTTCAATGCGCGCCGCGACCCACGGGTCAGCCTCTTCTACTCCGATTCGACCGGAAGCGACCTGCGGGACCCGCCAACGGTGCTGGTCCAAGGGGACGCAACGGTCTCTGCGGAGATCATCGTCTCGGCTTCGCAGCTTGCTCCAGATCTGGCCGCAGCCCTAGAACGCACGACCGTCGCGCTGCTCCGCCGACAGCCCAACGTGGGTCTGTATGTCAGCAACCCGCTGAGCCGTGCGCTCATGGGTTGGTACTTCCTGCGGTTGCTGATCGTCGTCCATCCCCGAAGGATCGCGTGGGGCTGGGACTACCGGGAAGGCTGGGAGGTCCGTGATGTGGCATGAGATCGAGCGCTACGTCCCGAGCTTTCCAGACGCCGTGTTGAGCGCTGTCGACAACTCCGGTTACCCGGTCAGTGTTCGTTGCCGGCCCCGGCTCGACGCCCACCGAGAGGTGCTCCTCCTCGACACCGACCCGTTCATTGGAGGGGTCGAAGGTCCCGCGAGCATGCTCTTCCACACCCACGACGAACGGCTGGTGAAGATGCGCAGCTGCGTGCTCAGGGGCAGCCTGCGAGAAGAGGGGGACCGCTGGTGCTTCCAGCCGTCGAGCTTCATCCCGGGCCAGGGGCTCGGTCTCTTCCGCGGGTACGTGCGCCTGCTGAGACAGGGACGTGCCAACAGTCGGCGGTACCTGGCGCGGCGTAGACTCACGGCGCCCGCTGTGCCGTGGGAAGAGATCAGGGCACTCATGAGGCGGGCGCGGGCGGAAGATGACGGCGCGGGCGCGCGTCGGAAGATCTAGCGGGAAAGGGGTTGGCGACGACCATGGCCTCAGGGGATCTCGCCGCACACCTGACGTCAGGAGTGAAGTCGGGGGCGGACCCACGCAGGGTGGTCGCCGCCACGCTGGTCATGCGCACGCTGATCGCGGCGGATCTCGTGCTCTTCGTCCTCGCCGTGCTCCCTCGCTTCCGCGAGCTCGCGCAGCTCGCCGAGGAGGTGCGCGCGAGCGGCGAGGCGGCCAGCATCCATGCGCTCCTGGGGCTCTACCCGTTCCTGGTGCTCTCCTTGGAGCTCATCTTCGTGCTGGGGTTCGCGCTGGTGGCTGCGCTCATCTGGGGACGTGGGCGTGAACCGCGCGCGTTGCTCTTCGGCCTGATCTTTCTGACCTACTCCATCTGGGTCACGCCCACCCTCGACGCGCTGGTCCTGCCCGGCGGGCTCAACGTGGTCAACGGGCTGCTCCAGGGTCTGGGTGTCTTCCTGGCCACGCAGTTCTTCCTGATCTTTCCCGACGGCCGCTACGTCCCGAGCTGGACGCGGGTGAGCGCGCCGATCTGGGCGGGATACTGCCTCGCGTGGGGGCTGCATCCCGACGCCGCGTACTCGCTCATCGATCCCTTCAAGGCCAGTGTGGGACCTTACCTGGCGCTGCTCCTCGGGGGATGGGGGGTCGGCCTGCTCGCTCAGGGGGTCCGCTACGCCCGCGCGTCCGACGAGCAGCGCACGCAGACCCGGTGGGTGCTCGCGGCACTCGTCGCCGCCTGTTCCGCTTATGGAGGCGTGTACGCCGTGGGCCTCGTGGTGCCCGCAGCCGGTTCGGGCCGCGTGTACTACGAGCTCTTCTCCGTGCCGCTGTTCTGGCTGCTCGCGCTCCCGCTGCTCATCGCCATCGTGGTGGCGATGATGCGCCACGAGCTCTTCGACGTCCGCTTCGTGCTGCGCCGCACCGTCGTCTACGCGGTGTTGACCAACGTCCTCGCCGGGGCGTACGTCGCCACGGCCACGTTGTTGCGCTACGTCTTCGCGCCGCTCACCGGCGAGTCGCGGCTGGCCGTCGCCGGATCGACGCTGGTGGTCGCCGGCATCTTCCAACCGTTGCGCCGACGCCTGCAGTTCGCCGTGGACACGCGCTTCAACCGCACGCCCTACGACGCGGCCCAGACGGTGGAGACGTTCCGCCGCCACGTCAGCGACGAGGTGGAGTTGGACGTGCTGACCGACCACCTTCTCCGCACCGTCAGCACCACCCTCCAGCCCGCGCACGCCTCAGTCTGGCTCCGAGGCCCGCGAGGTGGATCCGGACCCAGCGACTGACGTAGGCCACCACCCCGTGGTGTAAGCTGTCTGCCATGAAGCGACTGCAGATCATGATCGAAGAAGACCTCGATGCGGCGCTCGGGCGGTTGGCCGCCGAGGAGGGCGTCTCGAAAGCCGCGTTGATACGCCGGTGCGTACGACGCTTCGTCGAGCCATTGCCACCGATCGACGAGGATCCGTTGTGGGGCATGGTCGGCGCCGATCCCGACGTGGAACCCGCGGACGTCGACGCGGTCGTCTACGGTTGATCTTCGTCGACACATCCTTCTGGGTGGCCCTGCGACTACCACGTGACGCTCACCACGAGCAGGCCAGGCGTCTGGCGGTCGAGCACCAGGCCGAAACCTGGGTCGTTTCCAATCAGGTGCGGGGAGAGACCTGGACGTTTCTGCGTCGCCGCGCGGGCTTCGCCAGCGCCGTCGACTTTCTCGACCGCACGCAACGCTCGCCGCGCGTGCGCGTGGAGTTCGTCGCTCCAGCTCTGGAGACGGAGGCTCTGCGGTGGCTGCGAAGCCATCCCGAGCGCGAGTACTCCTTCGTCGACGCCACCAGCTTCGTGCTGGCACGCACGCTGGGCATCACCGCTGCTCTCGCCTTCGACGGCGACTTCGCAGCCGCCGGGTTGATCGAGTTGCGAGCCCCATAGACAGGGCGTTTCGGGCACGGACCGATCCCCCGGGACAGGCGGACTCCCATTCACGCCATGGCGACCGAGCGGCGCGTCGTAACGAGCCCGTAACGGCGTCGGGGCACCGTAGAACTGGCCGCCGAGCTGAGGGAAACCGAACCACATGCGCAAGAGGATCCGTGTAGCGGGCGGCTCGCGGAGGCGTCCTGCGTCCCCGGGTGCATCCGGCCTGGCATGGGGGCTCGTAGGGCCGACCGCGATCATCTGGATCGCCGCCATCGTCGTGGCGCTGCCGCGCACGACCAACCAGCTCGACGTCGGGGACATGCTGTGGGGCCTGTCGTTCCTGGCGCTCTCCGTCATCGGCGGGATCGTCGTCTCCCGCCGCCGTCGGGACCTCTTCGGGTGGCTGCTGATCGTCTCGCCACTCTTGCTCGGCATCGGCGTGCTCGCTGACGATTACGTCGGTCGCATCCGGGAGGGTGCGCCTTGGCCGGGAGCGCCGTGGGCCGGTCTGGTGGGCTATGTGTGCTTCGCGGCCGCGTTAGCCGGATTGGCGTTCGCCATGTACCGCTTCCCGAACGGACAGCCTGTGGCCCCGATCTGGCGTCTGGCGGAGACGCTCACCGCCGTCGCCGCGGTCGCCGGTGTCCTCGCCGCGTTGCTCGCCCCATGGGTGGACGAAGGCCAGACCTTGGCCAACCCTCTGTTCGGGGACCGTGCCAGCACCATCACGAGCAGCCTCGCTTTCTCCGGTTGGCTGCTCTTCGTCGGCGGCCTGCTGTCCTTTTGCTCGCTCTTCGACCGCTACCGCCGTTCGGGGCCCGTTGTGCGCGCGCAGCTTCGTTGGGTGGTCTACCCGGTCGTTCTGGGCGTCACGGCAACCGGGGTCGTATGGCTGCTTGACCTGACCGGCGCCCTGAGGGCAGACGACACCGCGGGCATCATCACGACGATCTGCTTCAGCCTCGGCATCCCGGCAGGCATCCTTGCAGCCATCACGAAGGCCCAGCTCTACGAGATCGACCGGCTCATTCGTCGCACGGTCTCCTATGCGGTCATCACCGCGATCCTGGCGGGGGTGTACGCGCTCGTGGCGGTGGCGCCGGGAGCACTCTTCGATCTCGACTCCGATCTGCTGGTCGCCGCCGCGACCCTGGCCGCCGTAGCCGCGTTGGGGCCAGTGCGACGACGGGTGCAAGCCGCGGTGGATCATCGGTTCGACCGCACCCGCTACGACGCGCGCCGAGTGGTTGCGCAGTTCACCGGACGGCTGCGCGATGAAGTCGACCTCGACGACCTGCGCGCGGACTTCCTGACGACGGTGGCGGCAGCCGTGCGGCCCACGAGCGTCCAGTTGTGGCTGCGCACGCCGGGCGAGCGCGACCGGGTGCGCGTGCTCGACCAGAGCTGACACTGAGGTTCTCTCGCCCCTATCCCGGCCCGTTGAAAGGCCTTGGACGGCCATGCGGGCACGCTACTCCTGTCTCTCCTCCCTGAGAGGACCAGACGTGCTGCGGACACCCGAGCATGCCGTCCAGGTGGCGGCCACGACACCGCCCGTCAGGTTGGCCACGAGGTCCGGGCGGTGTTGTCATAGCCTCCGACGTCGGTACCGGGGATCGTTAGCGTGAAGTGGCTCATCGAGCGCCACCACGTGGACGCCCGCCAGGAGCCGCGCCAACCCCACCTGACGACCCGCGCCCCCGCGCCAGACCTGGCCCACCACGCCACCATGGGTCGCAGGCGCACGCCCCGCGAGCCGCTCACGCTTCACGAGTGCCACGAGGTCGCGACTTCCCCGTTCGGCCGCCAGCAACGCGCCCGCGTCCAGAATGAGCGTCACCTCACGCCCCCTGGCGTTGCCTCGGTCTGTGCCGCGCGGGCCCCTCGAACGACGCGCCCGCGAGCCCTGGCTCGCCGACTCGCACCCACGATCTCCGCATCGGATATCTCACCGTGCTCGGCCTCGTAGGCCGCGATGTACTCGTCGAGCGCCGCCATTCGACGGTCGTGGTCGACCTGTCGGCGCAAGGCCTCGTTGACCCAGGCGCTGAGACTCGGCGTCCTGCCCTCGGCCTCCGCGGCCTTCCCCGCCAGGATCAAATCCTCGTCGACCGACGCCGACAGCCGCTGTCCGCAGCCTCGACCGGCTCCACGACCAGCTCCCCGCGCTCCAGGCTCCGCGCGAAGGCAACCTCCGCATGAGGGCCCAGCCGATCTGCCATCAGGTACGCGACCTCCACGACCACGGTCTGGGGGACAACCAGCGGTCGGGATGCTGAGCGCAGCAGATCACTGGGCTCGCGTCGTCGACCTCGTAGAGCGCTACGCCGAGCTGCCGCTCGGAATCGTGGACGCGTCGGTCGTCACGTTGGCCGAACGGCTGGATCAGACCCGCGTCGCGAGCCTTGATCATCGCCATCTCGGCATCGTGAGACCCGCGCACTGCGCGCGTCTCGAGCTCGTGCCCTGACCGTTGAGCATGCGCGAGCGGCACCTTGTTCGGCACCGCAACACGTGCTCGGCTAAGAACGGCCTGATGAGAATAAGGGGATCCGCAGGCGAGCCCTGTCGATCACGTCTGCGCGAGCAGCCGCTCGATGGCGTCGAGTAACTCCCCGTCGTCGAGCTCCGCTGCGATGCGGCGGGCGATCTCGAGCTCGGCGCGCGCCCGCGGGGCGCCGTTCGTCCGCAGCAGCGCCTCAGCGCGCAGCCGGCGGGCGACCGCGAGCGCCCGTCCCGCGATGAGCTCCTCGTCGGCGTCCAGGACGCGCGTCGCCGCCTCCCACGCCTCGACGAAGCGCCCGCAACCCAACAGCGCCTCGGCGAGCGGCAGGTGGATGCGCACCAGCAGCGTCCCGCTGCCGATCTCGCGCGCCTGATCGTCGGCCTCTTCGAGCCGGCGGCAGGCCTCGGGGGCAGCACCGGTGCGCAGGGCCCCCAGACCGAGGTTGCGCGTGGCCTCGACGACGCCCTGTGGTGAGCGGGCGCCGCGCCAGAGGCGCAGCGCCTCGGTGAACCGCGCCGCTGCCTCCTCGGCCTGCCCCAGCCCGAGCAGCACCTCGCCGATGGCGTTGGCCGACGCCGCGGTGCGGACCACGTCCCCAGCCCGCTCGCGGACCTCGTGCCCCCGGCTGTACAGCCAGAGCGCCTCTTCGAGCCTGCCCGCCCGGTGCGCGTCCGCCCCGAGATCGTGCAGAACGGTGCCCTGGGCGGGCAGGTCGCCGAGCTCGGCGTAGACGGGCAGGGCGAGATCGCGATAGCGAGCGGCGGCGCTGTGGTCCCCGAGTGCGGCGTGGGCACGGTCGAGCAGATGGTAGGCGCGCGCGAGCGTCGCACGGTCGGGGGCCTCCTCAGCGTGGACGACGGCCTCGGTGGCGTGCTCGATCGCCCGGTCGGGACGCCCCTGGGCGAGACGCGCCGAGGCGTACCCGGCGCGGGCTCGGGCTCGGCAGCGCGCCCGCGGCGGCCCCGCCGGCAGGTCGTCGGCGGCGTTCAGCGCCCGCCGGTACAGCCGCAGCGCCTGCGGGTAGCGGCCCGCAGCCTTGTGCACGCCGGCGCGGCGCAGCACGAGCTGCGTGCTCGCGTCCTCTTCCTGTGTCACCGCGGCCGCCTGCGCGTAGGCGCGCAACGCCCGTTCCCAGACCCCGGCGCGCTCCCACACCTCCCCGGCCCGCACGGCCGCGCGGGTGACGTCCGCGGGAGGAAGGTCCAGATGACGGGCCGCGGTGAGCGCGAGGTCGTAGAGCTCGCCGGCGACGGCGTTCGCGGCGCCAGCGCGCGCGTCCTCCGCGGCCGCCAAACCGGCAGACCATCCCTCGGCCCACCGGCCCGCTCGGATGAGGTGCAGCGGCAACTGCGCGACCCGGGTCGGAGACGTCCGCACGATGGCGTCGGCCACCCGGCTGTGCAGGTCGCGCCTTCGCCCGAAGGGCAGGCCCTCGTAGGCGACCTGGCGGACCAGCGCGTTGCGGAACGCGAAGCCCTCGGCGTCCCGGGTCACGAACGGCGCCAGCCGCGTCCAGCGATCCGGCTGTCGGCTCTCGATACCGAGGGGCCCGAGCGCCGCGTCGAGCAGTGCCTCGTCGAAGTGGTCACCGAGCACGGAGAGATACCGCAGCGCGCTGCGGTCCTCGGGCGCCAACCCGTCGATACGCGCGGCGATGATCGCCTCGACGGAGCGCGGCAGTTCCTCGGGGCCCGCGGCCTGCGCCGCGACGAGCTCGGTGAGGAAGAGCGGGTTGCCGGCGGCCCGTTCCACGAGCGCGCCGAGCAGATGGGCGTGCACGGGCGTCCGCTCGGCCAGCCGGCCAGCCAGCGTCGACGCCGCGGACGCGTCCAGCGGCGCGAGGCGCAGCTCGTTCGCGCGATAGCCCCGGCCGGCGTGCAGCCCGTCCGTCGCACCCACGCGTGTGACCACCGCCAACCAGGGGCGGGTGGGCAGCACGCGTGAGAAGAGCGCCGCGACGAGCTCCGCCGAGGCGTCGTCCATGTGGTGCGCGTCCTCCAGCACCACCACCGCCGGTTCGCGCACAAAGGAGGCCAGCAGGTCGCAGACGATCTGCTGGGTGCGGACCCGGCGGTAACGCGGGTCGACCTCGTTCGCTTCCGGGGTGGGAGCCACGCTGGCGCCGAGCGGCACCGCGAGCAGCGGCAGCCACGGCAGCAGCGCCGGGGCGGCGTCGGCGACGAACTCGGTGAGCAGCTTGCCTGCGGTCTCGGGGCTCTCGTCCTGGCGGATGCCCAACGCCCGGCGCAGCAGCAGTCGCGCCACCCGGTAGGCCGAGGTCTGCTCGTAGGGGTCGCAGGAGATCCCCAGCCAGCCGATGTCACCGACCCGCTGGTGGAGCTCGGCGACCAGTCGGGACTTGCCCAGGCCGGCTTCGCCGACGAGCTCCACGACCTCTCCGCGCCCGCCTCGTGCCCGCTCGAGCGCGGCGGAGAGCGCCGCCAGTTCCGCAGCGCGACCGACCAAGGGGACCACAGCCAGATCGGTGCCCGCTCTGGCGGTGAGCGCGTCGCCGATCACGGAGGCGCGCAGTGGCGCGGCGACGCCCTTCACCGAGAACGGCTGGAGTGGGCGGGTGTCGAAGCGCCCGCGAGCGTGGCGCACCACCTCGTCGGTGGCCCAGACCTCTCCCCACGCGGTTCTCGCCGCCACCCGGGCGGCCAGGTTCGTCGCCGCGCCCATCGTGGAGTAGGTCCGGCGGAACGGTGCGCCGACCGCTCCCACGAAGACACGCCCGGCGTTCACGCCCACCCTGACCGGCAAGCCGACGTCGGCCGTGACGATGCGCCGGGCGACGCGCAACAGGCGGGCCTCCTCGTCACCGGTCGCGTCGGGCGCGCCCGCCGTGAGCATGAGCGTGCCCCGATCAGCGCCGACGTCGGTCGCGGTGAGCAACACCTCGTACTCGGCGAGGGCGGTCATCGCGGTGAGGGTGAGCTCCTGCACGCGCGCGAAGAGGTCATCGGCGCCCTGGGAGCGCAGCAGCGCGTCCACCTCACCGAAGTGGGCGAAGGCGACGGCGACGCGCCGGTGCTCATGCTCACCGCCGGACTGCGCGAGGTGGGCCCGCAGCGGCGGGGCCAGGAACCTCGCGTGGTCGTGCCCGTCGTCCACCGAGGGCGCGTCGATCGCCGGCAGCGGCGGCACAGCGCGCACGAGGACGCCGCCTTCCTGAGGGACGACCCGGGCATCGACCATTGCCGCGGTGGCGGGGCTGACCAGGCACTGGCCCGCTCGCGCCGCGGCCTCCATGGCCACGGTCGTCGATGCCGCCTCACCGAGGACGTACAGCTCCAGATGCTGCGCGCCGCAGAGAAAGAAGTGGAACGACCCGGAGTGCGCGCCGACCGCCATGCGCAGACGCACTCTGCCCGCCGAGCTGTCGATGCCGCCGACCTCGCGCAGCCTGCGCCGCATCGTCAGCGCGGCGTGGCAGGCCCGCTGAGCGTGGTCATCCCCCTCGTAGAAGATAAGCAGCGCGTCGCCGCTGAACTTCAGCACGTCTCCGCCGTCCCCGGTGGCGCTGAGCAGCTCGGTGAAGATCGCCGAGACGGTGCGCACGATCTCCTCCGCGCCGATGCGACCGTGCCGGGAGAGCTTCTCGGTGAGCCGGGTGAAGCCGGAGATGTCGGCGAACACCAGCGTGCCCTCGGCCTGCCAGTGGCCCGGTCCGGAGGCGCCACGCGGCCCGCGCAACATGCGCGGGACATACGCGCGCAGCGGGTCCTCAGTCATCGCATCGGGGGAGGTCGAGCACCTGGCCCTCGGCCGCGGCGATGACCTCCACCGGGGCCGCGTCCCGCGCCTGCCGCGTGAGCGCGGTCACCTCGTCGTCGGTGCGGGCCGGGTCGTGGTGGAAGAGCGCGAGCGTGCGGACGCGGGCCGCCGTGGCCAAGCCGACGGCGTAGCCGACCGTCGAGTGCCCGAACCCGGCGCGCTCGGGCCACTCCGTGGCCAGGTACTGGGCGTCGTGCAGCAGCACGTCGACCCCCTCGGCGAGCTCCAGAGCGGCCTCGTGGTACGGACCGAACCCTTCGGGACCAGCACCCAGAGCGGCCGGATGATGATCGGAGAGGTAGGCCAGGGCACGCTGCCCGTCCTCGACCCGGTAGCCGAAGGTGCGCCCGCCCTGGTGGGGGATCTCGCGAGCGAGCACGCGGAAGCCCTCGATGTGGTGGATGCCTTCCTCCAGCGACCGGAAGCCCCACTCGCCGCGCAGCTCGCTCGGACGGATCGGGAAGTGCGGGGGCGAGAAGCCGCGGGCGAGCACCGCCTCGGCGTCCCCGTCCTGCGCGGGCAGATAGAGATCGACCCGCGCGTCGGGGCGGTCCCCCGCTCGGAAGAACGGCAGCCCATGGGTGTGGTCCCAGTGCAGGTGGCCGAGCAGGATGGCACCGGTGAAGGCGGCGCCGTCCAGCAGGCCCGACACACGCCGGATCCCCGTGCCCGCGTCCAGCAGCAGCGACGGCGGTGCGCCGTCACGGGCGAGCGCGACACAGGACGTGTGCCCGCCGTACCGGCTGAACGCCACACCCGGGGCCTGCGTGGAGCCCCGGGTGCCGCAGATGACGATCCTCACTGGGACGCTGCGTCCTGGGGCAGCAGGTCCTCGGCGCGCAGCTCCTCCTCGCGACGGTGGTGCTGCGCCAGCTCAGCCAGCGCCTCGCGCTTCACCTCCGCCGACCCTGCGACGGCCACCTTGCACGGCGTCGCCGCACGCAACGTGGAGGTCCGGCGGCCGCCCTCGAGGACCGCTCGCTCCCCGAGGATGGCGCCGGGACCGACCTCGGCGACGGCCTCGCCGTCCACCTCCACGGTCAGCATGCCGTCCAGCACCAGGTAGAGCTCCTCCCCTGGCGCCCCCTGCTCGGTCAGCATCTCACCTTTGCGGATCTTGCGGATGCGAGGCTTCGCGCCGGCACGCATGATCAAGGTGGAGAGCTCGCGCTCCAGGACGGTCTCGACCTCCGCGACCAGCGCCTTCTCGTCGTGTTCGCCCCACGGGGTGCGGTCACCGAAGTTCGTCGCCGACCAGGACTGGTAGTTCACCAGCCCCGACTTCTCCACGAGCCGACCGCTGCCGTCGTAGATCCAGTGACGTGGGAACGGGCTGGCGCCGACGACCTCGTGCTCGGCGGTGCCGTCCGCGTGCAGGGTGAGCGCGAGCGTCGTCCAGGCCGGAGGCATCCAGAACTGCGCGAACGGCGGCCGGTTCACCTTCCGGGGATACGGCATCCCGAGGCGGCCACCCGCTGTCTGGACGAAACGGACGGAATTGTCGTGCCGTACCGGTTCGTGCCGCAGATCCGGGAACGCCACTCCCGGTACGGCCGCGCGCACGCCCGCGACGGTGATCTTCGTGATGCCGACGTGACCGTCACCGCTGTAGCCCGCGTCGGTGATCCGGCCGTCCTCGTCGATGTCGATCCAGGCGCGCAGCTCGTTGGCGAAGCGGAAGCGGCTGGCCGCTCGCAGCCCCTCCAGGTCGCTGACCCTGTCGGGCAGAGGATCGTCCCAGTGCGCGACGTTCAGGAGAAACGGCAGCTTCGTCACCCCGGTCACCGCCTCGGAGGGGATCCAGGAGATCGACGTGACAGATGCGGTGTGTCGCATGGCTCGGCCTTTCGCTCGGGAGTCGACGGAGCTTGCGCGGCGGCCGTGACGAGGCCGTTACGGCGCGGGTGGGACTTCGCGCGCCGCCGCGGACCATATTCTGCGTAACGATCCCGTGACGGGCCCCTGGCTGACTCGTTCCCAAACCGCGAAGAGGCCTCAGGAGAACGAACAGAACGGATATCGCCCTCGTAACGGACTCGGAACGGTCGAGCGGTAGAAGGGTGGACTATGACCGGCATCACACACACATGGCGGAGGGCCTTCCGGCGGCCGCGTCCTCAGGCGACCCCGACGACCGCGCCCGTGGAGGTCCCCGCCACCGCGGCACTCGAGCTCGACCTCGACATCGCCCCCGACGATCCGCTTCTGGCGTACTTCGCGTCGTCCAGCGGCGCCGTCGCGGTCGAGCACCTGCAGCTCCCCTCACCGGCCCTCGAACAGCTCAAGGCGGCGGGGGTGACCCTCGTCGTGCCGCTCGTGGCGCAGGGCGAGCTCATCGGTCTGCTCAACCTCGGCCCGCGGCTCTCCGAGCGGGAGTACTCGCGGGAGGATCAGAAGCTGCTCGAGGATCTGACGGGGCACGCCGCCCCGGCGGTGCGCGTGGCCCAACTGGTACGCGAGCAGGAGGCCGAGGCCCGTGAGCGCGAGCGGCTCGATCAGGAGCTGCGCGTGGCGCAGTTCATCCAGCAGCAGTTCCTGCCCCAACGACTCCCTGAGCTGGCCGGCTGGCACGTCGCCGCCTACTATCAACCGGCCCGTGAGGTGGGAGGGGACTTCTACGACTTCATCGAGTTGCCGGACGGCTTGGTCGGTGTCGTCGTCGGCGACGTGACCGACAAGGGTGTGCCCGCGGCGCTCGTCATGGCCACCGTGCACAGCATTCTGCGCGCCGAGGGGCCACGCCTGGTCGAACCTGGCAAGGTGCTCCGGCGGGCGAACGATCTGCTCGTCGAGGACATGCCGCCGAACATGTTCGTCACCTGCCTGTACGGCGTGCTCAACCCCGACAGCGGTCACTTCCGGTTCGCCAACGCCGGCCACAATGTGCCTTACGTGCACACCGGGGACGGGGTGGTGGAGCTGCGGGCGCGCGGCATGCCGCTCGGTCTGCTTCCCGGGATGGAGTACGAGGAGTCGGAGGCGACCCTGCGGAGCGGCGACCTCATGCTGCTGCACAGCGACGGACTGGCGGAGGCGCACAACCCCGAACGGGAGATGTTCGGCTTCGACCGGTTGGCCAAGCACGTCGGAGAGGGTCGGGCGAGCCAGGCGCTCATCGACGGCCTCCTGACCGAACTGAGGCGCTTCACCGGACCCTCCTGGGAACAGGAGGACGACATCACGCTCGTCACCTTGCAATGTGGCGCTGCACACGGGGGCTATCTATGAGCAAGAGCACACCGCCTGTCGGCGAGGACCGGCTGCTCGCGACCTTCGCCGTCGCCAGCGAGCCCGGCAACGAGCGCCTCGCCAGGGACCGGGTCGCCGAGATCGTCTCGGTGTTCGACCTGGAGCCGGCCCGCCTGGAGCGGCTGAAGACCGCCGTGGCCGAGGCGACGATGAACGCCATCGAGCACGGCAACGGCAACCGGCCCGAGCTGGATGTCGAGATCAGCGTCGCGCTGCGCGCCGAGAATCTGGTGCTCCGCATCACCGATCAGGGCCAATCCGAGCAGATTCCGGCCGCGACGGCACCCGACCTCGACGCGAAGCTCGCCGGCCTGCAAAGCCCGCGCGGCTGGGGGCTCTTCCTCATCCGCAACATGGTGGATGACCTGCACGTGGATCATCGCGCCGGCCACCACTGCGTCCAACTCACGATCGCCCTGGAAGGAGACTCCTATGGTCACGACCGCGCTTGACACCCGTGTCCGGAATCATGACGGCGTGGCAGTCGTCGACCTGTACGGCGACATCGACCGCTCGGCCGAGGCGGCGCTGACCGGCGCCTACGCCGAAGCGATCACGTCGACCCAGCCAATCCTGCTCAACTTCGCCGATGTCGGCTACATCAACTCGACGGGCATCGCCCTCATCGTCGGCCTGCTGGCCAGCGCTCGTCGCGACGGCTCCCGCATCGCGGCCTGCGGGCTTAGTGAGCACTACCGGCAGATCTTCGAGATCACCCGGCTCTCGGACTTCATGCCGTTGTATGCCGACGAGCCAAGCGCCGTGGACGAACAACGACCGGCCGAGCGCTGACCCGCGCGGCAGAGGAGAAGGACCGATGGCAACCACACTCGACGCGACCGTGCGAAAGCTGCCGGCCGGAGGCTGCGCGATCGACATCCAGGGCGACGTCACCGCGGAGAGCGAAGCAGCGCTCATGGAGGCCTTCACGAACGCCTGCCAAGACGACGCCCAGACCGTGCTGTTGAACTTCGAGCGCCTGGAGTACATGAACAGTGGCGGCATCGGCCTGCTCGTCACCCTGATGGTGCGAGCCAGCCGACAGGGCCAGCGGCTGGCCGCGACCGGGCTCAGCGACCACTACCGCCAGATCTTCGAACTCACCCGGCTGGACGAGGCGATCACCATCCTCGAGCGCGAGGACGACCTGCTGTCGACGGAGCATCCGACCTAGAGGGAGGCGCAAGGCCATGGACACCACGGACACCACGGACCAGACACAAGGTGCCACGCCGCGTCGTGCGACTTCCCGGAGCGAAGAGGTCGACTTCTGGGTACAGGCCGTCGAACGGGTTTCGGCCGGCGCGCCTCCCTCCGAGGCACCGAACTCGCCGGGGCGGGGGCGGGCAAGCCCACCGCCAGGCTTCGGGAAGCTGTGGCAGAGGACCTACCGGGCACGCTTGAGTGGCACTTCAGAGCAAGCTCGAGCGGAGTTCGACACCGACGGGCTCTCGCTCACGGTCACCACCCCGGGCGGCCGGTCCTTCACCGGCTTCAACACCCTGGCTGTCCGCGCCGACGGTGAGGAGCTCGTCATCGAGATCACAGCGCTCGAGCGGAGCAGCGACCCCCTCTCCGAGCTCGGGCTTGCCCTCGGCCTCATGCATCGGCTGGAGGATCGCTTCTGGGCCCGGGTTCTGCGTGCGGTGGCAGTCCACTTCGCAAGTGAACCCCCCTCTGCGATCGAGATGCGGCGTGTGGTCGTCGATCCTCGGCGTCAGTGGCGGCACTGGCGCAGTCTCGGACAGAACGCCGCTCTGCGGTCAGCTCTCGACGCAGGCGCGGGACCGTGGCGTTGGTTCCGTCCACTCAAGCAGGGGTGACTTCCACCAGCGCATCCTTGAGCGCCCCACGGGCCGGGCTCCATCGCTCTGCCTACGGAGGGCTCGTAGGAGGGTTGAGCCCCTTCTGAGCGCCAGCGCCTTCCTACGAACGTCGCGTGGAGACTTGGTTCAGGCTTGTGCGAGGGGTGCCTCGACGGCGCTCAGGCGTCCCGGCGTGAGGTGATCCACGCGCCCACCAGCACGAGGCCAGTACCCACCAGGGCGATCGGCGCGATCCGCTCCCCCAGCGTGAGCACCCCGAGCAGGATGGCGACGATCGGCACGAAGTAGATGGCGACCGAGCCCCGTGTCCCCCCGACCCGGCCGACCAGCGTGGCCATCATTGCGAACGCGAGACCGGTGGAGAGCAGCCCGAGCGGCAGCATCGCGAGCGCCGGACCCCACGCGAAGCTGGAGCCAGGAAGCTGCAGGAGTCCAAGCGGGGTGACCAGGACCAGGGCGGCGAGCTGCGCACGCAGCAGCACCGGCAGAGAGCCGTAGCGCTGCTGCAGCGGCACGGCCAGATTGGACGACAATCCGTAGCAGACGATGGCCAAGAGCACGAGCGTCGCGCCCAGCGTCGTGGCGGACGAGCCCCGCAGCTCTGGCAGGAAGATCGCGACGACCCCGAGGAAGCCCACCGCGATGCCGAGCATCTGGCGGGGACGCGGCAGGCGCCGCAGCAGCACCGTCGCCCAGACCGCGGCCGCGATCGGCATCGCTCCGTTGATCATGCCGGCGACCGACGAGTCGATCCACTGCTGGGCGATCGGGAAGAGCGTGAGCGGAAGGGCGATCCAGACGACGCCGAGGAAGGCGATGCGTCCCAGGTCCTCCCGCTGCACCGGCCGTCGGGCGCGCGGCACCAGCGCGAGCGCCAACGCTCCCAGGGCAACCCGGGCCAGCGTGATGACGCCGGGACGCAGCGTCTCCAACCCGATCGACATGAAGACGAAGGACGAACCCCAGATCAGCGCCACACCCGCGAGCAGGCCCCATTCGGCCGCGCCGAACGCCTCGGTCGAGGCGCCGGCCGAGGTCGCGGGCAGACGCCCCGTCGGCATCGCGTTCGACGCGGCGGCAGTCACGTCTGCGGGACGGGCCGACGCCTCGGAACGCAGACGGCGCATGGAAGCAACAGCCCTTTCAACGATCAGCAGGCGAGGGCGCTGCTGCGCGGCGCCACCACCAATGTGGGGAGAATCGCTGGCAGCGATTCACAGGAGAACGGGGACTCGGGCGAACGGTTCGATGCCAGCCCGTCATCGTAGCGAGCGGCTCGCCTCGTCGCTCATGAGACGAGGGGCGTTTGGGGCCAGACGCGACGAAGCCCCTTCGTGGCGGGAAACGAAGGGGCTCGTCTGGCGGAAGCTTGTCTGTATTTTCCCTTATTGACCGCGAATGACAACCCCTGTTCGGGCCAACTTTTTCTCCCCCTTTGGGGGGACTAGTTCCCCTCTGGTCAGAACGGATTGATCCAATCCGACTTGCGATCTGGTCCGAAGGGATGATGAAGCGGCCCAGTCAGGCACCGATACATCTGGTGCACGGCACAGCGGGGGGCCGACCGGGGAGAGCGTCCCTGCCCAGGCGGGATGGGCAGGGGCGCTCTTCTCGTTGTGCCGACCGCAGCGGATCGGGACCACGGGAGGCTGTGCCGGGAGGCGCGGACTCTATGCTGCCTCACCATGAGTCGTGCGAGCTGTCTCCTCGTCGCCTGCGCTTTGGCGGCCTGCACCCCAGCGGGCAGCCCGGCCGATGCCCCGACCCCCCCGGAGAGCGTGCTGGGAGCATCGGCGGACGCAGCCGGTGCGGCCCGTTCTCAGCCGGCCGCACCGCCCAGGCCCCGTGCGTACGGCCGGCCCCGCGCGATCGGGCGCTTCCCGGTGCCGCTGGCGCCGGAGGCCAGTGGCTTGGCCGCCAGCCGCCGCAACCCCGGCGTCCTCTACGTGCTCGACGACGGACCCGGCGTGCACGAGGTGCTCGCCCTGGACACGCAAGGTCAGCGTCGCTGGCGGCTCAATGTGGAGGGGCTGAACGGTCGGGACACCGAAGCGCTCGCCGTCGGGCCGTGCGCTGCGCAGGAGCGGCGCTCGTGCGTCTACATCGGCGACATCGGTGACAATCAGGGTGAACGCGAGGCCATCGTGGTCTACCGGTTCGTTGAGCCGAAACTCGACCAACGGGGGAGCAGGTCAGTGCGTCCCGACGTCGCGGTGCTGCGCTATCCCACCACGGCGACCGATGCGGAAGCGCTCATCGTCGGGCCTGACGCCCGCCTGGTCATCATCGCGAAAGCCGCTTTCGACTCCGGAACCGGCCGGACCGCCGCCACCCGTGTGTACACCAGCCAGAGCTTCGGTGACGGCACGCTGCGCGGGATCGGGCGGCTCGATGTCCCCGATCCTGTGACGCCGCTGCGGAGCCTGCTCACCGGCAACGTGGTGACCGACGCGGACTTCCAGGACGGCCGACTGCTCGTGCTCACCTACGATCACGTCGTCGAGTTCACGCCGCGCAGTGCAGCGGGTCTCGGCGCCCTCGATCAGTGGCGGCCGCGTGCGGTTCCGTGGCCGCCGCTCCCCCAGGGGGAGGCGATCACCTACGCGCAACGAGGCTGCGGCTACTACGGCGTGAGCGAAGGCGACGGCGACGTGTGGTTTGTACCTTGCGTCGCACGAGAGGCGAGCATCCCGTAGAGGGACACCACAGAGGGGCACTACGGGATGCGGAGCCGGCTGCCTGGTCTGATCATGTTGGGGTCGGCGAGATCGTTCTCCCGTACGAGGGCGCGCACCGTGGTGTTGAAACGCTCCGCGATCGCACTGAGCGTGTCACCGGACCGTACCCGGTAGGTTTGCGCGCCCTGCTGTTGCTGCTCCGGCGTGTCCGCCGGCCCAGGCTCCGGCGCGGCGGGCGTGGTGGCCTGAACAGCAGGCACGGTCGGATCGACAGGCACAGCCGACGTGCTGGTGGGTTCGGCCTCGTCGTCCCCGCCACAGGCCGAGAGCACCAGGGCACAAGAACAAAGCAGAACCAGTACACGCCACAACGCCATCGCTCTTCCTTTCCGCGCTGCTCCCTTTTACCTTACCGGCCCCCGCTCGCCGGGGAGGCTCCACAGAGCCGGAAAGATCTGCGTCCAGCATGCTACCCTTCACGTAATTACCATCACGTAACTCAGTTGAAGGGAGACGCATGGAGCGCGATCTCGCCCATCTCCACCGCAGCATCCTCGATGCCTGCGCAACCTTACAGAGCCTGCGGAGACCCGAGCTCCACGGAGACTGGGTCCGCGAGGCCGAAGCGAGCGCGTTCGGGCTCGCTCTCGCCCTGGATCACTGCGCCGACTGCCCCGAGGCGCGCGAACTCGCGGACGACGCACGCGAGCTGCTCAACGACCTTGACGCACAGAGCGCTCGCACGCACCAGCCGGCACTCGCTCAAGCAAGCTGAGGCTGAGAGCGCGCTCGAAAGCGCCCTCAGCGGTCCTCTTCCCGGATGACCTCACGGTCGGGTTCGCGGTCCCGGTAGACGGTCTCGCGCTCGCGGCTGATCGTGCGGCTGCCGCCGCGGGAGGACATGACGGCGGTGATCACGCCGCCGATGGCTCCCACCACCATCAAGATGATGCCGATCGTGTTCAGATTGAGAAACGACTCGCTCTCAACGGTGATGCCGAAGGTCAGGATCGCTCCGGCGGCGATGAGCAACAGGCTTACTCCGATACCCATGGTTCTCGTCTCCTCGTTCGTCGTGTGGATTCTGATTACAGAGAGCACAAACAGTATAACGCTTGGTATGTCCCCTCTCCGTTAGGCTTCCCCACATGGATGGAGAACACGCTGAGCGCGATCAGCTCTCCGACGCGCCCTGGTGGCGCTCCGCGGTCGTCTATCAGATCTATCCCCGCTCGTTCCTCGACACTGACGGCAACGGCGTCGGTGACCTGCCCGGGATCGAACGGCGCCTGGACTACCTGCGATGGCTCGGCGTCGATGCGCTCTGGCTCTCTCCCATCTATCCGTCTCCGATGGCCGACTTCGGCTACGACGTCGCCGACTACTGCGACATCGATCAGCTCTTCGGCTCTCTGGACGACTTCGACGCGCTGCTCGAAAAGGCTCACGAGCGGGGCCTGCGCGTGCTGCTCGATTGGGTTCCGAATCACACCTCCGATCAGCACCGGTGGTTTCAGGCTTCGCGCTCAGCCCGTGAGGACCCTCAGCGCGATTGGTACATCTGGCGCGACGAGCCGAACAACTGGGTTCAGGCCTTCGCCGATGAATCGGCCTGGACCTACGACGAGGTGACCGGCCAGCACTACCTGCACCTCTTCCTACCCGAGCAGCCGGATCTGAACTGGAACAACCCCGACGTCGAGCGCGCGATGCACGAGGTGCTGCGCTTCTGGCTCGATCGGGGCGTCGATGGCTTCCGCGCTGATGTCGTCCACCTCATCGGGAAGAACCCGGAGCTGGAAGACGACCCGTCAGAGGTAGCTGGCACCTCGCGCGTGAGCCGGCACGACGAACCGGTCACCCATGGGCTGCTGCGCCGACTGCGCGGAGTGCTCGAGTCCTACGAGGGCGACAGGATGATGGTCGGCGAGGTGAACCTCGAGGCGCACGAGCAGATCGTCGACTACTACGGAGCGGGCGACGAGCTGCATCTGGCCTTCAACTTCGTCCCGTTGTGGACGGACTGGAAGGCCTCCGGATGGCGATCCGTGATCGCCGAGATGGAGCGCGTCTATCAAGAGGCGGGAGCCTGGCCAACGTGGGTGCTCTCCAACCACGACGTGCCCCGGCACCGCACGCGGTACGGCAGCTTGCGCCGCGCGCGGGCCGCCGCCCTGCTGGTGCTGACGCTGCGCGGCACCCCGTTCCTCTACGCGGGGGAGGAGTGGGGGCTGGAGGACGCCGAGGTGCCGCCCGAACGGGTCGTGGATCCCGGCGGGCGCGACGGCTGCCGCGCCCCCCTGCCGTGGGACGCTACACCGGACCACGGGTGGGCCAGCGCCGATCCGTGGCTGCCGTGGCCGCCCGAGGCGGCGACGCGCAACGCGGCCAGCCTTCGCGAGGAGACCGGCTCCATCCTGCACTTGTACCGCCGTCTGCTCGCCGCCCGCAAGAAGAGCCCTGCGCTCTCCGGCGGCACGTTCACACCGCTCGACACGGCCGCTGAGGACGTGCTCGGCTACCGGCGACGGCACGACACCGACGAGCGTGTCGTCCTCGTCAACTTCTCCGACCGCCCGATCAGCCAGAAGCTCGAAGGGGGCTGGCAGGTCGAGGTCTCCAGCGGCGGGGCAGACGGGCGTCACGGCGAGCCCTACGACGGAGCGCTGCAACCCGAAGAAGCGGTGCTGTTGCGCCCCGACCGGGGGTAACATGCGCTCTCACTGCGGACGGGCACCGACCGTCTCGACCGCGCGAGCGGCGAGGTCGGCCCCGCCCGACAACGCCACCCGCGGCGAGCCGCCCGTGAGCCAGACCGCCAGGAAGCCCGCCCGGACAGCGTCACCGGCCCCGGTCGTGTCGCGCACCGCGGCCGAGCCCGCGGGCACGAGAGCCGAGCCTTGGGCGCCGCGCCACCGCGCGCCGCGCGCACCCAACGTGACGACGACCTCCCGATACGTCGCGGCGAGGCGCTCCAGCGCCTCGTCGAGATCCTCGGTGCCCGCGAGCACCCTCGCCTCGTCGGCGTTGAGCAGGCAGAGCTCGGTGTCTTGCGTCCAGCTCAGGAAGCGCTCCCTTCCGACCGCGCGGAGAGGCGCGTGCGAGGAGGGATCGACGGAGACGGTCAGTCCAGCCTGACGCGCCAGCCTCAGCGCCTCGAGGCCGCCTTGCCGGCTGGTCTCGTGCAACAGGGTGTAGCCCGAGAGGTGCAGGTGGTCCGCGGTGGCGAAGGCGTCGGCCGGTAGGTCCTCCGCCGACAGCCACGCGCTGGCGCCCCGATCGGTCAGCATCGTCCGCTCACCGTCGGCGCCCACGACCGCGATGACGGTGCCGGTCGCCGCCTCGGGGTCGCGCGCGAGCCGAGTCCGCACTCCCAGCCGCTCAAGGCGATCGCGCTCCCGGCTCCCGGCGCGATCGTCGCCCACCCGACCGATGAGCACGGTCGCGACGCCGGCGCTCGCGAGCCAGGCCGCCACGTTCGCGGCGGAGCCGCCACCGCCCAGGCTGATCGAGGCGGCGGCATCGCTGCCGAAGGCGAGCGGCTCGTGCAGGCGGGCGGCCACGTCCACACAGAGATCACCGACGACCACGCAGACCGGCGCGCGCTCCCCCGGCGCCACTACCCCGCTCCGAGCGCCACGGCGATCTGCGCCGCGAGCCGGGCGTTGCGGCGCACGAGCGCGACGTTCGCCTCGACGCTCGCGCCGCCGGTCGCGGCGGCGAGGTGGTCGAGGAGGAACGGCGTGGTCCCTTGGCCGCTGATGCCGGACTCGGCGGCGAGCGCGAGCCCTTCGGCAAGCGCCGCGTCGTGCGCCGCCGGGTCGAGTTGGAGCTCCTCTGGCAACGGCTGCGCCACGACGATCGCCTGGCGGGTGGTGTCCAACCCCCCGCGCGCGCGGGCGATCTCGGCGACCGCCTCGGGGCTCTCGGCGGACCACTCCAGGTCGAAGCCGGAGTCGGTGAGATAGAAGCCGGGGAAGCGCCGGGTGCGGTAGCCCACGACGGTGACGCCCAGCGTCTCCAAACGTTCAAGGGTCGCCCCGACGTTGAGGATCGACTTCACGCCCGCGCAGACCACGATCAGCGGCGTACGTGCCAAGGTGACCAGATCCGCCGACTCGTCGAAGGCCGGTGCGCGGTGCACGCCGCCCAGCCCTCCGGTGGCGAAGACGCCGATACCGACCGCCGCCGCCAGGGCCGCCGTCGCGGCCACGGTTGTCGCGCCGTCCGCGCCGGTCGCGACCGCCGGTGCGAGATCGCGGGTGGAGAGCTTCGTCGCCTCGCCGCCCGCAAGGCGACGGATCTGCGAGGCATCCAGACCGACGACCGGCCGCCCCGCCACCACGCCGATGGTCGCCGGCTCAGCACCGGCCCGCTCGACGATCTGCTCGAGGTCGTGCGCGACCTCGAAATTCTGCGGCGACGGCAGCCCGTGGGCGAAGAGCGTGCTCTCCAACGCGACGACGCCGCGGCCGTCGGTTAACGCCTCACGGACGCGCTGGGCGACTTCGATGACAGAGCTCATGCCTCCTCACGGTAGCCTTCGCACTCAGATCTTTGGGCACACGCCACGGTCCGCCTCGACCTCGGACACAGGCCCCCGGACCTCGACCGTGTTGCGCGGTCACCACGAGGAGCATGCATGCAGTTCGAACCCGCCTCGATCCTCGACGCCGCCGCCAAGCTCGGCGAGACCTTCACCCGCCACCGCAGAGCGCTGCATCGCCGACCCGAGCTCGGGTTCGCCGAGCACGAGACCGCCGCCTACATCGAGGCCGAGCTCGACCGGCTTGCGATCCCCTCCAAACGCTCGGTCGGCACCGGCGTCGTGGCCGTGATCGAAGGTTCCGGTGCCGGCTGCATCGGGCTGCGAGCCGACATGGACGCGCTGCCGGTCACCGAGGCCGTGGGTCGCGACGGCTACCGCTCCGAGATCGAGGGGCTGTCACACGCCTGCGGCCATGACGCACATGTCGCGGTAGCGCTGGGGGTGGCCGAGCTCCTGCGTGGCGTGGAGCGACTGCCGGGAACGGTCGTGCTCTACTTCCAACCGGCCGAGGAGGGACCCGGCGGCGCCGAGCCGATGGTCGCGGCCGGTGTGTTGGAGGATCCCGCCCCGCAAGCCGTCATCGCGCTGCACGTGGCGAGCGAGTTCGCGTCGGGCAAGGTGGGCGTGCGGGTCGGCCCGTTCACCGCGGCGACCGACGAGTTCGACATCGTCGTGCACGGCGTGGGCGGTCACGCGGCCCATCCCGACTGGACGGTCGACCCCGTCCCCGTGGCCGCCGAGATCGTCCTGGCCGCGCAGCGGCTGGTGACCCGCGAGGTGAACCCTGTCACCCCCGTGGTCCTCACCTTCGGCACGATCTCCGGCGGCAACCGGCACAACGTCATCCCGCCGTATGTCCGCCTCTCCGGCACATTTCGCACCCTGCACCAGCAGAACCGCGAGCTATTGACGAACCGGCTGCCCGAGCTCGTGCGCGGCATTGCCGAGGCGCACCGGGCCAGCGCCGAGGTCATCATCGACCACTCCTACCCGCTGGGCGCGAACGACGCGGAGCTGACCACGCTCATCGAGGGGGCCGCCCGCGGGGTGCTCGGCGACGAGCGCGTCTTCACCACCCCGGCGCCCAGCCTGGGTGGCGAGGACTTCTTCGCCTTCGGCGCCACCGGCATCCCCGTCAGCATGTTCCTGTTGGGCGTGGCCAACCCCGTGAAGGGCATCACCGGAGCCCACCACAGCCCCGCGTTCGACCTGGACGAGGACGCGTTGCCCACCGGCGTCGCCGTGATGGCCGAGACCATCCGCCGCTTCCTGGAGAGCTCAGACGGGTAGGCCGCCCCGGTCCTTGTCCTCGCTCGAGCCCTCGCTCGAGCCCTCGCGCGGGCTCGCAGCAGGGCGCGCCGCCGGCTTTTCGATGCGCTCTGCGCGAAAGAGCCAGAACTCGAAGGCGAGAAACTTCATCCCCCACAGGACTCCCGTGGTGGCAATCGCGGCGGTGAGGACGATGAGAGTCTGAATCGCTCGGCTTTCGCTGAGGCCGCGGGCGGCGATCTCTGCGAAACCCACAGCCCACGTCGACAATCCCAGTCCCAGGACGGAGAGCGCCCAGTACGGTGCGACCTCGGCGAGCAGCCGGGAACGCCCACTGCGCTCCCAGGTCCAGCGCCGATTCAGTGTATAGGCGGGCAGGGCGCCAGCGATGAACGCGACGACGTTCGCGAAGCGGGCGCTCCAGCCCAGCAGACCGAACCCCGCCGCCAAGGTCGCCTGCGCGATCACCACCGAGAGCACCGACACGGCGACATAGCGCCGCTGCTTGACGGTGCTCTGACCATGCAGGACCTTCCGGAGCCGGTTCATCGCACCGGTGCTCCGCCAGCACACGGATCCGTCACGCGGTAGAGGAGCAGGTCCGAGGTCTCTTCATTCAGGCGGTAGCAGCCGTCCTGGTCGAACCGCTCGCGCCAGCCCGTGTCCTTCATCACGAGCACGTCCGTAACGTCGTGGCGGTCGAGGATCGCGCCTTGGTGGAATCGTTTCAACGCGCTCGGACGGGCTTGCGCGGTGACATCGACGATGATGGAGAGCTCATCGAGCTCGCTGGCGCGGACTCGGATCGTCGGCAACCCGAAGCGGTCGTCCCGGCTCACAGGAGTGACTTCCGCTCCGGGGGCTGTGACGGTCAGTCCGACGGTCTCCTCAGGCAGGTCAACCTGAGCGGCGACCGTGTCTTCGCCGAGGACCGTGGCGTCGCGCCAGGGATAGCCGTAGGCCGGCCACAGGTACACCTCCCACTCGCCTCCGTCGAAGGAGTCGGCGAGCTCATAAGAGAGCTCCATCCGGCGCCCGTCCAACCGCACGTCCTGGCGAAGGACCGGCTCACCGTCCTCGCGATGGACGATCTCGACACCATCGTCCCTCACCGTGCGCTGCGTGCTGTCAGCGAGAGGAACCGGATAGTCGTCGACAAGTGAGTCCACGAAGAGCAGCGGCTGGTAGAAGCCCGCCGAACGCACGGCCAACGCTGGGTCGGTCCGAGCCCCCCGCGGTCCAGCCGCGACCTGCAGGACGCCGTTCTCGACGCCAACGTCACCAGCGAAGAGCCGCTGCATATCCGCGCCCTTCTCGACCTGTTCGGGAATCATGCTCCGCTGCGGCTCCGTCGGCCCGAACGCCGGCCGCCGTGCCAATCCTTCCACGTACCACGAGGTGGCCACACCGCTGCCGTAGTCGTTGGCCTTCCAGGAGGTCGCCACCGTGCCGGTGCGGCGGCCAAGCCGTTGCAGTGCGGGAATGTCGTCGGGCTGAAGCCACTGGTAGTAGGAGGCGGCGCGCTCCAGCCGCGGGCCGTAGCCGTTGACCGCGAGCCCGCCGACGAGCGCGACCAGCAACAGGCCGGCCGTCGCCCGCGGTCGTGGCAGACGTCGCAACAGGCTTCGCCCAGGATTCAACCCGACCTGCGCGGCGGCGGCGAGGCCCGCGGCCACGGGTACAGGCAGCACATAGGCGATGCGCGAGACATAGTCGGAACTGCCGTCTACGGCGGAGGCCATGAACAACGTCAAGAGCCCGACCGCGCTGACGGCGGCGACAGGTCCAGGTGAGGAGAACACGAACGCGGCGGCGGCTGCCACGACCAACAACGCGACGACCAGCCAGCCGCCCGTGGCCCAGCCAAGCAAGGCGGCGACCCCCTCAGGCTGCGGAAACTGCAGCGCGAAGCCCCCGCCGCCCTGCAACCTGCGGTACACGGGCACGACGACCGCCAAGCCCGACAGGAACACGGTGGCCGAGGACCCCACGCCGCGCAGGCCGAGCGGCCCCCACCCCATGGACGGGCGCCGGTGACACAGGGCATGAACCGTCCAGCGCACCGCCACGCACCAGGCGGCGACAGCCAAGAGGAAAGGGTGGGCCAGCGCCGCCAGCCCGAGGGCCGCGCCGGTGAGCGGCCCGCCTCGCGGGTGCCCCGTGACCCAGGCCTCGACAGCGGCGAGGGCGAGAGCCAGGGCGGCGACGCCCGCGAGGGTAGCCCCGCCCTGCCATCCCATCAGCTCGGCCGTGGTCGGCAGACACGTGCCGAGCACGCTGCCGAACAGCGCGGGACCGGGGGAGACCCAACGACGCAGCAGGACGTACAGAGAGCCCACCAGCCCGGCCAAGGTGAGCCCGAGCGCGAGATGAAAAGCCGTCACCGGCTGGGCGCTCACCATCCGCGCTCCCGCGACGATGAGCGGGAAGAGCGGAGCATGGCGCAGTTCGCGGACCCCGCTTCCGGTCAGCGCGTCGGCGTCAGCCAGGTAGTGCGCCGCGTCCGGCGTGAGGTAGAGGCTTACGTCGCGAAGATACCCGGCGGACAGCGCGATCACGCCGCAGGCGGCCGCGACGACAGAGAGCATGTGCAGCCCATGTCGACGCCACGTCACGAGGTCCACCGCGGCGAGCGCCGCCCGGCGACGGGACAGATGGCGCGGGGCGGCGGGGCGCGGACGGGAGAACCAGCCTGACCTTCCTGGCCAGCGCCACGAGCGTCGAATGAGATCAGCCGCGTCGCGCGTCGTCATGAGTGGCCCTCGACTTCGAGCACCACAACACCGGCGTTGTCGAAGACGACGTGGTCGCGCCAGTGCTCGCCACGCCGGAAGCGGTAACGGAGACCGTTCTTCGGCAGGAGCACATAGTCGACGTCAAGGTCCGCGGCTCGGTGCATGCCTTCCCGTGTCGGCATGCCGAGCCGATGGAAAAGGTCGTTCGCGGCATGCGCTCGTTCGCGCTCGGCGGGAAAGTTCAGCCAACGCAACGGTGCAGCTGCCAGGACTCGGCGGTGGGCCAGACCCTCGACCCACCACCCCAGCGGCGCGTCACCGCTGGCCGGCACCGCGATGGTGGCGCCAGGCGGCGTCTGGCGGCGGACCCAGTCGACAGCGGCGACCAAGTCGGTGTCGAGCACCGCGTACGAGGCCCGCTGCTGCGCAGCGACCAGCGTGCCCGTCGAGGCGACGAGCACCAGCGCCACCGCCGCTGTGCCGAGCTGGACAGTCCGGATCCAGCCCTTCTCGGCTGCGCGGCTCTGCGTGGTCAGCAGGGCGAGCCCCAGGACTGAGACGACCGGAGCCTCGTACAGCACGCGGGGTTGAGCGGTGAGCAGAAGCAGCGCCGGCAGCCCGAGCCACAGTGCGGCCGTCACCAGGCCCAGGCGCGTGCGGGCCCGGTCGTTCAACAGAGCCACGCCGGCCAACAGATAGCCGGCCGCCCAGACTGGCCACGCGCCCAGGTGCACCGATGAGAACTGCTCAGGAAGCTCAGCCAGGCTCACGGCGGTCATGCCCGGTTCGGCCGCCTGTGCGCCGACCAGGGCAGTTCCGATACCGATATAGACGCTCAAAAGGGGCAGCCCCACCACCGTCGATCCGACGGCTGCGATGAGCAGCCGACGCGCCGCCTCTCCTCCGCCACGCACGAGAGCCACCACCCCGAGCGCGGTCGCGGCGGCCAGACCGACTGCGGCGGCGGCGTGGGAGCCGGCCAGAAGGAGTCCCGCGGACGCGGTTGTGAGAACCAACGCTCGGTGATTGCCGACCTGCAGCCAACCGGCGAGCCCCCAGAGCCCGGCGATGGCTATGCCACTGCCGATCAACTGAGGGTAGCCGCCCCACGAGGCCATCGCTCCCGCGGAGGGCGAGAGCAGCAGCATTCCGGCGAGCAGAGGCGCGCTCGCGCCGGCTTCGCGCCGCAGCAGGGCGTAGACGGCAACACCCGGGACGACCGCGCTGATGGCACCGATCAGCACGACACCGGCGGTGAGTCCGAAGAGCGTCACGGCGGCGGTGACGAGCAGCGGTACCGCCGGTGGGTACACCGCACCCTCCGGCCGGACGCTCGCTCCCAAGAGAGCGCGTCCGTACGACAGCCAGTTCCCGCCGTCGACGCCGATCGGCGCGCCGTCAGCGATCAGATAGTGCGCCCGCAGGGCCAGGGCGACCGCGACCATGCCGGCGAAGGCCAGATCGGCGACGCGCAGATCGCGCCGCTCGACGTCACGCGAGACAGCCTCTGTCATCGCCGACTCGCCGGCAGGACCGTCGAGGAGACCGGCGGTCATGAACGGGTTGAGACCTCTTCGAGTGCGGCCACGAGCTCGTCGGCCACGCGCACGACGCGCAGTGCCTCGTCGGTGGTGACGGGGACAGCGCAGCGCCCGAGGGTCGCGTCGATGAAGCGGCGGATGATGACGTCGTGGCCCCAGAAGCTCTTCCCGAGCGCCAGGCGCGTTCCAGAAGCGACGAAGCCAGCGGCGTGGTCGGCGACGGCCTTGGCCGATGTCTTGAGAATGTCTGTGGCCCGATGCGCACCGTCGGGACCGACCTTCACGGCGATATCCCGGAAGAGGTCCAATGCGACCACTCCACGGTCGCCGGTGAGCACGACCTGCCATTCGGAGACGGGGGCGCCAAAGACCATCGTGACCTGACCCGCGGAGCTGCCGCCGAGCAGCACCTCGACGGCGCGCGGCTCGGAGCCGATCCGGCCGCGGGCACGCACGTGCTCCACGTGCATCGGACCGATGAAATGATCGAGCAGGTACAGCAGATGCGGCACCTCGTCGAACAGCAGACCGCCGGGAAGCTGCTGATACCAGCTCGGCAACCGCCGTTCCAGGCTGCTCAACTGCACACCGGCGGCGTAGTGCAGCGCGCCGTCACCCAGGAAGCGCCGACCCTGCTCAACGGCGCGGGAGAAGATGAAGTTGTGGGAGACGCACAGCAGCCTGCCGGCCCGCCGCGCCGCGGCGACCATCGCCTCGGCCTGCCGTGTGTTCATCGCCATCGGCTTCTCGGTGAAGACGTGCGCACCGTGCTCTAAGGCGGCGATCGCGAGCTCTGCGTGGCTCCATGGTGAGGTGGCGATGCTGACGGCGTCCACGCCGAGGCCAAAGAGCTCATCGAGGTCGGCGACGGGCCGTGCGGAGCCCAGCTTGCCGGTCACCCGGCGGGCATGATCCAGATGGCGGTCGTACACGCCCACGATCTCCACATCGGGGTGGGCAGCGAATGACGGGACATGCCGGGCTTGGGCGACCCAACCGGTTCCGATGATGCCGACGCGGACAGACATGGGGACTCCTTCAGGCGAGGGTGGAGGGCTCTCGGGCTACGTCGAGGAGGACATCGAGCGTCTCACGGGCGCAGTGGTCCCAGGTGTAGCGGCGCGCCTCCCGCTCCGCCGCCTCGGCCAATCTGGCACGCAGCGGCCGGTCGTGGACCACCCGCTCCAGCGCGCTGGCCAGCGCCATGGGATCGGCGGCTGGCACGAGCAGCCCGCAGCGCTCGTGGTCGATCAACGAAGCGTTGCCGGCCACGTCCGACGCGACGACGCACACCCGGCTGGCCATGGCCTCCAGCACGGCCAGGGGCATCCCCTCGGTCAGGCTGGGACGAACCAGCACGTCGGCGGCCCGCAAGTGCCCCGCGACGTCGTCGCTCAACCCCGTGAAGGTCACCGCGTCCGCCAAGCCGAGGTCATTCACACGCTGTCGCAGTCCGGGTCCCATTGGCCCGTCGCCCACCATCGTCAGGCGGACGCCTGGCCGGCGGCTGCGCAGCGCCGCGAATGCCTCGATGAGTGTGTCCGGTCCCTTGTTCGCCACGAAGCGGCCGACGAACAGCAGCTCGACATGCTCCCGTTCGACGGGCTGTGCCGGGGGGTGGAAGACGCTGTGGTCGACGCCGTTCGGGACCACCCGCACCGACGAGTCCAGGCCCAGCCGCTCGTTCAGGTGGGCGGCGACCCCGCCGGAGACGGCGATGACGCGGTCGCTGGTGCGTGCGAGGAACCGGCCGACGGTGAGTTCGTGTGCCTGCGCGAAGAATCGCCAGGGCTGAGCCAGCGACTCGAAGCCGGCGATATGCGCGGTCAGAACGAGTGGGATACCGCTGCGACGGGCAGCGCGCGCGGCCGCCACGCTGGTCTGGAACTGCAGGCTGTTGGCGTGCAGCACATGCGGGCGCAACCGCCTGATGAGCTGGAGCGCGATGCGTGTCGCGCCGTGGGTGACCGATGCCTGCATTCCCAGCGCGCCGGTCAGGTTCAAGGTCGACACACGCACGACCCGCACACCCTCGTGGGACCAGCCGCCACCGGCGGTGGTGACGACCGTCACGTGGGCCCCGGCCGCAACCAGTCTGGAGTACACCTCCGCGGCGACGCGCTCGGCGCCTCCCCCGGCGGACGGGTCGAAGTAGTCGCAGAAGGCGAGCACCCGCAGCCCCTCCGCCGCAAGGATGGGCGGGGACTCAGGAGGGTGGACGGTGAGCGCGCGCATCAAGCCGCCTCGCGGACGACCGCATCGACATCCCCGCGGCTCACGTCCGCGAGGTAGTCGTCCAAGCCGACCTCGGGGAGAGCCAGCTCACGGCGACGGCGGTCCAGCGTGAGGCGGATGACAAGCCCGAATGCCGCCACGGTGCTGCCGGTGATCAACAAGCTCTGCGCGAGCGAGGCCAACGCAATCCCGACCGCCGGGGTCGGCATACCGCCGATCCACGCGATGAACAGCGCGCCATCGATGACCAGGCCGAGCCATGCGCTCAGCAGCCCGCCGCGCAGGCACCAGCGGGGGAAGGCCGCCCGGCCGACGAAGGCGAAACGTCGTCTGGCGGCACCTGCCAGCAACGACGAGCGGTGGGCGAGCACGCAGCCGGCGAGCAGCGTCTGCGCGCCGACCACCGTGGCGATGGGCGCGAAGAACAGCGGTTGCCACAGCAACGAGCCGAACTGCAACCCGGCGGGATACAGCAGGCCGAACAACGAGAGAGCCAGGCCCAGCACCAGGGCGCCCGCACCCGGCCACACCAGCGCGAGGTCTGGCGCGAGCGTGGTGATGAGCTGCAGGTGCCTCCATCCGTCAGCGAACGTGTTCAGCTTCGAGTCGCCGATTCGTTCGCTGTAGACGGTCGAGATCTCCCCCACACGCCAGCGCGCACGGGCGGCCTGGATGAGCATCTCCGAGGCGAACTCCATGCCCGTGCCGTGCAGGTTCAGGCCGAGCATGCGGTCGCGACGAAAAGCACGGAAGCCTGATTGGCTGTCCGTCACCGGCAGCTTGCCGCCGGTCGCGCGTGCCACCAGGAAGGTGAGCACGGGAGTTCCGACGAAGCGGTGCAGGAACGGCATCGTCTCCTGCGAGGCGGACTGCAGGCGTGCGCCCAACATCATGTCGACGTCACCGTCCAGGACCGGTCCGACGAGCTCGGGGATGCGCTCCAGCTCATAGGTGCAGTCGGCATCTGCCATGACCACGACACGGCCACGGCTGGCGCGGATACCCGTCTGCAGCGCGCTGCCGTACCCGGCACGGCGTTCGACAACGACCCGCGCACCCGCTGCGGTGGCGACCGCGGCGGAGTCGTCGGTGCAGTTGTTGTCCACCACCACGACCTCGCCGGACAGCCCCCCGGCCGCGCAGGCGCGCAACGCTTGCTCCACGCACAGCCCCACAGAGGCCTCCTCGTCGAGGCAGGGAAAGATCACCGTGACGTCGGGGCTGCTGTCAAAGCCGGCCGTCACACCAGCGGTAGGAATGGCAAGAGGTTCCATCACCGGAATCCTTCCTCAAGGAAGCACCGGTGGCGTCCGGCGCACGCAAGCGCGGGCGCCACCGGCCTTGAACTTCTGCGTACGGGTGCGGTCAGGCCATCCTTCGGCGGGTCACGAACAGCACGGCGCCGCCGAGGGCCAACAGGGTCAACCCGACCGTCAGAGCCGCGATCGTGCGACCGCCCGTGAATGCGAGCTCGCCTGCCGCAGTCGTTGATCCCGCGACGGTGATCGGCATGGCCAGCACCCGTGTGGCGCCGTCCTGCGTGACGCCGGTGGCTTTCAAGGTGTGCTCGCCGGCGGGGATGTCCGTCGGGATGGTCACCGCCAGCGAGAACGCACCGTCGGTGCCGGCCCGCACGCGGTCCAGCGTACGCGGGGTTGACTCGATGCTGATGGTGATCTCCGAGTTGGCCGCGTAGCCGGCCCCCTGGATCGGGACATCCGCACCGGGAGCCAGCGTCGTGTCCGCGACGTCCAGCGTCCCGTCGACGCCGTCATAGGGCTGCGCGAACGCCGCGGAGGAGAAGAGGACGGTCATGGCCAAGACGAAGACGCCCAGGATGGACTTGCGCATGAGGGCTTTCCTTTTCGAGTGAGCTGCCCGGACTCGCTGCACGGTCCGGTCTTACTGGAAGCAGGTCGGCACCTCTTAGAGAACTCATAAGGACCGCCGCAGGAAAATCGGCGTGGTGTCGCTCGGACCAGGTGGAAGTAGTCCCTTCCGACCATCAAGGCGGGCGCCCGGCGGGCCGTTCATCAAGTAGCAACGCGCAACACCCGAAGAAGGCAGGGACGCGCGATCATCAGACGGGCGCGCAGTCAGCGGTCTCGTCGAGCCCGCCCATTCACGGAGGAACAATCATGAAGCCCAGCAAGACCGTGGCGACCGCCACGATGTCCGCTGTCCTGCTCCTGGGCAGCGTCGTGCCGGCCGCCGCCGGCGTGAGAGACCGCGACGGTGACGGTCTGCCTAACGGTTGGGAACGCAGGAACGGCACAAGAGTGCTGCGAGCCGACGCTCGTCGCGACTACGACCACGACGGCATGACGAACCTCGCGGAGTACCGCAAGCACACGAAGCCCCGTATCGAGGACTCCGACAGGGACGGCATCGACGACGGTGACGAGGTGCGCGTCTTCCACTCCGACCCTCGCGACCGGAACGAGAATGACAACCGGTGGCTCGATGGGGACGAGGACAACGACCGCGATGGGATCGCAAACGAGGACGAGGACGACGCGTTGGAGGGCTGCCGCCGGGACGACGACGACCGGGACCACGACGGCATCGACGACGAGGACGAGAACGAACTGCGCCACTCGGTCTCCGACCGCGACGCCGACAACGACGGCCGACCCCACTGGCGCGACCCGGATGATGACAACGACGACCGTCCCGACGTCCGCGACGCCGACGCCGACGGTGACGGTCTCGAAGACGGCGACGAGGACATCGACGCCGACGGCGTCGCTGAAGAGGACGAGGACGACGATGACGGCGACCGCTGCGCCATTCAGGACGAAGACGAGGGCGACCGCTTCGGCACAGTGGCCTCGTTCGACACGGTGACCGGGGTCTTGCAGGTGAGCACGTTCGGCGGCTCGACGGTCATTGGCAACGTTACGAACGAGACGGAGATCGAGTTTGAAGACGGTGACGAGGACGCTACCGCGGCGGACCTGACGCCGGGCACCGTGGTCGCCGAACTCGACTTCTTCGACCACAGCCACGACCTCGAGGAGGTCGAGATCTACTCGGCCCCCTGATAGGGACACGCCCCCTCGACGGCGCGAGACTCGGCATCGAGAAACGAGATGTCGAGCCTCGCGCCTGTCGTGCGGCGCTTGGCGCTACCAGCGGTGGTGGACCTGAGGGGCGATGCGCTCGCGGTAGAGCCACTCCACCGCTTCCATGGTCTCATCGGAGAGGGCGGGCAGCGTCGTGGCCCGGGCGTTCGCCGTGGCCTGGTCGACCGACTTGGCGCCCGGAATGACGGTGCTCACGCCGTCGTGCATGAGGATCCAGCGCAGCGCGAACTGCGCCATCGACGTGTCCTCAGGCGCGCGCTCCTGCAGTTGGGTGGCGACCTGCACGCCCGTGGCAAAGTCGACTCCCGCGAAGGTCTCCCCTACGTCGAACGCCTCCCCGTCGCGGTTGAAGTTGCGGTGGTCGTCCTCTGCGAACTCGGCATTGAGGTCGTACTTGCCGGTCAACAGACCCGAGGCGAGCGGCACGCGCACGATCACCCCGACGTCGCGCTCGACCGCGGCGGGGAGGAACCGCTCGGCGGGGCGCTGGCGGAACATGTTGAAGATGATCTGCACGGTCGCGAGGTTCGGGAACTCGATCGCCTTCAGCGCCTCTTCGACCCGCTCGACGCTCACTCCGTAGCTGGCGATGACCCCCTCGGCTTGCAACTCGTCGAGCGCCTCGAAGACCTCCGGGGTGTAGTAGACCTCGGTGGGCGGGCAGTGCAGCTGCACGAGGTCGATGCGCTCGACGCCGAGGTTCTCACGACTCCGGTCCAGCCAGCCGCGGAAGTTCTCGAGGGTGTACTCGCACGGGTCCAGCGGCGCGCGCCGGCCCATCTTCGTGGCGATGACGAGCTGCTCGTCACGCTCGTTCGCGAACCTTGCGAGCAGCCGCTCGCTCTTGCCGTCGCCGTACACGTCCGCGGTGTCGAAGAAGTTCACGCCCTCGTCCGCGGCCGCGTGCAACGCCCGCATGCTCTCCTCGTCGTCGGTCGAGCCCCAGTCGCCGCCGATCGCCCAGCTCCCGAAACCGATCTCGCTGATCTTTTGACCGGTCTTTCCCAGTCTCCGATATCGCATCAATGCTCCTGTTTCGTAGCCATTCGTCGACGTCGCGCGTCCACCGTACCCACGGACTGCGGACTCACCCTGCGGGCTCCAGCCTCAAGCGCTTTGTTCCCGCGGCCGGACAGTCATGAGCACCACGGTGATGTTGTCGGGGCCGCCACCTGCGAGCGCCGCGTCCACCAGCTGCTGCGCCGTCCGCTCGGGGTCATTCGCGCCGCCGAGCGCGAGGGCGAGCGCGTCGTCGTGCACGACTTCGGTGAGGCCATCGGAGCAGAGCAGCCACCGGTCCCCCTGGCGCAGCTCGTGGGCCTGACTCACGTCGATCTCGGGCTCCGCGTCGAGGCCGATCGCGCGCGTCAAGGTGTGCCGGGCCGGGTGGGTGTGCGCCTGCTCGGGTGTCAGGATCCCCTCCTCGACGGCTTCCTGCACTGCGGTGTGATCGGTGCTCATCTGCTCCAGGACGTCGTCGCGCAAGCGGTAGGCACGGCTGTCGCCGCAGTGGCCGAGCACCGCCTGCTCGCCGACCACCACCAGTGCCGTCAGCGTGGTGCCCATCCCGGCACGCTCGGGATGGGCCGCGGCGTCGTCCAGCACCGCGGTGTTCGCATCGGCGATGCTCTCCCTGAGTGCTTTTCGAACGGACTCTGGCGTGTCGGGACTCGCCTCTTCCAGTTGCTTCAGCGTTTCCACGGCGAGCGCAGACGCGACCTCGCCCGCCGCATGCCCCCCCACTCCGTCGGCGACCACGAAGAGGCGCTCACCGACATGAAAGCTGTCTTCGTTGTGGTCGCGGACATGTCCGACATGGCTGAGTCCGTGGGCGTCGAGCTGCATCTGCTCTCCTCGCGTGGGTCGCACTCAGCCTGCCCACAGAACCCGTTCTGATATTCGGCGTGAGCCTAGAGCGCGCGCTCAGCCGACCTGCGCCACCTGCTCGCCGGTCCACCAGCGCCGGACCGCGTCGGCGAGGCCTGCCGGGTCTTCCAGCTGGGGCAGATGGCCGACGCCGGGCAGCAGCTCAAGCGTCCAGTCGGGTCGTCGGCGCACCAGCGTCCGGGCGGTCGCCGACGGCACGAGCCGGTCGCGTTCGCCGTGCACCACCAGGGTGGGCACGCTCACCTCGGCGATCCGCTTCGCCATGTACCGGCGACGTGAGAGCAGACGCAGCAGCGAGCGAGCGGCGGTCAGATAGGCCGCGTCGGCATAGGCGAGGTCGCGCCGCTCGCGGGCGTGGGCCTCGAAGCGGGCGATCAGCTCAGGCGGCAGCGAGTCGGGCTCGGCGCAGCAGCTGCGCAGCACTTCCGCGACCGTCGACTCGGGCGTGGAGACCGCCTTCAAGCGGCGCAGGCGGGCCTCCCCGACGCGCGGCAGGGCGTAGGTGGCGAACGTCCGGAACACCTCAGGGTCGATCCTGGTCGTGACCGGCGCCGGCAGCGCGGCGTCCAGCAGGACGAGCCCGCGCACCAGGTCCGGCCGGCTCGCCGCCGTGAGCAGCGCGATGAGCCCGCCCATCGAGTTGCCGATCAGCAAGCTCGGGCCCTCGTACTCGAGCATCAGGGCCAGGAGCGCGGCGTTCGCTGTGACATCGGTCGCGCGTCCGGCGGGCGGAGTGCGCCCGAAACCGGGAAGGTCCGGCGCGACGACACGGCCGAGCGTGGCGAGCAGCGGCCCCGCGAGCTGCCAGTCAAGGCTCGAGCCACTCAGGCCGTGCACGCACACGACGGGCTGACCGGTCCCGCCGAACTCACCGACATGAACCGGCCCCTCAAGCTCCAGTGTCCGGCTTTGCATGGGTTCGATACTTTCCTGGCGGCCTGGGGTCGCACACGACCGAGAATGCGAGGATATCGCCAGCGCACAGGGTCGCGAGCACGGCTACGATGCCGCGATGCCCGACAACCTGACCCGTGACGAGGCACGCCTGCGCGCGCGCCTGCTCGACGACGTCGCCTACGACGTGCGCATCGACCTGACCACCGGGGAAGAGACGTTCGCCAGCACCACGGTCGTCCACTTCTCCTGCAGCGAACCCGGCGCCGACACGTTCGTCGATCTCGACGCCCGGCAACTGCAAGCCGCGACCCTGAACGGCGAACCCGTGCCCGCGGAGGCCTTCGACGGCTCCCAGCTGAGACTGGAGGGCTTGCGCGAAGAGAACGAGCTCGAGGTCTCCGCCGACTGCGTCTACCAGCGCACCGGCGTGGGGCTGCACCGCTTCACCGATCCCGTCGACGGTCAGGTGTACCTGCACACGCAGTTCGAGCCCTTCGACGCCCACCGCATGTACGCCTGCTTCGACCAGCCGGACCTGAAGGCGCCGTTCACCCTCAGGGTGAACGCCCCCGCGGGCTGGCTGATCGTCTCCAACGAGCCGGCGATTGAGCGACCGGACGACGGCGCGCAGGGGTGGTGGCGCTTCCCGGCGACCCCGCCGCTCTCGACGTACGTGACCGCCGTCGTCGCGGGACCGTTCCACGAGGTGCGCGACCGCCACGGCGAGCTCGACCTGGGTGTCTTCTGCCGCCAGTCCCTGGCGCCACATCTCGACGAGCGGGAGATCTTCGAGATCACGCGCCAGGGGCTGGACTTCTTCGAGACGGCGTTCGGCCGCGGTTATCCGTTCACCAAGTACGATCAGCTCTTCGTGCCCGAGTTCAACTGGGGCGCCATGGAGAACGTGGGCTGCGTCACCTTCAGCGAGTCCTACGTCTTTCGCGCCAAGGTGACCGAGGGCGCGCGGTTGGCGCGGGCGAGCACGATCCTGCACGAGCTGGCCCACATGTGGTTCGGCAATCTGGTCACCATGCGCTGGTGGGACGATCTGTGGCTGAACGAGAGCTTCGCCACGTACATGGGGACGCTGGCGCTCGCGGAGGCCACGCGCTTCAAGGACGCGTGGGTGAGCTTCGCGACGGGTCAGAAGGCATGGGCGATCGCCCAGGACCAGCTGCCCACGACCCACCCCATCGTGGCCGACATCGTCGACACCGACGCCACCCGAACCCACTTCGACGGCATCACCTACGCCAAGGGCGCCTCGGTGCTGAAGCAGCTCGTGGCCTTCGTGGGCCGCGAGAGCTTCCTTGCCGGGCTCCGCGACTACTTCGAGCAGCACGCGTTCTCCAACGCGGAGCTGAGCGACTTCCTCGCGGCCCTTGCCCACGCCTCGGGGAGGGATCTGGCGGCCTGGTCCGCCGAGTGGTTGCAGACCGAGGGCGTGGCCATCCTGCGGGGTGAGAGCGAGCTGGACGCGGACGGTCGGTACGCCAGCTTTGCCGTGCGCCAGACGGCGACGCAGGCCCACCCCACTCTGCGGCGGCACCGGCTCGCGATCGGGCTCTACGACGACCGTGAGGAGGGGATCACGCGCAGCAGGCGGCTCGAGCTGGACGTCGACAGCGAGGAGACGCCCGTCCCAGAGCTCGTGGGTGAGTTCCGCCCCGATCTGCTGCTCGTCAACGACGACGACCTCTCCTTCGCCAAGCTGCGGCTGGACGCCCATTCACTGGACTCGCTGGCCGCCTCGCTCGGGCGCATTCGCGAGCCGCTGCCCCGTGCGCTGTGCTGGGGCGCCGCATGGGACATGGTGCGCGACGCCGAGCTGGCCGCCCAGCGGTATCAGCGGCTCGTGGTCGACCATGCGGCCGGCGAGGACGAGATCAGCCTGTTGCAGAACCTGCTCGCCCGCGCGCTTGCGGCCGTTGACCGCTTCGGTCGCCCGAGCGCCCGCGAGACGGCCAGAGCCGCCCTGGCCACTCGGGCCCGAGCGGCCCTCGAGGAGGCCGAGCCCGGCAGTGACCGTCAGCTCGTCTGGGCGCGCATGCTCGTCTCGGCGGCAGTCTCCGAGTTCGACCTAACCTGGGCGAACCAGTTGCTGGACGGCCAGACCGAGGTCGCCGGCCTGGCGGTCGACGAGGATCTGCGCTGGCACGTCGTCCAAGCGCTGGCGACCAAGGGCGCCGCCGGCCCCGAACTGATCGACGCCGAGCTGGAGCGTGATCCCAGCGACCGCGGCGCTCGCAGAGCGACCGCGGCCCGCGCCAGCCGGCCCGACACAGACGCCAAGTCCGCGGCCTGGGAGATCGCGCTCTCCGACCCGACCGCATCGCTGGCCATGCAGCGCGCTGCCGCCGGCAGCTTCTGGCAGTACGGGCAGGAGCGCGAGCTGGAGGGCTACATCGATCGCTACGTCCAGGCGCTCGAGGGCATCTGGACCGATCGCGGTCTCGAGGAGTCGCTCATCCTGACCGAGCTGCTCTTCCCGTACACCATCGTCTCACCGGTCGTGCTGGACGCCGCCGACGCCGCGCTCGATCGCGACGCCCTGCCCGCGCCGGCCCGCCGGAAGCTGTTGGAGGCGGAGGACGCCACCCGCCGCGCGCTGCGCGCCCGCGCGTTCGACGCGGAGTAGCGACGACGCGCCTAGACAGGCGGGGCGTCCGCGTCGCCCGCGGGCGGCGGGATGTCAGGGCGCGTGGCGAGCGCGAGTGAGAGCCGGCCGGAGAGCCCCGAAATGCCGGCGGCGGCGAGCACCTCGGAGATCTGATCGGGCGTCGCCGTGCAGCGACATGCCGAGACGTCGAAAGCCAGATCGCGTCGGATCGTCATGAGCTCCACGTTGCGTATGAAGACCGAGTCTGTAGCCGCGAAGTCCTCCAACACGGCTTGTCCCAGGGCAGGCCCCAGCACGCTGCGGCAGCCGAGCGGATCGGCGCACGCCGCCGCGACCGTCGGGAAGGCCTCGAGCAGCGCCGCCGCGCGCCGACGGCCGATCCCGGGGATGCCCGGCAGGTTGTCCGAGACATCGCCCCGCAGGGCGGCGAACTCGACATACTGCTCGGGCTCGATCGCCAGGTCACGGCGGAGCCGGCCGCGGTCCACCAGCACGGCCGCGTCCATCCCGGAGCGCAGGCGCAGGACGTGGGTGAGGTCGCTCACCAGGCCGAACGCGTCGCGGTCCGACGTCGCGACGAC
>JBBSMR010000024.1:0-47432 GCA_038233095.1 Euzebyales bacterium
CGTACGCCGTGCCGACGACTGGCACCCGGGGCGTGAGGCCCGGGCTCCATTGAGGCGATCTGCCGCGCGGCCGGCCGGGTGTTCGACGAGGGTCACCCGGGTCGAGAGGCCCGGGCTCCATTGAGGCCGCGGTCGCGGTCGTGCTGACCGTGATCGTGTCGCCAGGGTGTCACCCGGGTCGAGAGGCCCGGGCTCCATTGAGGCCAGCTCTTTCGCGGCGCCGGTCGAGCCTTGACGCGAGTCACCCGGGTCGAGAGGCCCGGGCTCCATTGAGGCGCGGTTCATCCGGTCGGCGGCTGCTGTGACCTCGCGTCCCCCGGGTCGAGAGGCCCGGGCTCCATTGAGGCGGCTGATGTGGTGAACAGCCACAGGCCGACGAGGTACGTCACCCGGGTCGAGAGGCCCGGGCTCCATTGAGGCTGGAGTTCCGCCAGGCTGTCGTATCCGCGCCATCCGGTCACCCGGGTCGAGAGGCCCGGGCTCCATTGAGGCTCCGCGAACGAGGCACAGCCCGCCCGCCCGGGTCGGGTCACCCGGGTCGAGAGGCCCGGGCTCCATTGAGGCGGTCCCGACCAGCTCGGCTGCGGTGAGCCCAGCGCCAGTCACCCGGGTCGAGAGGCCCGGGCTCCATTGAGGCGTTTCTACGCCGACGGTGTGCGCCAGGGGCGGGCGCCGTACCCCGGGGGGTCAGGTGTCCTACTGGGCCAGCCCCCGGTCAATGCCGCGATCCGGGCTGCGTCCCGATTCCTGCTTCATTCGTATGAGCGCGTCCTTGCCGGCAACGAGCATATCCACGCTGCACAGACGACTACGGACCGACCGCGACCGCATACGAGTCTGCTCGAGGCGGGCGAGCTATGAAGTCCACCCAACCAGCCTCGGGAACCGTGTCCGGTTGGCGCCGTTCTGAGATCGTCGGAGTTGGAGTTGGAGGGGTCAACGGGCAGGTGTTGGGCGTCGATGCCTCGGACCCTTTTTGTACCCGTATCGGTTCTGGCGGCACCGCGAGAAGATGCTCAACGTGCGGACAGTTCTTCCCTCCACCGCGAGTCCGTGCACAGCGAGACGGCCTGGTTTGGCCATCATGAGCTGGTATGTGATGCGCTGGCGAGGGTTGGCGACGACAGGGCCTGATGCGAAGGGCGCGGGCGGGGGCGCGCTGAACGGCGATGCCGTCGACCGCCCATGGCGATCGACGGCATCGCCCGCAGACCGCCCTACGCGTCAAGGCCGAGCAGAGCACGAAGCCGCCCGGCGTCGAACCCGCCGGGCCGCGGCACGTCGAAGCTGTCCAGCAGCGCGTCGAGCCCGCCGCGGGCTTCGGGGTTCGCGGCGGCCTGGCGGGGCGTGAGACCGCCGAGTGCCGCGATCGACTCGTCGCACCATTCGCGCTCCGCCTCGGCCAGGAACTCCGCCATCGCCGCGCGGTCCGCGGCGGAGTGCTCGATCGGCGCCCTCGGGATGAAGAAGCGCTGATAGTCGTCCATGCCCACCTCGGGCGGCAGGCGCGAGTCGAACAGCAGCGCGGCGTCGGACAGCACGCACTCCACGCGGTCGCGCAGCTCGTCCATGCGGGCCTCGCCGTTGGTGTCCAGGCGCACATGCGCGAGGCCGACCCGGACCTGGCCTCGCTGCCAAGGCTTGCCGTCGATGGTGATCCACTCGCTGAACTGGCCGTGGGCATCCTCGCGCAAGCCGAGACCGCGCAGCGCGCCCACCGCCGCTTCCTCATCGTCGACGGCGTACACCGTCGTGCACATCACCGAGGGGTCGCCCTCGGCATTGACGAGCCGCACTCCCGGGCTGAACGCCCGCGCCAGCGCGTCGGGATCGCCCTCGGCCACCAGGCCCTCCAGATCGGGCCGCCGCGTCGCACCGATCATGGCGGGCGCCCAGAAGAGCATCGGCTCAGTCGAGTCGTGGACCACGCGGGCGAGGACGTAGGACCCCACGACGTCCTCCGTTGCCCCGCCGGCCACGGACGCGGTCACCGCCTCGCCGCCGTCGATCGGCTGCAGCGTCGCCTGGCCGTCGTGCCAGCGCACGACCCGATACACGGCCCGCTGGCTCTCCACCCAGGAGCGCGCCAGCTGGCGCTCGTCCTCGGGCAGCAGCGCCCCCCGCTGCTCAACGTAGGCCCGCAGCACACCACCGTCGAACATGGCCAGGTCGAACGCGAGAGGATGCAACGAGTCGTCGTCCTCGTTGGGATCCAGCAACTCCGCGAAGCGCTCCGCCACCTCCCGCTGCCCCGCGCGCATGAGGAACGTCCACAGCTTCTCCACGAGCCAGGGAGCGCGGCGGGCGAGTGAGCCGCCGGGGCGCTGTCCGCAGCACGCCTTGTACTTGCGACCCGAGCCGCAGGGGCACGGATCGTTGCGGCCCGCCTCGGCGAAGGGGCGCAAGAGGGAGCGCAGGCGCTGCAGCTCCTGGTGCTCTTCGGAGAGCCCCGCGCGGCGCAGCAGCGAGAGCGCGGTAGAGGCGTCGCCCCGCTCCTCGGCATACCAGGCCAGGTCCTGCAACACGAGCGGATGGTCCGCGCCGGCCTGGTGCGCGCGCCGCAACGTCGCATCCGCCTCGCGGGTGGCTCCCGCGACCTCCGCGGCGCGCGCGGCGACCCACCAGGCGCCCGCGGCCGCGTCGCCCGAGCTCTGCTGGGCGATCCGCTCGGCCAACCGGCCGGCGTGCTCGTCCGCGGCGGTGCTGGCAGCGAAGGCTCTGGCCACCCGGGGCTGGGCCAGAGCCTCGCCGGCTGCGGCCAGCTCCGTGCCGGTCAGCTCTTCTCGGCCCCGCTCGTGCAGGCGGCGCACGTGTCGGAAGGCCTCAAGCGACTCGTCATCCAACCCGAACCGGATGCCGGTCAGCGTGTCGCCGATCGACATCTCGTGAGCCGGCTCGCCGGGGTCTTCGAGGAAGAGGTAGCTGCCGCCGAGGAAGACGCCGGCGCGTTGGCTCAGCTCGGTCAACGATGGCAGCGTCGAGGGCCACGACCCGGGCTGCAGACCGAAGCTGTCGTACAGCACCGCGCTGGCGAGCACCCGAGCGGGTCCGTGCTCGCTGGGAGCTTCGGCCCAGCCGTCGTCGATCCGCTCCAGCCGGTCCTGCGTCGCGGTCCTGAGCGCAGCGGCCAGCGCGTCGGGTTGCTCGGCGCCCGGAGGGGACACGGCCACCCGAGCCTCGACCGTGAAGCCGTCCTCCGTGAGCGTCAGCCCGACGAGGTCGCCGGCCCGCGCCCCACCCAGCCAGCCGGGATGACCATAGAGACGCTCGCGGTACGCGTCATCCTCCAAGCGGTCGACGATCACGGGCAACCTCCCGCCGAGGGCGAGCGGCAGCCCCTCGTCGGACAGCTCGGAGAAGGCGCCGAAGTCGGGGATGAGGTCGATGCGCTCGCTGGCCGCCTCGTCCTCGGACAGACGGTGGGTGAAGGTGCGGTTCATGAGGAGCGCGGGGGCGTCGGCGAAGGAGCCGTCGACCAGCTCGACGATGCGATCGAGGGCGAAGAGCTCATCCTCCAGCTCGTCGTAGTCCATCCCCCAGGGGTCGAGGCCGAGCAGGTCGGCCAGGGCGTCGGACTCGAGCGGGCCGTGGTCGGCCAAGGCGCGGATGGCGTCCTGGAGCAGGGCGTCGGGTGGGACAGTTGCGATCTTCATCCGGCGTGTTCTAGCAGTTGCGCTCGCCTCCGAGGGTGTTCGATGGCCAAGCCGCCGTGACCCTCCCCGGTGAGCCGCTCAAGGTTGTGGCCGCTGGAGCGGCGTGGCAGACTGCAGGCGTGACCACCTGTTTGGGTGGTCGACTGTCGTGCCCGAGTTCGGGTGCCATCGCGTTCGTCACCGGCCGCTGCAACGTGAGGCCCCGACGAGGCGAGAAGGACGGACACCGACGGCGAGTTGTTCGCCGTCCGTTCGCCGAGCGTCACCTGCCGATCAGGCGGCGCCCACCCGCCGGGACCGTGAGCAGAGAGGACACCGATGGCCAGAGCCGTCATCGACAACAAGGAAGAGCTGATCGCCGAGTACGCCACACATGGTGGCGATACCGGATCGCCAGAAGTCCAGGTGGCGTTGCTGACCGCCCGCATCAACCACCTGACCGAGCACCTGCGGACACATCAGAAGGACCACCATTCGCGGCGCGGTCTGTTGCAGCTCGTCGGACAGCGCCGCCGCCTGCTGAAGTACCTGGCCCGCGTCGATGTCGAGCGTTACCGCTCGCTCATCGGACGGCTGGGGCTGCGCCGCTGACATCAAGACGCCGGACCGCAGCATGCGGACCGGCGTTTCCCATACCACGGCTTCGACAGGGCGAGGAGTTCCTCAGTTGTCAGTGGCCGCCGCGGTGGCACCGTTCACCGCCGCGACCACTGAGAACTGGGCGACTCACGCCGCGTCGAGCAGCCCGCGAACGGGCCAGAGAGGCCCTGCAGAAGGAGACCGGTAGCCCATGGGTAAACTCGGCAACGTAGAGCAAACCGCCACCATCGGTGGCCACGAGATCCGACTCGAGACCGGCAAGCTGGCCGGACAAGCGGGAGGCGCGGTCGTCGCCCACCTCGGTGAGACCGTCCTGCTGGTCACCTCGACCGCTTCGAAGCGTCCGAAGGAGCACCTCGACTTCTTCCCCCTCACCGTCGACTACGAGGAGCGCATGTACGCCGCGGGCAAGATCCCCGGCGGGTTCTTCAAGCGCGAGGGTCGCCCGAGCGAGAACGCGATCCTGACCTGCCGGCTGATCGACCGGCCGATGCGGCCGACCTTCGCCGACGGGCTGCGCAACGAGATCCAGATCCTCATCACGACCCTGTCGGCCGATCAGGTCAACCCGCCGGACGTGCTGGCGATCAACGGGGCCTCGGCGGCGACGATGCTGGCCGGCATCCCCTTCGACGGTCCCGTGGCCGGCGTCCGGCTGGGACTTGACCGCGATGGGGCGTGGCACGCCTTCCCGACCTTCGAGTTCCTCGACACCGAAGCGGTCTTCGACCTCGTCGTGGCTGGGCGGCTGAACCCCGAGTCGAACGAGATCGACGTGCTCATGGTCGAGGCCGGCGCGACCGAGCGCTCCGACGAGATGATCGAGCTGGGCGCGAGCGCCCCGACCGAGGAGGTCGTCGGCGCCGGGCTGGAGGAGGCGAAGCAGTACCTGCGCGAGCTTTGCGACCTGCAGCAGGCGCTGGCACAAGAGGTGGGCGCGGCCGAGGCTGGTTCGTTCCCGCTCTTCCCCGCCTACAACGACAAGGTGTACGAGGCGCTGCAGTCCGCGGTGAGCGACGAGCTCGCCGAGGTCCTGTCCAACGGTGACCTCGACAAGAGCGCTCGCAACGAGCGGATCGCCGACCTGCGCGAGCGTGGCGTCGACGCGGCCTTCGCCGACGCGGGCGACGTCGAGGTGAGCGACGCCGAGCTTGAGGGACAGGCCAAAGGCGCCTTCCGCGCGCTGGAGAAGAAGCTCATCCGCCTGCGCGTCGTGAAAGAGGGCGTGCGCATCGACGGCCGCGGCCCGCGCGACATCCGCCCGCTCTCGGCCGAGGTCGGCGTGCTCCCACGCGCGCACGGCACGGGGCTGTTCAGCCGCGGGGAGACCCAGGTGCTGAACATCCTGACCCTCGGCATGCTGCGTGAGGCCCAGCGGCTCGACAACCTCTCGCCTGAGGACGAGAAGCGCTACATCCACCACTACAACTTCCCGCCGTTCTCCACGGGCGAGACGGGCTTCATGCGCGGACCGAAGCGCCGCGAGATCGGTCATGGCGCGCTCGCCGAGCGGGCGCTGCGTCCGGTCGTCCCCGACGCCGAAACGTTCCCGTACGCGCTCCGGCTCGTGAGCGAGGTCGTGAGCTCCAACGGTTCCACGTCGATGGCCAGCGTGTGCGCATCGACGCTCTCGCTCATGGACGCGGGCGTGCCGATCGCCGCGCCGGTCGGTGGCATCGCGATGGGGCTGATCAGCGAGGAGGGCCAGTACACGACCCTCACCGACATCCAGGGGGCCGAGGACGCCTTCGGCGACATGGACTTCAAGGTCGCCGGCACACGCGAGTTCGTGACGGCGCTTCAGCTCGACACGAAGCTGTCGGGCATCCCGGCCAAGGTGCTGGCCGACGCGCTGAGCCAGGCGCGCGAGGCGCGGCTGCAGATCCTGGACGTGATCGACGAGGCACTTCCCGAGCCGCGCACGGAGCTGAACCCCAACGCGCCCCGCGTCATCGTGGAGTACATCCCGGCCGACAAGATCGGCGAGGTGATCGGGCCGAAGGGCAAGATCATCCGCGAGATCACCGACGAGACCGGCGCGAACGTCGACATCGACGACGCCGACGGCCGCGGGGTCGTGAAGATCTACTCCTCCGACTCGGCAAAGGCGGAGCTCGCGCTGGAGCGCGTCCGGGCGATCGCCAACCCCGTTGTTCCGAAGGAGGGCGAGCGCTACTACGGCACCGTCGTGAAGACGGTCGACTTCGGCGCGTTCGTCTCGCTCACGCCCGGCAACGACGGCCTGCTCCACATCTCGAAGCTGGGCGGCAGCAAGCGGCTCGAGCACGCCGACGAGGCGGTGAGCGTGGGCGAGAAGCTCTGGGTCGAGGTGGCCCAGGTGCGCGACGGCCGCAAATTCTCCCTCGCGCTCGTCGAGGGCCCTGGCGGAGTGGAGGCCGAGCCGGACGGGGCCACCGAGCCGGAGCCGGAGCCGGTGGCCGCAGCGCCAGCTCCGCCCGCGGCCGAGTCGTCAGGCGCCGAGCCCCTGACGCGCTCCGATGAAGGAGCATCCTCGGCAGGGGAGAGCCGCCGGCGCACCCGGGTGCGGACCGAGGGCGGCGAGAGCGCACCGGCAGCGGACGACGACGGCACCACCCGGCGCCGGCGGCGCCGCCGCTGATGCCGGCCGAGCCCGAGCCCGGTCAGACCACCGAGGTGTCCGACGGGGTCCTGCTGACGACGCTGCCCGCGCCCGCCGGTGATGCGGGCGCGGCCGGGCGGCCGGGCGTGCGCGTCATCACGGAGCGCATGCCCTCGGTCCGCTCGGTCGCGGTGGGCTTCTGGGTCGGCTGCGGCTCGCGTGACGAACAGCCGGAGGTGGCGGGGGCGAGCCATTTCCTGGAGCACCTGCTCTTCAAGGGCACGCCGCGCCGGTCCGCCCGCCAGATCGCCGAGGAGCTCGACGCCGTCGGGGGCGACATGAACGCCTTCACGACGAAGGAGTTCACGTGCTTCTACGCCCGCTGCCTCGATCGCGACCTGCCGCTCGCGATTGACGTGCTGGCCGACATGATCACCTCGTCGACGATGGCCGAGGAGGATGTCGCGAGCGAGCGTGACGTCGTGCTCGAAGAGATCCGGATGCACCACGACACGCCGGACGATCTCGTGCACTCGGTCTTCAGCGACGGCCTGTTCGCCGGTCACCCGCTGGCCCGCGAGGTGCTCGGAGACGAAGAGACCATCACCCGGATGCCGCGCGACCACATTCACGGTTACTACCGCGACCGCTACACCCCCGAGGAGATCGTGGTGGCCGCCGCGGGCAACCTCGACCACGAGCAGGTGGTCACGCTCGTCGCCGAGGCGCTCGACGGCTGGGAGCCGGAGCCGGCGCCGGAGCCGCGCAACCTGCGCGCCGGCGCTGCCACCGGGCCACGCGTGCTCCTGCGGTCCCGTCCCACCGAGCAGGCGCACCTCGTGCTGGGCGGGCCGGGCCTGGCGCGAGGCGACGAGCGGCGCTTCACCGTCAGCGTCATGAACCAGGCGCTGGGGGGTGGCATGGCCTCGCGGCTCTTCCAGGAGGTCCGCGAGCGTCGCGGCCTCGTCTATTCGGTGTACAGCTATCACACCATGCACGCCGAGACGGGCAGCTACGCCATCTACGCGGGGACCTCGCCCGGCAAGGTCGAGCAGGTCCTCCAGGTCGTGCGCGACGAGTTGGCCGGCATCGTCGCCGACGGCCTCGACGAGGCCGAGCTGATCCGGGCGAAGGGCTCGCTCGCCGGCTCGATGGCGCTGTCCCTGGAGGACACCGGCAGCCGCATGTCGCGCATCGGCAGGGCGCTCACGACCTCCACGCCGCTGCTGAGCCTGGACGAGGTCGTGCAGGCGATCGAGCGCGTCACGCTGGACCAGGTGCGCACGCTGGCGGGTGAGCTCTTCACCCCCGCGGCGACGCTGGCGGTCGTGGGGCCGTTGGACGACAGTTCGGCGGACGCGCTCTCGGCCTACACCGCCGCACTGGCCGCCTGATCTTGCCGTCAGCGACGAGGCGCGCAGCGTGATCAGGGTCGCCGTCGTCGGGGCGACGGGGCGCATGGGCGCCGCGAGCTGCCAGGCCATCGAGCAGGACGACGAGCTGGACCTCGTCGCGCGGATCACGTCAGCCGTCAGCCTCCAGGCGGTGTTGGACGCGGGTTGTGACGTCGCGGTCGAGTTCACGACGCCGAGCACCGTCAAGGCGAACACCGCCTGGCTGCTGGAGCGCGGCGTCCACGTGGTGGTCGGCGCGACCGGTCTCTCCGACGCGGATCTGGCGGAGCTGCGGGCCCGGACCGGCCCCGCGCACTGCCTCGTGGCTCCCAACTTCTCCATCGGGGCGGTGCTGCTCATGCAGTTCGCGCAGCAGGCCGCCGCCCACTTCGACGCCGCCGAGATCGTCGAGCTGCATCATCCCGGCAAGGTCGACGCGCCGAGCGGCACGGCGCTGCGCACCGCCAGCCTCATCGGACAGGTGCGCCGGGGTTCGTTCTCCCCGCCGGGGCCGGCCGGCCATCCCGCCCGCGGCGCCGAGGCCGACGGCATCCCCGTGCATAGCGTGCGTCTGCCCGGATTGGTCGCCAGCCAGGAGGTGCTGTTCGGCGGCGTCGGCCAGACCCTCACGCTGCGCCACGACACCTTCGATCGCTCCGCCTTCATGCCGGGTGTCCTGCTCGCTGTGAAGAACGTGGCCGCGCTCGACGGTCTCGTCGTGGGCCTCGAGCACCTGCTCTAGGAGCAGTCAGCGCCTGCGCAACGCCATCAGGACTGCGTCGTCGCTGTGGCCGGCGTCCGCGAGCAGCTCGTCGAGCACCGCGTCCACGAGCTGCTCCACCGGGGCGTCCCGGCGGCGCTCGATCGCGTCGTGCAGCCAGCGCTGCCCCGCCAGGTAGTCCTTGCTCGCCTCGACCACCCCGTCGGTGTAGAGGACCAGCAGGTCGCGCGGTTCGAGCAGGCGGGCGCGGATCTCCGGCGGGTCGGGGCTCAAGTCGCGCATGCCGAGCGGCAGGCCCTCCAGGGTCAGGCGGATCGGCGTCCCGTCGGCCCTGACGAGCAGGGCGGGCGGATGGCCGAGCGAGGCGAACTCGAGCTCACCCGAGTGCGGCTCGTACAGCCCGCACCACATCGTCGCCATCACCGCCTCGTTCTGGAAACGGACCTGCTCGTCCACGCGTTCGACGAGCTCGGTGAGCCCGAGCCGCTGCAGCGCCAGCGCGCGGCAGGTCTGGGTGATGAGCGCGAGATGACTGGCCGCCTCGATGCCCTTGCCGACCACGTCGCCCACGACGATGAGTACCCGTCCGTCGGGCAGAGCGAAGAGGTCGTAGAAGTCACCGCCCACGCGGGCCTCGCGCGACGCCGCCCGGTATCGCACGGCGACGTTCGTCTCCGGGATCGCACTCACGCTTGGCAGGAGCGCGTCCTGCAGCCGCTCCGCGACGCGACGGGCGCTGCGCTCACGGCGCTCCAGCTCCTCCAGACGCGAGAGGGCGGCCAGCACCGCTCCTCCCTGCGAGGCGATGATGTCCACCGCGAGTGCGCAGAGCTCGTCGCACGGACGATGCCAGAGCGCCCCTTCCAGCGTCCCGTCGGGGCGCCGCACCGGCGTCATCGTGAGCGCTTCGCGGCGCGCCCCTTCGAGGTCGGCCATCGCCGCGGGCACGTAGACGGGGTCACCCACAGCGTCGAGGCTGGCGACCAGACCCTCGAGCACCGGGCCGACGTCGGCGTAGCGCAACGCGGGATCGTGCAGTCTGCGCAGCGCCTCGTCCACCACCCTGAGGAGGGAGATCGGCTCGGCTCGGCGGGATTCCACGCGCATGAGTCTAGGAGCATGTGTCCGTGACGTGCACCTTCGCAGCCATTGGAGCCGGTGCTGCCCGTCGGAGCCGCTCCGCGGGAACGGCGCGCCGGCTGATTAGACTCGTCGGCCACCCCGATCACGAGGAGCCCAGCGCGTGCACCGCTATGTCGTCGAGACGTTCGACACGGACGAGGTCGAGCTGCTGCGCCGGCACGTCACGAACCTCGACCAGCCGGTCTTCGCGCTCGTCGAGCTGCCCGAGGTCGTGAAGGGCGCGCTCTTCGCGCGCTACTCCCGCTCTCACAAGAGCCTGCGGAGGCTCATGGTGGATGAGTTCGCCGGGGACCTGTCGGGCCTGCCGCGCGCCGAGCGGCGCTCGGAGGACCCCACGGGCCGCGCCGCGTCGTTGTACCGGCGCGTCTTCGGCGAGTACGGGGACGACTCGGTCGCGCAGCTCGGTGGCGCGCACGCCGCCGTGGAGCAGGCCTCCAACCTGCTCACCAAGCAGCTCGAGTGGGGCCGGCTGGCCGCCTACCTCGAGCAGTCCACCCGCTACATCGCCTACGACGACCGCCCCGACGGCCGCTACCGCTACTACCGCGACCCCGACGTCATGGCGTCGTCGCACGCCGCGTCCTACGAGCGGACGCTCGACGCCGTCTTCGACACCTACGCGAGCGCGCTGCCCCGGGTGCTCGCCTGGGCCGAGGACCGCTTTCCCCGCGCCGAGCACACCTCACCCGCGGCCCATCGGCGCGCGTTGACGGCGAAGGCGTGCGATCTGCTGCGCGGGCTCCTGCCCGCCGCGACGGTCTCCAACGTCGGGATCTTCGCCAGCGGGCAGGCCTACGAGCAGATGCTGTTGCGGCTGCGCTCCTCACCGCTCGCCGAGGCGCGCGCCACCGGCGACCGCCTGCTCGCCGAGCTGCGCCACGTCATCCCGTCGTTCCTCGAACGCGTGGATCGGCCCGACCGCGGCGAGGTGTGGTCGGCGTATCTGGCCGACACCCGCAGCGCGACCCGTTCGGTGACTCGGCGGCTCTTGGAGGGCATCGAACCCCAGCGCGCACCCGAGGTCAGCCTCGTGGCGTGGTCGCCCGACGCCGAGCGCGATCTGCTCGTCGGCATCTTGTACCCCCACGCGGATCTCGGTGAGCGCCAGCTCGTCGAGGTGGTGGAGGGGCTCAGCACGGAGCAGCGCGAGCGGCTGGTGCGGGCCTACACCGGCGACCGGTCGAACCGCCGCCACAAGCCGGGCAGGGCGTTGGAGCGCGTGTGGTACCGCTTCGACGTCTGCAGCGACTACGGCGCGTTCCGCGATCTGCAGCGCCACCGCTTGCTCACGATCGAGTGGCAGGAGCTCGGCTGCCGTCACGGCTACGAGACACCCGAGGAGCTCGCACGGGCCGGTGTCGAAGATGACTGGCATCGCGCGCTCGACAGCCAGGCGCGGCTGTGGCAGGCGCTGCGCGACGACCTGCCGGAGCAGGCGCAGTACGCCGTCGGGTTCGCCTGGCGGCTGCGCTACAGCATGCAGCTGAACGCCCGCGCCGCGATGCAGATGCTGGAGCTGCGCACGCAGCCCCAGGGGCATGCCTCCTACCGGCGCGTCTGCCAGCAGATGCACACGCTCATCGCCGACGTCGCCGGGCACCACGGCGTCGCGGCGATGATGCGCTTCGTGGACCACAGCGCTGGCGAACTGGAACGACTGGCGGCCGAGGAGCGCGTCGAGCAGCGCCGTCGTGCTGCCCGCACCCTCAGCTGAGGTGAGAAGGCTGGACACGTCGGAGGTGCGAGGTCGTTTCCACCGCGCCCGGTAGACTCTGCCAACAGCCCGCGCACACCTGCGGGCCGAGAGCGACACACAAAGGACGGTTGTCGTGCCGGCATTCGGACGGGTCCTCACCGCCATGGTCACCCCGCTGCGCAGCGATCGCAGCTTGGATCTCGACGGCGCGCAACGGCTCGCCCGCCACCTGCTCGATCACGGCAGCGAGGGTCTCGTGATCGCGGGCACGACCGGTGAGTCGCCGACGCTCTCCCACGACGAGACGCTGGAGCTCTTCACCGCGGTCGTCGAGGCGGTCGGCGAGCGCGCTCCAGTGATCGCGGGCTGCGGCAAGAACGACACCGCCGCCACGGTCGGCCTGGTGCGCGAGGCGACCGAGGTGGGGGTCGACGGCGTGCTGCTCGTCACTCCTTACTACAACAAGCCGTCCCAACGGGGGCTGATCGGTCACTTCACCGCCGCCGCCGAGGCGACCGACCTGCCGGTGCTGCTCTACAACATCCCGTCGCGGTCCGCGTGCGAGATCGCGCCCGCAACGCTGCTGCGTCTGGCCGAGGGCTTGCCGAACGTGATCGGTGTGAAGGACGCCGTCGGCAACTTCGCCAAGACCGCCTGGCTGACCGCACGCGCGCCGGAGGGCTTCGGCGTCTGGGCCGGCGACGACGCGACGTTCGTGCAGACGCTGGCGGCTGGAGGCGTCGGCGTCGTGAGCGTGGCGGGGCACCTCGTCGCAGAGGAGCTCGCCACGATCGCGGATGCGTTCCCGCACGACCCGGCGAAGGCGCGCACGGTCTACCAGCGCCTGCTGCCGCTCTTCGACGCGCTCTTCGTCGACAGCAACCCGGTGCCGCTGAAGGCCGCCCTCGCCATGCGCGGGCTGCCCGGTGGTCCCGTGCGCCCGCCGCTCGCCGAGGCGGACGACGCGACCGTCGAGACGATGCGCTCCGCGCTCGCCGCCGTCGGTCTCAGCACGATCGACGACGGCTGAGGTGGCCGTGGCTCCGACGCATCTGGCGTTCTACGGCGGTCTCGGCGAGATCGGCTGCAACATGGCCTCGCTCGAGGTCGACGGGCGCATCGCCATGCTCGACGTCGGCCTCATCTTCCCCGACGCCGAGCACCACGGCATCGACCTCATCCTCCCGGACTGGGCGTCGCTACGCGAGCGTGCGGACGACCTGCACTGCATCGTCATCACGCACGGCCACGAGGACCACATGGGGGCGCTGCCGTTCTTCCTGCGGGAGTTCGGTTCCATCCCGGTCTACGCCAGTCGGCTCACGGTCGGCCTGTTGCGCGCGAAGTTGGAGGAGTATCCCGACATCTCACCGGATCTGCGTGAGGTGAGCGCCGGCGAGCGGGTCGAGACCGGCCCGTTCGACATCGAGTTCATCGGGGTGAACCACTCGATCCCCGACGGCTTCGCGGTCGCCTTCCACACGCCGAACGGCACGGTGCTGCACTCCGGGGATTTCAAGCTGGACCAGACCCCGATCGACGGCCGCCCGACCGATCTGCCGCACCTGGCGGCCATCGGCGACGACGGGGTGGCGCTGCTGCTCGCCGATTCCACGAACGCCGATCAGGCCGGGTACGTCCCGAGCGAGCGCACCATCGGCAAGACCTTCGAGCAGGTCTTCGACGGCTCGCAGGGCCGCATCGTGCTCACGACGTTCGCCAGCCACATGCACCGGGTGCAGCAGGCCATCGACGCTGCGGGGGCGGTCGGGCGCAAGGTCTGCTTCGTCGGGCGCTCGATGATCCGCAACATGCCGATCGCGCGCGAGCTGGGCTACCTCGACTACGACGACACCGACATCGTGGAGATGGCCGAGATCGAGCATCTGCCGCGCACCAGCGCCGTCATCATCTGCACCGGCTCCCAGGGCGAGCCATACGCCGCGCTCTCCTTGATGGCCGCGGGCCGGCACCGACAGGTGCAGCTCGAGCCGGGCGACACCGTGGTGATGGCCTCGTCGGTCATCCCCGGAAACGAGCACGCCATCTACCGCGCGATCAACGGCCTCATCCGGCAGGGCGCTCGCGTCGTGCACAAGGGCATCGCCGACGTGCACGTCTCCGGACACGCCTCCGCCGAGGAGCTGAAGTTCTTCCACAACGTCGTCCGGCCGTCCGCCTTCGTGCCCGTGCACGGCGAGTACCGCCACCTCGTTGCGCACGCGGACCTCGCCGTGGTCTGCGGCACCCCCAAGGACGACGTGCTCGTGTGCTCCGACGGCGACGTCGTCGTGCTCGAGGAGGGGCGCGTGCGCCGCGGCGAGTCCTTCACGCCCGGGCGCATCTTCGTCGACGGGCTCGGGGTCGGCGACGTCGGCAACGCGGTGCTGCGCGACCGCAGCAAGCTCTCCAGTGAGGGCATCTGCGTGGCCGTCGTCATTGTGGACGCGCGGGCCCGGCTGGTGGGCGAGCCGGACGTGACGCAGAGCGGCATCATCTACGAGCCCGAGCAGTCGGTGCTGCTGGAGCAGGCGGCGAAGGTCGTCGCCGAGGAGCTGCACCGCATCGATCATGACGGCGATCCCGCGGCGCTGCGGCGCCTGACCGTGCAGACGCTCGCGCGCTTCTGGCGCGACGAAACGGGGCGCCGGCCCGTCATCCATCCGCTCATCGTCGAGGTCTAGCGTCCATGCCAACTACCCGAGAGCGCAAGCGCACGTCCTCGCCCCGGGCCGGGCGAGCGAGCAAGCAGCGCGATCCGCTGCGCGACGCCTGGGGCGCGGGCTTGCTCATCCTCGCCGCGCTCGCGGCGCTCGGGCTGTACCTGCACGCGGCGGGGATCGTCGGCACCTACCTGGAGCTCGTCTTTCGAGGGCTGTTCGGCGTCTTCGGCCTGCTCGCGCCGGTCGCGCTCGGCGCGTCCGCCGTCGTGCTGTTCGCCGAGCCCCGCAAAGCGAATGGCCGGGTGCTGGTCGGGCTCGCGCTGCTGCTCGCGAGCCTCGCGGGCCTCTGGCATCTGGCAGCCGGCTCACCGGCCAGCACGGACGCCGCCGGTCTGCAGTCCGCGGGCGGCTGGCTTGGAGCAGGCGTGGCCGAGCCGTTGCGCGGGGTGGCGGCCACATGGGGCACGGTGGTGATCCTGCTGCCGCTGGCGGTCCTGGGCCTGCTGATCGCCACGGCCACCCCGCCCCGTGCGGTCGGGCGCGCCGTGGCGGCCACGACCGTCGCGCTGCGGGACCGCTTGCGCGAGCGCGCCGAGCGCAGGGCCCTGCGGGCCGAGGAGCGACGCCAGGATCAGTCCGCGTCGCAGGGGACGCCGGACGCACCGGTCGCGGACGCGGCGTCCGGCCAGAGCGCGGAGACCGCCCGGCTGGTCGATGAGGACGCGACGGTGGTCGGGCAGGCGCTGGAGGAGCCCGGCTTCACCGGGCTGGTCGACGAGCGCTCGGACGGCGCTGGCGACGTCGACGTCGACGCTAAAGAGTTGAGTGACACCCAGCTGCTGCCCCAGGGCTTGCAGGCGCCGGCCAGACAGCTCTCCCCGGTCGACCCGACGTGGGCCGACTACGAGCTGCCCGCCCTCGAGCTGCTGCGGACCGGGACGGCCGCGCCGGGCAACAAGAAGAGCCTTGATCAGATGACCCGGGCGTTGGAGCACACGCTGCAGCAGTTCGGCGTCGACGCCGCGGTCGCGCGCGTCGCGCGGGGCCCGACGGTGACCCGCTTCGAGATCTCGCTCGGGCCCGGCGTGAAGGTCGCGGCCGTGACCAGGCTGAACGATGACATCTCCTACGCGCTCGCGACACCGGAGATCCGCATCGTCGCGCCGATCCCCGGCAAATCCGCCATCGGCATCGAGGTGCCGAACCGTGACCGCGACGTGATCACCCTCGGCGACGTGCTGCGCTCGCCCGAGGCGTCCTCGCAGCACCATCCGCTCGCCTCCGGCGTCGGCGTGGACATCGCCGGCAATTCGGTGCTCATCAACCTCGCCGCGATGCCCCATCTGCTGATCGCCGGGGCCACCGGCTCGGGCAAGTCGGTCACGATGAACTCCATCGTGACGAGCGTCCTCATGCGGGCCACGCCGGCGGAGGTGCGCATGATCCTCATCGACCCCAAGCGCGTGGAGCTGAACCACTACGAGGGCGCCCCGCATCTGCTCACGCCCGTCGTCACGGACCCGAAACGGGCGACCGAGGCGTTGGCGTGGGCCGTGAGGGAGATGGAGGAGCGCTACGACCGGCTGGCGCTGCTCGGGTACCGCAACATCGACGCCTACAACGCGGCGGTCGCGCAGGGCACGGTGCGGGAGCCGAGCGGTCTGAAGGGCGACGCCGGCGAGACGGCGGCCCGCGCGATCACGCAGCGGCTCGGCCCGCTGGAGGGGGACGAGCAGGCGGGCTGGCGGCCGCTGCCCTACATCCTGGTGATCATCGACGAGCTCGCCGATCTCATGATGATCGCCCCGCGTGACGTGGAGGGCGCCATCGTGCGCATCGCGCAGATGGCGCGTGCCGTGGGTATCCACCTGGTCGTCGCCACGCAGCGACCGTCGGTCGACGTGGTCACCGGGCTGATCAAGGCGAACATCCCTTCGCGCATCGCGCTGGCGATGGCCACTCAGGCCGACAGCCGGACGATCCTCGATCAGGGCGGCGCCGAGAAGCTCGTGGGCCACGGCGACATGCTGTTCATGCCCGCCAACGCCTCCAAACCGCACCGGATCCAAGGCTGCCTTGTGAAGGAGGAGGAGATCGAGCAGGTCGTCTCGAGCTGCCGCTTGCAGCGCGAGCCCGAGTACGAGGAGTCGGTGGTCCGGTCCGGCAGCGAGGCCAAGATGGCCGACGTCACCGGCGACGACGCCAGCGACGCCGACCTCACTACCGCCGCCCGCGACCTGATCGTGCGTTCCGGGCTCGGCTCCACGTCGATGCTGCAGCGTAAGCTCAAGATCGGCTTCGCCAGGGCCGGCCGCATCATGGATGAGCTGGAGACGCTCGGTGTCGTCGGGCCGTCGGAGGGCTCGAAGGCGCGTCAGGTGCTCATGACGGTGGAGGAGCTCGAGGCGTCGCAGGAGTGAGGCTGCTCGTCTCGGGCGGCGGCACGGCCGGGCACGTCTACCCCGCGCTCGCGCTGCTGGACGGGTGGTCACCGGCGCCGACCGTGTGCTGGGTCGGCAGCGTGGGCGGCATGGAGCAGCAGATCGTGGAGCGCCAGGGGTTGGCGTTCTCGGCGATCCCGGCCGGCGCGGTCCGGGGTCAGGGTTGGCGGACCGTCGCTGTCTCGGCCGGCAAGCTCGCGGCCGGCTACCGCCACGCCTCCGCTGTGCTGCGAGCCTTCCGCCCCGACGTGGTGCTCACGACCGGCGGCTACGTCACCGTCAGCGTCGCGGCAGCCGCCCGCCGCTACCGCGTGCCGCTGGTGGTCTTCCTGCCCGACGTCCGCCCAGGGTTCGCCGTGCGCGCGCAGGCCCCGCTGGCCACCCGGATCGCCGCGGCGTTCGACGCGGCGCTGCCTGCGTTGCCCGCTGGGCGCACGGTGGTGACCGGCTATCCGGTGCGTCCGGCGCTCTTCACGACCTCGGCCGAGGACGCGCGCGGCCGGCTCGGGCTGGATCTGCAGCTGCCGGTCGTGCTCGTGTACGGAGGCAGCCGCGGTGCACGCACGCTGAACGAGGGGTTGCTGACCGGGCTGGAAGCGCTGCTGGCCCGCAGCCAGGTGCTGCACGTCTCCGGCACGCTGGACCACGAGGCGGTGCGGGCGCGCACCGCCGCGCTCGCTGGGTTGCATGCGGGTCGCTATCACCTGCACGCCTTCCTCGGCGACGCGCTCGTCGACGCGCTGGTCGCTGCGGACCTCGTGATCACCCGGGCTGGCGCATCGACGCTCGCCGAGCTGCCGGCCGTCGGCGTGCCGGCGATCGTGGTGCCCGGGCCGTTCAGCGACCAGGACGCCAACGCCGACTATCTCGCCGGCACCGGCGCGGCGCTCAGGCTGGGCAACGACGGGGCACGGGAGCGGCTCGTGCCCTTGGCGCTCGAGCTGCTCGACGATGCTGCGCGGCGGGAGCGGATGGCAGCCGCTTCCAGAGCGCTGGCCCGCCCCGACGCCGTCGGCAGGCTGGCCGGCCTACTCAAGTCAGTCGCTCGTGGGAGCTAGCGGGGGACGTACACCATCGCCTCGTCGTCGCGCACGGTGCGGGGCTCGGGCACCCGCAGCGGCAGGCGCACCAGCACGGTCGTGCCGACGCCGAGCACGCTGTCGATCGAGATCTGACCGTCGAGGGCGCCCACCAGCGCCTTCACGATGTACAGCCCCATGCCCGCGCCGGAGGTCGACATGACCAGCGGATCCTCCACCCGCTCGAAGCGCTCAAAGATGCGTTCGAGATCCTCGCGGGGGATCCCTCGGCCGTGATCGCTCACGCGGATGACGGCCTCCCCCTCGTCTTCGGCGAGCGTGACCCAGACCGTCGAACCGAGCGGGGAGAACTTGCAGGCGTTGTCAACGAGGTTGCCGACGATCTGGCGGAGGCGGAGCCGGTCGGTCAGGGCCGGGAGGCTCCGTGGACCCTCGTAGATCAGCTCGTGGTCCGACGCGTCGTCGACCAGTTGGGGGAGATCGGTCGCGAGCAGCTCGGCGACGTCGACCCGGGCGGGGACCACTCGCGGCCGCGCGGCGGCCTCGCTGGAGAGCTGCGCGACGAGCAGCAGGTCCTCGACAAGCCGGGTCAGATGATCCGATCGCTCCTCGATCGTGTCGAGCAGTCGCTGGCGGCGACTCTCGTCCAGACGTTTCCATCGGCGCGCGAGCAGCTGAGCGCTGGCCTTGATGGGCGTGAGCGGTGTGCGCAGCTCGTGCGATACGACGGCCAGCATGTCGTCCTTCATGCGCGCCGCTCGCCGCTCCTCGGAGATGTCGTGGATGGCGGCGACGTGCAGCGCTCCGGCCTCCGGATCCTCGATGCGGGCGACCGCGACGCGCCAGACGCGCTCCTGCGCACCCGTCGGCGCGGGTCGCAAGACTTCGTGCAGCCCTTCCCGTCGCCAGGGGCCGGAGCCCAGGACCGCACTGACCTCCCTGTCAAGAACCGCGCCGGGAGGGAGACCGACGAGTTCGGTGAGCGCGGGGTTCCATTCCTGCACCCGTCCCTCCGCGTCGGTGACGAGGACGCCGTCGCGGGTGCCGTCGACGACCCCGCGCAGCGTCGCGCGCTCTCTGACGAGCGCCTCGTGCGCGTCGCAGCGGGCGACGTGGGTCCGGGTCGAGGCGCCGATCCGTTCAAGCCAGCGCAACGCCTCGTCGTTCAGCGCGAGCGCGCCTGACCACGCGACCAGCACGCCACGACCGAGTCCGATTGCGGCGCACGGACCGTCGACGGCCGGGCCGAGCGCGCCCTCGCTGACGAGCGCGTTGGTGAGCCCAGGGTCGACGGGACAGGCCTTGCTTCCTTCCGGCACGGCGCCGTGCCAGGAACCTTCGGAGAAGACCGCCGCCTGCCAATGCAAGACGCTGGCAGCCTCTTCTATGAGGACGGTGGGGATGGCGTTGCACTCCTGGATCTCGCCGAGGCGCTGCTCGAGGCGGAGAAAGGCGTCGGCGCGCTCACCCTCGAGCTGCAGCTTGAGCCGTTGTCGCGAGGACCCGTAGACGAGCAGCAGTGGCGCAATGAGCGCTGGAAGCGCCCAGACGGCCTGTTGTGCGAGCGCGACGGCCGCCACGGCCAGCGAGCCGTTGCCGGCCAGGACGATGACATTCGTGGCGAGCATCCGTCGGCCGACGGACACGAAGCGCTCCCCGGAGACGGCGGCGAGGACCCCGCTCACGATCAGCGAGTTCACCAAGGCGAAGACGACCAACGCGCCCGTCACCGCGAGCGCGACGCGCCCGTCGAGTCGAGACGGGTCCGGCGCGAGCGCTTGCACGAGCAGCGCCGCCGCCGACGCGCCGACCAGGTACTGCGCGCAGTTGAAGACGACCTTGACGATGGGCACACGGTCGATGCGCTGCCAGATCCACGTGCCGACGACGACGCCGAGCACGACATCACCGGCGGGCGCCAGGATGAGCGCACCCACGAGGGCGGCGTCACTCAGCGTGAAGCGGACGCTCCCTCCACGCCGGTAGGGCAAGAACAGTCGGAAGGCCTCGCCGACCGTGATGCCCGTCGCCACCGCGACCGTCGCCGCGAGCGTAGGGGACCGCGACGCGCTCAGCACCGCCGCGGTGGCGAGAGCCACGGCGGCGGTGCTGGTTGCCAGGATCAGCCAGCGCGCCGCACTCGGCAGCGCGCGGAGACCCTCGACGAAGTCGCTCACGTTCGTCCGTTGTTAGGGCGCGATGGACGGCGACACACCGTTCCAGTGGGCGACGGTGGGGTCGATCTTGTTCCAGTGGGCGACGGTGGGGTCGATCTTGTTCCAGTGGGCGACGGTGGGATCGATCTTGTTCCAGTGGGCGACGGTCGGGTCGATCTTGTTCCAGTGGGCGACGGTCGGGTCGACGGTCTTCGCCGGCGCGGCGAGCGCCGGTCCGGCGAGCAAGCTGAGCGCGGCCGTCGCGGCTGCGACGACGGCGATGCGGGAACGAACTGCGAACCGGTTCATGAGGCGTCCTCTCGTTGGTTGCGGTGACGCCATAGTTCTCGGAGGCTCGACCGGATTCCTTCAATAGGACTACAGAAACCACCCGAAGTGACTAGTCATCCCTGGCGAAGGCCGAGCTCGTCATCAGCCCGCCCTATACTGTGGGGGCTTCCCGGTCTCTCGGACGCGCGCTGCGGGGCTCGCCGGGAGTCCTCACGCGATCGGGAAAGGTTCTCCCTTCATGGCAAGCGGCATCGGCGCAATCCTCAGTGCGGCCCGGCGCGAGCGCGGCGTCTCGCTCTCGGACGCCGCGGCCGAGACGCGCATCCGCGAGTCCTACCTCGCCGCCTTGGAGGAGGAGGAGTTCTCGGCGCTTGGTGGAGACGTCTACGTCAAGGGCTTCCTGCGCAGCTACGCGCGCTTCCTCGGTCTGCAGCCAGAACCGCTGCTGCAGCAGTACCGGCAGCAGCATGAGGCTCTCGAGGAGCCCCCCGCGGCGCCGAGACAGCGCCCGCTCGCCTCACCGGGCACGGATCGACCCCCTTGGGCGGGTCTGATCGGCGTGGCCGCGCTGCTGCTGCTGGGCGTCATCCTCGTCGTGGGGCTGGTCACTGGCGGAGACGAGCCGAGCGCCACGCGCCGCGCCGCGCCCCCCGCAGTGGGTGAGAACAGCGAGACCACCGCTCAGCAGACGCCTGCGGTGCGCACGACGCCTGAGCGGCCCGCCGTGGCGCCCGCGGGCACACCACCGGCCGCGACCGCGCCGGCCACCGCGCCGACCTCCTCGGGCGTGACGTTGGATCTCACGTCGGGGGTCGATCTCACGTTCGAGGTGCAGGAGAGTGAGTCCTGGGTGGACGTCCAGGTGAACGGTGAGAGCGTCCTGACCGACATCGAGCAGGCGGGCTTCAGCGAGACGTTCAGCGGAGACCAGGTCAACCTGCTCATCGGCAACGCGGGCGCCACGGCGGTCACGGTGAACGGCGTGGACCTCGGCTCGCTCGGCGACACGGGCGACGTGGTCGCCGTCGCGTGCGCCACCGGCCAGGATTCGTGCGACGTCGAGTTGCGCAAACCGGCCTCTGGCTGACATGAGCGCCGCGTACAGCGGCTCAGTGAGCGTCGTTACGCTCGGCTGTGGCCGCAATGAGGTCGACAGCGACCAGGTGACAGGCGCGCTCGAAGGCGCGGGCTTCGTCGTGGCGGAGGATCCCGGCGACGCCGACTGCATCCTCGTCAACACGTGCACGTTCATCGAGCCTGCCCGCGCCGAGTCGGTCGAGGTGATCCTCGCCGCCTGCGACGCCCAGTCGGCCAAAGCGGTCGCCGATGGCACCCTGCCGGTCGTGGTGATGGGCTGCATGGCCGAGCAGCACGGGGCCGAGCTGGCGAGCAGCCTGCCTGAGGTTGCCGCCGTCGTCGGCTTCGCCGACTATCCGCGGCTTCCTGAGGTGGTCGCCGACGCCATCGGCTCCGGGCCGGGCACGGTCTCGCCGCGCGCACCATCGTCGGCGGCGCCCGTGCAGCCCGGCCGGCTGCTGCCACTCGCTGGCCGGACGCCGGCGCCTCTGGTCGCGCCGCCGACCGCGCAGTTCCCAGTGCGCACCGCCCCGCGCGGCGTGTGGGCCTACATGAAGCTGGCTGGTGGATGCGACCGCGCGTGCACGTTCTGCACGATCCCCTCGTACCGGGGCGGCTTCGCGTCCCGGCCGGTCTCCGAGCTCGTCGCTGAGACCCGCTGGCTCGTACAGCGCGGGGTCCGTGAAATTGTGGGCGTGAGCGAGAACACCACGAGTTGGGGCAAAGATCGGCCGGGCGGTCGCGGCCGACAGGTCCAGCTCCTGCGCGCGCTCGAAGGCGTCGACGGACTCGAGCGCATCCGCCTGCTCTACCTGCAGCCCGACGAGCTGCGCCCTGAGCTGCTGGATGTCATGGCCGGCAGTGATGTCGTGGCCAGCTACTTCGATCTCTCGTTGCAGCACGCGAGCCCCACGGTGCTGACGCGCATGGCACGGGCCGGCGGCGCGGAACGCTTCCTGAGCCTGATCGAAGGCATCCGAGCCCGCGATCCGGGCGCCGTCTTCCGGTCGTCGTTCATCCTGGGCTTTCCGGGCGAGACGGACGACGACGTCGAGCTGTTGGCGCAGTTCCTCGCCGATGCGCAGCTCGACTGGGTGGGGCTGTTCACGTACAGCCGCGAGGAGGCCACGCCCTCAGCGCGGATGCCCGGTCAGGTCTCACCGGCCGAGGCCCGTGCCCGTCGGGATCATGTGCTGGGCGTCGCCGAGTGGGTGGCGCAGGAGCGGGCGCAGGCCTTTATCGGCCGCGAGCTCTCGGTGCTCATCGAAGAGCGCGAGGGTCCGGACGCCGTCGGACGGTCCTATCGCGAGGCTCCCGAGACCGACGGCGAGATCCGGCTGACAGGCTGCTCGGCGCCGGTCGGTGCGTCGGTGCGCGTGAGCATCGCCGAGACCCACGGGGTGGACCTCATGGCCGCGGAGCCGGACGGACGCCTCGCATGAGAGCCGAGATCGTCGCCGTCGGCAGCGAGCTGCTGCTGGGGGAGGGGGTGGACACGAACTCGGCGTGGCTCTCGACGCGACTGGCCGAGATCGGTGTGGACGTGCACCGCCACATCACCGTCGGGGACAACGTGGCGCGCATGGTCGCCGTGCTGCAGGAGGCCGCCGGGCGCGCCGAGGCCGTGCTGGTCACCGGAGGACTCGGCCCGACGCAGGACGACCTGACGCGCGTGGCGGTGGCGCGCGCCGCCGGCGTCGAGCTCGAGCGCCGTGAGGAGCTCGTCAACTACCTGCGGGAGTACTTCGCGCGCGGCGGGCGGGGGATGCCGGAGAGCAACCTCGTCCAGGCCGATCTGCCGGTGGGCGCCACGACGCTGCCCGCGGTCGGCACGGCGCCCGGCTTCGCGATGGAGCTCGGCGCGTGCGTCGTCTCCTGCATGCCTGGTGTGCCCCGCGAGATGCGGGCCATGGCCGAGCGTGACGTCCTGCCCGCGCTCCAGCGACGAGCCGGCAGCGCGACGACCGTGAGCCGGGTCGTGCGCACGGCCGGCATGTCCGAGTCCGGCGTGGCCGAGCGCTGCGCCGACCTGGTCAAGCACCTCGACGCGGCGGGCAACCCGACGATCGCCTTTCTCGCCTCACGCGGCGAGACGCGCGTGCGCGTCACCGGCAAGGCCGCCGACCGCCCGGCGGCGCTGGCGCTCGTCGATCCGGTGATCAGCGAGGTGGTCGACCTGCTGGGGACCGGGGTGGCCGGCGTGGACGACGAAGGCGTCGAGCACGCCATCGCGCGCCAGCTGCAACGCTCGGGGCGCACGCTCGGCCTCGCCGAATCGATGACGGGAGGAGGGGTCGGCGCCCGGCTCGTCACCGTACCGGGGGCGAGTGCGTGGCTGCGGGGCGGTCTTGTGACCTACGCCACGGCGACGAAGACGGAGCTGGCCGGTGTGGACCCAGAGGTGCTCGCCGAGCACGGCCCCGTGAGCGAGCCGACAGCGGCTGCGCTCGCGGCGAGCGCGCGCGAGCGGCTCACGGCCGACGTCGGGCTCGCGGTCGTCGGTGTCGCCGGCCCAGAGGCTCAGGGCGGCCAGGACGTCGGCACGATCTGTCTGGCGGTGGCCCTCGGTGAGCATGAGCCAGCGACGCGCACCGTGAGGCTGCCGGGGCGGGAGCGCGGATTCGTGCAGGAGTTCGCGGCCAGTGCCGCGCTGGACTTCCTCCGCCGCTGCCTGGCCGAGATCTTCCAGCCGGGCTGGTGAGCGAGCGGCTGTTCGTCGCCGTGTCGCCCGAGCCAGCGGTCTCCGCCGCGCTCGACGCCGCGCTGCGCGACGCTCGTCTGCGGGCGCCCCACCTGCGGTGGGTCCCGCCCGAGCGCTGGCACATCACCCTGGCGTTCATCGGTTCGACCGATCGCGGTGCCGAGGCGTGCCTGGCCGTCGGCGTTGGGGTCGAAGCGGCCGCCTCGCAACCGTTTGAGCTCATGCTCGACCGGCGGCTCGGGACCTTCGGTGGGCGGGTGCTCTGGGCGGGTCTGGAGGCCAGCGAGCCTCTGCGAGCGCTGGCCGAGGCGGAGCGGATGTCGCTGACGAATGCCGGCTTCGCGCTGGAAGAGCGCGCGTTTCACCCCCACCTCACCGTCGCTCGCGCCGGCCGCCGTGAGCGCGTGCCGCAGGCGGTGACGCGCGTCTGGTCCGCTCCGCCGCGCTCCTCTCGCTCATGGACCACCAACGAGGTGTTGCTGCTGCGCAGCGAGTCGGGACCGGACGGACCGCGCTACGCACGCGTCGCGGTCTGGCCGCTCGCGGCACGAGGTGCGTGACATTCTGAACGTTTGTTCGTATGCTGTCCTCATCCACATGGGAACGGGACCACTTCCGCCTCCCTGTCACACCCCCGGGTTACCGTGCAGCGCATGACATCCAGATCAGAGCGAAGGAGCGACCGTGGAGCGTGAGAAGGCCCTCGACATGGCTCTAGGGCAGATCGAGAAGCAGTTCGGCAAGGGCTCCATCATGCGGATGGGCGAGGATTCCAAGGTGAAGGTGGCGTGCATCCCGACCGGTGCGCTCAGCCTCGATCTCGCCCTCGGGATCGGCGGGCTGCCGCGCGGCCGGGTCGTCGAGGTGTACGGGCCCGAGTCCAGCGGCAAGACGACGGTCGCGTTGCACGCGATCGCCGAGGCGCAGAAGGCCGGCGGCATCGCGGCGTTCATCGACGCCGAGCACGCGCTGGACCCCACCTACGCGGCGGCGCTGGGCGTCGACGTCGAGGCGTTGCTGGTCTCCCAGCCCGATACCGGCGAGCAGGCGCTGGAGATCACCGACATGCTCGTGCGCTCCGGCGCGGTCGACATCGTGGTGATCGACTCGGTGGCCGCGCTCACGCCTCGTGCCGAGATCGAAGGCGAGATGGGCGACTCACACGTCGGTCTGCAGGCGCGGCTCATGAGCCAGGCGCTGCGCAAGCTGGCCGGCACCCTCTCGAAGTCACGGACCTGCGCCGTCTTCATCAACCAGATCCGCGAGAAGATCGGCGTGATGTTCGGCTCGCCGGAGACGCAGCCGGGCGGACGGGCTTTGAAGTTCTACTCCTCGGTCCGGCTGGACGTGCGGCGGATCGAGTCTTTGAAGGACGGCACCGACTTCGTCGGGAACCGCGTGCGGGTGAAGGTCGTGAAGAACAAGGTCGCCGCGCCGTTCCGCCAGGCGGAGTTCGACATCCTCTTCGGGGAGGGCATCTCCAAGGAAGGCGCCATCCTCGACGTGGGCGTCGATCAGGGCTTCATCAAGAAGGCGGGCGCCTGGTACACCTACGAAGGCGAGCAGCTCGGTCAAGGCCGCGAGAACGCGCGCTCCTTCCTCAAGGAGCATGACGACATCGCCGCCGAGATCTACAAGAAGGTGACCGAGCAGCTCGGTCTCGTGCCGACCGATGTGACCGGCGACGAGGCAGGTGCGGGAGCTGGGCCGGCGGACGTTGCCGAGTGATCACGACTGACACCGGCACCGCCACGGAAGAGGTCCGCAGAGCGCTCAGCTTCGTCTTGCGCAGCACACGCGCGCGGCCCCAGACGCGTGCGGAGCTCGCAGCCAAGCTGCGCGCGCGCGAGTACGACGACGAGACCATCGCCGCCGCCTTGGGCGAGTCGTACTCGCTCGGGGCGATCGACGACGCGGCGTTCGCCCGGGCGTGGGTCGAGGATCGTGGCCGCGGACGGGGGTACGCCACCGCCCGGCTGCGTCAGGAGCTCCGGCGCCGGCAGGTCCCGGACGAGCTGATCGAGGCGGCCCTGGGGGGCCTCGACGATCGCGACGAATTCGACGCGGGACTGGCGCTGGCCCGCCAGAAGGCGGTCCGTTACCCGAGCGACCTGCCGACCGAGAAGATCGCGTCGCGGCTCGTGGGCTTCCTCGTGCGTCGGGGCTACGCCCCTGGGCTCGCCCAGCGCATCGCCGTCATCGCCAGCGGCCTCGACCGCCAGTGGGATTGACCAGACCGCAGTATGCGCGCTGGTGGAGCGGCTAGGCAGATCGTCGAGCGAGCACCTGGCTGACCCGCTGGTGCGAGATGCCGAGGATGCGCCCGATGTCACGGACCGAGAGCGTCGGCGGCGACGCCGCGAAGTCGCTTCATCACTTGATCTTCTCGTCAGTCCAACTCGCGGAACGACTGCGTGATCTTGATCCGGTCAGACCACATCTGCGCCGCGGCCGGGTCATCCCAGCGGCGGCAGAACTCCAGGAGCCGGTGGCAGTTCGCCAGCATTGCGGTCTGCCGGTCGGTCCAGACCGGCCGGTCTCCGTACCCGGTGAACAATCCCACCAGCGCGGGCACGGCTGCGGGATGGTGGATCCGTACGATCCACTCGGCCCAAGCAAGGTCCTCCACCGGGTGGCCGAGATGCGCCCACTCCCAGTCGAGCACCGCCAGCGCCGTGCCACCGTCCGGGGAGGTCAGCAGATTCTATGGGCCGAAGTCGCCGTGTACGACGACACCAGCGGTGCCGGGCAGACCGGGCACGGTCGCCGGCTCGATCTCGGACAGCTGCCTGCGCAGCCGGCCGCACGTGCGCAGGACCGTCGCAGCCCGTTCCGGCAGAGGATCGTCGAGGACTTCTTGTCCGTGCCGACCGATCACCTCGGCGGCGTAGAGTTCCTCTGGCTTCCAGGACAGCGGTTTCGGCACCGGGAACTGACCGTGGAGCCCGGACAGCGCGGCATACTCCACGGCCCGGCGCACTTGAGAATCAGGGCCACGGTACGACTTGTGGACCATCTCACGGACGCGGTCGGTGGCGTTGGTGTAGCCGTGCGGGAGCCGCGTTTCGTCGGCGGGCAGTGTCTCTCCCATCACTCGGCAGTGCCCGACACCAGCCCGGCCCAACCACGGACGGCGGCGAACCGGGCCACCGGTCCCCGTGGCCTTGGCTCGCTCGCGTAGGCTGAATCGCAGGACGATCCGGTGGAGGCCGTCGTGAGTGTCTGGCAGGTCTGGCTGCTCGTCGGGGTGCCCGCGCTCGCGATCGCGCTCGCCTGCTTCGCGCGGGGCTCGCGGGTGCTGTGGCTCGTGGGCCTGGTGGTGCTGGTCGTGGGCTGCGCGGGGGTCATGGCGGTCAGCCCGGCCTCGGGAGCGGCGTTCGGCGGACTGCTGGCGTTGCTCTACGCCACGGGGAGAGGTTCGGGCAAGCGCCCTCGCGAATCCGCCGACGCGCAGGAGGCGGCGCCGGACGACGGCTATTCTCGACAGCCGTGAGCACGCGCACCTACTACATCCGCACGCACGGATGCCAGATGAACGAGCACGACTCCGAGCGGGCCGCCGGGGTGCTCGAGACGATGGGCTATCGCCGTGCGGCCGATATCGAGTCGGCCGACCTCGTGCTGTTCAACACCTGCGCGATCCGTGAGAACGCGGACAACAAGCTGTACGGTCAGCTCACCCAGCTGAAGCCGCTGAAGCTCGCCGACCAGGACAAGCAGTTCGTCGTCGGCGGCTGTCTCGCGCAGAAGGACCGCGGCGCCATCGCCGAGCGGGCGCCCTGGGTCGACGTGGTCTACGGGACGCACAACCTGGCGAGCCTGCCGGGGCTGCTCGCGCGGGCCGACTCGTCGGCCCTGCCGGTGGTCGAGATCATCGAACAGACCGAGACGTTCCCGTCCGCGCTCCCCGCGCGCCGCGAGGTCGCCCATCACGCCTGGGTCTCCATCTCGATCGGGTGCAACAACACCTGCACATTCTGCATCGTGCCGTCGTTGCGTGGTCCCGAGGTCTCCCGGCGGCTCGGCGACGTGCTGGCCGAGGTCCGCGAGCTGGTCGACGATGGCGTGAAGGAGGTGACGCTGCTCGGGCAGAACGTGAACAGCTACGGGCGCGACCTGGTCCACGACGGTCCGCGCAACCGGACGCTGTTCGCCGAACTGCTCCACGCCCTCGGCGACGTCGAGGGGCTCGAGCGGGTGCGCTTCACCAGTCCGCATCCCAAGGACTTCACGTCCGACGTCCTCGCCGCGATGCGCGATGTCGAGAACGTCTGCGAGCAGTTGCACCTGCCGTTGCAGTCCGGCAGCGATCGGGTGCTCCGCCGGATGCAGCGGGCGTACCGCTCCGCGCGCTACCTCGACCTGGTCGCCGAAGCCCGCGAGACCATCCCCGGCGTCGCGCTCTCCACCGACATCATCGTCGGCTTCCCCGGCGAGGCCGAGGAGGACTTCGCCGAGACCCTGCGGGTGACCGCCGAGGCGGCCTTCGACGCTGCGTTCACCTTCGAGTACTCCCCCCGGCCGGGGACCGCCGCGGCCGAGCTGAAGGAGCACTGCGACCCCGCGGTGGTGAACGAGCGCTACCGCCGGCTGACCGCGCTCACGCGACGGCTCTCCTTGGAGGCCAACGAGCGTCAGGTCGGCACCGTGCAGCAGCTGCTCATCGAGGGGCCGTCGAAGACCGATGCGCGCAACGTCTCCGGACGCACACGCACGAACCGGCTCGTGCACGTGGCCGCCGACCTGACGCCCGGCGCTCTCGTCGACGTCCGCCTGACCGAGACCGCGCCGTTCTGGATGCGCGGCCAGCTGGTAGATGTGCCGCGAGTGATGGCCGCCGGCGCGGGCGCGAGCGTCGGGGTGTGAGCGCGGCGTCCGCCGTTCGACCTCACCCTCCTCGGTCGTCGGCGCTGGTGCTTCCGAGCGCTCCGGTGCTCGTACCGGGACTCACGGCCACGGTCTCACCCGAGCTGCGGGCCGCCCAGGACGCGGTTGCCCACGCGGTGCGGGACGCCCCGCGGCACCCTCATGTCGTGCTCCTCATCAGCGGTGAGCCGGGAGTCGTGCTCAGCCGGCACGCGTCGCTGCGAGCGGTGGGGCGCGCCGACCTGGCCCGGACGGTGACCCCGGCTCCTGACCTGGCGCAGCGGGTCGCTCACCCGCTGGGTGCGCGCGTTCACCGTCCACCCGAGCTGGCGCTCAGCGCGGCGGTGCTCGTGCTGCTCGGGGCGTTCGAGCAACCAGTGATGACCGTGCAGGTCCCGCCGACGGGAACGACCGAGCATCTGCGGCGGATCGCGGAAGCCCTGGGCGCGGCTCTGACCAGGACACCAGCCTTGATCGTTGCGGCCGCCGGTGACGGTGCCGCGGCGTTGGCTCCGCGGGCGCCGCTGCTGGAGCGACCGGAGGCCCATGACTGGCAGACGCGCTACGCCGCCGCCGCCACCAGCGGCGACGCAGCAGCGCTGGCGGCGCTCGGTCCCGAAGACGCGGCAGCGCTGCGCGCCGTCGGATGGGCCCCGGCCGTGGTGCTCGACTGCCTCGCGCGCGCCGAACTGACATCTGCCCCGCGAGTGCGCTACACAGGCGCACCGCACGGGGTGGGCTACCTGGTCGCGGTGTGAGCAAGGTGTACGCGCTCGTCGGGCCCACGGCCGCGGAGAAGTCGCGGCTGGCGCTCGAGGCGGCGGAACGACTGGGGGCCGAGATCGTCGCGGTGGACGCTTTCACGGTCTACCGGGGACTCGACGTGGGCACCGCGAAACCCTCACGAGTCGATCGCGCCCGCGTGGCCCATCACCTCGTGGACGCCCTGGAGCCCGAGCAGCCGTGCACAGTGTCGTGGTTCCAAACCGCCGCGCGCGCGGCGATCGAGGACATCCGCGCGCGTGGTCACGCGCCGTTCCTGGTCGGAGGGTCCGGGCTGTACTTCCGTGCGGTCGTCGATGACCTGGCCTTCCCGCCGACGGACGAGGAGGTGCGAGCGCGGGTGGAGCGCCGCTTCGGCGGTGACGCCCGGGCGGCACACGCGGAGCTCACCCGTGTCGACCCCGACGCGGCCGAGCGCATCGACCCCGCCAACCTGCGCCGCAGCGTTCGCGCCTTGGAGGTCGCCGAGCTCACCGGCAGACGCTTCAGCGACTGGCGGCGCGCCTGGGACACCCACGAGTCGGTGTACGCCGAGCTGCGCGTCGTCGGGCTCCAGACAAGCCGTGACGAGCTCGTCGAGCGCATCGACGCCCGGGTCGAACAGATGCTGGCCGCCGGTCTGGTCGAGGAGTGTCGCGCGCTGCGACACCGGGACCTCGCTCCGCAGGCTGCCGGAGCGATCGGGTACGCCGAGGTCTTCTCCTACCTGGATGGCGTGGTGGACCTGGACGAGGCGGCAGAGCGCATCCGTGTGCGGACACGCCGATACGCCGCCCGGCAACAGCGCTGGTTTCGTGCCGACCCGCGAGTACGCTGGTTGAGCCCAGACCAGCTGGTGGAGGGGCTTGATCGTTGATGCGGTTCGCGAAGATGCACGGTGCCGGGAACGACTTCGTGGTCCTGCCCGACATGGAGGACCGGTTCGCGTTGGATGCCGGGCTCGTAAGGGCGTTGTGCCGCCCTCACCACGGCCTCGGCGCCGACGGGGTGATCCGCCTCGCCGCGCCGCACGACGGCGCGCGCGCCGACGTCTTCATGGACTACCGCAACGCCGACGGGAACGTGGCCGAGATGTGCGGCAACGGGGTGCGCTGCGTCGCGAAGTACGTGATCGACCACGGCCTGCTCGCGGGCCCAGAGGTCCTCATCGACACCCGCGGGGGCGTGAAGGCGGTCACCGTGACGGACGCGACCGGCGGGCGCGTCCGGCAGGTGCGGGTCGACATGGGCGCGCCGGTCGTGGGCAAGATCGACTGGCTGCTCGAAGGCGGACCCCGTGGCGTGCGGGTCACGACGCTCTCCATGGGCAATCCGCACGCTGTCATCCTGGTCGACGATGTGGACGAGGCGCCGGTGGCCGAGCTCGGCTCCGCGCTGCAGGCCCATCCTGCTTTCCCCGATGGCGCGAACGTGGAGTTCATCCAGGTCGGCCGTCGGAACCGGTTGCGCGGACGGATCTGGGAGCGGGGCGTGGGTGAGACGCTTGCCTCGGGGACCGGAGCGTCGGCGATGGCGGCTGCTGCCCACCTGCTCGGTCTGGCCGATCGGGAGCTGACCGTCGTGCTTCCCGGCGGCGAGCTGCGCACGGCATGGACCGAGACGACCCTGTTCGTGACGGGTCCCGCGGTCGAGGTGGCCAGCGGGGAGCTCGACGAGGACTGGCTCGACGGGATGCTGCCGGCATGAGTCCGATCGAACGGGAGCTGCAGGTCGAGGAGCTCAGCCGCGCCGCGCGCCGTCGTGCGGAGGCGCAGCGTGTCACCGATCAGGCGCCTCAAGAGGGCGTGGCGATCTTCCGACCCGTCGAGAACGCCGTTCTCGTGGCGTTGCACGCCACGGCGCAGACGCGCCACGATGTCGACGCGTCGTTGGACGAGCTCGAGCTGCTCGTGGACACCGCCGGATCGCAAACCGTCGGACGGATCGTCCAGCGTCGCGACACGCCTGATGTGACCACGTTCATCGGACGGGGCAAGGTCGTCGAGCTGGCCACGCTGGTCGCCGAGCTGGGTGCGGACGCCGCGATCTTCGATGACGAGCTCAGCCCCGCGCAGCAGCGCAACCTGGAGGAGCGACTGAAGGTCAAGGTGCTTGATCGCACGATCGTGATCCTCGACATCTTTGCCCAGCACGCCTCCAGCAGGGAGGGCAAGGCCCAGGTCGAGCTGGCGCAGCTCACCTACCTTCTGCCCCGTCTGAGGGGATGGGGCCAGGCGCTCTCGCGCCAGGCCGGCGGCATCGGGACGCGCGGGCCAGGTGAGACCCAGCTGGAGGTCGACCGCCGCAAGCTCAACCGGCGCATCGCGAAGCTGCGCCGCGACCTGCAGGACTTCGCGCAGACCCGGCGGACGAAGACGCAAGCGCGGGAGCGCCACGATGTGCCGACCGTCGCGGTGGTGGGCTACACGAACGCTGGCAAGTCCACCCTGCTGAACCGGCTCGCGGGCTCGGACGTGCTGGTCGCCGACCAGCTCTTCGCCACACTGGACACGACCGCAAGACGGCTCGCGTTGCCGGACGGTCGTGAGGTGGTCGGGATGGACACCGTCGGCTTCGTGCGCAAGCTGCCCACCCAGCTCGTCGAGGCGTTCCAGTCCACGTTGGAGGAGACGCTGCGTGCCGACCTGCTGCTGCACGTGGTCGACGCCTCGCATCCTGAGGCCCAGGCGCAGGTCCGGGCCGTCGAGCGGGTGCTGCACGACATCGCCGCTGACGACCTGCCGGTGCAGATCGTCTTGAACAAGTGCGATCGAGCAGACCCCGATGATCTGATCGGCTACCAGCGCACATGGCCGGAGGCTCTGGTCGTCTCTGGTCTCACGGGTCGAGGGGTCGAGGCGCTGCGCGAGCGGATCGCGGTGCTGCTTGAGCCGGCCAGGCGCCTGGTCGAGGCCATGGTCCCCTACGCCCGGGCCGATCTGGTCGCTGGCGCGCACCGCGACGGGGCCGTGCTCAAGGAGGAGCACCGCCCCGACGGCACATACCTGCTGGCCGACGTCGGGCGCGCCACCGGGCGGGACCTCGCGCCGTTCAGCCTCTCGAACGCCTGGCTCGACGGCGAGACCTGACTAGAGGCGGCGCAGGACGCTCACGACCTTCCCGATGACGGCGTTGGTGTTCTCGGAGGAGAGGGGGATGGGCTCGTAACGCTCGTTGGCGGGATCGAGGAAGATCTCGCCGTCCTTCGTGCGACGGAAGTACTTCACCGTCGCCTCGTCGTCGATCAAGGCGGCGCACATCTCGCCCTGCGTCACCTCGGACTGCCGCCGGATGACAACCATGTCTCCGGGGTGCACGCCTGCGTCGATCATGGACTCGCCGCGGACACGCAGCATGAACAGCGTCCCGTCGCCCACCAGGTCTTTGGGCAGCACGTACAGGTCCTCGACGTTCTCTTCCGCGACCACGGGGGCGCCTGCGGCGATCTCGCCTACCAGGGGCACCTGGCGGGTCGGTGCCGTCGGCATGGAGAGCTCGGTGTCGGGGTCGTAGCGCACCTCGAGCGCTCGCGGCCGCGTCGGATCACGTCGCAGATAGCCGTTGCGTTCGAGCGTGAGCAACTGGTTGTGCACGCTGGACGTCGAGCGCAGCCCGACCGCCTGACCGATCTCTCTCACGCTTGGGGGATAGCCGCGCTCGTCCACCGCCGCGCGGATGACGTCGAGTACCTGCTTCTGTCGGGCGGTCAAAGCCTTGGCCATGGTTGCTCCCCTGTCTGTCGTGTGTCCGTCTCGGTTCGTCGTGCTCCGTACCGGTCTCCATGCTGAGCCGCGTTCGGCGCTGCATGAGCGTGCGGGCTCACGATAGCAAGTTCCGGACAGATTTGCAAACGTTTGTTCGAGGGTTGTGTATGAACGTGCGTTCGGCTACTGTAACGAACAGATGTTCCACGAGAGGCGAGCGCAGCCTCGAGGAAGTGAACCTAGACGACAAGAGGAAGGGGAACCGATGGCCCTCGCGGCACACGAGCTCGCTGGTCGGATCGAGCCGGCCCCGCGCCGACGCGTGGTGGCACCGGGCTGGGGTCAGGCGCCGCCGGAGACGGTGGGTCCGCCAGCCGTTGCGCACGACAGCGGGCAGGCGGTGGCCCCGAGGCCGCCGGGAGCCCCGGTGAGCGTCCGCGGGAGCGCGTCGATGCCGCAGCGCCGAAGGCGCACTGTGGGCGTTGCGGTGCTTGTAGCCGTCGCGGCGCTGGCAGTCGTTGTGGGCCGGCCGGGTTCGAGCACGGTCAGCGCGGACCGCGCGCGCCCGGTGCAGGTGGTGGTCGGTCCTGGCCAGACGCTGTGGGAGGTCGCCGGTCCGTACGCTCCCGATGGCGTTCAGCCTCATGTGTGGGCCCGGCGCGTGGCGCGAACGAACAAGCTCGACCCGAGGGTGGTGCGACCCGGCACGGCCCTGACGCTGCCGGCGCCGTGAGGCTCCAGCACGCGGCGCTCGATCAGCGAGCTTGCGGAGGGTCGTGCTTCTCCAGGTTGGCCAACTCGCGGCGGAAGTCATCCGGCGAGGTGAAGCCCTTGTACACGCTTGCGAAGCGCATATAGGCCACCTCGTGCAGCGCTCTCAGCACGGTGAGCACCTCCGCGCCGATCTCGGCGCTCTCGATGTGCCCGCGCGCATGGGCGCGCAGCCGCTCTTCGACCTGAGCGGTCGTGGAGCGGACCGTGTCGTCGTCAAGTTCGAGGTTCTTCACGGCCTCGCCGATCCCAGCGGCCACCTTGCGGGCGTCGAATGGCTCGAGCAGGCCGTCGCGCTTCACCACCGTGAGCGGCACGGCTTCGCTGCGTTCGATCGTCGAGAAGCGCTCACCGCAGGCGGCGCAGGCTCGGCGTCGGCGGATGGCCGTGCCCCCGTGGGCGGGACGCGTGTCGAGCACGCGGTCGCGGTCCGCCGAGCAGTAGGGGCAGCGCATTCTAGACCCCGAGCCAGGAGGCGAGCCGGCTCGCGCGGCCCAGGTGGCGCCTCGCGGCGTTGGCGTCGTCACACGCAGCTTCGCTGCGCGCTCCTCCGCCGCCTTGCGATCCATCCACCTGGGGCCACGCTCCCTTCTCGACTCGCTTCTTCGCACGAGGTCTTCCGAAGATTCTCCAAACTTTTTTCCGTCTTCGGTTCCACATGCGCGTCCACAACCGCTGGCGTCTTCTCCACGTCCGCGCCAGTCGGTCCACACCTTGTCCACCGGCTGCAGGCTTCGGCCGCGCCTGCGGTCCTTCCAGCGGCCGATTCGTCCACAGCGCGACCGTCACCGACCCTGTCACACCCGCTTGGTAGGGTGCGCCTCCAGTGGAGCTGGGACGAGAGCCTACCACTACATATAGTGGTGATGTGCGGTGCCGAGGCCTGTATCTTGGGAAAGAATCGGTTCCGGGTCCTTGACGGGGCTGTCGCCTTGAGGCAAGTTACACAGACGTCATTCCGCAGGCGTGATTCGCGAACGCAAGGAGAGAGAAGCATGGTCATGACCCGCCAGGCGCTGCGCGCCCACACCGAGGCCGAGGACCGCGCCGGGTTGCGCGTCGAGCGTTCCTTCACGCGTGCCGACGTCCATCCTTACGACGAGCTGGAATGGGAGCAGCGCGACGCGGTCATCACGGACTACAAGACGGGTGAGGTCGCCTTCGAGCAGCGCGGTGTCGAGTTCCCGGCGTCGTGGTCGATGAACGCGACCACGATCGTCTCGCAGAAGTACTTCCGGGGCCCTTTGGGCTCACCGCAGCGCGAGCGCAGCGTGCGCCAGATGGTCGACCGGGTGGCCGACACGATCACCGACTGGGGACGAGCGGACGGCTACTTCCTCGACGAGGACTCGGCGACCGTCTTCAACCACGAGCTGAAGCATCTGCTGGTGAACCAGCAGGCCGCCTTCAACTCCCCGGTCTGGTTCAACGTCGGCGTCGAGGAGCAGCCGCAGTGCTCGGCCTGCTTCATCCTCTCCGTCGAGGACACCATGAGCTCGATCCTCAACTGGTACGTCGAGGAGGGCACCATCTTCAAGGGGGGCTCAGGGTCCGGCGTCAACCTCTCGCGCATCCGCTCCTCGCATGAGCAGCTGAAGGGCGGGGGAGAGGCGTCCGGGCCGGTCAGCTTCATGCGCGGCGCCGACGCCTCGGCCGGCACCATCAAGTCGGGCGGCAAGACCCGGCGCGCCGCCAAGATGGTGATCCTCGACGTCGACCACCCCGACGTCGAGGAGTTCGTCTGGTGCAAACAGCGCGAGGAAAGCAAGGCCCGCGCGCTGCGCGAGGCCGGCTTCGACATGGATCTCGACGGTCTCGACTCCGCCTCGATCCAGTACCAGAACGCCAACAACTCGGTGCGGGTGAACGACGACTTCATGCGTGCCGTCGAGGCCAACGCTCAGTGGCAGCTGAAGGCCGTGACGACGGGTGAGGCCGTGCGCAGCCTGCCGGCACGCGATCTCATGCGCCAGATCGCCCAGGCGGCCTGGGAGTGCGCCGATCCGGGCATGCAGTACGACACCACCATCAACGACTGGCACACGACCCCGAACGCAGGCCGGATAAATGGGTCAAATCCATGTAGCGAGTACATGCATCTGGACAATTCGGCTTGCAACCTCGCGAGCCTGAACCTGCGCACCTTCGAGGCAGACGGCGTGTTCGACGCCGAGGCCTTCTCACGCGCGGTCGAGATCGTGTTCGCCGCGCAGGAGATCATCGTCGGCAACTCCAGCTACCCGACCGAGAAGATCGGCCAGAATGCCCGCGCCTACCGCCAGTTGGGGCTCGGTTTCGCCAATCTGGGCAGCCTGCTCATGAGCCAGGGGCTGGCCTACGACTCCGACGAGGGCCGCGCGTGGGCTGCGGCCATCACGGCGCTCATGACGGGCCACGCCTACCGCACGTCGGCCGAGTTGGCACGCGTGCAGGGTCCGTTCGAGGGCTTCGCCGATGACCGCGAGGGCACGCTGCGCGTCTTGCGCAAGCATCGCGACGAGCTCGACAACATCGACGCCGAGCTCGCGCCGGCCAACATCCTCGAGGCCGCGCGGCGGTCGTGGGACGACGCGGTCGAGCTGGGCGAGGCGCACGGCGTGCGCAACGCCCAGGCCACCGTGCTCGCGCCGACCGGCACGATCAGCTTCCTGATGGACTGCGATACCACGGGGATCGAGCCGGATCTCGGTCTGGTCAAGGCGAAGAAGCTCGTCGGCGGCGGCACCATGCGCATCGTCAACCAGACGGTGCCCGTCGCGCTGCGCCAGCTCGGCTACCAGCCCGAGCAGATCGAGGCGATCGTCGCCTACATCGACGAGCACGCCACCATCGAGGGCGCGCCGGCCTTCCGTGAGGAGCACCTGCCGGTGTTCGACTGCGCCATGGGCGAGCGCTCGATCTCACCCGGCGGGCACGTGAAGATGATGGCCGCGATCCAGCCGTCGATAAGTGGGGCTCTGAGCAAAACGGTCAATCTTCCCGAATCGGCCACTGTCGAGGACGTCGAGGCGCTGTACATCGAGGGGTGGCGGCTCGGCCTCAAGGCTGTGGCGATCTACCGGGACAACTGCAAGGTCGCCCAGCCGCTCTCGATCGACAAGAAGGTCGCGCCCACGACCACCGAGGCGGCGACCGAGGCGGGCATCGTTCGCCGGCGCCTGCCGAAGCAGCGGCCGTCGCAGACTATCTCGTTCCAGGTCGGCGACGCCGAGGGCTACCTGACGGCGGGGGAGTACCCCGGCGACGGGCTCGGTGAGATCTTCGTCAAGCTCGGCAAGCAAGGCTCCACGCTGTCGGGTGTCATGGACGCGTTCGCGATCAGCGTCAGCCTCGGGCTGCAGTACGGTGTGCCGCTTGAGGCCTATGTCTCGAAGTTCACGAACATGCGCTTCGAGCCCGCGGGTATGACCGACGATCCTGAGGTCAAGTTCACGACCTCGATCGTGGACTACATCTTCCGCCGGCTGGCCATCGAGTACCTGCCGACCGACCGCCGCCAGCAGCTTGGCATCTACACCATGGAGGAACGCCGAGCCTCGCTGGACGCCGGCTACCCACCGATGCAGGCTGAGCTCGGTGACTTCGAGTCGGACGCGCCGAAGGTCGACGCCGAAGGCCAGACGGTGCTGCCGGTCGAACGGCAGCTGCCGGTCGACGACCTCTACGGCGACGCTCCCATGTGCTACTCGTGCGGCATCAAGATGCAGCGCGCCGGCTCCTGCCACGTCTGCTCCTCCTGCGGCACCACGAGCGGCTGCAGCTGACGTGAAGCGCCATGGTGGCATCCTGCGGAAACGCCACGGGATGTCACCGGGAACGCCACGTGGTGACACCGGGCGGTCAGAGACGAGCGACGACCGTCCGGACGGTGGGGGGCGAAGGGTTCACCTCGGAGCCGCTGGCTAGCTTCGGGATTTGCTGGTTGCGGGAGCAGACTGAGATCCGTACCTGACGTGTACACGTTCGTGACCACGAAGGGCGAGATCATGGGGAGTGCGAAGAGCATCCCGACGGGGGTTCTGACAACAAGGGAGGCCCGGGCACACGTGTCCCACCTGTTGGAGGAGTCGCGGCGATTGGGTGCAGACGCCCCCGTTCGGTTCTTCGGGGCACAGCGTCGGGCTGAGGCAGCCGTCATGTCTGCCGAGCTCGCCGCATCCTTGCTCGACCTGATGGACGAGGTCGTGATTGCCCAGCAGGTACGCGAGCGCTTGAAGTCAGACGCCGTTGTGTCGGGCACTGTGGAAGAGTTCTTCGAGGGCACAGGAGTTGAAGTCGCGGCTGCTCGCAGCCGCCGGATACGCCATCCGTGAGGCTGGCGTGGCGAGTCGGCGCTCAGGAGGACGTCAAAGGTATTGTCGACGACGCAGTTCGCGACGCGGCGGTCGATGCGGTTCTGGACATCTCGGAGGACCCCTTCGTCGGGGCGGAACTGGAGCACTTCGGGCACGTCAGAGATCTGTCAGACTGCCGCAAGCTCTACGTGGACTTCGGGCCCGCCGATCGGCCGGTGGGACCTCGGCGCTACCGCTTCATATATCGGCTACCGAATGAGGCGCAGCCCTCGACCGTCGAGATCGTCGCATTTGGGCCGAGGGCAGACATGACTGCGTACAGGCGGGCGATCGTCCGACTCGACCGTCCCCTGCGATAACCCCCCAGCGCTCACCCCCACAGGTTCCCCGACCGCTCTTCCGAGCACGGTCAGGGCGCACCAAGTTCGCCAGGCGCTCACCGACGACCCCGTCGCAGCTGGTGTAGAAACTCGCGGACGACCGGGAAGAACTCGCGGATGTGCGCGAGCTTTTGCCGTAGCCGAGCTCGCAGGGGCGGACTCGTGGCGCCAGCCTGTGCTACTCTCAGTAGCGTTGATTTGCAGAGAGTGAAGGGGGGGTCTGTGAAGCTTTACCGACCGAGCAGGCCACTCGCGATTCTGAGCGCCATCGTTGGGGTGGCCTTCCTGATCTCCATCACCGTGAAGTTCGGCGACGACGATTTGCGGTTCTTGTGGTTTCCCGCCGCCGGCCTCGCCCTCATCGGCTTCAACCTCTGGCTGGCGTTCTCCGACTCTGACACACAGGACAGCGGCTCGATCGGAGAATGACGCAGAACCGATCGTGAGCGGGTCCGCAGGAGCAGGCCGCCGCAGACAGAGTTGGGCGCTTCGACCTATCGGGTTGCCCTTGATGGTGTCTTGACTGGATCGAAGCGGGACGACGACTCGAGCGTGGAGGTGATCAGAGGATGGGTATCCCTGTCATGTGGTACGCGGTGCCGGTGGCCCTGATCGGCCTGGCTAGCATCGTGGTGGGGCTCGGCCCGCGACGCTGGGTGCGTTCTGAGCAAGACCGGGCCGCGAACGCACCCCTCCTTCATGGTCGGTTGCTCGCGCATCTCCCGCGGCCGGCCTTCCGTGCGTTCCTGGTGATGGGGGAGCCTTCATGGTCGGACTCGCAGTGATGGTACTCACGTAGCGGCCGGCGCTCGCCCTTTCGTCCTCCTCTGAGGACGAGTGTCGTCCCGACCGCGTATGATGGTTTGGACATAGAAGGGGACGGGGCCATGGTCGTACCCTCGGGAGACCGTCACGCTATGAGCGATCGGACATATGCGAAGCGGCTCGGCGCACAGCTGCGCGATCGCCGGAAGCTGTTGCGGTTGAACCAGACCGAGGTCGCAGACCTCGCCGGCACGACCCAGCGGACGGTCTCGCAGGTCGAGGCAGGCAAGGCAGCCAGCGTCGAGCTCTACCTGGCCATCGCGGACGTGTTCGGTCTGCAGATGACCTTGCAGTCGCGCGACCCGCACTCGCCGTCCCGGTCCGAGGCGGGCGAGGTGGCCTCGTAATCCCCGCCGACGCCGTGGCAACCGGCGATGTATACAAGGCCGCTCGGTTGGCCGGGCACCTATGGCGTGTCGGCGACCGGGTCACGTTCGCGTACGTGGGGGGCTACGACGGCGAGCCGGTGGCGTTCACGCTGCCGCGTGGGGCCCGTGCGGTGGAGGACCGGTTCCGGCTGCCGCCGTTCTTCGCCGGTCTGCTGCCCGAGGGCGAGACCCGCCGTCGGACGCTCGTTCGCGCGCTGCACGTCGCCGAGGACGACGAGCTGGGACTGCTCGTGCAGATCGGCGCCGACACGATCGGTGATGTCCAGGTCGTGCCGGCCGACACGGTGTTGCCGGCCGGTGAGCTCGGCAACCTGATTGACTTCGCCACCGTGTCGTTCGCGGACCTGTGGGCTCTGCCGGCGCGGTTGCAGGACCGGTCATCGGTCGCGGGCGTGCAGCCGAAGATCTCTCACCACTCGCGATCGTTGATCGGTGGGCGCGCCGGCATGTCCATCCTGAAGTTCTCGCCGGACGAGTCGTGGCATGGCGTGCTGGAGAACGAGGCTCTGTTCATGGCGGCGGCCCGCTCAGCCGGACTGAAGGCACCGGATGTCGAGGTCGTCGCCGACCGGGACGGAGTGCGGGCGCTGGCGGTGGCCCGGTTCGACCGCTCCGTCGCAGCCGATCGGCTGCTGCGGCACGCGCAGGAGGACGCCACGCAGGTGCTGGGGCTCCGGCCGGGCGCGAAGTACGACCCAAACGCTCGCGAGGTCGTCGGCGCCCTGTCAGAGGTGTGTGCGGCACCGGCGGTCGCCCGGCGGGACCTGCTGCACCAGTTGCTCTTCAGCTACGCGACCGGCAACAACGACGTGCACGCCAAGAACCTGTCGGTCGGCCAGGATCCCCTGACTCGCCTGTGGTCGGTCACCCCGGTTTACGATGTGCTGCATACCTGGCCGTACGAGGGCGACCATCGGTTCCACCCAGCGGTGCGTGACGTTGCGCACGATACCGTGATCCGTAAGCACTGGGAGGCGCTCGCCGACGACCTCGGCGTGCACCGCCGCGTCACCGTCAAGGTGCTCGACCAGGTCACCGCAGGGGTCGGACCGCTTCTCGGTCGGCTCGACGAAGACGCGCTCGGGATGCCTGAGTCGTGGGTGCGAGACGTACGCCGACGTCTCCGCAGGCGACTCCGCGACCTCGCCTGATGCGGTACTGGGGAGGTTGCACGGGGTGACCGCGCATGGATGGGAGGTACGAGCAACCGTCAGAGCATCACGCTCTCGGTCCATCGGATGCGCCGATGCAGTTCGTCGAGGTATCCGTCTGCAACCCACGTGGCCTGCGGCTCAACGCTTCTGCGAGCCAGTTGCCTGACCGTGGCGAGCACCGAGCGCTGCTGATCGGCGACGAGGTCGGCGACATCGTTCGGGGCGGCGATGCCGTAGGCGTCGCAAGAGACCTCGATGCGCCGCGCGGTCCGGTGGTGCGGATACCGCAGCCAGCGGACGCACGTCGTGTCGTCGCGGAAGGGCGCCGCGTATTCCAGCGCGTAGGCGATGTCGAACAGCGGCGAGGCCGGACGCGCATGGTCGAAATCGATGAGGCCGACGACCTCGTCGCCTCTCCAGACGCCGTTGCCGGGCCAAAGGTCGCCGTGGCAGACGAGCTGTCCGGGCGCGCAGCGACCGGTGACGCTGGACCAGACGCTCGTGCCCGGGGGCCGATACTCCGCGACGGCGTCGTGGTAGCGCCGCAAGAAGCGAGCCCAGCGTCGCAGCCCCTGTTCGGGGACGATCTTCGCCCACAGTTCGTCCCCGCCTTTCCGGGGACCCACGTCAACACCTCCGTGGCGCTGTCGTGCTCGACGAGCCGCGGAGCGGAAAAGCCGACCGACTCGAGGTGGCGCAGAAGGTCGTGGACCGCCGGCGACCAGAACGCCAACGGTCGTCGCACGGTGCCGCCTTCTCGTCGCGCGCGTGGCGTCACGGCACCAGCCTTGTACCGTGCGCTACGAGTCGGACGGGGGCGGTCCGGCCGGCGGGTCCTCCCCGGTGAGCCCATCCACGGCCTCCCGGATGAGGTCGGCGTGGCCGACGTGCCGCGCGTACTCCTCGATCAGATCGACCAGTGTCCGGCGCAGGCTCGGCGGCTCGACCCACGGGCTGACCCGGGCCAACTGCCCCAGGTCGCCGTCGGCCAGCACCTCGGCGACCGCTGCACGAGAGCGGGCCACGGCATCCTGCCAGAGCCTCAGGAGCTGCTCTGGCGTGTCGTCGGCGGCCGAGTGCCACTCCCAGTCGGGGTCGTCGAAGTCCGCGGTCTCCCAGAGGGATTGCAGGTCGCGCCCGAGCAGGCGCCGGGAGAAGGAGACGTCCTCGACGAGCGCCAGGTGCTTGACCAGCCCACCCAGCGTCATCGACGAGACGCTGACCGTCGCCTGCATGCCGGCGGCATCCAATCCTGAGCACTTCCACGCAAAGGTCGCGCGCTGGCGCTCCAGGGAGCCCAGGAGCGTGGCGGTCTCGTCGCCCGCAAGGGGTGGCTCGGCCCGAGGCGTCGCCGGGACAATCAGGGACAGCGATCGCAGGATCGCCCGCGCGAGTTCCTCGGGGCGGGTGAACTGCGGCCAGTGACCCGTCGGCAGGTCGACGTACTCCACGTCACGGATCCTCGCGAGCTCCTGCAACGGTGCGAGTCCCTGCTCGACCCGCTCCCGCAGCATCTGGCTGGTGAGCTCGGTGCAGATGACGGTCACGGGCACGTCGTAGCGTCGCTCGTCGGAGAGCCGCTGGGCGTCGCTGAGCACCCGCGCGGGTGACGGGATCGCGCGCTCGCGGAACTCGGCCGCGCGCCCGGTCGCCGAGGTCGACCAGTTCCGCGTCCTCGAACGCCGACCAGTCCGGAAGCGGGACCTGACCGTCCTCGGCCGGGGACTCGGCGAGGGTGTCGCCGTCACCGATCGGAGAGCCGCCGATGTAGACCGCCCGGACGACGCGCTCGGGCCGCGCGTCGACTGCGGCGTGGGCGATCCCGCATCCGGCGGAGTGCCCGACCAGCACGACCTTGCCCTCGTTGTGATCGTCGGAGTCGGTCCCGGAACCGGCCACCTCATCGATCGCCTCGATGACAGCGTCGATGTGGTCGCGCAACCCGACCTGCGAGCGGTCGGCCTCGTCGGTCTCCATACCCGGCAGGGTGAGCGGGTGCGTGCGGTGCCCCGCCTGCTCCAGGGTGGGCACGACCTTGTCCCACGACGAGGCATCGAGCCAGAGACCGGGGATGAGGATGAGGTGTGTCATATGCCGTCCGATCACAAGCGTCGAGCAATGCAGCGGCGCCACATCCTCAACAACCGCGCGGATGACCTGGAAGCATAGGGGGAGGGTCGCCACCGCTTGGTACGGTTCCGGTTCGAGCGCACCGGCGCAGATGCGCAGTCGCGCTCCGCAGAGCTTCGGGAGGTAACCCTGTGAGTGACGTCGCCGAAGAGCTCGGGGGCCACGTCGTCCTTGCGACGGCTGACAGCACCCCGTACACCTCGGCGCGCGCCGACCCATCCCGCGTGAGCAGCGTCGGCCGCTGGGCAAGTCGCTGCGCAAGGAGACACCACCTTCATCGCTCGGGGACTGGTCTGCGCCGCCCGATCGTCGCGACCCTGTGGAGCAGCTCGAAGAGAATCACGAGGGCCGCATCGACTGGCTCGTGCCCGTGCGGATCGGGCGGATGATGGCCTCGCCGTACGGGTTCCTGCGTGGCACCGCGACGGTGATGGCTGAGGATGTCGCCGATCTGCCGGCGACGGGGATCATGCCGGTGATCGGCGGGACGCCCACTTCGGCAACTTCGGCTTCTACGCGTCGCCGGAGCGGCAGTTGGTGCTCGACATCAACGACTTCGACGAGGCGCATCCGGGGAGCTGGGAGTGGGACCTGCGTCGCCTCAGCGCCAGCGTGTGGGTGGCCGGCCGGCAGAACGGCTCGGGCGAGGACGCCTGCGAGGAGGCCGTCGCCGCATGCTGCGCGTCCTACCGCGACCAGCTCTGGCGGCTCTTCGAGCAGCCGCTGCTCGACCGCTCGTTCCAGCGACTCGACCGTGAGCAGCTCAAGGAGCTGGCCTCGACGAAGTCGGTGCGCAAGCGCATCAAGAAGGCTTCGAAGCGTGCGCGGAGCCGGACCAGTGACCGGGCGCTGCCCCGCTTCACCGAGGAGCGCGGGGCTGATCGCCGGATCGTCGAGGAGTCGCCGCTGATCACCCGCCTGGACGACCGCGAGCGCGCAAGCCTGGGTGAGGCGATCGACCGCTATCTGCTGACCCTAGCCCCTCACTGGCGGCGGGTGGTCGGCGGCTACACGTTCATTGACACGGCCCACAAGGTCGTCGGCGTCGGCAGCGTGGCCTGCGCGCGTACGTGGTGTTCCTGGAGGGCAGCAGTCCCGACGACGTCATCTTCCCGCAGCTCAAGCAGGCCAGGCGTCGGTGATCGCGCGGTTCGTGCACGGCGACTCGGCTTGGCACGAGCATCAGGGACACCGCGTCGTGGAGTATCAGCAGGCGTTGCAAACGGTGAGCGATCCGCTGCTCGGCTGGACGACCGTGGACGGCCGCCAGTTCTACGTCCGCCAGTTCCGCAACATGAAGGGCACCATCAAGCTGCGCAAGATCAAGCCCGAGGCGATGACCGACTATGCGGGCATCTGTGGACGGCTGCTCGCCAAGGGCCATGCGCGCACGAGCGGCGCGTCGATGATCATTGGGTATCTGGGCAGCTCCGACGAGGTGGATGTGGCACTGTGCCGCTTCGCCCGCGCCTACGCCGACCAGACCGAGCGCGACCACGAGACGCTCGTCAAGGCCGTCGCCGCCGGCCGTGTGGCAGCCGAGCACGGCATCTGAGGCCACCGGTTTGCACTCTCGGCAGGGCTGGCTACGAGACGTTCGTTGGAGGGTCGACGGCCTCGCAGAGGACTCCACACTCCAACGAACAGGTCGTAGGGGGCCATTGTCGGCGGACGATGGCTCTCGTCGGTGACCAGACGAAGCTCAGGGCCTGCTAACGCTGGGCGGCCGCCGGAAGGTCCAGCTCAACGGGGAGAGCAGGGCGGCCGAACAGGTAGCCCTGGGCGAGCTCGCAACCGTGGTCGAGCAGGAAACGGGCCTGCTCCGGCGTCTCGACGCCCTCGGCGACGACGACGCGTGAGGTCCGACGGGCCAACGCCAGCACCGCCTCCACGATGGCCTGCGCGTCGTTCGCGTCGGGCAGGCGCGCCACGAACCTGCGATCGAGCTTGATGACATCGATGGGAAAGCGCAGCAGGTTCGCGAGCGCGGAGTGGCCCGTCCCGAAGTCGTCGATCGCGATCGTCACGCCCAACTCGCTCAGCACCCGCAGGTTGCGGTCCACGATGTCGGAGGGAGCGAGCAGGACGGACTCGGTCAGTTCCAACTGCAACTGCGACCCGGCCAGCTCGCACTCCTCGAGCGCGGCGGTCACGTGGTCCAACAGTTCCGGGCGCGCGAGCTGCACGCTCGACAGGTTGACCGCCACGTATCGCAGGGCGTGACCGGTATGGATCCAGGCGCGGGTCTGTCCGCAGGCCTGGCGCAGCACCCACGCACCGATCTCCTCGATGAGACCGGCCTCCTCTGCCACCGGGATGAAGCGGTTCGGGCTCAGCTCGCCATGCTCAGGGTGGCGCCAGCGCAGGAGCGCCTCGGTGGCCACCGGCGTCGAGGTAGCCAGATCGACGATCGGCTGGTAGGCGACCCGCAAGCAATCGTCGGACAGCGCTGAGCGCAGATCGCGCTCCAACTCCAGCCGGAGCAACGCGGCGGCCTGCATGCCATGGGTGAACAACCGGTAGCCTGCCCGACCCTCCGCTTTGGCTTCGCGCAGAGCCGCGTCCGCGTCGCGCAGCAGCTGGTCGGCGGTCCTGCTCTCGCCGCCGTTGACTGCCACACCGATGCTGGCGGTGGCCTCGAACGACTGCTTCTCGACCTGGAAAGGTCGCTGCAGACTGTCGAGCAGTCGTTCGGCGGCGTGGACAGCGTCAGAAGGTTCGCTCAGATCCTCCAGCAGCACGACGAACTCGTCGCCACCGAAACGCGCGGCGGTATCGGTGGGGCGCACGGTCTGACGGAGCCGCTCGGCCACCTGGCGCAGCAGCTCGTCACCGGCGAGGTGCCCGAAGCTGTCGTTGACGTCCTTGAAGCGGTCGAGGTCCACGAGCAGCAGCCCGACCCGTGCCTCGGGCCGTCGGTGGGTCCGTCGCAGCGCTTGCTCCAAGCGGTCTGACAGCAACGCGCGGTTGGCGAGATCGGTGAGCGGATCGTGCAACGACGAGTGCTCCAGCGCCCGCTCCGCCCGGCGGCGCTGATCCACGACGCCGCCGAGGAGCAGCCCCGAGAGGGTCGCCGTGGCGAGCAGAAGCTGCAGGGCGAACGGGTCGCCGGCCGGCTGGCGGGTTGTCACCGTCAGCACGACGCCGATGTTGGCGATCAGCACGGTGGGAGCGGCCCAGGCGAGACCGCCACGCACCGCCGCGTAGATCACCGGCACGAAGACCAGGTAGCTGTAGTCGATCGTCGGCTCGGAGGCTGCGAAGTAGGCCAGATACAACGCCACTGCCGTCATCCCCACCAGGACGGCACCCTCTCTCAGCTTCGTCCAGCCGATCCCCCTGAGCGGTCCGGGCGGCTCCGAAGCGTCAACGGTGCCCCACAGCCAGGGCCAGCGCCGGGCCAGCAACAGGAGGGGAACGGCCAGACCCGCCCCTGTGGCGTCGCCGGCCCACTCCCGGCGATCGCCAGCACCCTGTTGGTCGTCGTGATCAGCCCGAGCGCGTTCAGCAGGACCGCCTCGAACACCGCCTCGACGAACGGCGCGAAGACCGCGGCCAGCCCGAGGAACCATCCGAGATCACGTAGCCGAGGCAGGCGGGGATCGATGCGCACGACGCGTAACGCCAGTGCCACAGCCGTCAGTTCGCCGACCGCCGAGACGATGCTCAAGGTGAGCACGACAGCCCAACGTGACGATGTCGGGTCCGTAAGCAAGTAACGAGGAACCGAGACGAACGGCAGCACGATGGCGTACGACAGCCCGAAGATGAGCAGAAATGTCTGCTCCAAAGCGTCCGCTGGGTCCCATACCGAGACTTCCGTGGACTGGAGCGCGGGGATGCGCGCGAAGTCGACGAGAGTCCACACGATCAGGAAGCAGGTCGTGATCACCAGGGCGCGCCGCGCTCGCCGCCAGCGGGTCCGGGACGCGTTCCGCCGTCCCTCCTGCCCCCGCTCCTGCACGCTTGCCTCCACCATGACTACGTCCCCTAAATCCA
>JBBSMR010000025.1:0-47290 GCA_038233095.1 Euzebyales bacterium
CCCGCCATCCCCCCCCCCCCCCCTGGGACCCACGCTGACGCCCCCCCCGCCCGCCCGCCCCCCACCCCCCCCCCAGCCCCCCCCCCCCCCCCCCGCCCGGCGGGCGCGCGCGCCCACCCCCCCGCGCCCCCCCCGGCCCGCTGGCCGATGCGCGCCACCGTCAGCCTGCTGGCGGTGGCGCTCATCGGCGGCCTGGCGCTCGGACGCTTCCTGTTCGTGCGCCCCGCCGTCGACCCGGGACGGGCAGCGCCCGCCGCGGTCTCCCTCGAGAACCAGCTCACCGACCTCGAACGCAAAGTCCAGGCCGAGCCTGACAACCTGGAGGCCTGGCGCCGACTTGCCACGCTGGCCACCTTCCAGGCCGGGATCGACGCCGATCCGGCCTTGTACCGACTGGCCGAACGGGCCCTCACACGAGCCGAAGCCCTGAGGCCCGACGATCCGCTCACCCTCATCGCCCGCGGCCATCTGCAGCTCGGGCTGCACCGCTTCAGCGCGGCTTTGCGCACGGGCCGCGACGCGCACGCCGCGCTGCCTGAGAAGACCGAGCCGCTCGGCATCCTGGTCGACGCCCAGGTCGAGCTCGGGCGCTACGCCGCGGCCGCCGAAGATCTTCAGACGATGCTCGATCTCGACCCCGGGCTGCCCGCGCTGACGCGCGCCTCGTATCTTCGCGAGTTGGACGGGGATCTCGACGGCGCCCTGCGCGCCATGCAACAGGCCCTCACCGCCGGTTCGCAACCGGCCGACCTGGCCGTGACCTCGACGCTCATGGGGGACCTCTACCTGCGGACCGGAGCGATCGCCGCCGCCCGCGACGCCTACGCCGAGGCGGAACGCCTCTTCCCGGAGCACGTTCCCGCGGCCGTGGGGCGCGCCCGGGCGCTGGCCGCGGAAGGAGCGCTCACTCAGGCCACCGACGTGGTGCGTGACGCCACGCAACGACAGCCTCAACCCGCCGCACTGATTCTGCTCGCGGAACTCCTCGAAGCGCAGGGCCGGAACGCCGCCGCGGCGGATGCCACGTCGCTCGTGCGCGCGGTCACCGAGCTCCAGGCGCAAGCCGGTCAGGTGGTCGACCTCGAGGCGGCGCTCTTCGAGGCGGACCAGGGCCGGCGGCCCGAGCGTGCCGTGCGACTGGCCCGGCGCGCATTCGAGGCCCGTCCGGACAACATCTTCGCCACCGACGCGCTGGCCTGGGCCCTGCACAACGCGGGCCGGTCAGAAGCCGCGCTGCCCTTGTCCCGTGCCGCGCTTCGGCTCGGATCGGCAGATCCGGCCTTGCGCTACCACGCGGCCGTCATCGAGCACGGGGCGGGCGACGCCGGCAGGGCGCGCCGGCATCTGCGACGGCTCTTCACCTCCGAGCCGTGGTTCACCCTACGCTACCGAGCCGGCGCGGCCGAACTCGCCACCCAGCTGGACGTCTCGGTGCCCGAGCGGTGGCGCCCATGATGACCATGAGGGCGCTCAACGTGCGGCGGCTCATGCGCTTGCTCGTCGTCAGCCTCCTGATGACCTCGGTTTGTGTGACGTTCGCGCCGTCGGCGTCCGCGCATCCTCTCGGCAACTTCACGACGAACACGTCGACGCTGCTCACGCTGGGTCCCGAACAGGTCCAGCTCGACTACGTCGTCGATCTCGCCGAGATCCCCGCGCTGCAAGCCCGCCAGGCCATGGACCAGAATCGTGATGACCAGCTCAGCGACGCGGAGCGGGCGCGTTATCTGCAGCGTGTGTGCACGCAGATTGGTGAGGGTCTCCAGGTCACGATCGACGGTGGCGAGCAGAGCTTGGCCGGTCCTACGCGTGCGCTCCGCTTCCAACCGGGCCAGGCCGGCTTGCAGACGCTGCGCCTCAACTGTCAGTGGTCCGTCCAGCGGGAGCAGGGCGATCGGCCGAGCACGCTGGAGTTCCGCGACGCCAACTTCGAGGATCGTCTCGGCTGGCGCGAGGTCGTGACCGCCACCGACGGCACGGTGATCGAGCAGAGCAGCGCGCTGGCGAGCTCACCGACCCAACGGCTGACCGCCTATCCCGAAGAGCGGCTGCGCTCACCGATGGATCAGCGCAGCGCCACCGTGCGTTTCCGCCCCGGCGCCGACGTCAGCGACGGCGCTGCGGTCGGCGCGGACTCGGGCCTGCCCGCGTCGGCTGATCGCTTGCAGAGCTCATTCTTCGGTCTCATCGAGCGCCAGCGTCTCACGCCGCTCTTCGGTCTGCTGGCCATGGTCATCGCGCTCGCGCTCGGTGCGGTCCACGCCTTCGCTCCCGGGCACGGCAAGACGCTGATGGCGGCGTTCCTCGTCAGCCGCGAGGGCACGGCGCGCCAGGCACTCGGCCTGGGTCTCACCGTTGCCGTCACCCACACGCTGGGGGTGCTGCTGCTCGGTGTGGTGATCGCCACGACGCAGGCGGCCTCCCCCGCCAGCCTCTATCCCTGGCTCAGCCTCGTCAGCGGCGCCTGCTTCGCGTTCGTGGGGGTCTGGTTGCTGCGGCGCGCGCTCCGACGGCCTGGGCACCATCACGGACACGACCACCATGGTCACGTTCACCACCACCCCGTCCCCGTACCCGTCGGAGCAGGCGCGAGCGGGCTCCTCGTCAAGCCCGCCGATCGCGAGCCTGCCCTCGCCAGTCCCCAGCCTCAGGCCGCAGAGTCGGCGCCGACCTGGCGGAGCCTGGCGCTGCCCGGGCTGGCCGGCGGGCTCACCCCGAGCCCCTCGGCACTGGTCGTGCTCCTCAGCGGTGTGGCGCTGGGGCGCACCTGGTACGCCGTGCTCCTGGTCGTCGCCTTCGGCCTCGGCATGGCCACGACCCTCATTGCCGCAGGGTGGCTCCTGCTGCGCGCAAGCGACCGGCTTCAGCGTTACACGGCAGGTGCCGAGGGGGGCCGACTCGGCCGCCTCGTCGCACGTCTGCCTGTCGTAACAGCAGCGGTCGTTATCGTAGGCGGCACCCTGATCACGCTCCGCAGCGCCCTCGTCCTACTCGCCTGAACCGAGCCCTCCAGGGGGACGCTCAACGGTCAATCTTTCGGTGAGGCGTCTTCCCCGCCGACTCCCACCCCGAAAAGCAACCGCATACGGTCAGACTTTCGGGTCGGGAGGCGGAATCCGAGACGCGCATATGCGCGAGTGTTCTCCTATGCACGGGTCCGGCCGAGCGAGTCTCTCGATCAGGCCCCGCCGCCGTCGCTCAGCGGCGGCGGCGGATGAGCCAGAAGAGCAGGATGAGCAGCGCCGCGGCGATCGCGGGAGCGGCCTGCCGCACCACGGTCGGACCGGCGACCTGGAGCAAATCGATGGGCTCGTCGGACGGCCGTGACGGCCGCGGCGCGGCAGGTTGCTCAGCGGGCGCAGTGTCTCCTTGAGGCGACGCCGGCGTGGAGGGTGCCGTCGAGGGCGTCGCCGCCCCAGCCGTCGCCGCCGAAGCCGGCTGCACGGCAGGATTGGGCGCGGTCGCGGTCGCCGCCCCTGCAGCTTCGCCGGCCGCCGACCCAGCCGACGACTCGCCAGCCGCGGGCGCGGACGACTCCTCCTCCGACGTCTCGGCCCCCGTCTCCGGCCCATCGTCGTCGACGCCCCCGGCGAGCTCCTCGGCGAGGCACTCCGCGAACCGGTCGACGAGCTTGCCGCCCACCTCGGAGAGGGTGCCCCGACCGAACTGTGCCGGTTTGCCCGTGACGGCCAGCTCGGTGCGCATGTGCACTTCGGTCTCGTCCCCCTGACCGGTCAGCGTCGCGGTCACGTCGGCGTTCGCGTTGCCCGCGCCGCGGGACTCACGTCCGCTGGCCTTGATCGTGGCTTTGTGAGCGTCCTCGTCGACGTCGACGAACTCGCCCTTGCCCGTGTAGGTGATCTGGATGGCGCCGACCTTCACCTTCACGCTGCCGCTGAAGGCCTCGCCGTCGAAGGAGTCGATCGTGCCGCCGGGGATGCACGGCCCGATCCGGTTCAGGTCACGCAGGATCTCCCATGCCTGCTCCACGGGGACCGGGATCGTGAATGAGTGTTCCATCTCCATGAGGGTCTCTCCTGTCATCCGCCGCCTGGAGAGCGGCGAGCTCGTCGCGGGTGTCGACATCTGTGGGATCGCCTGTGCCGTCACAGGCGACTGCGGTGACCAGCTCTGGGTGAGCCGCCAGGAACGACCTCGCACCCTCGTCCGCGGTGGCCAGCGCACTCACAGCCTGCCAGACGCGGCGGTCGAACAACACGGGGTGCGCGCGGCGGCCCTCGTAGGTGGCGACGGCGGCGACGGCGCCAGCCCGCCAGGCGCCGATCAGCCGGCGCACCGAGTCGTGACCGAGCAGTGGCTGGTCGGCGAGCACCACGACGGCGGCTCCGGCGTTTGGGGACTGCCGCAACGCGTCGAGACCCACCCGCAGCGACGAGGCCATACCCGTGGCCCAGTCCTCGTTCACCACGACGTCGACGGCGGCAGGCAAAGCTCGCCGAGCGCGGTCGGCCCGCGCCCCGAGCACGACGAGCACCGACCGGCAACCGCCACGCTCGAGCAACGCGGCTGCGCGCGCGGCGAGGGTCTGGCCGCGATAACGGGCCAGCGCCTTCGGGCCGCCGAACCGGGAGCCGGCACCGGCGGCGAGCACCAGCCCGGCTGCGTCGCTCACAATTCCTCCAGGGAGCCCGCAGCCGTGATCGCCGGCCTCCCCCGCCGACTCTCGGCGTGGATCGCCCCCTCAGTCACCCCGAGCGGGAGCCCGCTCCCGCCCCACCGCCGCTGGATCATCTCGGCCGCGATCGAGACCGCCGTCTCCTCCGGTGTCCTCGCGCCGAGGTCCAGGCCGACCGGGGAGCGCAGGCGATCCAGCGCCTGCTCGCTCACGCCGGCCGCGCGCAACTGCTCCAGTCGGTCGGCGTGGGTGCGCCGGCTGCCCATCGCGCCGATGTAGGCGGCCGGCTTGGTCAACGCGACCTGGAGCAGCGGCACGTCGAACTTCGGGTCGTGGGTGAGCACGCAGACCACCGTCCGTTCGTCGGTCGGGGTGCGCTCCAGATACCGGTGCGGCCACTCGACCACGACCTCGTCGGCGCCCGGGAAGCGGTCGGGGGTCGCGAAGACCTTGCGGGCGTCGCAGACCGTCACGGTGTAGCCGAGGAAGCTGCCGATGCGCGCGACGGCGGCCGCATAGTCGATGGCGCCGAAGACGAGCATGCGCGGAGGGGGGGTGAAGGACTCGATGAAGACGCTCACCTCGTCGTTGCGGCGCTCGCCGTGCACGCCATAGCGGCGTTGACCCGTCTGTCCCTGCGCGAGCAGCCCGCGTGCGTCGTCGGTCGCCGCCGCGTCCAGCCCCGTGTTGCCGAGGCCGCCCCACGATGCCGCGGGGCTGACCAGCAGCTTCCCTCCGGGCACCGGCGTCCGCCCGGCATCTGAGTGCAGCGCCGGTCCAGCCTCGGCCGGCGGCTCCACCCCGAGCACGGTGACGAGCGCCACGGGCTCGCCAGCGCCGATCGCGCCCGCCAGCCGGTCGAAGAGCGCCACTACCAGTCCAGCCGCTCGACGAAAACCTGGATCTCCCCACCGCATGTCAACCCGACGTCGAACGCCTGCTCGTCGCTGATCCCGTACGTCACAAGCCGTGGCTCGCCGGTGGCGAGCACCTGCTGCGCCAGCTCGAACACCGCCCCCTCGACGCAACCTCCGGAGACACTGCCCGCGACCCTGCCATCTCCGCTCACGGCCATCGTGGCGCCGGGCTGACGCGGAGCGCTCTTCGCCACGCCCACCACGGTCGCGACGGCCACCGGCTGGCGCTCACCGCGCCATGTCTGCACCTGCTCGAGCACATCACGCATTGTCAACCTCCGTCCGCTCCGCCACGCTCGGCGGTTCGACCCGCGCGGTCGGCGCACGAGCGGACCCGGCGACCACCCGAGCGAGTCGCTCCAGCGCTGCCACGCTATGACCTTCCACGAAGTCGTCAACGTGTGGCAACGCCGCCATCATTCCGGCGACGAGCGGGGCGTAGCCCGCCCGGCCCTTGCGGGGGTTCGCCCACACCACGCGGTGGGCGAGGCGGGCCAGTCGCGCCATCTGCTCCCCCAGCAGTGCCGGGTCGCCACGCTCCCAACCGTCCGAGAGCACGACCACGACCGCGCCACGCGCCATGCCGCGCTGCCCCCAGCGGTCGAGGAAGTCCTTCACCAGCGGACCGAGCCGTGTCCCGCCGCTCCAGTCAGGGATCGTGGCCGAGACCCGGGCCAGCGCGCTGTCCGGATCGCGGTGGCCCATCTCCTCGGTGACCCGGGTGAGGCGCGTGCCGATCGTGAAGACCTCGGTCCGGAGCGCGCGCTGTCGCGCCGCTGCGTGCGCGAAACGCAGGAGCGCGCCGGCGTACACGCTCATCGAGCCGCTCACGTCGACCAGGAGCACGACCCGCCGAGGACGCCGGGTGCGCGCACGGTGGGAGATGCGCGCCGGCTCACCGCCCCGGCGCAGCAGCTCGCGGACAGTGCGCGAGCGGTCGATCGGCCCTCTTTGCGCCGGATGGTAGCGTCGCGTGCTGCGCAGCTCGCCGGGCAGCCGGAAGGCGTCGAGCAGGCGGTTCACGAGCACCCGCTCCGAGGGCGTGAGGGCGGCGAAGTCGCGCTGGCGCAACACCTCCACCGCGCTCGCCGCCGCCAGCGCGGGGTCGGCCTGCTCCCCTCCTTCGCCCTCGGGTGGTTCGGCGCCGCTCGCGCGCACGACCGTCTTCGTGACCGTGCTGGCGACCGGCCGCAACCTCGGCCGGCGGCCGGCGAAGTATGCCTCGAAGACGCGGTCGTAGCGTTCGAGGTCCTCACGGTGCGAGCACAGCGTGGCGCGCCCCGCCCAGTACACGTCGCCGCGTCGCGTGGCATCCAGCAGCGAGAGCGCCTCGACGGCGAGCTGCACCCGTTCGGTGGTCGCCCCCACGCCGGCCGCCCGCAGCGTCCGCCCCAGGCCGACCATGGTCGCGACCGCGTCGTTGGGCGCTGCTGCAGGACCTGGCGACCCTTCACGCACTGCCAAGGACCTCCGCGACGAGCACGCCGACATCCAGCCGGCGCGCGCGTTCCTGGTCCTCGCGGTACTTCAGCACGCTGCCCAGCGTCGCGGTCGCCAGCTCGACGTCGAGCTGCTCCGCGCCGAGCGCCACGAGCGCCTCGGTCCAATCCAACGTCTCGGCCACGCCCGGCGGCTTGAACAGGTCCTGACCCCGCAACCGTTGCACCATCCCGGTCACCTGGGCCGCCAGGACCGCACTCGCCTGCGGAAGCCGCGCCCGCACGATCGCGACCTCGCGATCGAAGTCGGGATGGTCGATCCAGTGGTACAGGCAGCGCCGCTTCAACGCGTCGTGCACCTCGCGGGTGCGGTTGGAGGTGATGACGACGACCGGTGGGGTCTGCGCGCGCACGGTTCCGAGCTCGGGCACGGTGACGGAAAACTCCGACAGCACTTCGAGCAGGAACGCCTCAAACTCGTCGTCGGCTCGATCGATCTCGTCGACGAGCAACACGCTCGGGCTGGTCTCGAGCGCGGCGAGCAGCGGCCGCGCGAGCAGGAAGCGGCGCGAGTACAGCTCGTGCTCGATGCGTTCGACCGTCTCGGAGGTCGCGCTCGCCTCGGCCGGCATCGTGCCGAGCGCCTCGACCGCGCGCAGATGCAGCAACTGACGCGGGAAGTCCCAGTCGTACAGCGCCTGCGCCGCGTCGATGCCCTCGTAGCACTGCAGGCGGATGAGCGGGGCGCCGAGCAAGGCGGCGAGCGTCTTGGAGAGCTCAGTCTTGCCCACTCCCGGCTCGCCCTCCAGGAAGAGCGGCCGGTGCAGCCGTAGACCCAACCACGTTGCGGTCGCCAGACCGGTGTCGGCGAGATAGCTCTCGTCCGCGAGCACTCGGAGAAGGTCAGCCGGGCTGCTCACCCCTGGGGGAAGCAGCCCGGCCGGCTGGGTTTGCGTCATCGACCGAGCGCGTTCTCCAGCGCACGTCGGGTGAGGACACGCGCGAGATGCTCCCGGTAATCGGGTTGGGCGTTCTGGTCGGCGGGCGGGTTCGTGCCCTCAGCGGCCTGCTCGGCTGCGTCGGCGATGCCGTCGGCGCTCGCACCTTCCAATGCCTGCTCGGTGGCGGACGCGCGCAGCGGCGTCGAGCCCATGTGGGTCAGCCCGACCCGCGCCTCGGCGATGCCGCCGTTCTCGCGGCGCACGAGCGCGGCGACACCGACGATGGCCCAGGCCTGGGCCACGCGGTTGAACTTCTGGTAGTCGTAGCCCCAGTCGGTCACCTTCGGCACGCGGATCTCGACCAGCACCTCGTCTTCGGCCAGTGCGGTCTCGAAGACGCCGGTGAAGAAGTCCGCAGCCGCGATCTCGCGGCGACCATCCGGGCCCTGCGCCACCATCGTCGCATCCAGCGCGAGCAAGGTCGTCGGCTGATCACCCGCGGCGTCCCCGTGGGCGGCAGCCCCGCCGAGCGTGCCACGGTGACGCACCTGCGGGTCGCCGACCGTCTCGGTCACCGCGGCGAGGATGGGACAGTGCTCGGCGATGAGCGGATCCTTCGTGAGTTGGTAATGGGTCGTCATCGCGCCGATGGCGAGCTCATCACCCTGCTCGCGCACCCCTCGCAGCTCGTCGATCCGTCCGAGGTCGACGACCACCCCGGGGCTCGCCAGCCGCAGACGCATGAGCGGCAGGAGGCTGTGTCCGCCGGCCAGGAGCTTGGCCTCGTCACCGTGCTCGCCGAGCAGGCCCACGGCTTCGTCCACCGAGCCGGCTCTCACGTAGTCGAATGCTGCCGGGATCATCCCATACCTCCGCCCTCGAGCTCCTGATCGCTCGTATCGTCCTGGGTGTGGCCCTCGCGGTCCTGAATCGCCCGCCAGACCCGCTCGGGCGAGCAGGGCATGCGGATGTCGTTCACCCCGAAGTGGCGGATGGCGTCGACGACGCCGTTCACGATCGCGGGGGTCGAGGCGATCGTGCCCGCCTCGCCCACGCCTTTGACGCCGAGCGGGTTCGAGGTCGCCGGCGTGACGGTGTGGTCGGTGGTGAAGGAGGGCACGTCCGGCGCACCTGGCACGTAGTAGTCGACGATCGAGCCGGTGACGAGGTTGCCCGCGTCGTCGTAGATCGCCTCCTCCCAGAGCGCCTGGGCGATGCCCTGCACGAGACCGCCGTGGATCTGCCCCTCGACGACCTGGGGGTTGATGATCGTGCCGACGTCGTCGACGCAGACGTAGGAGCGGACCTTGGCCTCGCCGGTCTCGGTGTCGACCTCCATGGCGGCCAGGTGCGTGCCGTGGGGGAACGAGAAGTTCTCCGGATCGAACGTGCACTCGGCCTGCAGGCTCGGTTCGAAGCCGTCAGGCAGGTCGTGGGCGGTGAAGAGGCCGAGCGCCACATCCTGAATCGTCGTCGATGCCTCCGGCGAGCCCTTCACGCGGAACGTGCCGCCCTCGAACTCGACGTCGTCGATGGCCGCCTCGAGCATGTGCGCGGCGGCCTCCTTCATCTGCTCGACGAGCCGCTCCGACGCCATATGGATGGCGATCCCGCCCACCGCGAGGGAGCGAGAGCCGTACGTGTCCAGACCCTGAGGAGAGACCTTCGTGTCGCCGTGCAGGATCTCGATATCGTCGAAGTCCACGCCGAGATCGTCGGCGACGATCTGGCTGAAGGTCGTCTCGTGTCCCTGACCGTGCGGAGAGGTGCCGGTCACCACCTCGACCTTGCCGGTCGGCAGCATCCGGACGACCGCGGACTCCCAGCCACCGGCGCCGTAGTCGAGGCTGCCGAGTACCCGTGACGGTGCCAGACCGCACATCTCGGTGTAGGTGGAGACACCGATGCCGAGCTGCACGCGGTCACCGTCTTCGCGGCGACGGTGCTGCTCCTCGCGCAGCTCGTCGTAGCCGAACAGCTCCATGGCCTTCTCGGTCGCGGCCTCGTAGTTGCCCGAGTCATACGTGAGCCCGGCGATGGTGTCGGAGGGGAACTCCTCGTGCTTGATCCAGTTGCGTTTGCGCAGCTCGATCGGGTCCATCTCGAGCTCTGCGGCGAGCTCGTCGATGAGACGCTCGAGGGCGAACGTCGCCTCTGGCCGACCCGCGCCCCGGTAGGCGTCGGTCGGCGTCTTCGTCGTGAAGACGCCCGTGCAGGTGAACGAGTAGGCGTCCATCTTGTAGATGCCGCAGTACATGAACGCCCCGAGGACGGGGATGCCTGGCGTGACCAGCTGCAGGTAGGCGCCCATGTCGGCCTTCAGGTCGGCGCGGATGGCGCGGATGCGTCCGTCGGCGTCGGCGGCCACCTCCATGTCCTGGATCTGGTCGCGGCCGTGGATGGTGGCCTGATAGTTCTCGCTGCGGCTCTCAGTCCACTTCACGGGACGCTTCAGCCGGCTGGAGACGGCGAGCGCCACGGACTCCTCGGCGTAGACGTTCAGCTTCGAACCGAAGCCGCCGCCGACGTCGGGAGCGACGATGCGCAGCTTCTCCTCGCTCACGCCTGTCGTCATCGCGAGCATGGTCCGCAGGATGTGGGGAACCTGCGTCGCCGAGTACAGCGTGTACTGGCCCGAGGCCGGCACAGGCGCCACGACGACGGCGCGCGGCTCGATCGCCGTGGGGATGAGCCGCTGGTTGATGAAGCGGCGCTTCACAACCACCTCGGCGTTCTCGAAGGCGTCGTCGAGATCGCCGGAGTCGAGGTTCCAGACGAAGCACTCGTTCGTCCCCTTGTCGCTGTGGACCAGCGTCGAGTCCTCCAGCGCCTGCTCCATGTCGACGACCGCATCGAGCGGTTCGTAGTCGACCACCACATGCTCGGCGGCGTCGGCGGCGGCCTCGCGGCTGCGGGCCACCACCACCGCGACGGCGTCACCGACGTAGCGCACCTCGTCCTTGGCCAGCGGCCAGTGGTCGGGGTGGACCATCTCAGGCGTGACCGGCCATGCGCAGGGCAGCGGGCCGGCCCAGTCGTCGGCGAGGTCCTCCCCGCTGAACGCCGCGATGACGCCGGGCTGCTCAAGCGCCGCGGAGTAGTCCACCCCGTCGATGCGGGCGTGCGCCATCGAGCTGCGGACGAACGCCATGTAGAGCATGCCGGGGAGCTGGATGTTGTCGGTCCAGCTGGTCTGGCCGGTGACGAGCTTGGGGTCCTCCTTGCGGTGGCGTGCCTGCCCGATCTGCGCGCTGGGAGCGTCTTCGACGGCGGTCATGCGCTGGCCCCTTCCTTCATCTCACCGGCCGCCTTGCGCACGGCCTTCACGATGTTCTGGTAGCCGGTGCACCGGCAGAGGTTGCCCTCCAGTCCCTCGCGCACCTCCTCCTCCGACGGGTCGGGGTTCTCCTGCAGCAGATCCAGCGAAGACATGATCATGCCGGGCGTGCAGTAGCCGCACTGCAGACCGTGCTCGGTGTGGAAGGCCTCCTGCAGCGGGTGCCACTCGCCGTTCTCGGCCAGCCCCTGGATCGTGCGGATCTCCGTGCCGTCGGCCTGAACCGCGAGGACCGTGCAGCTCTTCACGCTCTGACCGTCGAGCAGCACCGTGCAGGTGCCGCAGTTGCTGGTGTCGCACCCGACGTTCGTGCCGGTGAGACCGAGCCGGTCCCGCAGGTAGTACACGAGCAGGAGGCGGGCCTCCACCTCGTCTTCGTAGTTGACCCCGTCGATCTCGACGCTGATCGCTGGCATGCATGGCTCCTCACGTCGTTGCGCGGCCCACCGTCGCGCTCGCCGGCGGCCTGCTTGCTGGTCACGGCCTGCTTGTCGGTCTACCCCCCCACCAGCAAGATAAAGAACGACAGACCGCTTGGGAAGGGGCGGCGGCCGAAATCCTGCAAGGTGCCGCTCCTTTGGAGGGTCGTCCCGCGCTCCGCCTGGCAGGTCCCCGCCTGGCCCTACGGGCGGTTTGTGGTGCGCCACACAAGGTGGTGGGCCGGATCGTCCTCGTTGAGGTACCGCCTTACGCTTCGCCGAGCTCGCCGCGGCGGAGCGCCGCCTGGCAAGCGAGGCGCAGGTTGTGCTGCGCGCGCATCCGCTGAAGGAGTCGCGCGGGTGGCGGCGGTCCCGGCTCGCCCCACCGCTGGGCGACCGTGAAGCAGTCCACGCTCAGCTCCCCGATCGCCCCGACCGAGCGCTCCGGCTCCCCTTCTGGCAGAAAGCGGTCATGGCCGAACAACAGCGCGTCGGCCACGTCCGGCAGGGACCGTCGCGGAGTGAGCGAACGCAGCCGCGGCTCGTCCGCGGTCCAGTCCGAGACCGCGACCGTGTCGGTGAGGAACTCCCCGTCCCAGTCCCAACAGAGCAGCGCGTCAGCGGGTGCCCGCGGCGCCACGGCCTGGATGCGCGCGATGTCGTTCAGCGTCACGATCCAGCGCGGCAGGAACCACCAGTACTCCCGTCGCCGCAGCGGGGTGTCAGCCAGGCGGCGCGAGCGCTCCGACTTGCGCAGCTCCTGGTCGAGCATCGCGGTCTGCGTCCACGCGCCGGCAGCGTCAAAGCGGACGTCGACCGTCCCCGTGGCGACGAGCGGCTGCCAGCCGCGTCCCGCCTGGCGCGGGTCAGTCAGCCCGAGCACCACGTTGCGTGAGGCGGCGAGCGAGCGCGCCAGCAGGGTCCGATCCGCCGTGAGCGCCAGACGCAAGGCGTCATCGTGCACCAGGGGAAGCACGGTGGCCGCCCTCCAGGAGCCGCTCGGTTCCCGCCACACGAGCTCGGCGACGGGCGTGCGCGCGGCGCCGTGGACGAGCTCGGAGCGCGTAGGTCCCGTCACGACACCTCACAGTCCGTGAACTTCCCGTCCCGTATTGACAGCATCCCGTCGAACGGGTATTGACAGCATCCCGTCGAACCGGTCATATAGGTGACGCAGCGTAGGCGTTCGCGGCTGCGACCGCCGCCAAGGCTCAGCAAACAGGGGTGGACCATGCCAGCTATCGTCGTCGCACTCGGGGTCATGGGGGCGTACGCCCTCGCCTGGCGCTTCTACTCCCGCTACATCACCCAGCGCGTCTACGCGCTCGACCCCGACTACGTCACGCCGGCCGGCGCACGAGTTCGAGGACGGCGTCGACTACGTGCCTACGAACAAGCACGTGCTGTTCGGCCACCACTTCACCTCGATCGCCGGGGCCGCTCCCATCGTCGGTCCGGCGATCGCGGTCTTCTGGGGCTGGGTGCCGGCGCTCGCCTGGATCATCTTGGGCACGGTCTTCGCGGCGGGCGTGCACGACACCGGCGCGCTGGTGGTGAGCGTGCGCAACAAGGCCCAGAACATCGGCACGCTCACCACGTCGGTCATCAACCCGCGCTCACGCACGCTCTTCCTGATCGTGATCTTCTTCCTCCTCACGCTCGTGAACGCGGTCTTCGCGGTCGTCATCGCCATCCTCTTCGAGGGCAACCCGACCGCGGTCATCCCGATCTTCTTCGAGATCCCGCTGGCGATCGGGATCGGGCAGATCATTTACCGCACGAAGAGCTCGGCGCTCGTGCCCTCGCTCATCGGCGTGGTCGTGCTGTACCTGTCGATCTTCGTCGGTCAGGCGTTCCCGATCTCGCTCGACGGGGTGGCGGAGAACCTTGGCATGAGCGCACGCACGCTCTGGGTGCTGATCCTGTTCGCCTACACATGGGTCGCCTCGCGCATCCCGGTCTGGATCCTGCTGCAGCCCCGCGACTACATCAACTCCCATCAGCTTTTCGTCGCGCTCGCGGTGATCTTCCTGGGCATCCTGATCGGGTTCGACCGCATCGTCGCCCCGGCCGTGAACTCCATTCCGGAGGGCTCACCGAACTGGTTCCCCTTCCTGTTCATCACCATCGCCTGCGGCGCCGTCTCGGGCTTCCACAGCCTCGTCTCGTCCGGGACCACGTCGAAACAGCTCGACAAGGAGACCGACGCGCGCTACGTCGGCTACATGGGCGCGCTGGGTGAGGGGTCGCTTGCGCTCGGGTCGGTGCTGGCCACGACCGCGGGCGTCGGCGCGCTCGCCGCCTGGCAGGAGCGCTACTCCGACTTCGCTGCGGCCTCGGACGGAGCGTTGGGCGGCTTCGTCACCGGCATCGGACACTTCGCCGCCAATCTCGGTGTGCCGACCGCCATCGGCACGACCTTCGCGGCCGTTGTGGTGATCTCCTTCGCGGCGACGACCATGGATACCGGGGTCCGGCTGCAGCGCTACATCGTGCAGGAGATCGGCGAGATCGTGGGCAACCGGACAATCTCGCAGAACATCGTGGTCGCCACGACCATCGCGGTCGTCGTTCCCCTCGCCCTGGCGCTGCTGCCAGGAGGCGGGGAGCAGGGCTACACCTTCGGTGTGCTCTGGCAGCTGTTCGGCACGACCAACCAGCTCACCGCCGGCCTCGCGCTCGCGGTCATCGCCGTCTGGGTGACGAAGCATGGCCGCAATCCGATCGCGGTCGTCACGCCGCTCGTCTTCCTGCTCGCCATGACGACCTGGGCGCTGGTGCTGAACCTGCAGAACTTCATCCGCGACCGCGAGATCGTGCTCGGCGTGCTGGACGCGGTGATCATGGGCCTTGCGGTCTGGCTGATCGTCGAGGCGGTCATGGCCATGCGCGCCGCCTGGCAGAGTGAGCCGGCGGCCGAGCCCACCCGGCAAACCTGATGAGCGCCGCAGAGACCGTCCACCGCATCCTCCTCATCCGTGAGGAGGACGCGGGGCATTCGGGCTCGGGCTGCTGTGGCCGTCTGGGGTCCGCCGACAGCGAGCTGGGCGGCGCGGCGGACTTCTCCGGCAACCGCTGTCGTATGGAGGCCATGGGCGCGGTCTACCGCGAGCTGCGCCAGACCTTTCCGAAGGAGGGCGTCGAGCTGCACATGGTCGATCCCCGCAATACGCTCTGGCTCGTGCCGGCGATCTGGCGCGACGCCCGCCGGCGCGGCCTCCCATGGTCCGCCGCGGCTCGGCAGGTCGCCCGCGGGGTGAACAAGGCGTCGATCGTCGTGGACGGCAGGGTGCTCTACGCCGGTGAGGTGCCCGAGCCCGAGGAGGCCGTCGACGCCGTCCTCGAGGAACTGGGCCGCCGAGCCTGAGAGCCACGCGCCGGGGGGAGTGACGGTCCCGTCCGACCGACACGCGGGGGTAGCCCGGCGGCTGGGCTAGCCGCTAGCCGCCGATGTAGCTCATCTCGACGCGCGGCAGCTCGCGCGTGGCCTCCGAGCGCAGCTCGGAGTAGCGGTCGATGCGGCCCCGCCACACACCGGTGACGAGGTCGCGCAGCTCGTCGTCGGAGGCGCCGGAGCGGATGACACCGCGCAGGTCGACCCCGGAGACGCCGAACAGGCAGGTGTACAGCTCCCCGACCGCCGAGAGCCGGGCGCGGGTACAGGTCCCGCAGAACGGCTGCGTGACCGACGAGATCACGCCGATCTCACCCTGGCCGTCGCGGTAGCGCCAGCGCGTCGCGACCTCGCCCGAATACGAGGACGGCAACGGTTCCAACGGATACACGGCGTCGATCCGCCGGACGATCTCCGCGGCGGAGACGACCTCGTCGAGCTGCCAGCCGTTCGTCGTGCCGACGTCCATGTACTCGATGAACCGCACGACGAGGCCGTGCTCGCGACCGTAGCGGGCCAGCTCCACCATGCCGTCGTCGTTCACGCCACGCTTCACCACGGCGTTCACCTTGATGCGCTCGAAACCCGCCGCCTGCGCGGCCTCGATCCCGTCCAGCACCTTGCGCAGCGGCAGGTCCACGTCAGCCATCGAGGAGAAGATGTGCTCGTCGACGGAATCCAGGCTGACCGTCACGCGGCGCAGCCCCGCCGCCTTGAGCGCAACCGCGTGCCGGGTGAGCAGCGAGCCGTTCGTGGTCAGCGCCAGATCCTCGATGCCGTCGACGTCCGCGATCAGGGCGATGAGCTGGTCAAGGTCGCGGCGGACCAGCGGCTCTCCCCCGGTCAGGCGGACCTTGCGCACGCCCAGCCGCGCGAAGACCGCGACGACGCGGGCGATCTCCTCGAAGGAGAGCAACTGCTCTCGTTCGACGAAGGCGAAGTCGGGACCGAACACCTCACGCGGCATGCAATAGGTGCAGCGAAAGTTGCAGCGGTCGGTGACGGAGACCCTCAGATCCCGCAGTCCCCGGCCCAGTTGGTCCAGCACGCCGTCCACGCCCGCGAGCCTAGCGCGCCAGCCCGCGCAGCTCTTCGGCGAGCTCGCCGGCTCGGGCGCGCAGCTCTTCCACGCTGCCCTCGTTCTCGATGACGTGCGTCGCGACCGCCAGCCTCTCCTCCAGCGGGGCCTGGGCTTCCACCCGCTGGCGCGCCTGCTCAAGGCTCATCCCCCGCTGCTCGACCAGCCGACGGAGCTGCGTCTCCGGCCGACAGGAGACCACCACGATGGCGTCGTAGTCGCGCGCCATGCCGATCTCGACGAGCAGCGCCATGTCCAGCACGACCAGCGCTGCGCGCTCTGCCAGCGCTTCCAGATCCGAGGCGATGCGGGCCATGATCGGAGGGTGGGTGAGCTCGTTCACCAGCCGCCGCTTGGCGGGGTCGGCGAAGACCAGCTCTCCCAACAGACGGCGGTCAAGGAACCCGTCCGTGCCGACCACATCGTCGCCGAAGTGCGTGATGATCTTGTGCCACGCGGGCGCGCCCGGCACCACAACCTCGCGGGCGATGAGATCGGCGTCAACCAACTCCATGCCGTGCTGGGAGAAGACGGCGGCAACGGTCGACTTGCCCGAGGCAATGCCGCCGGTCAGCCCGACAAGGTGCATGGGACGCTCCCGGAGACGACTACGAACTGGCCGGGGCGTCCTGCTCCTCAGCGGTCGGCTCGTCAGGTGACTCCCCTGCGGGGTCTGCGGCCGACGGCTGCGCATCGTCACCGTCCTCGTTCGCCTCTTCGACCTCGTCGGTTGTCTCCCCCGCCTGGACCGTCTCGTCGGCTTCGGCCTCCGCCTCGGCGACATCCTCGGCGGCGGCCCGCTCCTCGGCCGCGGCCGCGCCTACCGGATCGGCGTCAGCCGGCTCGCCGTCCAGCGGCTCGGCGTCGGCCGGCTCGGCGTCGGCCGGCTCGACATCGGCCGGCGCCTCAGCGACGCCGCTCTCCGCGGCCGGGGTTTCGTCCTCGACGCCGGTCTGCTCGCGCAGATCGGCGATCACCGAGCCCAGATCCATCCCACTCTCCGACGTGTCTTCCGAGCTCGAACGCTGCTGCAGCGCCGCCTCGAGCGCCGCACCGACGGCGGAGGATCCACCGCCACCGCCACCGCCACCGCCGGTCGCCGCCGCAGGCTCGGCGTCGCCGCCGAAGCTGGCCTCCGGCTGCTCCTCGATCTCGGGCTCCTCGCCGAAACCGGCCTTGACGGCCTGCTTCAGGGAGAGTGAGATGCGCCGCCGGACGTCGTCGATGTCGATGATCTTCACGGTGATCGGGTCGTTCACCCGCACGACCTGCTCGGGCACCTCGACGTGCGCCTCCGCCAGCTCCGAGATGTGCACGAGGCCCTCGATGCCGTCCTCGACCTTGACGAACGTGCCGAAGGGCACCAGCTTCGTGACACGGCCCTCGATGAACTCGCCCACATAGTGCTGCCGGGCGAACTGGCGCCACGGGTCTTCCTGGGTCGCCTTCAGGCTGAGACTGACGCGCTCACGATCGAGGTCGACGTCGAGCACCTCGACCTCGACCTCCTGGCCGACCTCGACGACCTCGCCGGGATGATCGATGTGCTTCCAGCTCAGCTCTGAGACGTGCACGAGACCGTCCACGCCACCGAGATCGACGAACGCTCCGAAATTCACGATGGAGCTGACATTGCCCTTGCGGATCTCGCCCTGCTGCAGCGTTTCCAGGAACTCCTTGCGGAATTCCGACTGCGTCTCCTCCAGGAACTTGCGCCGCGAGAGCACGACGTTGTTCCGATTGCGGTCCAGCTCGATGACCTTCGCCTCGAGCTCCCGACCAACATAGGGGTGCAGGTCCCGCACCCGCCGCATCTCCACGAGCGAGGCGGGCAGGAAGCCGCGCAGCCCGATGTCGAGGATGAGCCCGCCCTTCACGACCTCGATCACCGTGCCGGTGACGGTCGAGTCGCTGACGTGGATCTCCTCGATCTTGCCCCAGGCGCGCTCGTACTGCGCGCGCTTCTTCGAGAGCATCAGCCGCCCGTCCGCGTCCTCCTTCTGCAGGACCAGCGCCTCGATCACGTCACCGATCTGGACAACCTCGAACGGGTCGATGTCGTGTTTGATCGAGAGCTCGCGGGACGGGATGACCCCCTCGGACTTGTACCCGATGTCGAGGAGCACCTCCTCGGGGTCCACCTTGACCACGACGCCCTCGACGATGTCGCCGTCTCCGAACTGCAGGATCGTCGCCTCGAGCGCCTGCTCGAAGGCTTCCTGGGAGCCGAACTCCTCGAGGGCGATCTGCTCACCCCGCTCGCGCTCCTCTCGGGGCGCCATGGTCAGGGTGGTGCTCTCGGTGGCGGTCGTGTCGTCGGTCATGGAGGAAAGGTCCGGTCTGTAGCTCGATTGTGGGGAGAAGCGCCTCGGTGCCCCGTCCGTGAGGTGGCACGCGAATGTGGGCCCGCGCTTCTGGGCAGGTCCCAAGTGTCGCGTGCCGCCCACCCGCTGTCAACGCATCACGGCCCCATCTCGCAGATCAGTGCTTCTCCGCAGCGAACCAGGAGGGCCCCGACGCCGTGTCGACGTCGAGCGGCACGGCCAGATCGGCCACGCCCGCCATCTCGGCGCGCAGCAGGTCACGCAACGCGTCGTGCTCCTCGGGCATGGTCTCGCAGACGAGCTCGTCGTGCACCTGCAGCAGCACCTGGGAGCGCATGCCTCGCTGCTGCATGCGGACGTGCACCGCGATCATCGCCAGTTTGATGATGTCGGCGGCCGTGCCCTGAATGGGGGCGTTCAGGGCCATCCGTTCTGCCATGTCGCGCCGCTGGCGGTTCTCGCTCATGAGGTCGGGCAGGTAGCGCCGGCGGCCCTGGATCGTCGCGGTGAAGCCGTCCCTGCGGGCCGCCTCGACGACGCCCCGCAGATAGTCGCGCACACCCGGGAAGCGGGCGAAGTAGGCGTCCATCAGCTCGCGCGCCTCGTCGGGCGGTATGCCGAGCTGCTGGGAGAGCCCGTAGGCGCTCAGCCCGTAGGCCAGCCCATAGGTCATGCCCTTGATCCGGCTGCGCAACGTGTTGTCGACGGAGCCGAGCGGCAGATCCCAGACCATCGCGGCGGTCGTGGCGTGGATGTCCTCACCCGAGTTGAACGCGGCGAGCAAGCCTTCGTCGCCGGAGAGGTGCGCCATCACCCGCAGCTCGATCTGCGAGTAGTCGGCGACCACCAGCGTGGCGTAGCCCTCGCCAGGGACGAACGCCCGGCGGATCTCCCGACCCGTCACGGACCGGATTGGGATGTTCTGCAGGTTCGGGTTCTGCGAGCTCAGCCGGCCTGTGACCGCGACGGTCTGGTTGAACTCGGCGTGCAGCCGTCCCGTGCGTGGATGCACGAGCGGAGGGAGCGCATCGACGTAGGTGCCCTTCAGCTTCGAGACCTCGCGGTAGCGCAGGAGCGGCTCGACGATCGGATGCGTCTCCAACAACCCTGTCAGCGCGGAGGCGTCGGTGGACCAGCCGGTCTTGATGCGCTTCGTCTTGGGCAAGCCGAGCTCGACGAAGAGCACCTCCTGCAACTGCTTCGGCGAGTCCAGGTTGAACTCCCGCCCCGCGTAGCCGTAGATCTCCCCGCGCGCGTCGCGGATGCGGTCCGCCAGCGTCTCCCCGATCTCGTCCAGCACCTCCAGGTCGACTGCAATCCCGGTCTCCTCCAGCCCGGCGAGCACGGGGACCAGCGGCAGCTCCAGTCCCTCCAAGAGCGCGCGCTGGTCGCGCTCGGCCAGCTCCATGTCGAGGACGCCCGCCAGCTCCAGCAGCGCCTGCGCCTGCAGGCCGCGCTGACGCAGGTCGTCCTCGACGTCGAGCGCCAGCTGACCGTCGCCGGCGCGCTCGACAGCATGGAGGTGCTTGTTGAGGTAGCGCAGCGCCAGCTCCTCGAGTTCATAGCCCCGCTGGGCCGGCGCCGCGAGGTACGCGGCCAGCTCGGTATCCATCGCCACGCCAGCCACGCTCCAGCCGTGGTTGCGGGCACCGTGCAGCAGCGCCTTCAGGTCGTGGACGAAGAGCGGGCGCTTGGGGTCGGCGAGCAGGGCGGCCAACGCGTCGGTGTCCTCTAGCGTCGCCACGTCGAGACGGGCGATGACCGGCGTGGCGCCGGCCGCTGCCAGGGCCACCGTCGTCACGCGCAACTCCGGGAGCTTGCCGGTCAACGCCGGCAGGACGGCGACCGCGGCTGCGGCGTCGGTCCGCTCCAGCCAGGCGCGCAGCTCGCCCGGACCGAGCGCGCGTGGCTGCTCGGCGAAGGCCGTCGCCTCCTCGTCGGCCTGTTCGTCGAGCAGCGCGTCGTTCAGACGGTCCCAGAGCGAGCGGAACTCCAGGGTGGCGAACAGCCGGCGGACCGCGGCGACCTCGACCTCGCCCATCCGCAGCTCCTCGATGGGCGTCGTCACCTCCAGATCGGTGATCAGCGTCGCCACCGTGAAGCCGTCACGGACGACCTGCTCGTGCTCGGCCAGGGTGACGGGCAGCTTCTTGCCGCGCACCTGGTCCAGACCGGCGAAGATGCCGTCGAGGTCGCCGAACTGGTCGAGCAGCTTCGCCGCTGTCTTCTCCCCCACGCCCGGCACCCCCGGGATGTTGTCGCTCGGGTCGCCCCGCAGCGCCGCGAGCTGCGCGTACCGGTCCGGACCCACCCCGTAGCGCTCGTGCACCGCCGCGGCGTCCATGATCACCGTGTCGGTGATGCCGCGGCGGGTGTAAAGCACGTGCGTGTGCTCGTCGACGATCTGGAAAATGTCGCGGTCCCCGCTCACGATCAGCGTCTGCCAGCCAGCCTGGCTGGCCAACCGCGCGTAGGTGGCGATCAGGTCGTCGCCCTCCGTGCCCTCGCGGGTGAGCTGAGGGATCGAAAGCGCCTCACACACCTGGTGGATGAGCGGCATCTGGCTGCGGAACTCGTCCGGCGAGGTGGCCCTATTCGCCTTGTACTCCGGCAGCAGCGCCATGCGCTCCGTGGAGCGCCCGCGGTCGAAGACGGCCGCGAGGCCGTCCGGAGCGTGCTCAGCGAGCAGCTTGATGAGCATGCTCGTGAAGCCGTAGACCGCGTTCGTGACCTGCCCAGTCGTGGTGCGCAGATCGGAGGGCAGCGCGAAGAAGGCGCGATAGGCCAAGCTGTGACCGTCGAGCAGGGCCAGCAGGGGGCGCGAGCGCGGAGGGGTGGTGATCGGCGGTCTCTCTGTTCGCTTCGGAGCACGACAACGAGCCCGAGCAGCCTACCCAGGGACGCCCGCCCGGGTTATCGTCACGCCTGACCCCTACCGCCTACTACTGCGATAAGGTATGGTGTAGCTCTTGGCGGTCTCCGATCGACGCGGGTTCGCCGTATCACGACAGACAAACAGAGGAGAACCGATGCAGATCAAGCTTCTGCGACGTTTGGCATTGTTCGCCATCGCCGCGCTGATGCTCGCCGCCTGCGGTGGTGGCGCCGCCGAAGATGAGGCCGCCGGCACGACCGCGCCGACCGGCGGTGAACCGACCGCGGCGGACACGGGCACCGAGATGGCAACCGACATGAGCACTGAGATGTCGACCGGCTCCACCGAGGGCGCCACCGGCTCCGCCGCGCAGAACGAGGGCGACGGCACGCTCACCATCGGCACCTTGCTGCCGGAGACCGGCTCGCTCGCCTTCCTCGGACCACCCGAGATCGCAGGCGCCGCGCTGGCCGTGCAGCAGATCAACGAGGCCGGTGGCGTGCTCGACAACGACGTCGAGCTGATTCCCGGCGACTCCGGTGACACGACGACGGACATCGCCAACCAGACCGTTGACCGTGAGCTGAACCAGGGCGTCGACGTCATCGTCGGAGCGGCCTCCTCAGCGGTCTCCTTCACCGTCATCGACAAGATCACCGGTGCCGGTGTCGTCCACTTCTCGCCGGCGAACACCTCGCCGGACTTCACCGACTACGCGGACCGCGGCCTGTACTTCCGGACCGCGCCGTCCGACGTGCTGCAGGGCCGGATCCTCGGTCAGTCGCTGCTGGAGGAGGGCGCCCAGACCGTCGGCATCCTCGCGCTGCAGGACCCCTACGGTGAGGGCCTGGCGGACAACGCCGAGCAGACCATCACCGAGTCCGGTGGCCAGGTCGTTGAGAAGATCATCTACGACCCGCAGGCACAGACCTTCGACACCGAGATCCAGAAGCTCGTGTCGGCCGACCCCGACGCCATCGCCGTGATCGGCTTCGACGAGTCCGCGCGCATCCTGCAGACCATGATCGAGCAGGGCATCGGCCCGTCCGAGAAGATCGTGTACGGCGTCGATGGCAACATCGGCAACGCGCTGGCCGAAGCGGTCGGCGAGGACGGCGCGCTGGCAGGGATGAAGGGCACACTGCCTGGCGCCGTTGCCGAGGGTGAGTTCAAGGACCAGTTGCTGGAGGTCGACCCACAGCTCAAGGACTTCTCCTACGCCGCGGAGACCTACGACGCGGTCATCGTCTCGGCGTTAGCCGCCGTGGCCGCCGAGTCCGACGCTGGAGAGGCGCTCGCTCAGGAGCTCCCCGGCGTGACGGAGGGCGGCACGAAGTGCATGACCTTCGAAGAGTGCAAGCAGCTGCTCGAGAGCGGCGAGGACATCGACTACGACGGGGAGTCCGGCCCGATCGAGATGAACGAAGCCGGTGACCCCACCACGGCGAACTTCCAGATCCTCGAATACCCCGAGGGCTACACCGTTCAGGAAGCCAAGAATGGTAACGCCATCGAGGTCGTCGACACGCAGGAGGCCTCGCTGTAGGCGCACGGCCCCACGGCAGGAGGGCCCGGCCTGGCGGCCGGGCCCTTCGTCGTTTGAGGAAGCGGTGCGGCTAGGAGGTCGCGCCAGGGGCACCCTAGCCGGACTTCGCCAAGGTGCCGAGGTACAGCTCGATCACTTTGGGGTCCTTCAGCAGATCGCGGCCTGGGCCGGTGTAGGCATCACGGCCCTGATCGAGGACGTAGCCCCGGTCGCAGATCTGCAGGCAGCGGCGGGCATTCTGCTCGACCATGATGATCGAGACACCGGCGGCGTTGATGCGGCGGCAGCGGATGAAGACCTCGTCCTGCAGGGCCGGCGAAAGGCCGGCGGAGGGCTCGTCGAGGAGGAGCACGCTCGGCTCCATCATCAGCGCCCGACCCATCGCGAGCATCTGGCGCTCGCCCCCGGAGAGCGAGCCCGCGCGCTGCTTGCGCCGCTCGGCGAGGCGTGGGAAGAGCTCAGTCACGAAGTCGAAGCGCTCGTCGTACAGTTTCGGCCGCAGGTACAGGCCCATCTGCAGGTTCTCTTCGATGGTGAGACTGGGGAAGACGTTCTCGGTCTGCGGGACATAGCCGAGGCCCATCGAGACGAGTTGGTGCGCCTTCAGGTTCGTGATGTCCTCACCGCGCAGGTAGACGTTGCCCTCGGTGATACCCACAAGCCCGAAGATCGCCTTGACGAGCGTGGACTTGCCGGCGCCGTTCGGTCCCACGATACCGACCAGCTCGCCCTGGCCGAGGGCGAAGTCACAGCCGGTCAGGATGGGAACGCCCGGCACATAGCCGGCGATGACGTGGTCCGCCACCAACAGGCCGTCCTCGGCGGTCAGGCCGGCTCTGCCCTCCTTCTCGATGACCCCCTCACCGTGCGCCTCGGACCCGGTTTCGTCTTCGCTCATCTAACGGCCCTTCCGTTCGTCTTGAGCGGCCAGCTCTTCGTCGGCCTGCGCCTCGGATTCCTGCAGTTGCTCCTCTTCCTCCTCGAACGTGAGGGCCGCGTCGTGGTGGGCGCCGAGGTAGGCGTCGACGACCGCCTGACTGTTCGCGATCTCGTGTGCCGGGCTCTCTGCGATGATGCGGCCCTCCGCCATCACCACCACCCAGTCGCTGATGTCGCGGACCATGTCCATGTCGTGCTCGACGAAGAGCACGGTGGTGCCGTCGTCCCGCACGTCGCGGATGTGGCCGAGCAGGGACTGCTTGAGCGCCGGATTCACGCCGGCCATCGGCTCGTCGAGCATGACCATCTGCGGGTCGGACATGAGTGCACGGGCCATCTCCAGCAGCTTGCGTTGTCCGCCGGACATCTCACCCGCGAGGTCGTCGCGCTTCTCGATGAGCGTGAAGCGCTCGAGGAGATGCTCGGCGCGCTCGCGGATCGTCCGTTCCTGGGAGCGCCACACGGGCGGCAGCAGCGCGGCGAAGAAGCGCTCACCTGACTGGCCGGTCGCGCCGAGCATCATGTTCTCCATGACCGTCAGGCGGGCCAGCGCCTTGGTGAGCTGGAAGGTGCGCACCATCCCTCTCCTGGCCACCTTGTGCGCAGCGACGCGCGAGAGCGACCGCCCGTCGAAGCTCCACCGCCCCTCGTCAGGCTCGTCGAAGCCGGTCATGAGGTTGAAGAACGTCGTCTTGCCCGCGCCGTTCGGGCCGATCAACGCGGTGATCGCGCCGCGCTGCACCTCCAGGTGCGCCACCTCGACGGCAAGCAGCCCCCCGAACCGCCGGCGCACGTCGTCCGCGACGAGGATGGGGTCCTGCTTGGCCACCCCCGCCTCGGCCTTCACGTCCTCGAAAAGATCGCTGCGGTAGGTGCTCTCAGGCATCGAGTCTCAACTCCCTGCGATCACCGAAGATGCCCTGCGGTCTGAAGATCATCAACAGCATGAGTCCGAGCCCGACGAGGATGAAACGCACCTGCCCGACCTGGGTGCCGCTCATGATCTCCGAGGGGACGTAACCCGCGTTGACGGCCTGGCGCAGGATGTTGTCGGTGGCCGAGAGCAGCCCCCAGAACAGGCCCGCCCCGACGATGGGCCCGAGACCGGTGGCCGCGCCTCCGAGGATGAGCGCGGTGAAGATGAAGAAGGTGACCGGAGGCGAGTACACGTCCGGCTGCACGTTCTGGGTGTTCACCGCCAGCATGATGCCGGCGAGGGAGCCGATCACACCGCCGACGACCAGACTCTGCATCTTGTAGAAGTAGACGTTCTTGCCGAGGCTGCGGGCGGCGTCCTCGTCCTCGCGGATCGACCGCAGCACCCGCCCCCACGGGCTGTGCATGAGCAGGTACACGCCGAGCGCCGCCAGCGCGACCAGCGTCCAACCGACCACGAGCACCCAGAGCTGGCGCTCGCTGAAACGGACCACCCAGACGCCGTAGCTGCCCTCCGGGATCGGACTGAGCGCGTAGAAGTCCCGGGCGAAGCCCGTCAAGCCGAAGGATCCGCCGGTGTAGCGCCGCAGCGCCACCGAACGGAAGGTGAGGCGCAGGATCTCGCCCGCCACGATGGTCACGATCGCCAGGTAGTCCGCACGCAGTCGCAGCGTGGGCAGGCCGAGCAGCAGGGCCAGCACGACCGCCGCGACCATCCCGACCGCGAAGCCCGCGAAGAGCGAGAGGCTGAAGTACGTCACGATGATCGCGGTGCCGTACGCGCCGACCAGCAGGAACGCCACGTGGCCGAAGTTGAGCAGGCCCGTGTAGCCGTAGTGCAGGTTCAGCCCGATCGCCGCCAGGGCGTAGATCATCGCGAAGTCGCCCAGCGCGCTCTCGAAGAAGTTCTGGATGATCAGGTTCCAGTTCACGCTGGGTGCTCCTTCAGCCGACGCGCTCCGCGCGACCAAGGATGCCCTGTGGCCGCACGAGCAGGACCAGGATGAGGACCACGAAGGCCCCCACGTTCTTCATCTCGGTGGGGATCACCAGCGTCGACATCTGCACGAAGATGCCAACGATGAGGCTGCCAACCAGAGCGCCGTACGCGGTGCCAAGGCCGCCGAGCACCACACCGGCGAACATGAGCAGTAGCAGTTGGAAGCCCATCTGCCAGCTCACCTGCTCCGCCAGTCCGAGGAAGACCCCTCCGAGCGTCGCGAGCAGCCCGCCGAGCATCCAGACGAAGAGGATGACGCGTTGGACGTCGATGCCGCTGGACTCGGCGAGGTCGCGGTTGTCGGCAACCGCGCGCATCGCCTTGCCGATCTTGGTGCGCTGAAGCATGAGCCCGACGGCGATCAGCACGACAATGGAGATGACGATGGCGAACAGATCCTTCGGCGCGATCTGGATCGGCCCGATGGGGATGGCGCGCTGCACCGCGTACTGCGCGAAGGGTCTCGTGCCTCCGCCGAACTGGAAGAGCATCCCGTAGCGCCAGACCAGCGAGAGGCCCACCGTCACGACGAGCGCGGCGATCAGCCCCGTGCCGCGCTGGCGGAGGGGTCGAAAGAGCCCGAGGTCGAGCGCCGCGCCGGTGAGCGCGCCGAAGACCAGCGCCAGCGGCACTGCCAGGATGAGATGCAGGCCGAGGGTCACATTGAAAAAGTAGGCGATGATCGCACCGAACGAGACCATCTCGCCGTGGGCGAAGTTGACGAGACCGGTCGTACCGAAGATGAGCGAGAGACCGATCGAGGCGATCGCGATGATGAGCCCGAACTTGATCCCCTCGACGAGGAACTGCAGCACCACCTCGAGCTGACGGCTCGTCGCCGCGTCACCCTCGCCCAGCGGGAAGATGAGCGGCCGGGACTGCCCTGAGGCGATGGAGAACTCGAGTGTCGCCCGCTCGGGGTCACGCAGACCCACTCCCTCCGGCAGGGTCTCCTCGTTCACGGTCGCCTGGTACTCCCCGGCACCGGGCAGGTCCACCTCCCAGTTGCCCTCGGCGTCCGTGGTGACCGTCTCGACCTCCTCACCCGCCGCTGTGGCGACCACGATCTCGACGCCTTCGACCCCTTCGAAGTCGCCCTCCTCGTTCTCCGCCCTGATCGTGCCGCTGATGTTTTCGGGGGCCGCTTCGCCTGCGTCGGTCGCTTCCTCGGTCGCCGTCTGGGCGCCCGCCGGGGCGCCGGGAGCGAGCAGGATCACGGTGAGCGCCAACACGAGGCAGACCAGGAGTCGCGCGGCCAGGTCGGGCCACACTCGCATGCTCCAACGCAACCTGCATCCTTCCCGTCAAGCGCGTGCGCGACTGTGCGGGCAGACCCCCTTGCAGAGGCCGTCCCACAGTGCTTGGCAGGAGCATACGCCCTTCAAGCCGCTGTGTGCGTCACCTTTTCGTGTCGGCGTTGCCTGGATGCGGGCGCTCAGCGCTCGGCGGGCTCGCTCGCGTAGCGTTCGACCACCTGTTCCGCCACCGCCTTCATCGTGACTCGGCGCTCCATCGCGGTGCGCTGGATCCAGCGGAAGGCGCTGGGCTCGGTCATGGACTCGTGCTCCTGCAGGAGTCCCTTCGCCCGTTCCACGATCTTGCGCGCCTCGAGCCGATCGGTCAGTGTGCCGACCTCCGCCTCGAGTCCCTGCAGATCCTTGAACCGCCCCGCCGCGATCTCGATGGCCGGCAGCAGGTCGTGCTTCTGGAAAGGCTTCACGAGGTAGGCCATCGCGCCGGCGCGGCGCGCCTTCTCGATGAGGTCGCGCTGACTGAACGCGGTCAGGATGAGCACGGCTGAGAGCCGCTCGCCGGTGATCTGCTCGGCGGCCTGGATCCCATCCATGACGGGCATCTTAAGATCCAGGATCGCGAGGTCGGGCCGCAGCTCTCGGGCCAGGCGCACCGCCGTGGCGCCGTCGGAGACCTCCGCGACGACGTCGAAGCCCTCCTCCTCCAACATCTCCTTCAGGTCGAGACGGATGAGCGCCTCGTCCTCCGCGATGAGCACGCGGATCGACCGCTGGGGCTTCGGCGCCGCGGCCTCCGTAGTCTCTGTTGCGGTCGTCTCGGTGTTCTCGGTCACGTCGGTCACGTCGGTCACGTCGGTCACGACACCTCCTGTCACGAGACGTCCCAGCAATACGCAGCGCCCTCACTTGCGGGGCGGGTGCTCCGGCCGGGAGTCGAACCCGGACACCCGAAGGTACAGGGACTTGAATCCTGCGTGTCTGCCAGTTCCACCACCGGAGCGTGCGACGCCAAGGATATACATACCGGCTCTCGTCTTGAAGAGCTCGGTCGTGGCAGGTGTGGCAGTGTAGACGGCCATGACGCCCGTCCCGCCGGCTCGACCGAATCCGTGGCTCACGAGAGCCAGCCGGGTCACCTACGACAACGCATGGATCCGGGTCCGCGAGGACGCGGTCGTGCGCCCCGACGGCGCTCCCGGCATCTACGGCGTCGTCGAGTTCAAGAACCGGGCGCTCGGCGTGGTGCCCGTCTTCGACGACGGCGCCACGGTGCTGGTCGGCCAGCACCGGTATCCCCACGACGCGTGGTCCTGGGAGATCCCGTCCGGCGGCGGGCGCTTCGATCATCCCGCTGAGGAGGAGATCCGCCGGGAGCTCCGAGAGGAGACGGGCCTGAGCGCCCACACGTGGACGCCGCTCGGACAGCTCCACACCAGCAACTCCGTCACCGACGAGGTCGGCGAGCTGTGGCTGGCCGAACACCTGGTGCAGGAGGAGGCTGACCCGGAACCGACCGAGGAGCTTTCGCTCTGGCGTCTCCCGCTCTCCGAGGCGGTGCGGATGGCGCTCGAGGGGGAGCTGATCGACGGAGTTACCGTCGTGGGCCTCTGCCGCGCGGCGCATTACCGGGCTGTGAGGGACGACGACCGATGACAGAAACGGGCTCCGGCTCGGGTGTCGGCTCGGGCATCAGCCGTGCGCGCTGGGTGAACGCAGCGCCTCTGCGGGAGGCGTCCGAGACAACGCCGTTGGGGGCGGCGGTGATCGGTCTGCGTCTGCCGGCACTGGCCTTCTCGGTGCCCTACCTGTTCGCCTGGTCCGCCGGCCTCTCGCTGCCAATGCACCTCGCGGTGACCGGCGCGCACGCCTGTGTCGTGCTCGCGGTCGGGGCGTGGCTGACCATCGCGGACTACGAGCTCGGCGTGCACCACCACCTTGGCGCGCGCGCCTCGGTCGGTGGGGCCGAGAGCGCGTTCGCTCGGGTTGCCGCCCTGCCGCTGGCGGTCGCGGCGGTGCTGCTCTCGCTCCCGCTCCTGCTTGTCCAGCCGTTTCTCCCGGCGCTGGTCGGCGGCGCGCTGGCGGGAGGCTGGGCCGTGAGCTTTCGGATCTCGCCGCAGCAGCGCTACAACGGGTTGCCCGAGGTCGCGCTGCCGCTCGGTCTGCTCGCCATACCAGGCGTCGGGATGCGGGTGCTCGCCCCCCCTGGGCCGTCGTGGTGGTCGCTGACGGCGGGCGCGGGCTTTCTGCTCGCGCTGCTGCTCGCGGTCTCCGAGCGTGATGCCAACCGCGACGCGGCGGCGGGCATCGTCACGGTCTCGCGCCGCTGGGGCGTCCAGGCTGAGCGCACGCGGTGGCTGGCCGGGTTGGTCGCGGCCGGGTGTGGTCTGGCCGGGATCTACTTTCCGCTCGGCGCGCTCGAGTGGCTGGCGATCCTCGGCGCGCTGGGCTTCGTGATTGGGATGACGCTTCCTCAACGACGCGTGCTGACGATGGCGATCGCGCACGCCGTCTACAGCCTGGCGGTGCTGTTCGGCCTACCCTGACGGGGTACCACCACTCCCCGTCAAGAGAGAAGGACAGGCAAGCATGCGCATCGCGATGACCGGCGCGTCCGGGTTGATCGGCTCCGCGGTGACCCGGGTGCTGCGCGACGACGGACACGACGTCGTGGCGTTCACCCGCTCGGATCCGGGTCCGCGCGAGGCGCACTGGCGGCCGACCGGCGGCCAGATCGACCGCGAGACCCTTGCGTCTTGCCAGGCGGTCATCCATCTCGCAGGAGAGAGCATCGGCTCGGGCCGGTGGACCGCCGAGCGCAAACGGCGCATCCGTGACTCCCGCGTCGAGGGAACCCGACTGCTGGCCAACACGATGGCAGAGCTGGAGGACGGCCCGCGCGTGCTGCTCTCCGCCTCGGCCGTCGGCTACTACGGCGACCGCGGCGCGCAGGAGCTGACCGAGGAGAGCGCGGCCGGCGACGGCTTCCTGGCGCGCGTCTGCCGGGACTGGGAGGACGCGACCTCGCAAGCTGAGGACGCGGGTGTCCGGGTCGTCCATGTCCGCACCGGGGTGGTCCTGTCTCCGAAGGGGGGGGCGCTCCAGCGCCAGCTACCGATCCACAAGCTGGGCCTCGGCGCGCAGCTAGGCTCCGGTGAGCAGTACTGGCCCTGGGTCACCCTGGTCGACGTCGCCGGCCTGTACCGCTTCCTGCTCACCGAGGAAGAGGCGCGCGGGCCCGTCAACGCCACGGCGCCCAATCCCGTGACCAATGTGGTCTTCACCCGCACGTTGAATCGGGTGCTGCACCGTCCCACGTTCCCCGTGGCCGTGCCGCAGGCGGCGCTCCGCCTGGCCTTGAGCGAGCTCGCTGACGCGCTGCTCTTCTTCAGTCAGCGAGTCATCCCCGAGCGTGCGGAGCGGCTCGGTTACCGCTGGCAGCACACCGAGCTCGAGACGGGCCTGCGCGCCGTGCTGGACGGCGCATGACCGGCGCGCGTGTCGCGGTCGTGGGCGCTGGGCTGGCCGGTCTGCGCTGTGCACGCGTCCTGACCGACGCCGGTGCGGGGGTCACGCTGTACGACACCGCTGACGCGCCCGGAGGAAGGGTCCGCAGCGATCACCTCGAAGGCTTCACACTCGATCGTGGCTTCCAGGTGCTGCTCACCGCCTATCCCGAGGCGCAGGAGGCGTTGGACTATGGCGCGCTGGGGCTGTGCGCGTTCGCTCCTGGGGCGCTCGTCCGGTCGGGTCTGCGCTTCCAGCGGGTCGCCGACCCGCTGCGCGCACCCCGCAGCATCGGCGCCACGCTGCGGGCGGAGGTCGGCACGCTCGGTGACAAGCTGCGGCTCGGGATGCTGCGGCAACGGCTGGTGCTGCAGCCAGCAGAGAGGGTCTGGGAGCGTCCCGAGACGACGACCTTGCAGCGTCTGCGTGAGCTCGGCTTTTCCTCGACGATGGTCGACCGCTTCTGGCGACCCTTCCTCGGCGGCATCCAGCTCGATCTGACCTTGCAGACATCGAGCCGCATGTTCGAGTTCGTGATGCGCGCCTTCTTCGCCGGCTCCTCCGTCGTGCCATCCGCGGGCATGGGGGCGTTGCCGGCGCAGCTCGCCCAAGGGCTGCCGCCCGGGACGCTGCGGCTCGGCGCGACCATCACCGCGGTGAGCGCCGAGGCCGTCGAGGTGGCCGGCGGCGCTCGCGAGCCCGCAGACGCGGTCGTCATCGCGACCGACGGTCCGTCGGCCGTGGCGCTGTGGAGTGAGCTCAGCGAGCCGGGAAGCCGCAGCGTGGCCTGCTGCTACTTCGCCGCGGATGAGGCGCCGATCGACGAGCCGATCCTGCTGCTCGACGGCGAGTCCGGCGGCCCGGTGAACAACCTGGCCTGCATGAGCGCGGTCGCGCCGTCCTACGCGCCGGCCGGGGCCGCGCTGCTCAGCGCCGCGGTCGTCGATGACCGCGGCGCAGACGACGAGGAGCTCGCCAGCGCCGTCCGCCTTCAGCTCGGGGCGTGGTTCGGCGGCCGCGTGGACCACTGGCGGCACCTGCGCACGTATCGCATCCCGCACGCCCAGCCCGTGCAGGCGCCGCCAGCGCTCTCCCCACCGGTCCGCGGCCATCGCCTGGCCGACCGGCTCTACGTCTGCGGAGATCATCGCACCGACGCCTCGATCAACGGGGCGCTGCTCTCGGGACGCGTCGCCGCCGAGGCCCTGCTCGCGGATCTGGCCTGACTCCTCGCCCCCGCCATTTCCTCTTCGGAGGAGCGTGCGCCCTGCCTGCCTACACCCTGCCTACGAGCTGTTCGTTGGAGGGTCGACGGCCCCTCAGGCGCCTGCACCCTCCAACGAACGCGCCGTTGGGTGTGCTCGGCGTAAGCTACGAGTTGTGTCCGATGTGGTCGCCGATTTGCGGGAGCGTTCGGGGCTGGACGTCGTGGGCGCGTCCGCCTTCGGTGACACCCCCGAGCTGCAAGACAAGCTGCTTGATCTGGTGCGGCGTGGTACGAAGCGGGCCACGGCGGGGTCGTTGGAGGAGCTCGCCGCGGCCGACGAGCCCTTCCCGGAACCCGGGTTGCACTGGGGTCTGCTGGACGGTCGCGGAAGGGCGCACTTCGTCATGCAGACGGTGCACGTCACACGTGGACGCCTGGCGGAAGTGACGCCCGCTTTCGCCTGGGACGAGGGTGAACATGATCGGACGCTGGAGAGCTGGCTGGAGGCTCACCGCCGCTACTTCACGCGGCAAGGAAGCCGTGCGCCGGACGAGCTGGAGGTCGTCTTCGAGCGCTTCCGGGTCGTCTGGCCGGAGGCCGACCAGACCGTCTGGCTGGCTCCGGACGTGCGCGAGCTGTGTTGGGACGAGCGCGACTGGGTCGAGAAGGTCTGCACTGAGCACCGCGGGACGACGCATGCCCCGGGTCGAGATCGGTCCTACGACGTCACGATCCTCCCCGGCTTGGTGTGTGAGCGGGAGGGGCAGCGCGTCGGATTGCTCACCTTCCGGCCCCATCCCGACGGTCAAACCGAGTGCGTGGCCGTCGAAGCGCTCGTGCAGGGCGCGGGAGTCAAGGAAGCCCTGACCACGGGTCTCGCCGAGCTCGGGCGGCGCAACGACTGGCGCGACGTGTAGCCCGCTCCGGCCGCTGCCGACAGACCCCGCCGAAAAAAGTCGTCCACCATCGGGGATTGGTGGTTGCACATGGCGTGCCGTTCGCCTAAAATCGAACGCATGTACGAGACAACGTGGACAGAGCTGCAGACCGCCAGCCGCGCGGTCGACGCGTGGTGCCACGCCTTCGAGCCCGACGAGCTCGTCCGCCCCGCCGACGTCCACCAGGTCCATGCGACCCTGGCGCGGATGGCCAAACTGGTCGAGGGCGCCCAGCTGCGCCTGGCCCGCCGAGTCGAGCAGACCGGCGTGTGGCGCCGCCACGGCGCCGCGTCCGCCGTGGCGTACCTTGCGCGCGAGCAGGGCGTGACCACGGCGGTCGCCCGTCAGCAACTGTCAACCTCGCGGGCGACGCCGCGCAGGCGGCCGCCGCCGCGCAGGAGCGCGCCCGCCGGGCGGCCGAGCGAGCCGCCGCGGGCGCCGAGCCAACCGACGGCGCGACGGGGGACCCGACGGCGGGCGGCGCGCAGACAGGCGAGGCGTCGGATGCGCACGCCGGTGGCCAGGATGGCGCTGACGGTGCGGGCGCGGGCGGAGACGGCGCGACCGAGGAGAAGACCAGCGCAGACTGCCAGATCCAGGATGCCCGCGAGACCGAGCAACAGCTGCTGGACGCCGCCGGACGCGAGTCGGTCAGCCGGCTGCGCGAACAGGCACGGCGCACCAAGGCCGACGCCGATCCCGACCCTGAGGAGACCGCCCGGCGGGTGTTCCGCAACCGGCGGCTGCGACGCTGGAACGATGACGGCGGTGGTTACAGCCTGTTCCTGCGCGCCACCCTGGCCGACGGCGCGCGCATCGACGCCGCCCTCCAACCCATCGACGCCTATCTCCAGCAGGCCCGCCGCGACGGCCGCCACGAACCCGCAGAGGCCCACGGCGCCGACGCGCTCATGACCCTGATCGGCCTGGGCGCCCACAACCACACCCACCATCGGAACGAGACCGGCGGGAGCGCAGGGAACGGAGGGAGCGCCGGGGGCGCCGGCGACGGCGGCGGCGGCGGCGAGGGAGCGTCTGGCGCGCAGAGCGAGACGGCAGCGGAGGGCGCGGACACGTCCCAGCCGGCCGACGCGCCGGCCGGCGGGACCTCGGGAGGGGTGTGCGGACGGTCCACCAGCGCGCGGGAGTCCAAGCTGATCGCCCACCTCGACGTCCGCGCGTTGCGCCGCGGGCAGACCGAGCCCGGTGAGCGCTGTGAGCTGGCCGGAGTCGGCACGGTGCCCTTGTCGGTCATCCAAGGATTGTTGGGTGAGGCGTTCGTCGCGCTGGTCATCTCCGACGGCGTCGATGTCTTGAATGTACCCATCTGGGCCGCAACGTCACCGCGACGACGCTGGACCCACCCCGACAAACGACCCGACCCCGACAGCCCACCGTCCCCGGAAGGAGCACCGCCTGACGGTGCAGCGTCCGACGACGGCCGGCTCTTCGCCCCCGGCTAACGGCGGCGGGCCGGCCAGCCGGCCCGGCAGCCCGCGGCCAGCTCGGCCACGAGGGTGCTCACGGCTTCGGGGCCGCCGTCGCCCGCCGCGCGCACGCACGCGGAGCCGACGATGACGCCGTCGGCGAAGCCGGCGACCTCCTCGGCGTGCTGCGCGGTCGTGACGCCGATGCCGACACAGACGGGCCGCTCGGTCACGTCGCGCAGCCGTCCCACGAGCGGGGCGGCCGTCGCGGAGAGCGAGCCGCGCTCGCCGGTGACGCCGAGCGTCGAGGTGGCGTACACGAACCCGGTCGAAGCGTCGGCGACCGCGGCCAACCGCTCATCGCTGGAGGTCGGGGCGGCGAGAAAGACGGTCTCCAGCGCGCGCTCAGCCGCAACCGCCTGCCACGGCTCACCTTCCTCGGCGGGCAGGTCGGGCAGGATCGCTCCGGCCAGCCGCGCGTCGACGGCCGCGTCGGCGAATCCCCCCAGCCCACCGCCTGGATAGTGCCACGCCAGGTTGTAGTAGGTCATGACGAGCGCCGGCACGTCGGCGTCCAACGCGGCGCAGAGCGTGAAGTCGTCGTCGGGGGTGGCACCCGCGTCGAGCGCGACCTGGTTGGCCGCCTGGATCGTGGGGCCGTCCATGAGGGGGTCAGAGTACGGGAAACCGACCTCCAAGAGGTCAGCCCCGGCCTCCACGGCCGCCTCCATGCAGTGCCGAGAGGTGAGCAGATCCGGGTAGCCGGCGGGCAAGTACACGATCAGAGCGGCGCGGTCGTCAGCGTTGGCGTCCCGGATGGCGCCTGCGACCCGGCCGTGCGTGGCCACTCCGCCGTCCGTCGCGACCCGGCGCTCGGTCACGCAACGCCACCCGTCACGAGCCGGCCGCTGTCATCGCGAGCACGCGCGCGACCTCGTCGACGTCCTTGTCGCCACGCCCCGAGAGGTTGAGCACGACCACGCCGTCAGGACCGAGCTCGCGGGCGAGTCGCAGCGCCGGCAGCACCGCGTGTGCCGGCTCGAGCGCAGGGATGATCCCCTCCAACCGACTCACGAGTTGGAAGCCCTCCAGCGCCTCGGCGTCGCTGGCCGCGAGGTAGGTCGCCCGCCCGCTCTCCGCCAGCCACGCGTGCTCGGGGCCGACCCCTGGATAGTCCAGACCGGCGGAGACCGAGTGCGTCGGCCGCACCTGCCCGTAGGAGTCCTGCAGCACGAAGGAACGGGCACCGTGCAGGATGCCCTCACTTCCGCCCGACAACGTAGCCGCGTGCCGGGAGCCGTCGAGGCCCTCTCCCCCGGCCTCGACACCCACCAGGCGCACATTCGAGTCGTCGATGAAGTCGGCGAACGCCCCCATCGCGTTGGAGCCTCCGCCCACGCAGGCTACGACCGCATCGGGCAGACGTCCCTCGCGCTCCCGCACCTGAACGCGGATCTCCTCCGAGATCACACGCACGTACTCGCGCACGAGCAGGGGGAAAGGGTGTGGCCCGACGACGGAGCCGATCAGGTAGTGCGTGGAGTCGACGTTCGTGACCCAATCGCGCATGGCCTCGTTGATCGCATCCTTCAGCGTGCGTGTCCCCGACGTGACCGGCACGACCTCGGCGCCCATGAGCTGCATGCGAACGACGTTGAGGCGCTGCCGCCGGCAGTCCTCCTCGCCCATGTAGACCACGCACTCCATGCCGAGCAGCGCGGCGATGGTGGCCGTGGCCACGCCGTGCTGCCCTGCACCCGTCTCGGCGATGAGCCGGCGCTTGCCCATGCGTTCGGTGAGCAGACCCTGGCCGACCACGTTGCAGAGCTTGTGGCTGCCGGTGTGGGCGAGGTCCTCCCGCTTCAGATAGATGCGCGCGCCGCCGGCGTGCTCGGTGAGCCGCTCCGCCAGCGTCAAGGCGGTGGGCCGGCCCCCGTACTCACGCAGCAGCCGATCAAGCCGCGCGGTGAAGTCGGGGTCGGCCTGCGCGCTCTGGAAGGCGGCGTCGAGCTCGTCGAGCGCGGCGATCAGCGCCTCGGGAACGAAGCGGCCGCCGAAGCGGCCGTAGTGGCCGAGCGCCGGGTCCAGTGCGGTGGCGGTCATGATGGGGTGTGTCCTTCGGTTCGGGAGAGCGGCGCTCAGGTCCCGCGAGACGTCTCAGGCAGGGTAGCGCTCGCCGCCTCCCTGCCCGCGGTGACGAGCGCCTGCACGGCGTCAGAAGGGTCGTCGGCGCTGGCGACGTGCTCGCCGACCAGGACCGCGTGTGCACCCTCACGGCCGCGCGCCCGCACGTCATCCGGTCCCGCCACCCCGCTCTCGGCGACCACGAGCGCACCCTCTGGGACGGCCCGACGGAGACGGCCGAAGACTCCTGGGTCGACCGTGAGCGTCACGAGGTCGCGGGCGTTGATGCCGAGAACAAGGCGGATGGCTTCACCGGGCTGCCCACCGCCGGCCAGCGCGTGAGCGCTCACCGCGCTGGCGAGCTCGGTCTTGTCGTGGATCTCCACCAGCGCGTCGAGCCCCGCTTCGGCGGCGACGGTGAGCAGCGCGGCGAGCTCGTCGCGGGTGAGCGCGGCGACGATGAGGAGCACCGCGGCCGCGCCCGCTGCGCGTGCCTGAAAGATCTGATAGGGGTCGATGATGAAGTCCTTGCGCAGGACGGGCACGTCGACCTCCGCCGCCACCGCGATCAGGTCCGCCATGTCGCCACGGAAGTGGCGGGGTTCGGTGAGCACGCTGATGGCTGACGCGCCACCGTCGGCGTAGGCGCGGGCGAGCCCTGCGGGGTCACCGATCGCCGCGAGCGCGCCGCGCGAGGGGCTTGCGCGCTTCACCTCCGCGATGACAGCCACCTCGGCGCGGGAGAGCGCCCCGGCGAACACCGGCGGCGGGGCGGTCTCGAGCGCACGCGGGCGCAGCTCGGCCAGCCGCTCACTGCGAGCGTCATGGGCGACACGCATGCGCGCCTCGTGGACCACGCCGGCAAGAAACCCCACCATGGTCAGCGCTCCCGCCTCGGCTCGTCCTCGCTGGCGAGCTCCCACTCGTCGTCGGCCTCGCGGGCCTCGAGGTCGTAACGTGCTCCGAGCGCTCGCGGCGGTCGGGGCCGGCGCAGAGCGAACAGCCCCGCGGCCGCGACGGCCACCGCGCCCGCGAACGCGAGACCCGGCAACGCGCTGAGCGTCCCCTCGATTCCTCTCGCCCGGAGGTAGCCGCTGACGACCGTGAGGCAGGCCGCACCGCCGAGCGCGACCAGCACGCTGCCCACGAGACGCCGGGCGGTCCCGCGCAGCATCGCAAGCGGCACCGCGAGCACAGCGGCGAGCAGCCCGAACGGAAGGGCGAGCGGCGCGAGGTCATAGCCCTGCGATCGCACGACCTCGGAGAGCGCGATGCCTCCCACCTGATCTGCGCGCTCGGTCAGCACCCAGTCGCCCGCCGAGGCGCCGGCGAGCAGCAGACCACCGACCACCGCAAGCGCCACGGCCCGCAGACCGCCGGCACCCTCGCGAGGCTTCGAGTCGGCCACGCCTCAGCGCTCCAGCGCCTCTGCGGCCCGCACGGCGGCCAGCAACGCCATCGCCTTGTTCTTCGTCTCCTCGTACTCGGTCTCTCCGACGCTGTCGGCCACGATCCCGGCGCCCGCCTGCACCGACGCCTTGCCATCTCGGAACAGCAACGTGCGGATGGCGATGCACAGATCGACGTCGCCGGCCAGATCGAGGTAGCCGATCCCGCCGGCGTAGGGCCCACGGCGGGTCGGCTCCAGGTCGTCGATGATCGTCATGGCCCGCACCTTCGGGGCGCCGGACAGCGTGCCGGCCGGGAAGGTCGCGCGGACGACATCGACACCTCCGACCTCCGCGCGCAGCCGCCCTTGGACCGTGGTGACCAGATGCATGATGTGGCTGTAGCGGACCACGCTCATGAGGTCGCTGACACGCACCGAGCCCACCTCGCAGATCCTCCCGAGGTCGTTGCGCGCCAAGTCGACGAGCATGATGTGCTCGGCCCGCTCCTTCGCGTCGGCCAGCAGCTCGTCCGCGAGCAGCAGATCCTCGGCTTCGTCCTCCGCGCGCGGGCGCGAACCCGCGATCGGCTGGATCGTGGCCACGCCGTCCCGGGCCGTGACGAGCGCCTCGGGCGAGGAGCCGACGATCTGCCCGTCACCCCAGTCGAAGAGATAGAGGTACGGCGAGGGGTTGATGACGCGCAGCACCCGGTAGACGGTGAACGGATCGGCACGGGTCTCCAACGTGAAGCGCTGGCTCGGCACGACCTGGAAGACATCGCCCGCGCGGATGTGCTCCAGCGACCGCTCCACGGCGTCGAGGAAGGACTCCCGCGGCATGTTCACGGCCACGTCCTCGACGCGGGACGCGCGCGGCGGCTCGACGGGCGGGGCGCCGCGCTCCGCGGCGCCGAGCCGGTCGATGAGCCGCTCGGAGGCCGCAACGGCGGCGTCGTACTGCTCCCCCGCGCGGTGCGGGTCGACGAGCACGTTCGTCACGACCGCCATGGTCTGGCGCAGATGGTCGAAGGCGATGAGCTGGCCGGGCAGCATGAGCCGGACGTCGTCCCAGCCCTGATCGTCGACGCCGCTGTCCCCCAGCCGCTCGATGAACCCGGCGACGCCCCACCCGAGGTAGCCGACGAGCCCCGCGTAGAGCGGCGGGAGACCGTCGAGCTGCGGTGGACGCAGCGCGCGCAGCAGCACCTCCAGCGTCGCCAAGGGATCACCGGAGCGGGCGGCGTCGACAACGCTGTCGGGGGCGTCGCCATCGACCCGCACCTCGCCGTCACGGGCGACGATAGTGAGCAGCGGCTGCAGACCGATGAACGAGTGCCGACCCCAGCGCTCGCCCTGCTCAACGGATTCGAGCAAGAAGGTCGGCGGGCCGGCGGCTCTCAGGCGGTCGTACACACCCAGCGGGGTGACGAGATCCGCGAGCACCTCGCAGCGGACCGGCACGAGCGCGTGGTGGGCGGCCAGCCGCACGAACTCGGCGCGCGCGGGCTCGTAGCGGGTCACGGGCGCACCGCGACGGCGCGCGCAAAGCAGCTCCACGCGCCGGTGTGACAGGCGCCGGCGCCCTGCTGCTTCACCCGCACCAACAGGACGTCGGCGTCGCAGTCGGCGACGACCTCGACGACGCGCTGGGTGTTGCCGCTCGTCTCGCCCTTGTGCCAGCGCTCTCCGCGGCTGCGCGAGTAGAAGACCGTCTGGCCGGTCTCAAGCGTCTCGGTCAGCGTGGCCTCGCTCATCCACGCCATCATGAGCACCTCGCCGGTCGCGTGCTCCTGCACGATCGCGGGGATGAGACCGCGGGCGTCGTAGCGCAGCGCACCCGGCCGCAGCGCGTCACGGCGCTGCGGGACCGTCGCCGAACCGAGCCCCGCGCTGTCGCCCTGCTGATCCGTCATGTCGGCATCATCCCATCTCCGCCGGCGCCCGTCGCACCGGCAGGCCAGCGCCCGCCAGCGTGTCCTTCACGTCGGTGATCCGCAGCTCCCCGAAGTGGAAGATGCTGGCGGCCAGCACCGCGGCGGCGCCTCCGGCGGTGACGGCCTGGACCATGTGCGCGCCCGTGCCCGCGCCGCCCGAGGCGATCACGGGCAGCGCGACCGTGTCGGTCACGGCGCGCAGGAGGTCGGTGTCGAAACCGGCCTTTGTCCCGTCGCGGTCCATCGAGGTGAGCAGCAGCTCGCCGGCGCCGCGCCGCTCGCACTCGCTCGCCCAGGCGACGACGTCGCGGCCCGTGGCGGTGCGGCCACCGTGCACGACGACCTCCCACGCCGCGTCTCCCGCGGGCGCACCGGCCGGTGTGCGGCGCGCGTCGATGGCGGCCACGACGCACTGGGCGCCGAACGCGTCGGCGGTCTCGGAGAGCAGCCCGGGGCGGTTGACCGCCGCGGTGTTGAGCGCCACCTTGTCGGCGCCGGCACGCAGCAGCCGGCGCGCGTCGGCGACGGAGCGCACCCCGCCGCCGACGGTGAGCGGGATGAAGACCTGCTCGGCGGTCGCGCTCACCACGTCGTAGAGGGTCTCGCGTGCGTCGCTCGAGGCGGTGATGTCGAGGAAGACCAGCTCGTCGGCGCCTTCGGCGTCGTAGCTGCGCGCCAGCGTGACCGGGTCACCGGCGTCGCGCAGCTCGACGAAGCGGATCCCCTTCACCACCCGGCCGCCATCGACGTCGAGGCAGGGCACGACCCGCACGCTGGGCGCGCTCACGAGGGCTGCTCGGTGGCCGCGGCCAGCGCCTCCAAGAGGGTGAAGCGCCCCGCGTAGAGCGCCTTGCCGACGATCGCGCCGTCCACCCGCGGATGCGCGCCGGCGAGCGCTCGGAGGTCGGCGAGCTGGGCGACCCCTCCGCTGGCGGTGACGGCGGCCGTCGTCGCCTCCGCCACCTCGGCCAGACGCGCGATGTTCGGACCGCTCAGCATGCCGTCGCGGGCGATGTCGGTGAAGACGAAGCGGGCTGCGCCCATGAGCGTGAAGCGTCGGAGCGCTTCGAAGAGATCACCAGAGGAGGTCGTCCAGCCGCGCGCCCTCAGCGTCGTGCCCTCGGCGTCGACCCCGACGGCGACCTTCTCACCGTAGCGCGCGACCGCGGCGGCGACGAAGGACGGCTCCTCCAACGCCATCGTGCCGATCACGACCCGGCTCGCGCCGTAGCCGATGGCGGCGTCGAGGTCGGCCATCGAGCGGACGCCGCCGGACGCCTGCACGTCGACGCCGGTCTCCTCCACGATCGCGGCGATGAGTTGGCGGTTGCGTGGCTCTCCGTCGAACGCCGCGTCCAGGTCGACCACATGCAGCCAGCTCGCCCCCTCCTGCGTGAAGCGCCGGGCGAGGGCCACGGGATCTGCGTCGTAGACGGTCTCATCCTCGGCACGGCCCTGGCGCAGCCGCACCGCCCGACCGCCCCGGATGTCGATCGCCGGGTAGAGCGTGAAGCTCATCGGCCGGGCGCGGTCGTGCGGGCGCCCACCAGCGGATGCTGCCGCTGCACGTCCGAAACCCAATGGCGCAACAGCCGAGCGCCCACCTCGGCGCTCTTCTCGGGATGGAACTGAGTGCCGACGACGCTGCCGACTCGGACGATGCACGGGAAGCCGGGCCCGTACGGACACGTGGCCACCACGTGCTCGGCGTCCGCCGGCTGGGCGTAGTAGGAGTGCACGAAGTAGGCCTGCTCGCCGGCGACGCCGTCGAGCAGCGGGTCCTGCCCCTCTCCGCCCGCCCGGCCGGTGTCACGGCCCACGGCATGGACCACGTTCCAGCCCATGTGCGGCACCGTCAGCCCGGCCGGCAGTCTGCGCACGAGACCGGACAACACGCCGAGGCCCGGCACACCGGGCGCCTCCTCGCTGCGCTCGTACAGGATCTGCATGCCGACGCAGATGCCGAGCACAGGCCGGCCGTCGTTCTGCCACGCACCGACGAGCGCGTCGAAGCCAGCCGCCCGGAAGGCGCGCACGCACTGCCCGAAGTGTCCGACGCCGGGGACGACGAGACCGTCGGCCCGGTCGGCCTGGTCCGCATCGCTCGCGATGAAGGCCTGCGCGCCCGCGCGCAACAGCGCCCGCTGGGCCGAGCGCAGGTTCCCGGCGCCATAGTCGAGGACGGCGACGCGGGGCGGGGCGGGCACTACCACGCGCCTTTCGTGGTCGGCAGTTGATCACCCGTCACCGCGACCGCCCGACGCAGCGCGACGGCGACCGCCTTGAAGACCGCCTCTTGGATGTGGTGGCTGCTCTCCCCCGCGAGCTTCGTGACGTGCAGCGTCAGCCGGGCGTTCGCGACGAGCGCCTCGAAGAAGTGCTTCGTCAACGTGGTCTCGTACACGCCGACCAGCTCGACCGGCGTGTCGGCGGCGTAGACGAGATACGGCCTGCCCGACAGATCGACGGCAACGCGCACGAGCGCCTCGTCGATCGGCACGAGCGCGTCGCCGAAGCGCTCGATCCCGACCTTCTCGCCCAGCGCCTCGGCCAACGCCTGTCCGAGGGCGATGCCGGTGTCCTCAACCGTATGGTGCGCGTCCACCTCCAGATCCCCGTCGGTGTGAACGGTCAGCCCCAAGCGTCCGTGACGCCCCAGCTGGCCGAGCATGTGGTCGAAGAACGGCACGCCGGTCTGGATAGCTGCCGGAACGGCGGCGTCGAGGTCGAGCTCGACGACCACGGTCGTCTCGCAGGTCGCGCGCCGCACCGTGGCGCGACGTGGGGCGGCGGACGGCAGGGGCTGGCTCTCCATGGGCTCACAGCGTAGTCGCGAGCTCGGCTCGCAGCGCTGTGAGAAACGCGTCGTTCTCCGCGGGCGTTCCGACGGTCACGCGCAGCGCCCTGCCCAACCGGGGCGTGGAGGAGAAGTCGCGGACGAGCACTCCGCGGGCCCGCAGGCGTGCGAACAGGCCGTCCACGCCCGCGTCGAAGAGGACGAAGTTGCCCTGGCTCGACCAGACGCGCGCGCCCATCCTCGCCAGGTCGACCATCAGGCGCTCCCGCTCCGCGCACAGCTCGGCCACATGGGCGGTCATGGCGTCGGCGCAATCCAGGGCGGCCAGGCCGGCGGCCTGCGCGAGCGCGTCGAGGTGGTAGGGCAGCCGCACCCGCATGAGGTCGGAGACGACCCACTCCGGTGCGTAGGCGTAGCCGAGCCGCGCGCCGGCGAGCCGCCAGGCCTTGGAGACGGTGCGCACCATCACCAGACGCGGCAGCCGGTCGAGCAGGCCGGCGTGATCGTGGTCGGCGAACTCGACGTAGGCCGCGTCGAGCACCACGAGGGCGCGACCCGCGTCGTGCAGGGCGGTGATGGCGGTGTCGGGCACCGCCACACCGGTCGGCGCGTTCGGGCTGGCCACGACCACCACGTCGGGGTCGTGCGCGTGGACCGCCGCCGCGGCCGTCTCGGCGGCGAGCGAGAAGTCCTCGTCGAGCTCCGCGGTCACGACCGGTGTCGCGGCCGCCCGCGCGATGAGCGGGTGCGCCGAGTAGCCGGGGGTGAACAGCAGCAGCCGCCGCCGCGGGCCGCCGTACGCGCTGATGAGGTGCATCAGCACCTCGTTCGATCCGGCCGCGGCCCAGACCTGCCCGACCGGCCGAGCTGCGCGCGCGCCGAGGCGCTCGCGCAGCTCGGTGACGTCGCGATCGGGATAGCGGTGCAGTTGGGCCGAGGCCAGGCGTTCGCGCAGCCGTTCGTCGAAAGCGGCCGGCGGCGGGTACGGCGGCTCGTTCGTGTTGAGCCTGACGGCGGTCTCCTCCTGCGGGGCGCCGTACGGCTCGACGCCCGCGAGGTCGGAGCGCACCGGCACGCGCCGCAGCGAGCGTGCGCCGCGATGAGCGGCGGGACGGGTCATGGACTCATGGACCTGAGAGCCGGACCCGCACCGCCCGGACGTGAGCGGGCAGGTCCTCGCACGCCCCGAGCGCCTCGACCACCGGTGCGAGGCGGGCCAGCTCGTCGCGGTCGTACGCCACGTGGTTCACCGGCACGAGAAAGTCGTCGGTGCGCAGCCCGCCCGCGAATCGGGCCGTTCCCCCGGTCGGCAGGGTGTGATTCGGGCCCGCGCAGTAGTCGCCGAGGGAGACCGGCGTGTGGGCGCCGACGAAGATGGCGCCCGCCACCCGCACCCGCGCGGCGACCGCCACGGCATCCACGGTCTGAACCTCGAGGTGCTCGGCGGCGAACTGCTCGGCGACCTCGACCGCCTGGTCGAGGTCGTCCACGAGCGCGGCCCTGCCCTGGCCCTCCAGCGCGGCCCGCACCCGGTCGCCATGCCGGGCGGCCGCGAGCTCACGGGCAAGCGCCTCCTCGACCCGGTCGATCAGGTCCTGGGACGGCGTGATGAGCAGGCAGGTCGCGAGCGGGTCGTGCTCGGCCTGCGCGACCAGGTCGGCGGCCACCGCCAGGGGGTTCGCGCTCTCGTCGGCGATGATCGCGACCTCCGTCGTGCCGGCCAGCAGATCGATCCCGCAGACCCCCGACTGGGCGATCTGCATCTTCGCTTCGGCTACGTAGGCGTTGCCGGGCCCCACGATCTTCTCGCACCGCGGCACGGTCTGGGTGCCGTAGACCAGCGCCGCGACCGCCTGCGCGCCGCCGATGCGAAACACCCGGTCTGCGCCTCCGGCGATGGCCGCCGCCGCCAGGATCGCGGGGTTGACGCGGCCGTCCGGAGCGGGCGGCGTGCACAGCACGACCTCCTCGACACCGGCCACGCGCGCGGGCGCCACCGTCATGATCGCGGTCGAGACGAGCGGCGCCAGCCCGCCGGGCACGTAGGCGCCGACACGACGCAGCGGCTCGTGCCGTACGCCCATCACCGCTCCTCCGCGCCGCTGCGTCCAGTCGCGGGGCCGGCTCTGCTCATGGAACCAGCGCACCTGCTCAACGGCCTGCTCCAGCGCCGCACGCAGACCGGGGTCGAGTTCGGAGAGCGCCCGCGCGGTCCACTCCGGCGGCACCTCGAACGCGCCGTCGTAGGCGTCGAAGCGGACGGCGTACTCCCGCACCGCCTCGTCGCCGCGCACGCGCACCGCGGCGAGCACCTCAGCCACACTCCGACGCACATCCTCGGCGAACTGCGTGCCCGCCCTCGGTAGCCGAGGGGTGAGATCACCGCGGACACCGCGCAGATCGATGAGCTCCAGCATGGCGCGAAGGGTAGCCATCCTCCCCCTTTCGAGCGAGGCGGGCCCGGCGAGAACGGCGTGAGGAGCGTAGCCTGTCCGACATGCGTCGAGACCATGCGTGCGGCTAGAAGCCGTGGAGCTGCCGCTGTTTCCTTTGAACGTCGTGCTCTTCCCTGGTCGCCCACTTCCTCTGCACATCTTCGAGTCGCGGTATCAGAGCATGATCGCTCACTGTCTGGACCGCGACCGCCGTTTCGGCGTCGTGGCCATCCGCTCAGGCCACGAGGTCAACGAGCGCGCCGAGACGTTCGGCGTCGGCACCATCGCCGTGATCGAGCGGATCGAGCATCTGGACGACGGCCGGCTCGACATCCTGACCCGCGGCGTGGAGCGTTTCCGGATCGACCACCAGCTCGATCCCGCTCCCTACCGTCGCGCCGAGGTCAGCCTCTTGGAGGAGACGCCGCTGCCGGATCTGAACGGCCAAGCGGCGCTTCTGCGCAACCTGCTCGTGCCCTACCTGATGGGCCTGGGGGCTCCCCCCGAGTTGCTGGGGCGCCTGCCGACGCACTGCCATGAGCTGGCCTGGCTCGCCGCCGCCGCCGTCCAGGTCGACCTCATCGAGCAGCAGCACCTGCTCGAGCTCGACTCGCCGCTCGACCGCATCGACGCGACCACCCGTCTGCTGCGGCGCGAGCACGGCCTCATGCGGCATCTCGGCAGCGTCGGCTCCCTGCGGCCGCCGGGGCCGAACGGGGCGGATCTCAACTGACCACGGACGTGGTGATCGGGCCTGACGGCCTCAGCCGTTGCTGGTGGTGCGCGGGTGACGAGCGCTACGAGGCCTACCACGACGAGGAGTGGGGCCGCGGCGTGCACGACGACACGAAGCTCTTCGAGAAGCTCTGCCTGGAGGGCTTCCAAGCGGGGCTGTCCTGGCTCACGATCCTGCGCAAGCGCAAGCACTTCCGTGCCGCGTTCGCCGGCTTCTCGCCTCGAGCGGTGGCCGCGTTCGACGGCGATGACATCGACCGGCTGCTCGGCGACGCCGGGATCGTGCGCAACCGCGCCAAGATCCAGGCCACCATCGGCAACGCCCGCGCCCTGTGCGCGCTGTGGGAGGCCTCCGCGACGCTCGACGAGCTGGTGTGGGCCTTCGCCGATGACGAGCATCGCGCTCCACCCCGGACGGCCGCGGATGTTCCCGCCACCACGCCCGCCTCTCGCGCTTTGTCGACCGCGCTGAAGTCACATGGCTTTCGCTTCGTGGGGCCCACGACCTGCTACGCCTTCATGCAGGCGATGGGCCTCGTGAACGACCACCTCGCGGGCTGCGACATGCGTGCCGCCGCCCGCGCCTGATCAGCGTGGAATGGGCGCCTGCTGCTCGCGGCCGCGGTGCTGCTGGCGGCGGGCGCGGAGCTTTTCGCCGAGCACGCCGCAGCAGCCGGCCGGCGTCTGGGCGTCTCGGGCATGGGCGTCGGCCTGCTGCTCGCCGGCGCTGAGCCGGAGGAGCTGGTGACGGCGGTGCTCGCGGCGGTCCGGGACCAGCCGGGCATCGCCGCCGGCGACGCGATCGGCGCGAACGTGACACTGCTGCGCTGGTCGCCGGCAGCCTCGCGCTCGCCTCGCCCTTCAATCTCGGGCGGCGCGGCGTGCGCTATGCCGCCGCGGCGCTGGGCGCGAGCGCCGCCGCCTGGGGCGTGCTCGTCGACGGCGCCGTCGGCCGGCTCGAAGGCGCGGCGCTCGTCGTCCTCTACGCTGCGCTCGTCGCCGCGATCTGGCGGGTCGAACGGGGGCTCCCTGCGATCGGCGAGCTGGGCGAGGCACGCGAAGAGCCGGACCCTGAATCGGAGTCGGGCACGCGCGGCTTGCTGCTGGCGCTGACAGGCGTCGCGGCGATGGGAGCCGGGGGCTGGCTGGCTGTCTCCGGCGCCGAGCGGCTCGTGGCGCTGGTCGGCGTCGGAGGCTCGGTCGTCGGGCTCACCGTCGTGGCCCTGGCGACCACCTCGGAGTTCGTCGCGCTCATCCCCGCGTCGTTGCGCCGCGGGATCCCGGAGCTGGCGGCCGCGGGCATCGTCGGGTCGGTGCTCTACAACGCCACCGCGACGCTCGGGGTGGCCGCCCTCGCCCGGCCGTTGGCCGCGGAGGGCATCGCCTCCTCCGCTGCACTCGTTATGGGACTCCTCACGGTGATCGGGGCGATCGCCGGGATGCGGGAACGGATCGGGCGCCTCACCGCGGCATTGCTCTTGCTCGCCTACGGGGTCTACGTGTGGGTGCTGTGGCGGTGAGCGTCAGAAGTACGCCGGACCGCCTGGGATGACGAGGATGAAGATCGGCAGGACCTTGAGGTAGCCCCCGAAGATCGTGCCGCGCCGAGCGTTGTCGATGTTGCGTACCGCCAGCCTGCGCTGCACGATGTACTGGTCGGCGCACCAGTACTCGGCGAGGATCGGGGCGCCGAACAACGACGGTGTAGGCCCCGGTGAAGCTGAGCACCGGGTGTGGTCCCTCCTCCAGGTACGTGAGGCAGCCA
>JBBSMR010000026.1:0-44991 GCA_038233095.1 Euzebyales bacterium
ACATTCGTGATCGCCGCCGTCAACGTCGTCTTCCCATGATCGACATGACCGATCGTGCCGATATTCATATGCGGCTTCGTGCGCTCAAACTTGCTCTTTGCCATGATCAGATCCCTCCGGGATGGGCTACGACCCTGCGGGCCGAGAGAGGTGCGACTCAGTGTGCGTGGGTTCCTTCACTCAAGGCTACGACCCTGCGGGCCGAGAGAGGTGCGACTCAGTGTGGGTGGGTTGTCTGGGTGCGGTGTGGTCGGGTAGCGGCGGGTGGACTCGAACCACCGACACAGCGATTATGAGCCGCTTGCTCTGCCCCTGAGCTACGCCGCCCGGTCGGTCCCCGTCCCCGGGGTCCGAGAGCCCCCCAACGGAATCGAACCGTTGACCTTCTCCTTACCATGGAGACGCTCTGCCGACTGAGCTAGGGGGGCGGCGCAGGCCAGTATGGAGGGCACCAGCAAGGGGTGCAACCTGGGCGAACGCTCTACGCTGGCGTCCATGAGCGGCACACGCACCGCCTCCTCGTCGGCTTCCGACTTGCGACCGTTGCACCCGCGCGTCCGCCAGGTCTGGTGGGCGACCGGAGCGCTTGCCTTTGTGCTGGCGACGCTCGCGGCGGCCGCCTTCGAGTTCTTCGTGGTGCGCCGCTTCCTCGGTCTGCCACGATTTCTCGTGCTCGGTCTCGTGGTCGCGCTGGCCGCGACGCTGGCCGTGACCGTGCCCGTACTGCGCTACCGGCGGTGGCGCTACGCCCTACGGGAGGAGGACCTGTGGATTCAGCGCGGCATTCTCGTCGTGCGGATCACCGTCATCCCCTACAGCCGACTGCAGTACGTCGACACGCGGCAGGGGCCGCTTGACCGCCTGCTCGGGCTGGCCCAACTGGTGGTTCACACGGCGGCGGCCGGTGTCTCGGGGCGCGTGCCTGGACTGCTGACACATGAGGCAGAGGGGCTGCGCGATCGGCTCGCCAAGCTCGATCCGGACGCCGCCGGTGTCTGAGCCCAGGCCAGAGCACACCTCGTTCTTCGGCATCCCCCCGCACTCCTACCGGCTGCATCCGGCCGTGCTGGGGGTCTGGTCGCTCCGGCAGGCGTGGCCGTTCGCCCTGGTGGCGATCGGCGGACAGTTGCCGCTGCTCTTCACGCTGCCCATGCTCGCCGTCGTGCTGCTGCAGGCCGGTCTGCGCTGGTTGCGCTTCTCCTATCGGCTCACCGGTGACGCACTCGTCATCGAGGAGGGGCTGCTCGCGCGCAAGCAGCGGACGATCCCCTTCGACCGCATTCAGGCCGTCGACATCAGCCGCAGGCTCACCCATCGCCCCTTCGGCGTCGTCGAGCTTCGCGTCGAGACCGTCGGCGCGGGCAGCGCCGAAGGCAAGTTCGACGCGCTCGCGTCCGACGATGCGCAGCGGTTGCGCAACCGCCTGCTCCGGCTGGCGCCCGATGAGCCCTCCGCCAGCGAGCCCGGTGTCGACTCAGCCGAGCGCACCGAGGAGCACGTCTTGGTCAGGCTGACACCTGGGTGGCTCGTCCGTGCGGGGCTGACGGGTGGACGGATCGGCGTCGCCGCCGCGATCGTGGGGGCCGGTCAGCAGCTCTTCGGCGATCGCATCGACGAGCTTGTGGAGAGCGTTCCAGGGCTGCTCGGCCGCCAGAGCGGCGCGGTCCTCGCCGTCGTGATTGTCGCCGGGCTGAGTGTGATGTTCCTGCTCTCGGTCGCCGCCACAGCTCTGGCCTACTGGGATTTCACGGTCGTGCGCGACGGCCAGACGCTACGCATCCGGACGGGTCTGCTGAACCAGCGCGCGGCGACAATCCCCTTGCGGCGCGTCCAAAGCGTCAGCCTGGAGGAGAACCTGCTGCGCCGGTGCTTCGGATGGGCGTCGCTGTCGGTAGAGGTCGCTGGCCGTGCTGACGATCAGGGTCAGTTTCAGGCCAGCGCGTTGCTGCCACTCGGGCCGCGCGGACAGGCCGAGGAACTGGCTGCCCTGGTCTTGGATGCCATCGATCCACGGGAGACGGCGCTGGAGGTGATGCCGACACGGGCGCGGACGCGCCGAATGGTGCGGGCGGCAGTCTTCAGCGTGGCCGTGACCGCCGCGCTCGTGTACGCGTTCGGGCCGCTCGGCTGGCTCGGGCTGCTGACGCTGCTGCCGGCCGCGGGGCTTGCGGAGGCTTCGTATCGCGCGTTGGGGTGGGCGCACAGGCCGGGCTTGACCGTCAGCCGCCGGGGCGGTCTGCTGCGCCGCACGACGATGGTGCCCGAACGCTCGCTGCAGGCGCTGGTGCGTCGATCCAGCTTCTTCCAACGTCGCCGCCGCCTCGCGACGCTCGAAGCGCACGTCGCGGGAGGCGTGGACGCGAGCGCCAAGTTGCTCGACCTTGACGCTCAGCTGGCGGAGCAGCTCTTGGAGAGGCTGGCCGGGATCGCGGTGACGAGCGCCTCGGTGGAGGAGGTGCCGAGCGCACCCGGAGACGACGGCCCGCAACCGACGACCGCGCAGACGGAACGTGTGGAGGGAGGAGGATTCGAACCTCCGAAGGCTTAGCCGGCAGGTTTACAGCCTGCTCCCTTTGGCCACTCGGGCATCCCTCCGAGCAGGCGCATGGTAGGTGGCCCCTGGGGTTGCCGCAACCACAGGTAGCATGCCGTGCGCAGAGACGAGGGAGGGATCGCAAGCATGGCCGAGAGCAGTTTCGACGTGGTGGCGGAGGTCGACCGGCAAGAGGTCGACAACGCCCTCAATCAAGCGCGCAAGGAGCTGGCGCAGCGGTACGACTTCAAGGGGACGGACGCGCAGGTGGCGTGGTCAGGGGATGCCCTCGCGGTCACCGCCAACTCCGAGGAGCGGGTGCTGGCGGCGCTCGACGTGCTGAAGGACAAGCTCGTCAAGCGCAAGGTGAGCCTGAAGGCGCTGGAGTACGACCGCCCCAAGCCCGGCGCTCGGAGCTCCTACCGCCTGGACGTCGACCTGGTCAACGGCATCCCGACGGAGAAGGCCAAGGCCATGGTGAAGCAGATCAAATCGGCCAAGCTCAAGGTGACGCCCGCCATCCAGGGCGAGCAGCTACGCATCTCCTCCAAGAGCCGCGACGCGCTGCAGGAGACACAGTCGTTGCTGCGCGAAAACGATCAGGACCTACCGCTGAAGTTCACGAACTACAAGTAGCGCCGTCCGGCACGGGTCCAGTACCGAGCGCAGACGGGCGACGTTTCGTAGCTCTCGAAGATTCTGGCCGTTTGGCCTTGACGGCGACAGCACGCGCGGATAAGGATGCCCACTGTCACCCATTCCCGGGCCTCGCACAGACGCAGATGGAGTTCGTGTGCGGGCGGGCCGCTAGGGAATGGTCCCGCCATCCAGTGCCCCGCCGCCCGGGGTGCGATGAAGACAAGGACGTCTCATGCGCAGGCTCTTCACACTCCTCTCCCTCTTCGTACTCGTCCTCGCGCTCGCGGCGCCTGTCGCTGGCGCCCAGACCATTCCGGATGATCCCACCACCTCCGCGCAGGATGCCGGGCAGACAGAGGTCTCCGAACAACGCGACACCGATGACGAGGTGATCGACACCCCGAAAGAGGTGCACGACGCCCATCCGGAGGACGAGGGCGACGGGCATCTGCCAGGTTCGGTCGAGGACGTCGAACTGATCGGCTGGCAGAACATCAACCGGCCAGGGCCCGAGCGGGTGGCCGACGTCGCCGCGTTCGGACGCTACGCCTACCTGACGGTGCGCGATCCGGCCGAGTGCGTCGGTGAGGAGGCCGCCGGCATCGCGGTCTTCGACATCTCCAATCCGCAGCGTCCGCGCCAGGTCAACTTCATCGACGCGCTGGAAGGCTCAGAACCGGGTGAGGGCGCCCAGGTCGTCCATCTTGACCTTCCGGCGTTCACCGGTGAGGTGCTCGCCTTCAACAACGAGATCTGTGGCGAGGGTGGCAACGGCGGCGTCACCTTGGTCGACGTCACGGACCCGCTGGACCCCGAGGTCCTCGTGCAGAACGCCGGGGACCTGTTCGAAGGCGGTGCGGAGGGGGAGCTCAACGAGATCCACTCCAGCTTCGTCTGGCAGGCAGGCGACCGCGCGTTCGCGGTGTTGGTCGACAACAACGAGTTCCCTGACGTGGACATCCTGGAGATCACCGACCCGCGCAACCCGAAGCTGATCAGCGAGACCGACCTGAACGACTTCGGCGTGCTGCAGGAGGAGAACACCCCCCTGGGAGCCGCGGCGTTCATCCACGACATGGTGGTCGAGAATGTCGACGGTGTTTGGACCATGCTCGTCTCCTACTGGGACGGCGGCTGGGTGCAGCTCAACGTCGACGACCCGGCCAACCCGGTCTACATCGACGACTTCGACTATCCGGCCCCCGACACGCTGTCCGGGCTGACTCCTGCCGAGGGCAACGCCCACCAGGCGGAGTACAACTACAACCACGAGCTCATCGTCGGCACCGACGAGGACTTCTCGCCCTACCGCATCGACCCGTTCGCGATCACGTCGGGCGAGAACGCCGGGGAGTACCCCGGCGGCGAGTTTGGCTTCAGCTTCCCGCTGATCGAAGCGTATCCCGACGGCACCGTCGCCGGCCCGACGATCTATGGCGGCCTGGGATGCCCCGGTGACGACGAGGAGGTCCCCGACGCTTCGAATCTGGAAGCCGACGAGGGCGAGCAGAAGATCGTGGTGATCCAGCGCGGCGCCTGCTTCTTCTCCGAGAAGATCGAGGCCGGCCAGGATGCCGGCTACGACGTCGTGATTGTCGCCAACCACCATGCGGGTGCGGCGTTCGGCGACGCCCCGGACGCGTTCCTCTGCGGCAGCCAGGGCCACGAGTTCGAGCCCACCGCTCCGGCGCTGTGCATCGGCCATCGGGCCTTCCACCTGCTGTTCAACACGGAACCGCAGTTCGATGAGGGGCTCGACGATGCGCCCGAGCTTGGCGCGCTCGGTGAGGACGTCTCGGCCACCAGCGCCTTCGACGGCTGGGGTTACGTGCGGCTGCTCGACACCGAGACCATGGAAGAGCTCGGCGCCTACGCGATCGACGAGGCGCTGGACCCGGCTTTCGCGAACGGTTTCGGGGACCTCTCGGTGCACGAGGTCGCGACCGACCCTGACGAGAATCTCGCCTACTTCTCCTACTATGCCGGCGGCTTCCGCGTGGCGGAGTTCGGCGAGGACGGCATCTCCGAGGTCGGTCACTACATCGACGAGGATGGCAACAACTTCTGGGGCGTCGAAGTCTGGCAGCACCCGGACACCGGCAAGCAGTACGTCCTCGCCAGCGACCGTGACCGGGGCCTGTGGATCTTCCAGTACTCCCCGTGCACCGTGGAGGGCACCGACGGCGCCGACGTCCTGCGCGGCACCTCGGGTGACGACGTCATCTGCGGCGGTGGCGGCGACGACCTGATCCGCGGTGGACCCGGCGACGATGTGATCCGTGGCGGTGACGGCGACGACCTACTCATCGGACGCGCTGGTGACGACATCCTCGACGGCGGAGCCGGCAATGACGAGCTCCGCGGCCGGGCAGGCAATGACATCCTGCGCGGCGGCGAGGGCGACGACGACCTTCGCGGCAACGCTGGTGATGACAACCTGACCGGCGGCCCCGGTAACGACACGCTGCGCGGCGGAGCCGGCGACGACGAGCTCGACGGCGGCGACGGCGACGACGAGCTGCACGGTGGACCGGGCAGCGACACGCTGCGTGGCCAGGCCGGCAATGACAACCTCTCGGGAGGAGCCGGCCCGGACCTGCTGTACGGAGGCGCCGGAGCCGACCTGCTGCTCGGAGGTCCCGGTCGCGACCGCCTCTTCGGCGGCACCGGTGATGATGTGCTCGACGCGGAGGGCGACGGCGCGGACTTCCTCAACGGAGGACCGGGTGACGACGAGCTGAGCGGCGGAGGAGGCATCGACTACTGCGTCGGCGGACCCGGCGACGACACCGTCACGGACTGTGAGGGCCAGGGCGGCATCGAGCGCATGGCGTTCACCGTGCCGCTCACCGGTGAGCAGGAGGTCGACACCGGAACCGGCGAGCTGCTCGCCGGAGATCTGGATGGCTCCGGGACCGCCGAGGTCATCGCCGATCTCGACGAGGAGCAGATCTGCTTCGAGCTCAGCGTGAGCGGCATCGAGCTGCCCGCTGTCGGCGCGCACATTCACGAGGCGCCGGCCGGGGAGAACGGTCCCGTGGTCGTCCCCTTGACGCCTCCCGGCGCCACGGGACGTTCCTCGGGTTGCGTGGAAGACGTGGCGCGCTCGCTGGTGCGGGACATCGCCCGGCGTCCTCAGCGGTACTACGTCAACGTGCACACGACGGAGTTCCCCGCGGGAGCCCTGCGCGGCCAGCTCCGCGAACCGCCGATGCTGCCCGACACCGTGACCGTCCAGATTCTCGGACTGAACGAGACGCACGGTCAGCTCGTGCCGCTGGCCGTCGAGCGCGGCGGCCCCTTGGCCGGCGGAGCGGCCGCGCTCGCCGCCTACCTCGCCCAGGAGGAGGCCGAGTTCAGCCGCACCCTCATCCTCGACACCGGTGACTTCATGCAAGGGCCCCCGATCTCGAGCTTCTTCGAGGGTGAGTCGACGGTCGAGGTGTTCAACGCCCTTGGTGTGGATGCCGTCGCCACCGGCAACCACGAGTTCGACTGGGGGCAGGACACGCTGCAGACCAGGATCCAGCAAGCGGACTTTCCGTTCCTGGCGACGAACATCCTCGATGCGGAGACGGGTGAAGCGCCCGAGTATCTCCAGCCGTACGAGGTCTTCGACCTGGCCGGCGTCCAGGTCGGAGTGATCGGCGTCGGCAACCCGCAGACGCCCAGCGTCGTGATCCCCGATGCGGTCGAGGGACTGGAGTTCCAGGACGTGCCCGCCACCATCGACGCGATCAACGCCGATGTCGCCGAACTGCAGTCCATGGGTGTCGAGACGCTCGTCCTGCTGCCCCACCAGGGGCTTGAGGACGAGAGCTCAGGGCTGCTTGCCGACATCGTCCAGGGTGTCGACGAGGAGATCGATCTTGTCCTCGGCGGCCACATCCCGCTCGAGATCGACACGACCATCAACGGTCTGAGGGTGCTGCAGCCGCTCGGCAACACCCGCGGCTACGCCGACGCGGAGCTCCAGGTCGACCTCGAGACCGGTGACGTCGTGAGCCTCGACGCCGAACTCGAACGCACACTCGTCGACGAGATCGAGCCGGACGACGAGATCCAGGCGATCGTGGACGGCTACCAGGCCCAGGTCGACGAGCTCCTCGGCGAAGAGGTCGGTGTCGCCGCAACCTCGATCCTGCGCTCCGATGACCGCCAGGGCGAGTCGGAGATGGGCAACTTCATCACCGACGCGATGCGCGCCTTCCGTGAGGAGATCGACTTCGCGTTCACCAACTCCGGTGGCCTGCGCGCCGACATCGACGAGGGTCCCATCACCCGTGAGGAGTTGTTCGAGGTGTTGCCGTTCGGCAACACGGTCGTGCTCCTGGACCTCACCGGCGCCCAGGTCATCCAAGTGCTCGAAGAAGGTGCGTTCAGCGGATTCGGCACCGTGCAGGTCTCCGGGCTGCAGTGGACCGTCGATCCGGACGCGCCATTCGGCGAGCGCGTGGTCGAGGTGTCTCTGCCGGACGGCACACCCATCGACCCGGACGCCACGTACCGCGTCGTCACGAACAACTTCATGGCGGCGGGAGGTGACGAGTTCACCACGCTCACGCAAGGCACGAACGTGGTCGACACCGAGATCAACCTCGTCGAGGCAGTCGAGGAGTACCTCGCTGAGAACTCCCCGGTCGACCCGCCGGCGGAGGGGCGCCTGACAATCGTCGAGTAGTCGCTCCGACATCGGGAGAGGGGGTGCCTGCGGGCACCCCCTCTTTCGTCGGATCGGCGTCTACCCGTGCTCGGCGTCCGTCAGCTCGCGGCGCAGGATCTTGCCTGAGGCGGACTTGGGTATCTCGTCGATGAACGCCACCTGGCGCACCTTCTTGTAGGGCGCCACCTGCTCGCCGACGTACTCCATGATCTCCTCGGCGGTGGCCTCGCCGGACGTGACGACGAAGGCCTTCGGGATCTCGCCCGCCTCCTCGTCGTCGATGCCGATCACCGCGGCGTCGTCGATGTCGGGATGGTTGACGAGCACCGCCTCGAGCTCGGCGGGAGCGATCTGATAGCCCTTGTACTTGATGAGCTCCTTCACCCGGTCCACGATCGTGAAGTAGCCGTCGTCGTCGGCTTCGGCGATATCGCCGGTGTGCAGCCACCCGTCGGTGTCGATGGTCGCGCGGGTCGCCTCCTCGTCGTTCAGGTAGCCGGGCATGACCTGGGGCCCTCGCACCCACAGCTCGCCGGTCTCGCCGGCTCCGACGTCCTCGCCTTCCAGCGAGACGATCCGCGCCTCGGTCTCGCCCACGAGCGGCCCGATCGTGCCGGGCTTGCCTTTCTCGGTGTCATCAGGGTTCGCGTGGGTCACCGGGCTCGATTCGGTCATACCGTAGCCCTGCGCCACCACACAGCCGAGCCGCTCTCTCACCGCCTCCTCCAAGTCCACGCCCAACGGCGCGGCCCCGGAGAACACGAGCCGCAGGGCCGAGAGGTCGAAGTCATCGACGAGCGGGTGCTTCGACAACGCCAGCACAATCGGTGGCACCACGAACGCGCGCGTGACGCGGTGCTCGGCGAGCAGGCTGAGGAAGGCCTCGAGGTCGAACTGCGGCATCGTCACGACCGTGGCGCCGTGCCGCAGACAGAGGTTCATGATGACCGTCATGCCGTAGATGTGGAAGAACGGCAGGACGCCGATGGTGGTGTCCTCGGGCTCGAGCGGAAGCGGTCCCTCAGTCTGGACGAGGTTGGCCACGAGGTTGCGGTGGGTGAGCATGACCCCCTTTGGCAGTCCCGTCGTGCCGCTGGAGTAGGGCAGGGCGACGAGGTCGTTCGCGGGATCGATCTCCACCAATGGCGGTTCACCCTCGCCGAACAGCGACTGGAACGGCGTGGCGCCATCGCCCTCGCCGAGGACGAAGAGCTCCTCGATCTCAGCCTCCTCCGCCGCCGCGGCCGCCTTGGAGAGCAACGGCGGCACGGTCAGCAGGAAACGGGCGCCGGCGTTGCGCAGCTGCCGGGCCGCCTCCTCGGCGGTGAACTGCGGGTTGATCGTCGTGTTGACGCCGCCGGCCAGCGCCACCCCATGGAAGGCCACCGCGTACTCCGGCAGGTTCGGGAGGTACAACCCGAAGACATCACCCTTGCCGAACCCGCGCTCCGCCAAGCCGGCGGCGACGCTGCGGACGCCGCTGAGCACCTCGTTGAAGGTGAGCGTACGCCCCGACGGCCCGTCGATCAGCGCCGGCTTGTCACCGAACTCCTCAGCGCGCTCCAGCACGAACTCGGGCAGCGACCGATCCGGGATCGTCGTCTGCCCATAGGGACTCGTCCACACCATGCCAAGACCTCCTTCGCTCTTCCCCGCCCAGCCTGCACGGTACCCGCGCAGCGCGGGGCGCGTAAAGGCCCTCGTGCCGTGTATCAGCCTTCACCTTGAGCCGCGCGTGACGAAATGGTCGAGACGCTCCTTGCAGGGACGTATTATTTGCCAGAAACATCTGTTCTATCCTGGTTGTACCCGTGTCAGTTCGTACACACGGAACCGGTCCCATTTGCACTGAACAGACCGTATTATGAAGTGCTTGCAGGCGGAGGCGACCCGCGTCGGACCTTGCGAGCCGGCGAGGACCAAGCTTGGAATGGCTCCCCACCTGGGGCCTCGCCCACAGCAAACGGCTCCCGCCGATTGGGCGGGAGCCGCTTCTGTGTGCTGCGGTCGCGTCAGGCGATCTGGCCCATCTTGCGGGCGATGGCTTCCAGCCGCGCGACTCGGTCCTCGGTCTTGGGGTGCGTCCGGAAGAGGCTGCTCATCCCTGCTCGGCCCAGCCCCCCGAAGGGCGCGGAGATGTAGAGGCTGGAGAAGGCGTTGTTGGGCATCTCCGCCGGTGTACCGCCGACGCCCCTGCGGGCGAGCTGGCGACCGCCGCTCTCGAGCTTCTGCAGCGCGCTGGCGAGCGCGAGCGGCTTGCCCGAGAGCTCGGCGCCGCTGGCGTCAGCCTGCGTCTCCCGACTGCGGGTGACCGCGAACTGGATGAGCATCGCCGCGACCGGCGCGAGGAAGATCATGGCGATCTGGCCGACCGCGCCGCCCTCCCGGTCGCGTCCGCCGCCGCCGAACCAGAAGCCCATGCGGGCTAGGAACGTGATCGCGGTGGCGATCGTGGCGGCCACGGAGCCGATCAGGATGTCGCGGTTGCCGACGTGGGAGAGCTCGTGAGCGAGCACGCCCGCCATCTCGTCCTTCTCGAGCAGATCGATGAGGCCCTGGTTCACGCAGACGGCGGCGTGCTCCGGATTGCGGCCAGTCGCGAACGCGTTTGGCTGTGGCGATGGCGAGATGTACAGCCTCGGCATGGGCATCTGCGCCCGCATCGCCAGTTCGCCAACCATCTGGTGGTACCAGGGATACTCGGCCTCACCCGCCGGCTGGGCCCGGGCCATCTTGATCGCCAGCTTGTCGCTGAACCAGTAGCTGCCGACGTTCATGACCAGCGCGATCACCAGCGCCATCGTCAGGAACGTGTTGCTCCCAGCCGAGTCAAACATCGATCCGACGAACAGCAACAGCCCGGACAACGCCGCCAACAGCACGAACGTCTTCATGGACTTGAACATCGCGCCCTCACCTCGTGGGGGATGGACGACGGGTCGGTCCCGTCACCTCCATCCCCCAGAATACCGAGCGTGAGGCGCTCCCCGCCGCGTCGGCGGTAAAGGTTGCCTCAATCCGCCTCAGGCCGCCGCCAGCGCAGGCTCGTCGCGGCGCCGGCCCGGGCGCGGTGCCACGAGCACCGGGACCGGTGAGGCGGCCACGAGCTGCTGGGCCAGGCCCCGCCCAAAGAGCTTGCGGCGGGGACGGTCCTCGGCCGCCAGCAGGATCAGCGTGACGCCCCGGCGCTGGGCGTTCCACACGACCCCGGCGGCGGTCCGGCCGCCGGGGACCGAGACTGGCTCGGCGACGACGCCCTCGGCGCGCAGTCGTCTCACGGTGCGCTGGACGTAGATCTCGGCGGCGTCCGGCACCGAGAGGTTCTCCGAGGCGGCGAAGTCGCCTAACGGCCCAGGCTCGGACGGCGACCGGGTCAGCAGCAAGGTCACCCGCCCGCCAGGGTTCACGAGCTCACGGGCTGATCGCACGGCGCTCTCGTCGAGCGTCGAGGCGTCGAGCAGGACAAGGATGTGGTCGTTCAGGTCGGCCATTGCGGCTCCTTTGCGCAGAGGCGACGTGCTTTCGGTCGTCGTTCACGGTCACACGGTAACTTGGTCTGACCACCAGACCACCTGTCCAACCGGTCGAGTAAGGTTCCGACATGGTCTTCGAGCGCATCGACCGCCAACGCGTCCACGAACAGGTGGCTGCCCGCATCCGGGACGCCATCTTCAGCGGCGAGTTCGGACCCGGCGAGCAGCTGCCCACGGAACGGGAACTCTCCGCCTCCTTCGGGGTGAGCCGCGCGTCGGTGCGCGAAGCCATGCGTGCACTCGAGGCCCAGGGCCTGCTCATGCCCGGACCGGGCTCCCAGTTCCCTCCGCTCGTCGCCGACGATTTGAGCCGCCCCGTCCAGGAGCTGCTCGGTCATCTCATGCGGCTGCAGCGCGTGCGGGTGGAGGACCTGAGCGAGCTCCGGCGCGCGGTGGAGCCTGCGGCCGTGATGCTGGCTGCGAGCGATCCGAACGAGGACGCGCTCGGCGAGGCGCGTTCCGCCCTCCAGGCCATGCAAGAGCCCGAGGTGACCGTGCTGGACTTCCGTGCCGCCGATCTGCGTTTTCACATCGCGCTCGTGGCGGCGTCGCGCAACGAGGCCATGCATCTCATCATGCTGGCGGTGCGTCACACCCTCGAACGGCGCCTGGCCGAGAGGCTCTCACAGCTTGACGACCCACGCCACACCTTCGCGACGCTGATCACCGAGCACCAACAGCTGCTCGACGCGGTGGAGCGAGGCGACGGTGCCCACGCCGCAGAGCTCGTTCGCGGTCACATCGAGCGCTTCTATGGCAGCGCGCCTCGGTCCTGAGGAGGCCGCGGGGTCAGGAGGGCCTGCTGTGTGTGCGTGGTGCACACCAAGCGCACCCGAGGTCGTGCCGGCTACGGGGCCGCTTGCACCAGCGTGGAGACGTCGGCGAAACCGGCGAACGCCTCGGGGAAGATCCCCACGGCCAGCGCGAGCACGCTGAGCACGCCCACCGCGACGCTGATGCCGACCCCGGGACGGATCCGCTCAGGCGCCACCGGCTCGTCCAGCCACATCGTCCGCGCGACGGCCAAGTAGTAGAACATCGCGATCACCGAGTTGACCAGCACGGCGCCCGCCAGGAGATAGCCGGCGAGGCTCGCCGCCCCCGCCGCGGCGGTGAAGATGAAGAACTTCGCCCACAGCCCCACCAGCGGGGGCACGCCACCGAGTGAGAGCAGGAACATCGTCATCCCCACGGCCAGGCCCGGAGCGCGACTGCCCAGACCGGCGAAGTCGCGGATCTGACGGCCGGGATGCTGGCGCGTCATCGCCACCACGACGCCGAACGCGCCCGTGTTCATGACCGCGTAGGCGAGCAGGTAGATCAGGACGGCCTCGAAGGCGCGCCCGTTCAGCGCGGCCTCCGCCGGCCGGGCCACCCCGAACGGCACCAACATGTAGCCGGCGTGGGCGATCGAGGAGTAGGCGAGCAGGCGCACGATGTTGGTCTGCTGCAGCGCGACGAGGTTGCCGAACGTCATGGTGAGCACGGCGATCACACCCAGGATCGGCCCCCACACATCGGCGTACGGCTCGAACGCCACGAACGTCACCTGCAACAGGCCCGCGAAGCCGGCGGCCTTGCTGGCGACCGAGAGGAAGGCGGTCACCGGCACCGGCGAGCCCTCGTAGGTGTCCGGCGCCCAGAAGTGGAAAGGCACCGCGGAGATCTTGAACCCGAAGCCGACGATCACGAAGAGCACGCTCGCCAGCAGCAACGGTTCGCGCTCCAAGGTGCCGAGCGCCTCGGCGATCCCGACGAGATCGGTTGTGCCCGTGAAGCCGTAGACGATCGAGATGCCGAAGAGCAGCACGGTGACGCTCAGGATGCCGAAGAGCAGGAACTTCAGCGCACCCTCGTTGGAGCGCAGATCGAACTTGCGCAGGCCCGCCATGACGAAGCCCGGCACGCTCACCAGCTCCAGCGCCAGGAAGACCATGACGAGATCGCGCGCGCTGGGCATGAGCAGCATGCCCAGGAAAGACGACAGCAGCAGGAAGTAGTACTCGCCCTGGTAGGTCCTGATCTCGGTGAAGTACCGGTAGGAGAGCAGCAGCACGAAGAGCGCAACGCTGAGGAAGAAGGCCTTGAAGAGCAAGGCGTAGTTGTCGACGACGAACATGTTGCCGAACGACGAGCGCGGCGTGCCGTCGAGCGCGAGCGCGACGACGAAGGCGAGCGCGACCGTCACGCCGACGACGCCGAGCGGGTTGACCCACGCCTTGCGGCGGCCCTCGAGGAACAGCTCGACGAGCAGGACCGAGAGCGCCGTCGTCAGCAGGGCCAGTTCGGGCGCGAGCGCGAAGAGGTCGACCGTGGTGGCGTCGGCAGGCACCGCGTCAGCTCCCGAACGCAGCGAGGATGCGGGTGACGTCGGGGTCAGTGATCCCGAACACGAGCAGCGGCAGTAAGCCCAACGCCAGGGTCATCACCAGCAGCGGCGTCCACGCGCCCCACTCGATGACCGTGATGTCCTGCAGGCCTTCGTCTTTCCACCGCTCCGGCGCCTGCCCCATGTTCACGCGCTGCAGCATCCACAGGAAGTACCCCGCGGTCAAGACCGTGCCGATCGCGCCGAAGACCATGAGCACGCGATACAGGGTCTGCCACGGCGCCAGCGACTCCGCGGGGCTGAACGCCGCGAGCAGCGCGAACACCTCCCCCCAGAACCCGGCCAGGCCCGGCAGGCCGAGGCTCGCGATCGCCACGAACGTGAAGACGACGCCCATGCGCGGCAGCGTCTGCAAGAGGCCACCGCCGATCTCGGCGATCGCCCGCGTGTGATAGCGGTCCTTCACGCTGCCCACCACGAAGAAGAGCATCCCCGTGATGACGCCGTGGGCGATCATGCCGAAGATCGCCGCGTTGATGCCGACCGGGGTGAGCGTGGCGATCCCGAGCATGACGAAGCCCATGTGGCCGACCGAGCTAAAGGCGATCAGCCGCTTCAGGTCGGTCTGAGCGAGACAGCACAACGCCCCGTAGATGATGGCGATGACGGCGAGCACGGCGATGAGCGGCGCCCAGAACACGGCCCCCTCCGGCAGGATCGGCAGGGCGATGCGCACGAAGCCATACGTGCCCATCTTCAGCAGGACCCCGGCCAGCAGCACGCTGCCGATGGTCGGTGCCTCGGTGTGCGCGTCGGGCAGCCACGTGTGGAACGGCCACATCGGCACCTTGATCGCGAACCCGATCCCGACACCAGCGAAGGCCGCGAGCTGGAAGGTCCGGCTGAACGCGCCCTCCTGGCCGAACGCCATGAGCCGCTGGATGTCGAACGTCGGCTCCGGCGCCGCGAAGTACAGCGCCAGGAACGCCACGAGCATGAAGACCGAGCCGAAGAGGGTGTAAAGGAAGAACTTCACCGCGGCGTACTCCCGCCGCGGACCGCCCCAGACGCCGATCATGAAGTACATGGGAACCAGCACGAGCTCCCAGAACACGAAGAAGAGGATGAGATCGAAGGCGATGAAGCAGCCGGCCATGCCGGTCTGCAGCAGCAGCATGAGCGACAGGAACGCCTTGGGCTTGCCGGGCTCCTCGATGTGGTGGAAGGCGTACACGCTGCACAGGAACGTGAGCAGGTAGGAGAGGGCGAACAGGGGCAGGCTGATGCCGTCGATGCCGACGTGGTAGCGCGCCCCGATCGCGGGGATCCACGCGATGTTCACCTCGAAGGCGAGGTCGCCCGCAGGCCGGTCGACCAGGTAGTAGCTGCCGAGAATGCCCAGAGCCAGCAGGAACCCGCCGAGCGAGATCAGCAAGGCGACGGGTTTGGCCGCATCCTCGTTGCGCTTGGGGATCAGCATGATGATCCCGGCTCCGATCAGCGGCAGGAACACCGTCAGGCTGATCGCCGCGTTCTCCCACATGAGCTGCGTGTCCTCTTCGTCGTCGGATGCGGTCGCGTCAGCTGACCGCGAAGGCGACCGCCAGCACGGTGATGCCCGCGAACATGGCGCCCGCGTACAACTGGACATTGCCGCTCTGGGCCAGGCGGAGCTTCGCGCCCAACCACAACGCGGAGAGACCCAGGCCGTTGATGCCGCCGTCGATACCCTTCTGATCCCCGATCTCGTACGTCGCCCGTCCGAGCCGCGCGGTGCCGACGCCCACGAGGTAGACCACGCGGTCGAGAACGTGGTCGTTGAACCAGTACGAGGCGTTGGCGAGCTTGGTGCGGATCACGGTGCGCACGATCGCGTCGGAGTACAGCAGGTCCAGGTAGTACTTGCGGTCGAGCACCCGTGTCGCCCAGCCCATGTTCAGCATCGGGTCATCGTCCGGCGCGGGCGCCTTGCGGTACAGCAGCGTACCGAGCGCCACGGCGACCAGCGCCAGCACCGTCGCCAGCGCCGCCAGCCAGACGACGAAGACCGCGCCCTGCTCCTCGAAGTAGGCGAGATCGAAGGCCGTCCAGGCGGCGAAGCCGACCGGATGGGCGAACCCGAACGGCAGGTTGATGAAGCCGATGAAGAACGCCGGCACCGCGAGGGCGATCAGCGGCCAGGCCATCGAGCGGGGGCTCTCGTGCGGCTCGCCGTGGCCGCGGTACTCCCCCCCGAAGACGAGCCAGAGCACCCGCGTCATGTAGAAGGCGGTGAGGAAGCCGCCGAGCGTGCCGAGGATCCAGACGAGGTTGCCAGTGTAACCGCCGGACTCGAGCGCCCCGGCGAGCACCTCGTCCTTAGACCAGAAGCCAGCCAGAGGCGGCAGCGCCGCGAGCGCCGCCGAGCCAACCACGAACGTGGCGAACGTGGTCGGCATGGCCTTCCGCAGACCGCCCATGTCGCTCATGTTGTTGGAGTGCACGGCGTGGATGAGCGAGCCTGACCCCAGGAAGAGGAGCGCCTTGAAGAAGCCGTGCGTGAACAGGTGAAAGATCCCGGCGGTGTAGCTGAAGGCCAGCGCCGCCACCATGTAGCCGAGCTGGCTCACCGTGGAGTACGCGAGCACGCGCTTCACGTCGTCCTGGACGAGCGCGAGCAGGCCCGCCATGACGAGCGTGATCGCGCCGATGATGGCGATCACCGCCAGGGCGGTCGGGGAGGCCTCGAACGCCGGGTACAGGCGGGCGATCATGAAGACGCCGGCGGTCACCATGGTGGCGGCGTGGATGAGCGCCGAGACCGGGGTCGGCCCCGCCATGGCGTCGGGCAGCCAGGTGTGCAGCGGGAACTGCGCCGATTTGCCGATCGCGCCGACGAAGAGCGCGATGAGCGCGAAGGTGAGCAGAGACTGGCTGAACTCCCCCGCCTCGACAGCCTCGAGGATCGCCTCGATCCGGAAGGTGCGGAACATGCCCCACAGGGTGATCACGCCGACGACCAGCCCGACGTCGCCGAGCTTCGTCGTGATGAACGCCTTGATCGAGGCGCTCGAGTTGACCTTCTCCTCCCACCAGAACCCGATCAGCAGGAACGAGCAGATGCCGACGAGCTCCCACCCGACCAGCATGAGCATGATGTTGTTCGCGATGACCAGCAGCAGCATCGACGCGGTGAACAGGCTGAGCAGACCGAAGAAGTAGGTGTACCTGGGATCGCCGTGCATGTAGCCCGTCGAGTAGATCTGCACCATCAGGCTGACGAACGTGACGAGCAGGAACATCATCGCGGCCAGGCCGTCGATGCGGATCCCTGCCTGGAAGCTCCAGTCGGCGCCGGTGCCGGTGAGGTCCACGCCTTCGTCGTACAGGAAGGAGTGCACGCCTTCCGGAATGGCGGCCTCCTCCTCGGACTCCGTGACCGCCTGATCGTCCTCGACGGCGTGCTGCTCCTCGCCGCCTTCGGCGGCGCTCACCTCGCCGTGGGCCTCCTCGACCTGAGCGACCGCCTCGACGTTGGCACTGAAGACCTGCACCGCCACGCCGAGCGCGACCACGAAGGAGAGCCCGATCACGCCGATGCCGAGCAGCGCGCCCCTGCCCGGCAGCCGGCGGCCCAAGGCGAAGATGAGCCCGGCCGCGACCGCCGGCAGAGCCGGGATCAGCCAGGCGTTGCGCACGAACCACATGGAGCGGCCAGCCCTCCTAGTACTTCATCAGGTCGGCGTCGTCGATGTTCACCGAGGCGCGGTTGCGGTAGAGCAGCAGGATGATGGCAAGCGCCACGCCTACCTCGGCGGCGCCGACGGCGAGCACGAAGAGGGCGAAGACCTGCCCGGTCAGCAGGACGTCGCTGCGCTCGGCGACCAGTTGGTTGAAGGTGACGAGGTTCACCGTCACGCTCGCGAGCATCAGCTCCACGCTCATGAGCACCACGACGGCGTTGCGGCGTGAGAGCACCCCGTAGATGCCGACGCAGAAGAGCAGCGCCGCGAAGACGAGCGGATACGCGATGAGCATCAGGCGCCTCCTCCTTCGCGTCCGGCCGGCACTTCGGCCGTGTGTTGGACGTGAGGCGACGGCGTGGCGTCGGTTTCAGACGGCACCTCGGGAAGCTGTTCCGTGTCGAAGTCGAGGCCTGGCTCAGGGCCCTCGCCCTCATCCTGGCGCGCGATCACGACCGCGCCGATGAGCGAGACGGTGAGCAGGAAGCCGAGCACCATGAAGGGGAACGCCCAGTCGACGTAGAGCAGCTCACCCAGGTTCGCCGCCGTCACCACGCGCGGTGTGAAGGTCGTGTTGCCGAACGAGCGCAAGATGAGCACGACCAGGACCAGGAAGAGCGCGCCGCTCACCCCGACCGGCAGGGCCTTGCCCAGCTCGTTGCTCTGCGCCATGGGGCCGATCGGGGCGCGCGTGAGCATGAGGCCGAACAGGATCAGCACGACGACCGCGCCGACGTAGACGAGCACCTGAGCCCACGCGAGGAACTCCGCACCGAGCAGCAGGAACGTGCCGGCGACCGCCAGCAGCGCGATCACCAGGTAGAGGGCGGCGTGGACGACGTTGCGCGAGGTCACGACCAGGAGCGCGGCGCTGCCGCCCAGCACCGCGATCACCAGCATGAAGGCGTCCGCCACGCTCACGCGCTCTCCCCTCCCGCGCGCTCCGCACGGATGCGCTTGCGTTCGCTGCGCACGTAGTGCGCTTTCGCCTTCGCTCTGGCCACCCGCTCGGGCACGCCGTCAGCGATGAGCTCGTCGTAGCGCTCCTCATCGACCTGGGCCTCGACGTGGATCTCCTCCTCGCCGGACTCCTCCCCGCCGGCCGACGCCGCGTCCGTCGTAGATCCGTCCGCCGTCTGGGACGTCGCAGCCAGCTGCTGGGCCTGCTGCTCGGCCTTCTTGCGCGCGGCCGTCAGCCCAGCGGCGACCTCGCTGGGCGGCTCAGCCCCGATCTCCAGCTCAACCGGCGCGGGGACCGTGTCCATCCACTGCCGCAGCTGCTCCTTCTCGTGGGTGAGCTCGCGGATCGAGTAGGTCGAGTACTCGAACTCCGGGCTCCAGAAGAGCGCGTCGAACGGGCAGACCTCGATGCAGATGCCGCAGTACATGCACAGCGCGAAGTCGATGGCGAAGCGGTCGAGGATGTTGCGTGTCCGGGTGCGGCCGCCCTCCAGCGGGACGGTCTCCTTCTGCGAGTCGATGTAGATGCACCAGTCCGGGCACTCCTTGGCGCAGAGCATGCAGACGGTGCAGTTCTCGTCCATGAGGGCGATCACGCCGCGGGTGCGCGGCGGCAGGTCCGGCTTGACGTGCGGATACGCCTGCGTGGTCGCCGGCGTCATCATGGTCTTGAGCGTGAGCCCGAGACCCTTCAGCAGGCCGAGCTTCGGCAACGTGGGCATCAGCTGCTCACACCCCCACCGGGAAGACCTTGAGGATCGCCACGACCACGACCTGCAGGATCGCCAGCGGGATCAGCACGAGCCAGGACATCCGCTGCAGCTGATCCTCGCGCAGCCTCGGGAACGTCGCCCGGAACCAGATCATCCCGAAGCAGAGCGCGGCGACCTTGCCGAACACGACCCCGAAGCCGATCAGCCCCGCGACCACGGAGCCCGGGATGAACAGCACATCGATCTCGGGCGGCGGCACCCCCGGCAGGATGTACCAGCCGCCGAGGAACAGGGTGGCCGTGATCGCCGACAGCACCACCATGCCGGCGTACTCCGCCAGCATGAAGAATGCGTAGCGCAGACCGGTGTACTCGGTCATGTGGCCGAAGATGATCTCGGAGTCGGCGATCGGCATGTCGAACGGCGGCCGGTTCAGCTCGGCCAGCGAGGCGACGTAGAAGAGCAGCAGCCCCCCCGCCTGCGGCAGGAAGTACCACATCGGGATCCCGGCGACGGTGAACTCTGCCTGCGCCTGGACGATCCCCACCAGCGACATCGTGCCCGCCTGCAGCACGACGGCGGCTGCGGCCAGCACGAGCGGGAGCTCGTAGGCGATGAGCTGCGCGGCCTCGCGGATGCCGCCCATCAGGGAGAACTTGTTCGCGCTCGACCACCCGGCCATGAGCACGCCGATGACGTTGACGCTGGAGACGGCCAGCGCGAAGAAGATGCCCGCGTCGAGGTTCTCCCCCCACACGCCGGGTCCGAGCGGCACCACCGCCAGCACGACGATGGCCGGGACGAGCGCCACGCCCGGCGCCAGGGCGAAGACCCATTTGTCCGCGGCGCTCGGAAGGATGTCCTCCTTCTGCAGGAACTTGATCCCATCGGCGGGGAGCTGTCCGACGCCGTGCCAGATCGCCTCCATCGGACCGTACCGGTCCTGCATATGCGCGAGCACCTTGTGCTCCTCGTAGCCCACGACGAGGGGGACGACGAGGAAGAAGATGAGCAGCAGGCCCACCTTCAGGATGAGGGCGAGCCAGATGTTATCCAGGGCCAGCAGGTTCTCCACAAACGTCCTCGGTCGTCTCTACAGTCGGTGGGCTTGGGATCAGCGGTCGACGTCGCCGACGACGAAGAAGACGCTGCCAAGGATGGCGATCATGTCCGATAGCAGCGCCCCTTGTAGCAGATAGGGCAGCATCGAGACATTGTTGAAGGACGGCGTGCGCATCTTCATCCGCCACGGCGTCTTGCGGCCGTCCGAGACCAGGTAGTACCCGCCCTGGCCGAGCGGGTTCTCCGTGCGGATGTAGATCTCGCCCTCGGGGGCCTTTACCACCTTGGGCATCTTCAGGCTGACCGGCCCGGACGGCACGTGATCGAGCACCTGCTCGATGATGTCCAGGCTGGCGTCGATCCGGTCGAGCAGCACCATGAAACGGTCGAAGCTGTCGCCGTTCTCGCCGATCGGGACGCGTACGTCGAGCTCTCCGTACTTCAGGTAGGGCTCGGTGACGCGGGAGTCCTCCGGCACGCCCGCGGCGTGCAACGTCGGACCGGAGACGCCGTAGTCGAGCGCGACGTCGGGCGGCAGGACACCGACGCCCTTCGTGCGCCCGATGAAGATCTCGTTGCCGAGCAGCAGGTCGCGGTACTCCTCCACCCGGACGCGGATGTTCGGCACCATCTGCGCGCTGGCGGCCAGGAAGCCCCGCGGCAGGTCCTCCTTCAAGCCTCCCACCCTGCAGTACGTGAAGTGCAGCCGTCCTCCGGTGGCCGACTCCATGAGGTGCTGGATGTCCTCGCGCTCGCGGAAGGCGAAGAAGACCGGGGTGATCGCGCCCAGCTCCAGCCCGAACGAGCCGACGAACATGAGGTGGTTGAGGATGCGATTCCATTCGCACATCAGCGTGCGGATCCATTGCGCGCGCTCGGGCACTTCGAGCTCCAGCATGCGCTCCACGGCGAGCGCCACCCCGACCTCGTTGCAGAACGCGCTGAGCCAGTCGTGACGGTTCACCAACGCGATGATCTGGCGGTAGTCGCGCGCCTCGGCGAGCTTCTCGAAGCCACGGTGCATGTAGCCGATGACCGGTGTCGCGTTCGTGATGCGCTCGCCGTCCAGGTCGACCACCACGCGCAGCACGCCGTGGGTGGCGGGATGCTGCGGGCCGATGTTGAGGGTCATATCCTGGGTGGAGAGCTCCTGCTCGCCGCGGACCTCGACGAGCATGCTCTCGCCGGGAGGGCCGGGCAGCACGCCCGTGCCCTGGCCGGGCGTCATGGTGTCGGTGGCGCGCACCCCGTCGGAGGGCTGGCCGCCCCCTGGGATCTGGGCGCTGCGCACGCCGGTCTCGGTCACTGCTGCTCCTCCTCGTCAGACCGTGACTCGTCTTGTTCCGCGTCCTCCGGCTCCAGCTCGGCGATGCGTTCGGCCGCGTCGGTGCCCGCCGGATGGGGGGCCAACTCGTCCTCTGCCTGCGTCTGGCCTGTCTCGGCCGTCCCGCCGATGCGCTCGGCCAGCGTGGTCGGCTCGATGTTGCCGGTCTCGCCCTCGCGGAGGAAGCGCGGCGTCTCCTCGCCGGTGCCCATCGGTGGCTGCGGGGGCTCGGTGCCACCACGTGCCGCCTCCTCCTCGTCCTGGGTCGACGAGGTCATCCCCGGCGTCTCCTCGGCTGGCTGATCGCCGGACTGCTCCACCGCCCCACCGGTCCGCCCCTCGGCCTCGACCCCCGGTGTGCCGCCGGCCGCCGCCTCGTCGCCCGACGCCACCCGCTGTTCCTCTTCGGGGTCGGGGTGGGGCTGGTCCTCGCCAGGAGCGTCGCCGGGAGCGCCCTTCTCCACGTCGCCTGACGGCACCCCGGCGGCGGCGTCCTTGGCGGCGCTGGTCTGCGCCACCTCCGCCGCGCCCTCGGCGCTCTGCGCGGGGGCGTCGCCCGCCGCCACCCGGCCGGACGCGGCGGACTCACCGGTCGTGTCGCCTCCGAGGGTTTCCTCCGCCGACTCGGCGCGCTGATCGTGCTCGACCTCTTCCGGCGCGCGCTCCTCGTCGGACTTCTCCGGTGTGACCGCGGCCTCACCCGTCGCGGACTTCTCGGCAGGCTCTTCGGCGTCGGTGTCGGAACCGTCGGCTTCCTCCCGCTGCGCGGCAGCCCTCTCCCCTGCCTTCTTCTTGCGCATGGCGGCGGCCTTCTGCTTGGCCCGCTCCACCTTCTCCTTGGCCGCAGCCGCCTTCTCCTCGGCCGTGGGACCCGAAGACTCCTGCTCCTCGCCGTCCTCGCCGTCCTCGGCGTCGGGTGCCTTCGGTTCCTTCAGCCCCGGCCACGGCTTGGCCTCACGCGTCGTGAGCAGAAAGTCCTTGCGCAGCGGCCACCCCTCGAAGTTCTCGACGGTGAGAATGCGCGGCTCCAACCCGGGGTGCCCCTCGAACCGGATCCCGAACATGTCAAAGACCTCGCGCTCGTGCCAGACGGCACCGGCATAGATATGAGCGATGCTTGGCAACACTGGGCGATCGCGGCCGCCCTCGGCGAGCGCACGCAGCTGGATGTGGTGCCGACGCGTCGTGGAGTACAAGTGCGTGACCACAGCGAGGCCCTCTTCGCGCTCGTCCACGCCGGACATGAAGTCGAAGAAGTCGAACCCGAGCGCGCGGTCCCCTTTGCAGAGACGCGCCGCGGCGGGAAGAGCCTCAGGCACGAGCGTCACGGTGAGCTGTCCGTACGCCACGCGGGTGTCGAGTACGCGCTGCTCTAACCGCTCCCGCAGATAGGAGGCCAGGGCGTCGGCGACCATGGCCGGCGCCCGTTGGTCAGGGCGAGGGGAGAGATCGGTGGCCATCGGCTACATCGGGTCGTCGGCCGGATGGCGGGTCGGGTCCCCGCCGCCCGCCACGATCGGCAGACGCGCGTCGCGCGCCTCGTAGCGCTGCTTGAGCGACTCCTTCCCGATCATCTCCTGCAGCTTGATGATGCCCTCCAACAGCGCCTCGGGACGGGGCGGGCAGCCGGGGACGTAGACGTCCACAGGGATGATTTGGTCGACCCCCTTCGTCACCGAGTAGCTGTCCCAGTACGGGCCTCCGCAGTTGGAGCACGACCCGAAAGAGATCACGTACTTCGGCTCGGGCATCTGGTCGTAGAGGCGCTTGATCGCCGGAGCCATCTTGTCGGTCAGTGTGCCGGCCACCACCATGAGGTCGGCCTGACGGGGACCATGGGCGAACGGGATCACCCCGAGGCGCATGAAGTCGTGGCGCGCCGCCGACGTCGCGATGAACTCGATGGCGCAGCAGGCCAGTCCGAAGTTCATCACCCACAGGCTGTACTTGCGTCCCCAGTTGAGCACGAACTTCAGAGGCTGTGGCGTCTCATACTTGTCGATCAGACCCACTTCAGGACTCCTTTGCGCCACTCGTAGGGCAGCGTGATGGTCACGAAGAAGAGGAAGACCAGCATCGAGCCGAGCATGAAGCGTTGCACCTCCGGCTCGGCGCCGCCGAGCACCGTCGCCCACGGGAAGATGAAGAGCGTCTCGACGTCGAAGACGACGAACATGAAGGCGAACAGGTAGTACCGGATGTGGGTCTGCGACCATCCCTGACCGACCGGGTCGAGGCCGCACTCGTAAGTGGAGAGCTTGCCCCCGTACTTGCGGTCCGGTCGGATCACACGGTTGAGCGTGAACGCCACCGCGACCAGTCCGATGCCGGCGATGATCAAGGCGAGGACGGTGCCGTACTGCTGGTAGTAGTCGCCCATGGCGTCGTGACGCTCCTCGTCGCGTGCGTGCGGGGCCATCCGGCGGCTGCTCGCCGCTGTGCGGGCGGTGCGGCGACCGCTTCCCGCGGGGCTGTTGCCGGTCGTCACAGTGTACGCGCGCGGCTCCACCCCGCCCAAAGCATCAGGGCGTATCCGCTGGTCAGCCGCGCCATCCGAAGCGGATGGCAGCCAGAAGCAGAGCGCCAAAGCTCACGACCGTGCCTGCCATCGTGAAGACGATCGTGCGGGTCTGGAAGGTAAGAGCGCGTCGCCCAGTTCTGACGGGCGGCCTCGTTCACCGCCATCCTGATCCGTGAATACCCTTCAGACCACCAGGTTTGCCTCGATGTGCGCCCTTTTGTGGAGCGCTTCATGCAGTGAGTAGCCACGCCAAACCACTCGCCTCGCCTCCTCGCCCCGACGCGCCCACCCCGCGGGCGAGAACGCGTCGGAAACCGACGCCTTCTGTCACCCACGACCCACCCTCGCGACATTCTCATCATCCCGGGACGCACCGCCAGGCGCGGTGAAGTGCTGACATCTGCCTGTCGGTTCGATGCTTGCACTGTTGAAGGGAAGCCGCCTGGCCCTTGTTCCGCTCGTCATCTCGATCGGCGTATTCATCTCCTGGTTTCTCTACTACGCCACCGACTGGTGGGGCAATCCAGGCACTGCCGGAGCGCTGGGCGCCTTGTTGGGGGTAGCTCTCGGGTGGGTCGCTCTCTTCGCGACGTTGTGGCGGGTGCGGCGCACCGCGGAGCTCAACCGTTCATGACCGTTGCTCAGCGCCATCACGGAGAACTCCGAGCCGATCGCCGCGCCCGACCTGCGCAGCTCCTACTCCAGAACCCGATTGACGTAGCCGCGCAGAGCCGATGCCATCTGCCACTCTTTGCTCTCAGCCGCCAGCAGCGCGCGTGCGCTCTCGGGATCCCGCCGAGTGAACCAGCGGCCGATGGAGACCCCGTGGTCGGGGTGGCTGAGAACCCGAACCCGCATGCCCTCAGCGACTCGGCCACCGTCAATGACGCGCAAGTACGTACCAGGCCGACCAGCGTTCATGACGCCTTGACCCAGCCCGCTCGATCGTCCATATGGTGCTGGAACGTGGCGCACGGCGTGCGCGGCTCGCTGACCTCCACAACCACGTCCCCGCCCAGCCGCCAGCGTTCGCCAATGACCGCGCCCGGTGATGTCAACACCCTGCGTCCGCAGGTTCTCGCCGAACCTTCCGGGGAAGAACTCGACGCCTAGCTCCGAAGCCCACCACGCCGCGTCCTCATCGGCATAGGCGTAGACCGCCTTGTCGAACCCGCCATGGAACCGCGTATCCATCACCCGGTCACCCTCGACGCCACCTGCGGAGATGCTCACCGAGCCGACTGAGCTCTTGTCGATGCCGGTCCGCGCATCCGACGAGGCGGTGCGGAGTGTGAGACGAGTCGTGACGCACACCGCTGTGACAGCGCCATCAACGCAATCAGCCATGATCTGTCATGCTACCGAAGTCGTGCCATCGCGCCCCTCCGGCGGCTATCATCGCTCGCTGGGCACAGCGCTCGCCGTGCCTTGATGCCGCTTGCGGCTCCGTCCGCCTGCCGTCGCCTGAGGAGGGGCCTGTCTGATGGGGAGACGGAGCGGCTCTGCGCAGCGCTTCGACCTCCCTTCCTTCCAGCCACTGACGGCGCTGCGCGACGTGCCCATGCCGGTGTGGGGACTGGCCTTGCTGTTTCTTCTCGTCTCCCAGGTCTACTCGGTGGCCGTCCCGGTCTACCAGGGTCCGGACGAGCCCCAGCACGTCGACATGGTGTTGTCGGTGGGTCGGCTCGAAGGCTGGGCGCCTCCGCGTCAACGGCTCTTCTCACTCCAGCTTCGAAAGACTCAGCGCATCATGCTCCATTACCGCCGGGCAAGAGTCCCGCGAGCGGCGAGCGAGGCGTTCCCCCGACCGCGTCCCAGCTTCGACGACTTCTCCGACGAACCGTCTACACGCACCGTCACGCACGTCTCGAACCATCCGCCTCTGTACTACATCGGCGTGGCGACCTGGGCGACGTTGGTGACCGGTCTCGTACCCGCACTGTGGGATCCCGCCTTCGATGAGGTTGTGGGCGTGCTGCGACTCGGCAGCGGCTTGCTCCTCATGTGGTTGCCGGTGGCGACCTTTCTGACCGCCTCTCGGCTGGGTCTGGCACGACCCAGCGCCGTCGCGGCGGCGACACTGCCGTTGGCCATCCCCCAGTTGGCCCACCTCGGCGGCGTCGTGAACAACGACGCCCTGCTCCTGGCGCTGGCCGGTGTGCTGTTCGTCATGCTCAGCTTCGTCGCGACCAGCGACGCCTCGCGACGCACTGCCCTGCTGGTCGGCGCGGTGGGCGGCCTCGCCTTGCTCACAAAAGGCTTCGCGCTCTTGCTGCCAGCGGGCGTCGTCATCGCCTACGGCGCGACCGCGAGACGAGGAGCACGACTGCGTGCGTTCGGTTCAGGCTTGCTTGCGCTGAGCGCTGCCTTCATCGTCGGTGGGTGGTGGTGGGTGCGCAACCTGCTCGTGGAGGGCCGGTTGCAACCATCGGGGGGACTGGCCAACTTCCCACACCCAGCCGGCTTCCAACCGTCGGCGTCGATCTGGCGGCAGGCCTTCTACATACGTGAGATCGAAGGATTCTGGGGCAGGCTGGGCAACCTGAACGTCGACATGCCGGACGAGGCAGTCGCGGCGGCCGGGAGCCTGCTGCTCGTGACGATCGTGGCGGCGTTCGTCATGAGGCCCGACTCCAAGGGACCGGGCCGTCTCGGTCTGGCGCTGCTCCTGGTGCCGGTGCTGTTTCTCGGAACACTTCTGCCGGTACGGAGCTGGCTCACCTATGCCACGCAGAGCACCAAGATCCGCGGCATGCAGGGCCGTTACCTGTTTCTCGGTCTGCCGGGTCTCGCCACCGTGGCGGCGACCGGCATGCAGCGGCTGTTGCCCCGCAGCGGCCGGGGCCGACGTTGGTTGCCGCTGATCGTGTTGAGCGGCGGCATCGCGCTGCATGCGGTAAGCCTGCATCAGGTGCTGTTCACCTACTGGGGCACACAGAGCGACAACTCGGCCGCCAAGGCGTTCGAGGCCCTGTTGCGCTGGGCCCCATGGCCCCCAGCGCTCGTGCTGACGTTGTGGTCGTTGACCGGCGTCGTGCTGGTGATCTTGCTCACACTGCTGGTGCTGCTGAAGGAGCCCGTCGTGAAGCCGGCACCGCCTCAGGAACCAACAATTCAGCCGCACGGAGAGCAGGCTCGGTCGCATCGACGGAGAAGGTCAGGTCGGGGCCTGCTCAGCCGGCTCGGCGCCCCCCGAGGCCACTGATCTTCGCGAGGCCGTCGCTTACCCGAAACGAATGGTCGCCAGGACGAGTCCGCCGAAGCTGATCGCCAGACCCGCCACCGAGTAGATCATCGTGCGGGTCTGCGACGCGATCGCCTCACCAAGCTCGCCCCGGGTGGACTCTGGACCGCGTCGGGCATCCGGCCCCAGACTCAGCCGGCGCGGTCGACGGCGTAGTCGGTGAGGTAGAGCAGGCCGTCGATGGCGGCGTGGCCGGTGTCGGCGGCGGGCAGCCGCCGCAGCGCGCGCTGGGCCTTGGCGGCCTCCATGCGGGCGACGTCGCGGGCGAGCGGCAGGGCGGGATGGTCGCGCAGCAACAGCAGCGCGCGCTCGGCGTCCTCGGGCGTCGCGTCGGTGAGGAGGGTGTCCAGCTCCGAGCCCGGACCGTCGGCCTCCAGCGCCAGTAGCACCGGCAAGGTCAGCACGCCCTCGCGCAGGTCGGTGCCCGGCTGCTTGCCGGACTCCCCCGGCTCACCGGCCACGTCGAGCAGGTCGTCAGCGAGCTGGAAGCTCATCCCCAGATGCCAGCCGTAGGTCGTGAGCGTCTCGACCGCGTCCGGACCCTGACCCGACAGCAGCGCCCCCAACCGGCACGCCGAGGCGATCAGCGACGCCGTCTTCTCCCCGATCACGGCCAGGTAGTGCTCCCGACCCGCGGTCACATGCGGCAGGCCATGCGAGACGGCCGCCGCGGAGCCCGCCACCTCGCGAACCTGCCCGGAGCAGAGCTGGGCGATGGTGCGCGCCATGATGCGGGTGACCTCCACGCCGAGCTGAGCCGACAGCTCCGACGCGCGCGCCAGCAGGAAGTCGCCGGTCAGGACCGCCGTCGTGTTGGACCACTTGACGTGCGCGGGCGGCATGCCGCGGCGCAGCGTCGGCTGGTCCATGACGTCGTCGTGGTAGAGCGTCGAGAGGTGGACCAGCTCGACGATCGCTCCGGCGTCCACCAGCGCCGGTTCGACGGGCGCGGCGTCACCGAGCATGCCGGTCAGGAGCACGAGCATCGGCCGGAACCGCTTGCCGCCCGCGTCGATGAGGTAGCGGGAGAGCTCCTCGACGAAGGGCAGCTGCGAGCTGGTCAGGTCGTGCAGCCGTTGCTCGACCAGCACGAGCCCGGGGCGCAGATCGACACCCTGCTCGGCGCCGCGCCGGGTCAGGTCGTCAATGGCCGCCTGGGAGATCGCCATCTAGCCCGCCAGCGTCGCCGCGCGCTGAGCGAGCTTGACGACGATGTCCGGGACGACCCCGAGCAGGACGACCGCGAGGCCCGCCAGGACCAGCCCGGTGCGCACCCCGACCGAGACGAGCTCGCCATCGGACTCGACGGCGACGCCTTCCGGCGCCTCGTCCATGAACATCGCCACGATGACACGCACGTAGAAGAAGGCCGCGATCATGCTCGAGATGACGGCGACGACCACAAGCACGGTCTGGCCCGCCTGCAGCCCCGCGCGGAAGACGGCGAACTTGGCCATGAACCCGGCGGTCCCCGGGATTCCGGCGAGTGAGAGCAGGAAGAGCGCGAAGAGCGCCGCTGGTACCGGCGCGCTGCGGCCGAGCCCGCGCAGATCGTCCAACGCGACAAGCTTGCCGCCGCGTCGCTCCAGCAACGCGAGCACTCCGAACGAACCCACCGACATCACCGCGTAGACCAACAGGTAGAAGAGCGTCCCACTGATCCCGCTGCGATTCGCGCTGACCAGGCCGATCAGCACGTAGCCCGCGTGGGCGACCGCCGAGTAGCCGAGCATGCGCTTCAGGTCGGTCTGCACGACCGCGAGCACCGCGCCGACGAGCATGGTGATCACCGCGAGCGTCCAGATGACCGGGATCCACGACCAGGCGAGCGCCCCGAAACCACCGACGAAGACCCTGACGAACGCGGCGAAGGCGGCCGCCTTCGTCGCCGCGGCCATGAAGCCGGTGACCGGGGTCGGCGCACCCTGATAGACGTCGGGCGTCCACATGTGGAACGGCACGAGCGCCGTCTTGAACCCGAAACCGACCAGCAGGAAGCCCATCGCCGCGACCGAGAGCGTCGAGGGTGCCTCGAGCGAGGCGACCGCCGACCCCACGGCCGCGATGTTCGTCGTCCCGGCGAGCCCGTAGCAGAGCGCGACGCCGTAGAGCAGGACCGCGCTGGAGAAGGCTCCCAACAGGAAGTATTTGAACGCCGCCTCCTGCGAGGAGAGGTCGCGCTTGGCGAACCCGCAGAGGATGTAGAGCGAGAGTGAGAGGATCTCGATCGAGATGAACACCATGATGAGGTCGGCGCTGGAGGCCAGCAGGTTCATCCCCGTGGCCGCGAACAAGAGCAGCGGGTAGTACTCGCCGCGATGGATGCGTCGCTGCTCAAGGTACGCCCACCCGAGCGGGATCGAGAGCAGCGCTGAGACGCAGACGATCACCCGGGTGAAGAGCGCGACGCCGTCGACGGCGACCATGTCGCCCAGCACGCTCGCGACCGAGAGCAGGCCGCCGTCGGAGATGGTGAGCCACTGCCAGCCGGTCACCCCGAGCGTCGCCACCAGGCCGAGCGCGGCCAGGATCGCAGAGAGCACCCGCGGGCGGTGGCGCCAGAGGACCACGAGCGCAAGCTGCGCCACACCGGCCAAGATCACCAGCCCGCCGATCGCGATCGCAGGCTGGGTTGCTCCCGCCAGCGCGATACCGCCGCCGCCGGCGCCCGCCAGCACCAGGAACGCCACCACAGACGCGGGTAGCCGGTCCCGCCCGGCGGTCTCGAGCAGCAGGACGAGAATGCCCGCGCCGAAGAGCACCAGCTCCGGGCTGATCGCGCCCCACGGGATCTGCGGGGTCTGCACCGTCGCCTGTGCCAGCAAGCCGGTCATCGCTCACCCTCTTCGTCGTTCGGGACGAGTCGCAGCACTAGCCCAGCCCTCCGAGCAGCAGCCCGCCCATGAAGAGCACGGTCACGAGCACCGTGCCGAGCAGGACCGCCAGCGCGTAGCTGCGGACGAACCCGGTCTGAGCGCGACGGCCGGAACGTCCGAGCCCGGCGGTCAGTCGGGCGACGCCATTCACCAGTCCGTCCACGCCGCGCCGGTCGAAGGTCGCGAAGCCGTCGGCGAGCAACCGCCCCGGCGCCTCTACCGTGTGCTCGTACAGCTCATCGACGTAGAACTTGCGGAGTGAGGCCTGGTACGCCCAGCCCAGGCGGCCCCGCAGGGCGGCGTGGTCGGTCCGGCGCAGGTAGAGGCGGAACGCGAGGGCGATCCCGAGCGCGCCGGCGAGGAGCACGAGCCCGAGCGCGAGCAGCTCCGGCAGCAGCGCGGTCTCGCCCACGAACTCGGTGACGCTGGGTTCGAGCCAGCTGTGCAGGAACCCCTCCTCGGGCGCCCAGAACGCCACGAAGCTGCGTGGGAGCACGTTGATGAGCCCACCGAGGACCGAGAGCACGGCGAGCACGACAAGCGGCAACGTCATCGAGAGCGGCGACTCGTGCGGGTGGACGTCATCCAGCTCGCGCTCGTAGCGCCGATCGCCGAGGAAGATCAGGAAGAGCCAGCGGCTCATATAGAAGGCCGTGATGCCGGCCACGATCGCGCCGACCACCCAGATGCCGCCCGCGCCGGGAGTGTCCAACGCCGCGGTGAGGATCTCCTCCTTCGAGAAGTATCCGGCGAACGGCGGGATGCCGGCGATGGCGAGCCACGCCACCACCGAGGTCCAGAACGTGAACGGCATCACCTTGCGCAGCCCGCCCATCTTCCAGATGTCGGTCTCGTCAGCCAGCGCATGCATGACCGAGCCTGCCGCCAGGAAGAGCAGCGCCTTGAAGAAGCCGTGGGTGAGCAGGTGGAAGATGCCGGCCGCCTGCGCGCCCAGCCCCACCGCGACGAACATGTAGCCGAGCTGGCTCACCGTCGAATAGGCGAGGATCTTCTTGAGGTCGTTCTGCGAGCAGGCGATGAGCGCCGCGACCAGCGCGGTGAGCACGCCGATCCAGGCGACGAGCAGCCCGACGTCGAATGCGGACTCGGCGGCGGCCGCGTAGATCGGCGAGGCGCGCGCGATCAGGTAGACCCCGGCCGTCACCATCGTGGCCGCGTGGATGAGCGCCGAGACCGGCGTCGGACCGGCCATCGCGTCGGGCAGCCAGACGAAGAGCGGGATCTGGGCGCTCTTGCCCGTGGCGCCGACGAACAGCAGCAGGCCGATCGCGATCGCGGTACCGCCCGCCAGCGTCGACGCCTCGGGCAGCACTTCGGCGAACGAGAGCGAGCCGAAGGTCGCGAACACCACGAACATGGCGATCATGAAGCCCACGTCGCCGATGCGGTTGACGACGAACGCCTTCTTCGCCGCCGTGGCGTTGGCGCGGTCGGTGAACCAGAAGCCGATCAGCAGGTAGCTGCACAGGCCCACCAGCTCCCAGCCCACAAAGAGGGTGAGGAAGCTGGAGCCGAGGACCAGGATGAGCATCGAGGCCGCGAACAGGTTGAGGTAGGCGAAGAACCGGCTGTAGCGCTCGTCGCCGTGCATGTAGCCGAGCGAGTAGACGTGGATGAGCAGCCCGACCCACGTCACGAGCAGCAGCATGATGCTGGAGAGCGGATCGATCAGCAGCTCCCAGTCGACGGTGAAGCGCCCGGTGCTGATCCAGGTGCCGAGCGTGCGCACGAGCACGCGCTGCTCGGCCTCCAGGCTCGCGAGCTGGACGAAGACCAGCGTGGCGATCGTCGCCGACGTCCCGATCGCCGTGATCGCGATCGCGGCCGAGAAGCGACCGATGCGCTTGCCGAAGAGCAACAGCAGCGCGGCCGAGACGGCGGGCACGACCGGGATCAGCCAGGCGAAGTCCGCCGCCGAGCCCGCCGCGGGGCTCATCACCTCGGCGAGCGCCCGGCCACCCTCTTCGGTGGCCAGGACGGCGCTGCTTGCGAGCACGGCTTCCCCTACCAACGCAGGCGGTCCACGTCATCGGCGTCGGTCGACGCGCGCAGCCGGTACAGGTTCACGATCAAGGCCAGGCCGACGGTCACCTCGGCCGCCGCGACCACCATCACGAAGAACGAGAGCACCTGTCCCTCGATGTTGCCCTGCAGCCTTGAGAAGGCGACGAGCGTGAGGTTCACGCTGTTCAGCATGAGCTCGATGCACATGAACATGATGATGATGTTGCGCCGCACCAGGACGCCGACCAGCCCGACGACGAACAGGGCCGCGGCGAGCACGAGGTAGTAGCCAACGGGGACGGCCATCAGTCTCGCTCCTCTTGTTCCCCGGCGGCGACGGCGGCCGGCGTGGCGCTGGACGGCTCCTCGTCGGTAGCGGCGGGCTCTGAGACAGGCACGCGATCGACCAGGTCGGCCAGATCCTCGTCGCGCCGTCCGAGCACCATGGCTCCGAGCGCGGCGATAACGAGCAGCACGCTCATCACCTCGAACGGCCAGACGTAGCGGGTGAAGAGGGAGAGCCCCACGGCGCGGACGTTCCCGTCGGCGTTCACCTCGTCCAGCCCGCGGCAGCCGGTGAAGGCGACGCTGGACGCACCGGCAACGTTGCAGGCGGAGTCTCTGCCCATGTACGGACCGGCGACGCCGCCCGCGAGTGCGCCGAGCAAGAGCACGCCCAACAAGAGCGCCGTGGTCTTCTGGCCGGGGATCCGGTCGGTGAACTGCTGCTCGGCGTACACCCCGAGCAGCATGAGAACGAACAGGAAGAGCACCATGATCGCGCCCGCGTAGACGATCATCTGCACGACGAACAGGAACTGCGCCTGCAGCACCGCGTACAGCACGGCGATGGTGAAGAAGTTCACCACCAGCATGAGCGCCGCGTGCACCGTGTTCTTCATGAGGATCATCGCCAGCGCCGAGCCAAGGCTGAGGGCACCGATGACCAAGAAGATCCAGAGCTCCGCCGAGGCCCCCGTGGCCCCCTCGGCACCGGTCTGTGCGAGCAGCGCCATCACGGTGTCTCCTCTTCCGGATCGGTGCGCTCGGACTCGCCCTCGAAGGCGCCCGCGTCGTGCTCGCTCTCGTCGCGGTGCGGCTTCGGCGGCTCCAGCCCGCCGCCGAGCAGCGTGGTGGTCACCGGGTCGCCCATCTCCTGCGGCGCGGCCGTCTCGACGTCTGTGCGCTGATGGGCCAGCGGGTTCTGCGTCGCATGGCCGGGATAGTAGGTCGCGCCGCGGGCCGCGACCTCGGCGGAGGTGTGCGGCGGGGCCTTCGCCCCCTCCGGCAACGGAGCGAGCAGCTGCTCCCTCGTGAAGATCAGCTCCTCACGGCTCTGGCCGGAGAGCTCGTACTCATGGCTCATGGTGAGGGCGCGGGTGGGGCACGCCTCGATGCACAGCCCGCAGAAGATGCAGCGCAGGTAGTTGATCTGGTAGTCGATGCCGAAGCGCTCACCCGGCGAGTAGCGCTCCTGAGACGTGTTGTCCGCGCCCCGGACGTAGATCGCGTCGGCCGGGCAGGCCCACGCGCAGAGCTCGCAGCCGATGCACTTCTCGAGCCCGTCGGGGTAGCGGTTGAGAATGTGGCGGCCGTGGAAGCGCGGCTGCGGCTCGCGCTTCACCTCCGGGTACTGCGTCGTGACGGGCGGACGGAACATCGTCTTCGCCGTCAGGCCGAACCCCTTGCGCAAGGCGTTGAACATGGTCTACAGCACCACCTGGTCGGGCGTGCGGTCACGGGCGGCCTGCCGTGCGAGCTCGGCCCGTTCGACGCGCTCGGCGTCGACCGACGCGACCGCCACGTCGGGGCTGACGTCCTGGTCCCTCATCCGATCCGCCCTCACGTCCAACGCGGCCTCGGAGTCGAGGTCACCGCGATCGGGATGCGCCTCGCGGTCGTCCGCGCTCTCGGCATCAGAGAGCCGCGAGAGCAGCGGGGCGAGAAAGACGCCGATGAGCACGACCCCGAACGCGAGCATCGCATACCGAATGATGTCCGGCGAACCGAGGCTCTGGCGCGCCACGACAATGGCGCCGGTGACGAGCACCCACAGCAGCCCGAGCGGCAGCAGCACGCGCCAGCCCAGGTCCATCAGCCGGTCGTAGCGCATCCGCGGCAGCGTGCCGCGGAGCCAGACGAAGACGAAGATGAAGACGATCGTCTTGAGCAGGAAGTAGCCCACGCCGAGCAGGGCGCCGACGAACGTGCCTTCCAGGCCGAAGAGCGGACCCGCCGGACCGCCAAGGAAGAGCGTCACGGTGATCGCCGACATCGTCAGCACGGCCATAAACTCGCTCAGCATGAACATGGCGAACTTGGCGCCGGAGTACTCGGTGTGGAAGCCAGCGACCAGCTCGCCCTCCGCCTCGGGCAGGTCGAACGGCGGGCGCTGCGCCTCCGCGATCGCCGAGCCGAAGAAGAGCACGAAGGCGACGAACTGGGGGATGATGTTCCACGCCGGCAGCGCCCAGCCGAGGACCGGCAGGGTGAGGATCGGCTCGGCCTGCGCCGCGACGATGTCAGAGGTGCGCAGCGATCCGGTGTAGATGAAGATCGCGCCGAGCCCGAGCGACATGGCGAGCTCGTAGGAGATCATCTGCGCGCCAGAGCGGACGCTGCCGAGCAGCGGGTACTTCGAGCCCGAGGACCATCCGCCGAGCACGATCCCGTAGACGCCCAGCGAGCTCATCGCCAGCACCCACAGCATGCCGATGTCGGGGTCCCAGACCTGCAGATCCACCGTCCGTCCCGATACCTCGAAGCTGCCTCCGTAGGGGATGACCGCCATGGTGAGCAGACCGACCGTGGCCGAGACGATCGGGGCGATCCCGTACACCCAGCGGTCGACGTTGCTCGGGGAGATGTCCTCCTTGAAGAAGAGCTTCGCCCCGTCGGCCAGTGACTGCAGGATGCCGAACGGTCCGAGCCGGTTCGGCCCGATGCGCGACTGCATCTTCGACACGATCCGCCGTTCCGCCCAGATCATGATGGCCGTGCCGATCAGCCAGATGCCGAACGCGACGACCGTCCGGCCGACGATGATGAGCGCGTCGATCCAGTCCATCAGCTCTCCTCCACATCGTCGTCGTCGCCGCCGTCGCCGCCGTCGCCGCCGCCGTCGCCGTCGCCGTCAGCGGTCGCCGCGAGCTTGACGCGCAGCAGATCGCCTCCGGCGTCCTCGTCCGCCAAGCGGCCGGGGGACTGCTCACCGGCGTTGGCGGGCAGGACGAGGGTGCCGGCATGCACGGCGCTCGTGACCTTGACGGGCAGCTCCATCTCGCCTCCCGGGCCGGTCACCGTGACCGCGGCCCCGTCCGCCACCTCGTGCGCCGCTGCGTCATCGGGGTTGAGCCAGACGGTCGCGGGCCGCGCGGTGGCGAGCAGCTCCTTGGCCCCCGCGAGCATCGTGCTGCGCTCGGCGAGCAGCCAGTCGAGCTGCACGGCCGCGAACGGGAACTCCTCGTCCGAGGGCGGAGGTGGTTCGACCGGCCGCAGCTCGATGGCCGCCAGCCGTTCGGTCGCCGACACCCCGGCGTCCATGAGAGGGGCGGCCTCCCGGCGGACGTCGCCGGCGGTCTCCCAGCCCAGGTCCACGTCGAGCGCGCTCGCGAGCTGCCGGACGATGTCCCAGTCCTGCAACGCGAGACCGGGAGGCGGGACCGCCTGAGGGAACGGCTGGCGGCGGCCCTCCCAGGTCGTGAACGAGCCGACCCGCTCCTGCGCGGCGCACGCCGGAAGGATGACGTCGGCGAAGCGCGTCGATGCAGTCGGGAGCAGATCCTGCGCGATCACGAAGTCGACCCGCTCCAGGGCGGCCTCGGCCAACCGCGGGTCGCTGAAGTCGCTCACCGGGTCGACCCCGATGAGATAGAGCGCCTTCAGGTCGCCCGCGGCGGCGGCTTCGAGCATGCCGCGGGCGTCCAGCCCCTCGGTCTCCGGCAGCCGGTTCCACGCTTGGGTCACAGGGCCGGGGTCCTCCAGGCGGCGGCCACCGGGGAGCAGCCCTGGCAGCAGGCCCGCGTCGACCGCGCCACGCGCCCCGTTGCGTCGCGGCACCCAGGCGAAGGCGGGCGTGTCCCCCGCGATCCCGTGCACCGCGATCGCCGCGGCGGCCTCGAGCGCGCCGGCCGACTCGGCCAGGCGCTCGCCCGCCAGGACCACGGCGCGCTCCGCGTCTTGCAGCGCGTCGGCGACTTCGTCGAGCTCGTCGGGTTGCTCGGGCGCGTCGGGATCGCCGGCGAGGGCGCGCAGCACTTGGGCCTCGCCGCCGGCCTCGGTGCGGATCCAGCGCCACGCGATCGGCGCCAGCGAGCCGAGCACCGGGCCGACGAACACGATGCGCTGGCGGCGCTTGCGCCACGCCTTGCGCAGCCGCAGATGCAGGATCGGCACCTCCTCCTCGGTGTCCAGACCGGCGACGATGACCACCTGGGCCCGCTCCACGTCGTCGTAGGTCGGCCCGGTCGTGCCAGCCACGGCCGCGAGCACATCGCGCTCCTCACCGGTCGACGGGCGCAGGCGGAAGTCCACGTTGTCGGTGCCGAGCACGTCGCGCGCGAAGCGGCCGACCGCGTAACTGTCCTCGTCCGTGAGGCGACCGCCGGTCAGCACGCCGACCGCTTGTCCTCCGCCCTCGTCGAGCGCGGCACGCAGCCCGTCCGCCGCGGCCTTGAGCGCGTGACGCCACCCGGTCGGCTCGACGCCGCCCAGCGCGGTGCGCGCCTGCGGGGCGTCGAAGCGCTCCGGCGCCGCGACCGCGGTGAAGCCGAACCGGCCCTTGTCGCAGCTCCACATCTCGTTGGTGGCCATGTTCTCGCTGGCGAGCTGGCGCTCGATCTGGCCGTGACGGACATCGACGCGCAGGTTGCAGCCCGCGCTGCACTGGTTGCAGATGCCGTCGACGCTGCGCAGATCGAAGGGCCGCGCGCGGAAGCGGTAGCTCGTCGCCGTGAGCGCTCCGACGGGACAGATCTGGACCACGTTGCCGGAGAAGTAGCTGTGGTAGGGCTGCTCCGGATCGATGGCGACTTGCTCCAGCGCGCCGCGTTCGAAGAGCTCGATGAAGGGGTCGCCGCTGATCTCGTCGGAGAAGCGGGTGCAGCGCGCGCAGAGCACGCAACGCTCTCGGTCCAGGCCGATCTGCGGGGAGATTGGCACCGGCTTGTCAAAGCGGCGCTTCTGATCGACCATGCGGCTGTGTCCGGGGCCATGCGCGAGCGCCTGGTCCTGCAGCGGGCACTCCCCGCCCTTGTCGCACATCGGGCAGTCCAACGGGTGGTTGATCAGTAGCAGCTCGAGCTGCCCCTCCTGACCGTGCTTGGCCAGCTCCGAGGTGAGGTGGGTCTTCACCACCATGTCGGGCGTGCAGGTCGTCGAGCACGCCGTCATCGGCTTGCGCTGGCCCTCGACCTCGACGAGGCACTGGCGGCAGGCCGCCACCGGATCCAGCAGCGGGTGATCACAGAAGCGTGGCACGGTGATGCCGAGCTCCTCGCACGCGCGGATGACGAGCGTGCCCTTCGGCACGGTGAGCTCTTGCCCATCGACGCTCAGCGTGACCTGATCCTCGCTCATGCCGGAGCCTTCTCGCCGGTCTTCTCGCCGGTCTTCTCGCCGGTCTTCTCGCCGGCACGGAACGGCTGTCGGTGATTCGGGAAGGCCTGGCCCGAGTTCGACGTGATCGGGCCCGCGTGCGCCTCGATGCCGTCGGGCAGCCGGCCGTGCTCGATGAGGTGCTCGTACTCGTCGCGGAAATACTGCAGCGACGACTTGATCGGGCTGGTCGCGCCGTCCCCCAGCGCGCAGAACGCGCGGCCGAAGATGTTGTCGCAGACGTCGTCGAGCACCTGCAGGTCCTCGTGCCGCCCGTTGCCTTCGAGGATGCGCTCGAGCACCTGCGCCAACCAGAACGTGCCCTCCCGGCACGGCGTGCACTTGCCGCACGACTCGTGCTCGTAGAAGCGGGTCCAGTTGAGGACAGCGTCGACGACGCTGGTCTTCTCCGAGTACATCATCATCGCCGTCGTGCCGAGCAGCGAGCCCGCCGCGGAGATCGACTCGAAGTCCATGTTGATGTCGAAGTGGTCGGCGGTGAGCAGCGGCGTCGAGGAGCCGCCAGGCGCCCAGAACTTGAGCGGTCGGCCCTCCATCATCCCCCCGCACGAGACCTCGACGATCTCACGCGCCGTCGCGCCCATCGGCCACTCGTAGTTGCCGGGCCGATTCACCTCGCCCGACACGCAGAAGAGCTTCGGACCCGGCGACTTCTCGGTCCCCATCGAGCGGAACCACTCCACGCCCCGTTCGATGATCCAGGGCACGTTGCAGATCGTCTCGACGTTGTTCACCACCGTCGGGCAGGCGTACACGCCCGCCACGGCCGGGAAGGGCGGGCGCAGCCGTGGCTGTCCGCGGCGCCCCTCCAGCGCGTTCAGCAGGGCGGTCTCCTCGCCGCAGATGTACGCCCCGGCCGCGTAGTGCAGCGTGACGTGGCAGTCGAAGTCCGAGTCGAGGATGCCCTGCCCCAGGTAGCCGTGCTCGTAGGCCTCGGCGATCGCCTCCTCCAAGCGGATGCCGGGCCAGAGGTACTCCCCGCGCAGGAAGATGAACGCGCGGTGGGCGTTCAGCGCCTTGCACGAGATGAGGATGCCCTCCAGCAGCTGGTGAGGATCGCGCTCCATGATCTCGCGGTCCTTGAACGTGCCGGGCTCGCCCTCGTCGGCGTTCACGACGAGGTAGATCGGCTTGCCCGAGTTCTGCGGGACGAAGCTCCACTTCACGCCGGTCGGGAAGCCCGCTCCCCCGCGCCCGCGCAGCCCGGAGTCCTTCACCTGGGTCCGCAGGTGCTCGGGGTCGGCGTCGAGGCTCGCGCGCAGCGCCTCGTAGCCGCCGGTGCGCAGGTAGCCGTCGAGGGTGTGCGCGTCCTCCTGGTCGTACCGGGAGGTGAGGACCTTGATCGGCTCAGCCATCGACCTGCTCCTCCTCGCGCGCGTCGTCGCTCTCGCTTCCGCCGGGCGCGTCGCCGGGGCGCTGCGACTCCCAGTCGGCGTCGCGGGTGGGGAACTCCCGCGCGCCCGGACCGGCGCCGCCCTCGACCTCGTCGGGGTCCTGACCGGCCTCGCGCACCGCTTGTTTGGCCTGCTGGCGCTCGGCTTCGCGCTCCTCGCTGAACTCCGGCTCGATGCCCACAACCTGGGCGTCGGGCCCGGCCTCGGCCGTGCGCGCCGGAACCAGCCCGCCGGCCTCGGCGTCGGCGAAGCCCAGACGCGCGCCCCGGTCGTCGGCCGGGGCGTCATCCCGGGGTCCCAGGCCCGACAGGCGGTACTCGATCGGTCGGATGCCAGGCGGCACGAGGCCACGGGTCGGTGGCGGCGGGTCGCCGGCGACGACCGCGTCGACCAGCGCCTCGGCGTCGTCCGGGCTGAGGCACTCGTAGTTGAAGTAGTCCACGGTGACGACGGGCGCGCCCTCGCAATTGCCAAGGCACTCGGCGTGCTCGAGCGTGAGCTTGCCGTCGGCGGTGGTCTCGTTGTGCCCGACCCCGAGCTTCTCGCTCAGACGGTCATACACCTGCTGCGCGCCGCGCACCTTGCACGAGAAGTTCGTGCAGACGCTGATGAGGTGCTCCCCCAGCGGCACGCGCTTGTACATCGTGTAGAAGGTGGCCACGGCGCCGACCTCGGCCCGACTGAGGCCGAGCAGCTCGGCGCACTCGACGATGCCGTCGTCGGTGACGTAGCCGTCCTGGGCCTGCACGAGATGCAGCAGCGGCAGCAGCGCGCTGCGGCCGACCGGATACCGGGCGACCAGCTGCTCCGCCTTCTGGCGCAGCTCAGCGGAGAGCATGGCACGCCCTCATCGGTCCACCCCGCCCATGACGGGGTCGGTGCTCGCGACGGCCGCGATGACGTCGGCGACCAACAGCCCTTGGGTCAACCGTGGCAGCGAGCCGATGTTCAAGAAGCTGGGGTCGCGCACCTTCACCCGGTAGGGCTTGTTCGTCCCGTTCGAGGTGACGTGGTAGCCGAGCTCTCCGCGGGGCGACTCCACCGCCGTGTAGACCTGGCCAGGCGGCACGCTGAAGCCCTCGGTGACGAGCTTGAAGTGATGGATGAGCGCCTCCATCGACTGGCCCATGATCTTGGAGATGTACTCCTTGGCGTTGCCGATGCCGTCCGGGCCGAGCGCGAGCTGGCTCGGCCATCCGATCTTCGGGTCGTCGACCATGATCGGCCCGCCCGGCAGCGCGTCGAGCGCCTGCTCGACGATCTTCAGCGACTCGCGCATCTCGCGGATACGGATGAGAAAGCGACCGTAGGCGTCGGAGGTCTCGGTCACCGGGACCGAGAAGTCGTACTGCTCGATGCCGCAGTAGGGCTGGGCCTTGCGCAGGTCGTGGGGGATGCCGGCGGAGCGCAGCATCACCCCGGTAACCCCGAGATCGAGGCAGTCGGCGGCGGAGAGGATGCCCACGCCTTTGTTGCGCTCGACCCAGATCGGGTTCTCGGTGAGCAGGTCCTCGAACTCGTCGATGCGCTGCGGCATCTCGCGCAGCACCTGGCGGACCCGGTCCTCGAAGCCCTCGGGCACGTCCGAGGACAGGCCGCCCGGGCGGATGTAGGCGTGGTTCATGCGCAGGCCCGTCACGAACTCCAGCAGGTCGATGATCGTCTCGCGCTCCCGGAACCCGTAGATCATCGCGCTGATGGCGCCGAGCTCGAGGCCTCCCGTGGCGAGCCAGACCAAGTGGCTCGAGATCCGGTTCAGCTCGGTGAGCAGCACACGCAGCGCCGACGCGCGCTCGGGCACCTCCTCGGTGATGCCGAGCAGCTTCTCAACGGCCAGGCAGTACGCGAGCTCGTTGAAGAGCGGCGAGAGGTAGTCCATGCGGGTGACGTAGGTCACGCCTTGCACCCACGGGCGGTACTCGGTGTTCTTCTCGATGCCGGTGTGCAGATAGCCGATCACGGGCTGGTTGTCCAGCACGGTCTCGCCGTCGAGGGTGAGCACCATCCGCAGCACGCCGTGCGTCGAGGGGTGCTGGGGCCCCATGTTGATGACCATGAGGTCGTCCTCGACGGCATCGGGCAGGTTCTCCCACTCGCCGCTGGCGACGGTGAACTCGTGCCGTGGCTCCAGCGTGGAAGCGGCCGCGGCGCCTCGGGGCTCGCTCATCGGATCGCTCATCTGCGTGTCGTCGCCTCCTGTTGCTAGTAGCTGCGCTCGTCCGGCGGGGGGATGGTCGTGCCCTTGTATTGCACCTCCACCCCGCCGAGCGGGTAGTCCTTGCGGTGCGGGTGGCCCTCCCATTCGTCGGGCATGAGGATCCGCCGAAGGTCCGGATGGCCCTCGAACTCCACCCCGAAGAAGTCGTAGACCTCACGTTCCATGAACAGCGCCGAGGCGTATAGCTCGCTCACGCTGGCGATGCGCGGTTCCTTGTCGTCCAGGTCCACCCGAACCCGGAAGCGGTGGTTGTGGGTGATCGAGTAGAGGATGTAGTCGAGCTCGATGCGACCGTCCTCGTCACCGATCTCGTAGGCCGGCCAGCCGGTGGTCTCCTGCGCTGACTCGCGCTTCTGACCTCCCGGCCAGTGCACGCCGCTCAGGTCGGCGAGCAGCTCGCAGGCGACGTCCTCGTCGTCGCGGCAGAAGCGCACCAGCTCGATGAGCTGTGCCGGGTGCGCCTTCAGGGTGAGCTCGCCGCGGAAGGCGCTGACCTCCAGCTCGTCGAACGCGCCGACCAGCCGGTCGCGGAGCTGCCTGAGCGGCTCGGCCAGGCCGATCTCGATGCCGCGCTCGATGAGCTTCGTCGCTTCGCCGGCCGCCTGGTTGGGGTTGCCGCTGCCGACGCCCCCGGGCGCGTCCGCGTGGGCTCCCGTTCCCCCGCCCTTGCCCTCGGGCGCCTGAGCTTCGCTCACGCATCCCCCCGGGCCGCGGCCGTCTCGGAGAGCCGGCCCATCGTGTTGGCCTCGGCACTCTCGCCGCCCGCACCCTTCGCCTGCGTCCGCGTCGCCGCCCAGCCGGGCATGTCCGTCTCGTCGCCGACCGCCCAGCCCGTGCGGCGCCGGAAGTCCTCCATCGACTCGCCCTTGCGCGGCCGCTCGACGAACTGCTCCTGCTTGATTACCTCGTGCAGCTTCACGATCCCGTCCATGAGCATCTCGGGTCGCGGCGGGCAGCCGGGGACGTACATGTCCACGGGCACCACGTGGTCGACGCCCTGCACGATCGCGTAGTTGTTGAACATGCCGCCCGAGGAGGCGCACACACCCATCGAGATGACCCACTTCGGGTCCGCCATCTGGTCGTACAGGTTGCGCACGACCGGCGCCATCTTCTGGCTCACCCGCCCGGCCACGATCATGAGGTCACTCTGGCGCGGCGAGCCGCGGAAGACCTCCATGCCGAAGCGCGCCATGTCGTAGTGGGCCGCGCCGGTGCACATCATCTCGATGGCGCAGCAGGCGAGGCCGAACGTGGCCGGCCAGAGCGAGCCCGCTCGCGCCCAGCCGATCAGCCTCTCGGTGCTGGTGAGCAGGATGCCGCTCGGCAGGTTCTGCTCTAGTCCCATTGCAGGCCTCCCTTGCGCAGGACGTAGTAGTAGCTCTCGAAGAGCAGGACGATGAAGATCGTCATCGCCGCGAGGCCGAACCAGCCGAGGTCGCGCAGGACCACCGCCCAGGGGTGCAGGAAGATCGCCTCGACGTCGAAGATGATGAAGAGCATCGCTACGAGATAGAACTTCACCGGGAAGCGCGCGCCACGCACGTTCGTCTCCGGGTCGGGGATGATGCCCGACTCGTAGGCCGCGCGCTTAGCCGGGTTGGGGTTGCTCGGGCCCAGCCGCGCGGAGACCAGCAGGGAGAGCCCGACGAACGCGAACGCCAGCACGAACAGCACGACCAGGGGCAGGTAGTCGATCAGCACGATGAGACCTCGCGGGCGGCGGGCGGGCGGTCAGCCGACAGCCTAGTTGCGGTCCGCGACACGGACCAACCTGGGCAAGCGGGAAGTGCGGCGCTCATGCGGCCGGCACCGCCCGGGAGAGCGCGTTCAGCACCCGGTCGGTCGCGTCCGCGCTGCGGTGGTTCACCAGGTGGGCCATCATGCGGAAGACGAACTGCATGAGCACGCGGCGCGGCATGCCGTAGACCGTGCACAGCCGCATCACCTCGGGGTGTCCGATGAGGCGCACGAAGAGTCGGCCGAGCGTGTAGTAGCCGCCCCAGGCGTCGGCGACCCTGCCCGGATAGGCGAGCAGCGCGTCGTCGTCGCCGGTGCGCAGCGCGGTGTCGGCGGCCTCCGCGGCCATCTGCGCCGCCTCGATCGCGTAGCTGATGCCCTCGCCGTTGAAGGGGTTCACCATGCCCGCGGCGTCGCCCACGAGGAGCGCTCCGCGGTGCACCATCGGCTTGCGGTTGTGCCCCATCGGCAGCCCGGCGCTGAGCGGCTTGCCGCGCATGGTTTCCTTGCGGATGCCCCACTCCGGAGGGAAGCCCGCGACCCATTCGTCCAGGGTCTTGCGGTAGTTCGTGGTACGGAAGTGCCGGGAGGTGTTGAGCAGACCCCAGCCGACGTTCACCTCGCCGTTGTCGAGCGGGAAGATCCAGCCGTAGCCGGGCAGCAGCTCGTCCCCACCGTTCTTGATGCTCGTGCCGGCGCCGTGGGAGCGTCCGGTGACGTGCATGTCACGGCGGAGCTCCAGGAACCCCTCCATCATGCCCATCGACGCCCGGGGGCTCGTGTAGTACGCCCGCACGGCCACCCCCATCGGTCGGGTGCGGATGCGGTGCAGGCCGAGTTGGAGGGCGAAACGGGAGGACACCCCGTCCGTGGCGATGACGAGCGGGGCTCGCACCGTCCCCTCGACGCCGGTCTCCCGGTGCCGGTAGGTGACGCCCGCCACGCGCTGTTGTGAGCTGGTCAGCCAGACCGGTCCGGTCACCTCGGTCTGCTCCCAGAGCCGTGCTCCGGAGCGCTCCGCGTTGCGGGCGAGGGTCTCGTCGAAGAGCGCCCGGGTCGCCGTCACCGAGTGCGCGGGGTAGTCCTCCAGGAGCGGCCACGGCAGGTTCAGCACGACGCCGCCCCCGTACATCCGCAGGCCCTCCTGGCGGTCCCAGCCCTCTGGCGCGCCCTCGGCCTCCTCGTGCAGGTCGAGCGAGCGCAGCGCCTGCACGGCCCTGGGCGTGAGACCGTCGCCGCACACCTTGTCGCGCGGGAACGAGGCCTTCTCGATGAGCACGACGTCGTGGCCAGCCAGGGCGAGGAAGTGCGCCGCCGCGGAGCCGGCCGGGCCCGCGCCCACGACCACGACGTCGGCGTGTGCCGTGGGGGCAGTGGGCGCGGCGGGCGTGTCAGACGTCGTCGGAGTGCTCAAAGGGTGGCGGTCTCCTGGGTGTCCTGGAGCGGGTGTCTCGCGGCGTGTGGCCGGGCGGACGAACGACCCGAGGGCCAGGCTACCAGCGCACGCGCCAAATTGTGAAAGCAATCACAAAGCCAGGCGGGGAGAGCAAGTGACGACGGAGGCGAGCTCTCCACGCTCTGGCCGTGGCGGGGCAGCGCCCCGTCGTCACCTACTCGCGCTGGATCGCGGCGGCGGTCACTCGCGGCGGGCGTGGTGGAGGGCGACGATGCCGCCGGTCAGGTTCTTGTAGTGCACCCGCGTCCAGCCCGCGCCAGCGATGACGACGGCCAGCTCGTGCTGGTCGGGCCATGCGAGGATGCTCTCGGCCAAGTACCGGTAGGCGCCGGCGTCGCTCGTCAACCAGCGCGCGGCGGTGGGGATCGCTCCGACGAGATAGCGCTCGTAGAGGGTGCGCAGCGCCGGGTTCACGGGATGGCT
>JBBSMR010000027.1:0-42556 GCA_038233095.1 Euzebyales bacterium
CGTGCTCGAAGCCCTCCACGACCGGCCCGAAGCCGTCACCGCACAAGAGCTGCACGCAGAGCTGCGCGCCGACGGCGAGCCTGTCGGTCTCACGACGGTGTACCGCACGCTGGCCTCACTCGCCGAGGCGGGCTTTCTCGACGCCTTCCAGCGGGACGGCGAGCAGGCGTTCCGGCGCTGCTCGGACGCCCATCACCACCATCTGATCTGCGAGGCCTGCAACCGCGTCGAGGAGATCACGGCCGAGGAGGTCGAGCGCTGGGTTGAGGCAGTCGCCTCGCGCCGGGGCTTCCGGGTCACGGGCCACCGCGCCGACGTGTTCGGCGTGTGCGCGGCCTGCGCCGGCGCATGATGGATCGCGCTCGATGAGCGGGACCCGCGAGGGTGGCAACCTGCCTGACGGCGGCGGCTGCGGCTCGTGGAGTGAACGAGCTGCTTGGGAGCGTGTCCTCCGCCGGAGCGGTCGCTTGGACAGTACGCCGGTCGCGACCGGACAAGGTAGTCGTGGCGCAAAGCCAGATGGCGTACCAGGCCGAAGCTGGCAGAGCGCGTCTGAAGCACAGATTGTCGTCGTCCGGTCGCCAGCTAGGCGTTCGGCGGCGCCCGCCGGGTTAGGCTCTCGTCGTCGCAGACGGCGCTGGAGAAGGGCGAGCAGTGGACGATGACCGCACGACCGCGTACCTGCGCGCTTTCGGCGGGGAGGAAGGCGAGGCCCTGCGATCCGCCCGTGCACGCAGCGAGGAGGCTGACATCCCGGGTGTCCCGCCGGAGACCGGCGCGCTGCTGCGGTGGGTCGCCGAGCTCGCGGGCTGCCGGCACGCGGCCGAGATCGGCGGCGGAGGCGGATACAGCGGGCTGTGGCTGCTCGAAGGGATGCAGCCGCGCGGCGTGCTGACGAGCATCGAGTTGGATCCCGGCCATCAGGCGCTCGCGCAGCGCGCCTTCGCCGAAGCAGGCATGAGCGAGCGCGTCCGACTGATCCTGGGTCCCGCGCTCTCCGTCCTGCCTCGCCTGGCCGATCGGGCCTACGAGGTGGTTTTCCTCGACGCGGTGAAGGCGGAGTACATCGACTACCTGCCGCACGCCAAACGCATGCTGCGCCCCGGTGGGCTCCTCGTCGCCGACAACGTCCTGTGGAGCGGCAGGGTCGCGGATCCCAGCTACACCGACGATGACACCGAGGGGCTGCGCATGTTCACCGCGGCGGTGAAGGACGACCCCGACTTCCTCGGCCAGATCGTGCCGACCGGCGACGGTGTCCTCATCGCCCAACTCCGCGGCGCAGCCCACTAGACCCGGTGCTCTAGAAAAAGCGGAACTTGGACGAGAGCTCGGCCGAGAAGGCCAGGATCACCGCGAGGTAGAACATGCCGGTGGCCGCCTGGATGGAGCGGCCGCCCTCATGCGCGAGCTTCCACACGAAACCCGCGATCAGGGCGCAGATCGCCACGAGCCCGCCCGCGAGGTAGAGCGTGAACCCGGGCACCGAGAGGAACGGGGAGAAGCCGGTCGCCTGGGGCAGCGGGTTGGCAGCCGAGAGCGCCGCCGACGCCACCGCAGCGACCACGCCCAGGCAGTACCACCAAGCGCTGCGCACCATGTAGACGTTGGAGAGGCGGCGCTCCACCAGATACCAGTGACCGAGCAGCAGCCCCACCAGCGTCGAGCCGAGGAAGAGGCTGCCGAGCAGCAGCTCCAGGATGGCCAGGAACGGGCGCTGGCCCCGGGCCAGACCAACGAGGACGATGGCGACCAGACCCAAAGCGGCGGCCGCCAACCCGACCGGTCGGGACGCCCGGTCGGCGCGCGCGAGCAGCAGCGCCTGCCACAGTGTCAGCAGCAGCGCGAAGGCCAGCAGCGCACCCATCGCCGCGCGCGCCGGGGCCCCCGAGGCGGGCACGCCGAGCCCGCCGTTCACCCCGGCCTCGAGAGCACCCCGCAGCCCCGCTCGGGCCGTCAGCCAGGCGCCCCACGCGCTCAGCGCCACGGTGTTGCCGGTGAGCAGGAAGAAACCCCGGCGCACGACCCCCCACACCCCGCTCGCCCAGAGCACGACCGCGCCCCCCGCCGCCGCTTCGAGCAGCAGGACCGACATGACACCGAGCGGTTGGTTCATACGGAGCGGTACCCTTTCGATTGGAGTCGACGGCGCTTGCGACCGCCCACGATGTGCCGACGACCATGCTGCCAGCAATCGGTGCTGGGATGGAGGGTTGTGGTCATGCAGAACGTCGATAGCTGTTCACCGGGACGCCGCTCCGCGATCGAGCTGTCGGTCTGCGCGGCGGACTGCGCCGACGCGCTCGGGTCGGGCGACGTCGCGGTGCTGGCGACACCGCGTGTGCTCGCGCTCGCGGAGCAGGCGGCCGTCAGGGCGCTCGGCGATTGCCTGCCCGAGGACAAGACCAGCGTCGGCTCCTGGGCGGAGCTCGAGCACCTGCACCCCTCCAACATCGGCGAGACCGTGACGGCGGAGGCGGTGCTGATGGGCGTCCACGGTCGGCGTCTGGAGTTCTCCATCACCGTGCGCTCCGGCGACGTCGACATCGCCCACTGCCGGCATCGCCGGATCATCGTGAACCGCAGCCGCTTCGACAAGGACGCGCCGCGGCCGCAGCTCAGCCCCGGCTCTGAAGGTAGCGCAACAGCGTCCTGACGGGAACTCCGGTCCCACCCTTGCCGACCAGCGCGCCGTCGTCGCGCTCGCTGAACGCCGGTCCGGCGATATCCAGATGCGCCCACGGCTGCTCGGCGGTGAAGGCCTTGAGGAACAGGCCCGCCACGATGGTGCCGGCCTCGCCTTTCCGTCCGATGTTCTTCAGGTCCGCCACCGAGCTCTTCAACGCGTCGGCGTAGTCCTCCGGCAGCGGCAGCCGCCAGAGCCGCTCACCGGTCGCCTCAGCGGCCGCCTCGAGCTCTGCCACCAGATCGTCGTCGGTCCCCATGAGCGCGCTGATGTCCTCACCGAGCGCCACGATCTGCGCTCCGGTGAGGGTCGCGACGTCGATCATGGCGTCGGGCTCGCTCTCGGCGGCGTAGGCCAGCGCGTCGGCCATGACCAGCCGCCCCTCGGCATCGGTGTTCATCACCTCGACGGTCGTGCCGTCCCGGTGGGTGAGCACGTCCGAGACGCGCGTCGCGTCGCCTGACGGCATGTTCTCGGCCAGCGCCAGCAGGCCCGTCACCTTGGTCTTGACCTGCAGTCGTTCGCAGGCGAGCACCGCGGCGGCGACCGCTGCCGCGCCGCTCATGTCGCACTTCATCGTGACCATCGAGCCTGACGGCTTCAACGAGAGGCCGCCAGAGTCGAACGTGATGCCCTTGCCGATCAGCGCCACGTGGCCCGTGGCCTGGTCGGGCTCGTAGACCAGCTCGACGAGCCGAGGCGGCGCGCTGGAACCGCGACCGACTCCGAGGATGCCGCCGAAGCGGCCCTCCTCCAGCGCCTCGGTGTCCAGCACGGTGACCGCGACGCCCGCCTCACGCGCCAGCTCGGCGATCCGCTCGGCCAGTTGCGGCGGGCGCTTCTGGGCGGGCGGGGTGTTCACGAGATCCCGTGCCAGGCAGGTCACCTCGACGAGCACGGCGGCGGTCGCGACCGCGGCCTCGAGCTCGCCGCTGAGCTCCAGACCGGGCACGATCGCCAGGCCGCTCGGCGACGGCTGGTCGTGGTCCTTGCTCCGGTAGGCGGTGTAGGCGTAGGCGCCCAGACCGGCGCCCTCGGCGACCGCCTGCGCGCGAGCGGGGCCGTCGGCCCGCGCGACAAGGTCACTGGGCACCACCAACGCCAGCCGCCCGTCCTTCTCGGTCTTGCGGGCCGCTGTGCCGGCCGCCTTGCGCAGTGCGTGCACGTCCGGGTCGCTGCCAAGCCCGACGATCAGCAGGAGGCGTGCGGCGATCCCCCCTCGGGTCGGGATTCGGGCGACGGAGCCCGCGCCGCCGTCACAGCCGAGCGCCTTACATTCGGCAGCAAGGTCGAGGCCGAGCGTCTCACCGAGCTGCGTGGCGTCCGCACCCGGCTGGACGCCGTCCTCGCCCTTCGCGACGAAGACCGCGAGCACGTCGGCGTCGACCTCGGCGGCGGGGCCATCGTGCAGGACGGGCAGGATCATGGAACGCTCCGGACTCCGGGACGGAAGAAGGAAGGCAGCCCCTCAGTCTAGACTGCGCGGCTGTGACGTCTCAGCCGCCGTCCTTCCCCGACCCTGTGCCCGTCGATCTCCGCGACTATGTCGTCTTCCAGCTCGAGCGCCCCGCGGGGCGGCGCGTCTTCACCTCGCAACACCTTGGTCTCGACCTGATCTGTCTGGAGCCCGGTCAGGTCATGGCGCCGCGCACGCTCATCGCTTCCGACGCCGTCTACACCGTGCTGGGAGGACAAGCCTGGCTGGTGACCGACGAGGTGGAGGTGACGCTCGGCCCGCTGCAGGCCGTGTTCGTGCCCGCAGGCGTCCCGCACGGGGTGCGCAACGAGTCGGCGGACCCGCTCATCCTGCAGGTGGTCGGCGCCCCGCCGCCCCGTCTCAAGGACGACGACGAGGGAGCTCCGGTCCAGAGGGTGCCGACGACGGACGACGACGCGCAGCCTCCGGCGGAAGAGCCCACCACCGCCCACCCTGCCGGTCCCCCACGTCGCGGCGTCCTGGACCGCGTCCGACGCCTGCTGGGGTCGGGCGCGTGACCCGTCGGTAGGAAAGAGTGCTCACGAGCCGGAGCGTGACGGCCAGTGGTGAATCACGGGCGCTCTCGAGAGCAGCGACTGGCAGATGCGTCCGAGGTCTTCGGGGTCGCCCGTGAGGATGTCGTCGTCCAGCCGGAGCGCGACCGCAACAAGATGTGCGTCCACGACGTCGGAAGTGCCCGCTAGGCCCAGAAGATGGCCGACAGAGGAGCCATCGTCGAGAGCATGGACAGAGACGGACTTCAGGAAAGATGCGAGCCTTGCCTGCATGGATCCGTTGCGCCAGACCTGGCCGACAACGGGATGCGTCGTGCGCAACGGCGTCCCAACCCGGCCCCCCGCGGTGAGAAACACGCGGGCTGCTTCCTCGCCGCGGTCGACCGAGATGAGGAAGCCCGCGTCGAGGATCACAAGCCGTAGCGGTCCGCCATGGCCGCAACGTCTCGCTCATCGACCGGCCCGGCCTCGGCGTTCCACGCTTGGAGGAACGCGTCGAGCGCGTCACGTCGTTCGATCTCCCCAGCCAACAGACGGAGGGCCTGGCGGATCGCGCCCGAGCGGCCCCCGAACTCGGGCGCGAGCTTGTCGAGGATCCGCTCATCATCCGTGTCAAGACGCACAGTCGTAGTGCTCATGCCGCCAACTGTATTACATCTGTGCTGCAAACGCGACGAAGACCCCGAGGCACCAGGGCGCTACCCATTGACTGAGCGGGAGGCACGAAGGGCTCGGCGCGCTGCTCGCGATCGCGTTCATCGTCGCTGGTGGATGATATTGCTCGGCGGGGAGGCGTCAGATTGCGTCCTGCAGATGGCCAGCCAAGCCGAACGCGGGCGTCACGCCAAAGAAGCCGCACCCGTTGGCATGCTCCCGGTACGCGCCTACGCGCGGGAAGGCGGCTGCCAGTGCTGACACCGGCCACTTACGGGATGACGTCGAAGTCTCCGGAGAGCCGTCCGTCCGGCAGCTCCAGCCGGAGTCTGCCCGCGTAGTAGCGCAGCGGCTCCAGAGCACGTAGGCGCAGCGTGCCCGCACGCGCACGCTGGCGGTCGCCGACCCCATGGCCGATGTCGACCACGGCCACGTCCTCCACCGCGTCGCAGGCATCAGGCGACGCGCATCCGGGATCGCCGACCTCAAGCTCGGTCGGCGCGCTCTCCAGCACGTCAGGATTCTCGATGACGACCACGAAGACCGTGCCGTCGATGTCGTTGGCGAGGAAGCAGATGTCCTGGTCGCGGCCGTCGTTCGGGTCACAGTCTCCCACCACCAGCTCGGCAGTCCCGTCGGTGACCGCCACTTGCCGGCCCTCGATGGCCCCCGTGAGTTGCAGCCCGGCCTTGCCGTCGCGAGGCTGCACCGCCGCCCCGGGGAGGGGCGTGCCGCGGCATCCGCCAACCAGCAGGGCGGCCGCCAGCAAAACGAGCGGGACGAGGCGCAGGCAGCGACCCTCCGAGCGAGCACGCGCGTGCGGATCAGCGCAGAATACGTGGGGCATGCCAGGCAGGATGCCACGCATCGCTGAACCCGCTGGACTTCACACGTGAGGAAGGGAGACACCACGCCATGCCCCATGACCTGCCGCTGCACGGTGTGACCGAGACGCTGCTGCCCGCCGGAGACGACGACGCGGTCGCCCAGCTGCGCGGCGTGCGCGACCGTGAGCTTGACGAGCGGGAGCGGGGCGAGCTGCTGCGCGGCGTCGCAGCGGCGCATCCCACCTTGCTCGCGGGTTGGGCGGAGCTGGCGGAATGGTCGCTGGAGCGTGACGACCCTGTCGCCGCCTACGCCTTCGCGCGAGTGGGCTACCACCGCGGCCTCGACGCCATCCGAAGGGCGGGGTGGAAGGGTCAGGGCGCCGTGCCGTGGGCCCACGAGCCCAACCGCGGCTTCTTGCGCTCGGTCCACGCGCTCATGCGCGCGGCCGTCGCCATCGGAGAGGACGACGAGGCGGAACGCTGCAAGACGTTCCTCAGTCAGCTCGACCCCGACGACGCGTTGGACGTCCGCGACTGAACGGGCGCCTCCCACCGGCTCTCAGGCACCACCAAGCTCGACATAACGGGCGCCGTCGATGCAGTGGAAGCGGCGTGCGTCGCAGGTCAACACGATCACCTGCGCCTGGCTGCCCGCTCGAGCCAGCACCTCGTTCACGGCTGCGAGGCGCTGCGGATCCGCGTAGCCGAACGCGTCGTCGAGGATGATCGGAGCGCCCCCGCCGCGGCCGACGACGGCCGCGCACGCGAGCCGGGCGAGCACGGCGAGCTGCTCCTGGGCGCCGGTGCTGAGCTGGTCGAAGGGCAGGCTGAGCCCGTGCAGGACGCGGTGGCTGATCCGCAGCTCCTCGTCCAGCTCGACGTCGAAGTCCGGACCGAAGACGGTCCGGCCGAGTTCCACGGTCGCGGTACGCAGGGGCGTGGCGTAATCCGAGCGCGCCTCCGTGCGCGCCTCGTCGAGCGCGCGGCTGAGCAGCTCCGCCGCGTCCGCGGCCCGGCGCACCTGCCGCATCCGGTGCTGCGCGTCCCCGCACTCCGCAGAGACGCGTTGCGCGCGTTCGAAGAGCCCGTCAGCTCCCCGCGCTTGAAGCGCCCCCTGCAGCGTAAGGCGCTCGCTGCGGCAGACGCGGAGCGCCTCTTCGTGCTCGTCCACAGCGGCCTGCGCCTGCTCGCAGCGCCCGAGTTGCTCTACCAGCGCGAACGGCTCCTCGCGGTCGGTCGAAGACGCGGCGAGCAGCGCCGCCTCGCGCTCGGCGCGCTCCGCCGCCCGCGCGACGTCCTCACGCGGCATGGCGTCACCCAACCGTTCACGCAGCTCGTCGGCGCGGGCAACCGCCGCCTCGTGCCGCAGCGAGGTCATGCGCCCCGCCTCGTCGGCGCCGCGCAGCGCCTCGCGGGCTGTCTGCACCGTCTGCTCGGCGGTCTGCCGGCCCACATCGGCGTCGGCGAGCGTCACCATCGCCGTCTCGAGCGCGGCCTGCGCGGCGTCGCGCGGGGGCAGCTCCGAATCGGCCGGTCCGGCGACCAGCCCGAGCGAGGCGCGCAGGGTCCGGACACGGTCGCGGTCGCGCAGCGCCTGCTCATAGCGCTCATGCAGATCCTGGGCCTGCTCCATGCTCTCGGCGCCCACGGAGGCTAGCGCCTCGGCCAACGCCCGCTCCGCTGCCTCGCGCCGTGCGGCGCACGTCGCGGCGTCTTCGCCGGCGTCCAGCGTCATCTCCACATCGGCCACGCGCACCACGACACGCGCCGTGACCTCTTGCGTGAGCGACTCACCGGCACGCAGCCGACGTGGCCGCTCGTCGATGCTCAGCTCGCTCTCCTGGAGCGCGCGCAACTCAAGCCTGGCTGATGAGGCCGCGGCTGCGGCGCGTGCCTCGCGTGCCAACACATGCCGTTCCCGCACCCTGACGAGCGTCGCGGCGTCCACACACGGGCCGGCCAGGACACGCTGACTGAGGCTGCCGAGCACGAACGCTGCCTGACTGGCCTCGGCACGAGCGGCGTCATGAGCGCATGCCGCCTCGTCGCGGCGCGCCTCAGCCTCGGCCGCGGCATCGGCGAGCCGTTGACGCTCAGCGGCGGCGTGCTCTGCCTGGCCTCGCAGCACGTCCAACGCCTCCACGGTCTCGGCCAGCGCCGAGAGATCGACCGCCAGACGGCGTGCGGCCTCGGCTTCGGCTTCGCGGCGGGCATGCTCACGGGTGGCGTCTTCCAGCTCGCGGAGTCGCCACTCGGCCGCCTGCCGGCGTGCCCGCGCCTGGTCAAGGGCGTCCACCAGACGCTGCTCCTCCACGACCAGCGCGTCGGCGCGGCCTAGCTCCTGCGCCTGTCGCGCCAGCTCATCGCTGAGCGCGTCCCGCTCCTCGCACAGCCCAGCGTGGCGGACGGCCACCCTGCGCAGCTCGCCCGTCTCCTCACCGCGTTTGGCGGTCCGGTACCGGCGCGCCTCGCGTTCGGCGCGCTCGGCCAGGTCCTCGTCCTCGGCGCTTCGAGCGCCGCCGAGCGCCGCGAGGAGCGAGGCTTGACCGGCCAACGACGCCTGCTGCCAGCCGCTCCCTTGCTGCACGCGCAGCGCGCGCCAGAGCTCGACATCGATGCCATCGCCGAGGAGCTGCAGCGCCCGCTCGTGAGCCTGGCGCCCGACATGCCGGCGCGCCTGCGGACGGTGCTCGATGAGCTCGGTGCCCCGGTCGCGGTGGAAGCGCTTCACGTAGCGGAACGCGGCCTCGCCCACCTCGATCTCCGCGTCAATCTCGGTGCCCACGTCACGGCCGACGGGCTGGGTCGCCAGCACCTCGCGACGCGTCGACGAGTCGTAGGTGTCGAAGAGCAGACCGAGCGCCTCGAGCACGCTGGACTTGCCCGCCTCGTTCGGTCCTGAGACGACCGTGACCCCCTCCGTGGCGAAGCGCACCGTGCGCGCTTCGACCCCGCGGAAGTGGGCCAGCCGAATGCTGCGCAGCCTCATGCGCCACTCCGCGCCAGCCGGTGCAGCAGGATGAGCGCGTCGCGCGCCGCCGGCGCCTTCTCGCCGTCGCCCTCCGCCACCTGGAGCAACCGTTGCGCGGCGCGGCGCGGATAGCCCTGCAGGTCCGGCATGACGCGATCCGCTTCATCGGGGAGCACCGACAGGTCCGTCTGAGCCTCCCAGGAGACGACCGCGGCGAACCGGTCTCGGGCCGTGTCAAGCACCTCGTCGAGCGCGACGTGGTCGCGCAGCGAGAGCTGACCCCGCAGCCCCAGCCGCACGACGGTGCGCGGCTTGTCCTCGATCTCGTCCAGCCACTTCCCCAGCAGTCGCACGTCGTCGTCGCCGCAGAGCTCGCGGGACTCGCTGGCGAACGACCACCGCCCCACGCGCCGTTCCTCGACCCGGCAGCGCCGCTCGGAGAGCTCGACCACCAGGGCGCGGCCCGGGCGCTCCTCGGTGAAGCGCGTCACCTCGGGCGTGCCCGAGTAGGCGATCCGCTCGCCGAGCAGGGTCGCAGAGTGACGGTCGCCGAGCGCGGCGTAGTGCACCCTGCCCTCGGCGAGCGCGCGTTCGAGCGGCTGGCGGGCGATCGTGGCGGGAGCGCCACCGTCGTAGACCACGCCCTCGTACGCGCCGTGCGCGACGAGCACGCGCAGGTGGCCGTCGGCAGGTCCGAGGCGCGCGAGCGTCGCGGCGACCAGATCCGTCCCCGGCCGTTTCGAAGGCCACGGCACGCCGCAGACCTGGACCCCCGGCGCCACCGCGGCCGCGCTGCCGTCGAGCACGACGACGTGGTCGGGCCGGTGCTGGGTGAAGACCGGTGTCCGATACACGCTGGCGGCATCGAGCGGGTCATGGTTGCCGGGCAGCAGCAGCACCGGGACCGCGAAGTCGCCGAGCACGTCGAGCGCCCGGCGCACCGTACGGGCGTCGACGCGGTGATCCTCGAACACGTCCCCCGCGACGACGACGAAGGCGGCGTCGGCCTCGCTGGCCAGGCGCCCGATCGCGGCGACCGCGTCGAGCCGGTCCTGGGCGTAGCGGTGCTGAGCCTCGCCGGCCAGGAAGACCCGACCCAGCCCGAGCTGCCAGTCGGCAGTGTGGATGAAGCGTGTGGTGACCATGACCGCAGTCTGCCAAAGGGGTATGACAGGAGCTGGGAACCGGCGCGCCGCTACGATCTCGGGACGGATCCTCCACCCACAGGAGCACAACGTGAGCGGCACCGTCGAGCGCATCTTCGTCACCGACGAGGGCGGGGAACCGATGCGGCGCGTGGAGGAGATCGAGGCCACCGAAGGCGGCCTGCGCGGCGACCGCTACCTGAAGGGCACCGGCTACTACTCACCGACCGACGTGTGCGAGGTGACGCTCATCGCCGCCGAGGGACTGGACTCCCTCGAAGCCGAAGGCATCGCCGTCGGCGACGGGCAGCACCGGCGCAACCTCGTCGTCCGCGGCGTCGACCTGAACGCCCTGCGCGGCCAGCGGTTCACAGTCGGGGAGGTCGAGCTGGTCTATGACCGGCCGCGACCGCCGTGCAGCTACATCGAGCGTCTCACGCAGAGGGGCATGCTGCGAGGGCTGGCCCGCCACGGCGGCGGCATCTGTGCCCGAGTGGCCGTGGTCGGCACGATCCGCACGGGCGACACGCTGGCCACCCAGCGCACCTGAGCCAGCTGGCCCACCACCCCGCTCGCTCGCCACCCCGCTCGCCCCGTCCAGCAAAAACTCGCGCATTCGCGAGCTTCTTCCGAGCGCCGACGGACGCAAAGCCGATCATCACGGCAAATGGGACTCCACCAGAAGTAAAGACTCGCGTATTCGCGAGTTTCTACTGATGGCGGCGGAGAGAGGCGAGGGCGAGGAAGAAGGGCGAGGACGAGGCTCAGCCCGCCGGGGGGCGACGGACGGCGGCATGGGCGGAGGGGCGACCCGAGGGCGCAGGGCGAGAGCTCAGCCGACCGCGGGCTCCCGCGCCGCCTCGTCGGCCTCGCGCTCGTGATGAAGGATGCGCCCGCTGGCCATGACGAAGCCGTCCTCGCAGCGCGCCTCGACGAGACCGCCGGAGAACTGCTGGTCGTAGAGCTGGGCGTACAGCCCGCCGGTGGCCAGCAGCTCGTCGTGGGTCCCGCGCTCGACGACACGACCCTGGTCGAGCACGAAGATGACGTCGGCGGCCAGGATCGTCGAGAGCCGGTGCGCGATGGCCAGCGTCGTGCGCTCGACCATGAGCGGCTGCAACGCCTGCTGGACGAGCCGCTCGCTGGTCGTGTCCAGCGCCGAGGTCGCCTCGTCCAGGATCAACACCCGTGGATCCTTGAGAATCACGCGCGCGATTGCGAGTCGCTGCTTCTCCCCACCGGAGAGCCGGTAGCCGCGCTCGCCGACAGTCGTGTCGTAGCCGTCTGACAGCGCCATGATGCGGTCGTGGATCGCTGCGGTGCGGGCAGCGGCCTCGAGCTCGTCATCGGTGGCGTCGGGGCGGGCGTAGCGCAGGTTGTCGCGCACCGAGGCGTGGAACAGGTAGCTCTCCTGGGTGACCATGCCGATCGTGCCCGCCAACGTCGCCAGCGGCAGCCGGCGCACGTCGATGCCGTCGAGCTCGATCGAGCCCCGCGTCGCGTCGTACAGCCGCGGCACGAGATACGAGATCGTCGTCTTGCCCGCGCCGCTGGGGCCGACGAGCGCACCGAGCTGTCCCGGCTCGACCCGGAGGTCGACACCCTGCAGCGCCCACGCCTGCTCGCCGTCGTTGCCGGCCTCGCCGTAGCTGAAGAAGACGTCGCGCAGCGCAACGTGGCCCCGGAGGCGCTCGGGGTCGAGCATCACCGGATGCTCCGGTTCGGTGATCTCGGCCGGCAGGTCGAGGTACTCGAAGACCCTGCCGAAAAGCGCGAGGGAGGAGCGCACCTCCACCGAGACCTGCAGCAACTGCCCCACAGGGAAGAACAAGCGGGTCTGCAGGGTGGTGAACGCCACGACCGTGCCCGAGGTGATTGCGACCCCACCGCGCGCGTCTACCCAGCCCGCCGCCAGATAGATCAACGCCGGCGTGATCGAGAAGAACGTGCCGACAAGCGCGAAGAAGACCCTCCCCACCATCTCGCGGCGGATCTGCAGGCGCGCCAACCGGTCGTTCTCAGCGCGGTAGCGGTCGATCTCGTCGCGCTGGCGGTTGAAGACCTTGGCCAGCAGCACGCCCGAGACCGAGAGCGTCTCCTGGGTGATCGCGCTCATCTCCGCGAGCGAGCTCTGCGTCTCCTCGCTGATCCGCCGGCGCGCCTCACCGACCCGCTTGGCGAACCACAAGAAGACCGGCGTCATGAACAGCGAGAGCACGGTGAGCTGCCACGAGATCAGCACCATGGCGACCACGGTCGAGAGCAGGATGACGATGTTCGACAAGATCGTCGAGGCGGTCTCGGTGACCACCGTCTGCACACCGCCCACGTCGTTGGCCAGGCGCGACTGGATCTCGCCGGTGCGCGTACCCGTGAAGAACCGCAGCGACAGACCCTGCAGATGCTCGTACAGCCGGTTGCGGAGGTCGAGCATAACCCGCTGACCGATCAGGTTGGCCTGATAGGTCTGGTAGACGCCGACCGCTCCGGCCACGACCGGCAGCGTCACCATCAGGGCGACGAGCCGCCCCAGCAGACCGAGATCCGGGCAGCCCGCCCCGCAGAAGAGGGCGTTGTCAAAGACGACCTTGATGAGCAGCGGGTTGACGACGCCGATCCCGGACGAGATGAGGATCGCCACCACCACGAACGCGACCCTGCCCCGGTAGGGACCGAAGAGCCGGGCGACACGGCGGACCAGCGCGCGGTCGGCGGCGCGGGCCGGTGAGGCGTCGGTCTCGGCGGCCATCAGGGACGGACGCTGCGCGACTCAGCGACCCGCTTCAGCCCCGCGAGGCTGCGGCGAAAGACCCGCTCGATGAGCGGCACGACCACCAGTTGCGCGCCCAACTCGCCAACCGGGCCCAGCGGAGGGTCCACCTCCTCCCACCACGTGAAGTGCACGCCGTAGGAGGTGGGCACGAGCTCGAACGCGCCGACGCCCTGGATGATCCGGCCGAGATGACGAACCCCGAGGACGCGCTCGGGCTCCCACTCTGTCACCTCCATGTCGTCATCGATGGTGAGCCCGAACAGGTCGGTCTTCGCGCGGATGACCACACCGACACCCTCTCGCCGCTCGGAGATGACCTCCACCTGCTCGGCGTCCTGCATCCACCGCGCCTGCCCCTCCCAGTCGATGAGCACCTGCCAGACACGCGCGGGTGGCGCCTCGATGTGGGTCGCGGCCTCGATCCGGGCCATGGGGCACGCTCCTGACGTCTGGGGAGCCCCAGTATCGCCCAGACCGCCCAGCGCGACCGGCGGTGTAGCCTTGCGAGCCGTGTCCCACGGTGCGCGTAGGCGCCCGCCGCGACGAGGAGCCCCATGTTCATCGACCTTGACGGTGTCCGGCACCACTACGTGAGCAAGGGCCAGGGCCCACCGGTCGTGCTCGTGCACGGGCTGGGCGGCTCGCTGCATGTCTGGCACGGGGTGATCGAGAACCTGGCGTTGCACCACCACGTCGTGGCGCTCGACCTGCGCGGGCACGGTCGCACGGCGGCCGGCCGCGAGGCATTCTCGATCAAGTCGTGGGCGGCCGACGTCGAAGCGCTCATCGGCGCGCTCGAGCTCCCCGCTGTCACGCTGGTCGGGCACTCCATGGGGACGCTGATCGCCCAGCATCTCGCGGCGCAGCGGCCGCAACTCGTCGATCAGCTTGTGCTGGTCGGCGGCATCTCGACGTTCGAACCCCCCGCCAAACAGGCGTACGAGCAGCGGGCGAAGACGGTCGAGGCCGACGGCATGGACGCGCTCGTCGACGACTGGGTCGTCGGAGCGCTCGCACCCCGGACCCACGCGAAGCTGCCCCAGCTGGTCGGTCTGCTGCGCGAGCTCTTCCTGCGCAACGACCCCGAGCAGTACGCCAAGGCCTGCCGCGCGCTCGCCGGCGCGCCGTCGATCCCCCGTGAGCGCATCGGCCAGCCGACGCTGCTCGTCGTCGGCGACCACGACGTCTCCACCCCCATCGCCATGACCGAGGAGCTGCACCGCCAGATCCCCGTGACCCGGGTGCGGGTGCTGCCGTCGGCCGCGCACTGGCTCCCGTTGGAGCAGCCCGACGCCCTCGCCGCCGCGATCCTGCAGTTCCTGACCTGAAGTGCGCGCGCCGGTGGGCTTCAGTCCTGTCCGGTCATCTGCTGCAAACGGGTGACGGTGTTGAGGTTGCGGGCCGTGGCGGTCGCGTCGAGGACCCGCTCGAAGTACGCCCCTGACAGCTTCGTGCGCGCCGCACCCCCGGGATAGTGCAGGTAGACCTCGCGACCGATCACTGCGAATTGATCCGGTGGAGACCGGTCGGGGTCGAGCTGCGCGACGAGCTCAGGATCCGGCTCCGCTCGCAGGAACACGACGTGCAGGTTCTTGAGGTCGGGCTCCGTGACGAGCTGAGGATGACGCCCGGCGATCTCACCCAGCTCGTCGGCGCTGCGACAGAGCACGGCGACGTCGAGTGCGAACGCGCCGGCGACGACCCGCTCAAGCCTCGTCTCCAGAAGGGCGAGGTCGCCATCCGGCGGGGTTGGGACGACGACGTTGCCGCTTTGCAGATGGGTGCGGACTGGTGCGAGACCGTCTGCGGTCAACACCTCCCGCAACGCCTGCATCGGCAGCCGTCGCTTCCCGCCGACGTTGATGCCGCGCACGAACGCGACCGTGTACCCCATCCCGTGCAGCTGTCTAACCGGAGGTTGCCGCGACCGAGGGAGGCACCAGCACACCGGTGAAGGGCCGCAGCCGCACCCGGAACAGGACCAGCCCGTTGGCGTCGTGCAACTCGACCCGTCCCCCGTAGGCCTCGATGAGGCGGCGCACCACGTGCAGGCCGAGCCCGAGACCCTCGGCCTTGCGCGAATCGCTGGAGTCAGCCTGGACGAACGGTTCGTAGAGCCGCTCGCGGATGTCAGCGGGAATCGGCGGGCCCACGTTCTCCACGTCGACGACGACATCGCCGCCCTGAGGGCGGGCGTCCAGCCGCACCACGGTGTCGGCGTCGGCGAACTTCACCGCGTTGTCCATGAGGTTCAGCAGCACCCGACGCGCGGCGTCCGAGGAGATGTGCACCTCAAGGCGTCCCCGCAGGCTCACTTGCACTCTGGGCGGGTGGGGGGAACCCGCGGCGAGCTCGCTCATGACGGTCGACGTGACCTCACGCAGATCACACCGGCCGTCGATCTCGAGCACGGGCGCCTGCGATGTGGCGACCAGGTTGTCGATGAGGCGCGCCAGCCGGCGCGAATGATCCTCGATCGAGACCGCCACCACGCGCAGCGTCTCCTGATCGAGGTCGGCGGCGTGCTCGGTCAACGTCCGCGCGAAACCGAGCACGCCCGTGAGCGGAGTGCGCAGCTCATGCGAGGCCAGCGAGAGGAGCTCGTCCTTCGTGCGGTCCAATTCCTGCAACCGGGCGGCCAGCTCCTCCTCGGCCACCTCACGGCGGAACCGCCGGATGATGCGGGGGTCATAGACCGCCGCCAGCACGACGACGACGGCGTAAGGGATGATCTCCGGCGAGCGCACCAGACTCACCACCGCGACTCCGCAGAGGCCGAGGCAGACTCTGACGATGAGCGCACGGTTGCGGCGCCGGACCGACGAGCACGCCGCCGCCCAACCGACCACGACTGCCCCCAGGCCGACGACCAGCTGCCAGGAGAGAAACGCTGGACGGCGAGCCGAGAGCCAGACCACCAACGGCAGATGGACCGACAGCAGGGTCAATTGGGCGACCTGGCATTCCGTCATCGTCGCCAAGAACATGCGCGCACGACTTTGCAAGGGCCGCTCCGTCCGGGTCTGGGGGTCAAAAAGAGGCTGAAAGCGCCACTCTAGAACGTCCTTCTCGCGTTGCCGAGGACCATTTGCGATGTGGTTGAAAGTGGCTAGTGGCCCCTCTGAGCTTGCTGGTACCTCGCAGCGACGCTGGCCAGGTAATCGAGCGCCGTCAGGCGGCCCGGTGGTGGCTGACCCAGCTTGGCGACGATCAGATCGGCGAGCCGCTGCGCCAGGCGCGTCCGGGCGTCGGCATCAAGCTCGCCCGCGCGGAGCAGAAAGGCGCGGACCGTCTCGTAGTCGCGGGCCGTGAGCGCCCCGGTGTCCAGCGTCGCGGCGAACGGCTCCGCCGCCGGTGGGGTGGTGAAGCGGGCGGCGCTGGGACGTGGGCCCGCGGTGCGCTCCCGCAGGACGATCGTGCCGGCGACGAGGTCGCCCAGCCGCTGCGAGCGCTGCGTGAGGAGGCTGGAGAGGACCGCAGCAACTCCGAGGGTGAGACCGAAATCGACCAGACCCAGCGCCGCGCGGATACCGGCGTGGCGAAACCGCACCGGCGCACCCTCCGCGGTCACCACCCGCAGCCCCATAACCAGCTTGCCGAGGGTTTTGCCGCGGGTGAGCGTCTCGCACGTGATCGGGTAGCCGAACAGCAGCAACAGGTTCATCACCGCGAACCAGGACGCCACGACCGCTCCGCTGGACTCGAAGGCCGAGAAGACCAGGCCCGAGGCGGTCATGAGCGCGATCATCGCGGCGCCGAGCACCAACCAGTCGAGCAGGATCGCGAGACCGCGGGAGCCCACCCCGGCCTCGTTGAAGTCCAGCGGGACGGCCTCCGGCGTCACGATCGGTGTGCGATCGACGCTGGTCATCCTCAGCCTCTCTGCTCGCTCGCGCGGTCTTTCAGCGTATCCTGCCGTGCGTGGACCTCGACCGCTTCATCGCCGCCCATCAGGAATCGTGGCGTCGCCTGGACGACCTGGCCACGCGCGCCGGCCGGCGTCGGAGCGCGCTGAGCGCCGAGGAGGCCTCTGACCTGTTGGAGGGCTATCAGCGCGCCTCGACGCATCTCTCGCTCGCCCGGACCCGGTACACCGAGCCGGCGCTGACCGCACAGCTCACCCGGCTCGTCGCCCGCACCGGCTCGGTCGTATACGGGACGCGGGCGCCGACCTGGCGCGCGGCGGTCGGGTTCGTCACCGACACCTTCCCTGCCGCGCTCTGGCGCATCCGCGCGTTCGTCGGTGTCGCCACCGTCCTGTTCTGCCTGCCGGCGCTCGCCGTCGCCGTCTGGCTGAGCGGCTCGCCGCGGGCGCTGGACGTCGCGGCGCCCCCCGCGCTGCGCGAGTCCTATGTCGAACGCGACTTCGCCGAGTACTACACGGCGGACCCCTCCGCGCAGTTCGCCACCGAGGTGTCGACGAACAACATCCAGGTGGGCATCCTCGCCTTCGCGGGCGGTGTGCTGCTGTGCGTGCCAACCGCGTTCGTGCTCGCGACCAACGGCGCGAATCTCGGCAGCGCCGCCGCGCTCTTCGCCACTGCGGGGCAGCTCGACCGCTTCTTCGGGCTGATCCTGCCGCACGGACTGTTGGAGCTGACCGCCATCTTCGTCGCCGGCGGCACCGGACTGCGGCTCGGATGGACGTTGGTCGACCCCGGGGACCGGCGGCGCTCCGACGCGCTGGTCGAGGAGGGGCGCCGCGCGATCGTGGTTGTCATCGGACTGGTCGGGGTCTTTCTCGTCGCCGGTCTGATCGAGGGCTTCGTCACCGGATCGGCGCTGCCGACCTGGGCGCGGGTGGGCATCGGTGTCCTCGCCCAGCTGGGCTTCCTCGCCTACGTGGCGGCGCGGGGGCGGTCGGCCACCGCTCGTGGCCTGACGGGCGCGCTCGGAGAAGACGAGCTGTCTCAGAGCCGGCCGCCGGCCTTCACTCGCAGGTAGGCGTCAGCCACGGCCGGCGCCAGACGTCCCGGCGGCTCGTCGACCACGGTCGCCCCGAGCGCGCGCAAGCGCCCGGCGGCGCGCCGGCGGCTCTCCAACGCGTCCAACGCGGCGGCCTTGCGGTAGGCGAGGCCCGCCCGATCAGGCTCGCTGCGCGCCCAGCCCTCCACAGCGGGATCCCGCACGCCCGCGACGAGCACGAGATGGTGGCGGGCCACGAGCGGCAAGGCAGGCAGCAGCGTCGCGGTCATGGCCTGCTCTCCGAGCTCGGTCACGATCACGAGGAGCGCCCGGCGGCGAAAGCGCGAGAGCGTCTCGACGAAGGCGCCGCCGTAGTCGCTTTCGGCCAGCACCGGCTCCAACGGATAGAGCGCCTCGGTGACGCGGCGGACCTGCTCGCGGCGCTGACCGGGCGGCACGACCGCACGCACGCGATCGGCGAACGCGACCAGCCCCGCACGGTCGCCGAGCCCCGTCGCGACCGCGGTCATCATGAGCGCCACGTCCATCGCGTGGTCGAGCCGGGGCAGCTCGCCGACGCGTGCGGCCATGGTCCTGCCCGTGTCGACCAGGACCAGCACCACCTGATTGCGCTCCGCGCGGTAGGAACGCACGATCGCCTTGTTGTGGCGTGCGGTTGCCGCCCAGTCGATGCGGCGGAACTCATCATCCACCCGGTACTCGCGCAGGCTGTCGAACTCGGTGCCCGCGCCCCGCTCCTGGGCCAGTCGCAAGCCTGTCTGCAGCACCCGGGAGCGCGCCAGCACGCGCTCGGCCAAAGCGCGGGAGCGAAACGGCGGGTGGACGCGCAACTCCGAGGCGACCGTGAGCGTGGCCTGGCGCGCCGCCAGACCCAGCGGTCCCTCGACGCGCACGGTGATCCGCGAAGGCGTGAACCGGCCGCGCCGGGCGGGCCGGATGCGGGTCGAAGAGGCAGCCGCGCCGAGCGCCGGCAGCCGCACCCTGGCCCGCCGGTCGTCGGGGCGGAGCGAGCCGACCAGCTCGTCGGCGAGCCGGATCCGCACCTCGCGATCGACCGGGTTGCGCAGGCGCCAGGTGACGTCCGCCTCCTCACCGAGCCGCACCACGGCGGGCAGCTCACGTTCCAACTCCAGGGCCGCGGGGCGAGGCGCCCGCCATGCGTCCACGATCGCGAGCACGAGCAGCAGACCGTCCGCGGCCAGCAGCGTCGGCCACGGGGGCAGCGGGAGCAGTGCCACGGCCGCCGCGACGACGGCCGCTGCCGCGGCGAGCCGCCAGAGCGGGACAGGCACGCGCGCTATCTCGGCACGCTCACGCCGACGAGCACGCCCGAGAGCACCGCGTCGACGCCCGCCCCCTCGAGCTCGAGCTCAGCGCGCAGCTGCACCCGGTGCCGCAGCGTCGGCAGCGCGACAGCGCGGACGTCGTCGGGGGTGACGAACTCACGGCCGGCCAGCAGCGCCCAAGCCTTGGACGCGTGCAACAGCATGGTCCCCCCGCGCGGGCTGACGCCGAGGGCGAACGAGCCGGTCTGGCGCGTCGCGCGGACGAGGTCGACCGCGTAGCCGAGCACGTCCGGCTCGACGCGGATGGCCGACAGCCGCGCGCGCCCCTCGGCCAGATCCTCCGGCCCAGCGACCGCGGTGAGGTCGGTCAGCAGGCGAGGATCGAAGCCCTGGTCGTGGCGGGCCAGCACGGCACGCTCCTCCTCGACGTCGGGGTAGCCCACGACGAGCTTGAAAAGGAACCGGTCGAGCTGCGCCTCCGGCAGCGGGTAGGTCCCTTCGTACTCCACCGGGTTCTGCGTGGCGATGACGAGGAAGGGGTCGGGCAGCGCGCGTGGCGCTCCCTCGACCGTCACCTGCCGCTCCTCCATGGCCTCCAGGAGCGCCGCCTGCGTCTTCGGCGGCGTGCGGTTCACCTCATCGGCCAGCAGCAGGTTCGTGAAGACCGGCCCCTCGCGGAAGGTGAACTCCCCCGTCTCCTGCCGGTAGAGCACCTGTCCTGTGACATCCGAGGGCATGAGATCGGGAGTGAACTGCACCCTCTGGGTCCGCAACGCCAGCGCGGCGGCGAGGCTCTTCGCGAGCAGCGTCTTCGCCGTGCCGGGCACCCCCTCCAGCAGGACGTGACCACCTACCAGCAGGGCCATGAGCAGACCGGTGACCGTCTCCTCCTGACCGACGACGGCCTTGCCCACTTCGGTCCGCACGTGCTCGAACGGCTGCTCTGCCACGAACTCTCCTTCTCGCTGTCCCTCAGGCGTCGACCAGCGCGCTCGCTGCGCCACCGAGCACACGCGCGCGCTCACGCTCGAGCCCGACCGCCAGCTCGACCAGCTCGCCATCGTTGGATGGGATCTTCCCGGTCAACAGCGCCGCGATGCTCATGGGATCGGCGCTCGTGCGGGCGCCGGCGAGCCGAGCGAGCTCGGCGTCGTCAGCGGTCTCGGGCGCGTCCAGGCGCTGGCGCAGCGTCCGACGCAGGTCGGCGCGCAGCAGCTCGACCGCCCCCGCGCGCGCGTCGATGCGCGCCAGCAGCTCCCCGTTCGCGACGACAAGGCCCGAGGCGGGCAGCGCGACCTGTGGCGGCTCCTGCACGGGTCTGCCCAGACGCCGCGCCCGCCAGCCGACGAGCGCGAGAAAAGCCAGCAGCAGGCCCACGAGCACGGGCCCTGTCGCCGGGGGCAGCAGCTCGCCCAGGGACGTCGGCTCCCCGACCTCGGCGGGCAGGTCGACGCTCAGCATGCGTACCCGAGCGTCCTCGCCAGGCGCCAGGAGCGTGACCGCCAGCAGCGCGTGGTCGTCCTCGCCGAGTTGCGCGTTCTGGAACGGCCCCGGACCTCCCACCGTGATGAGCCGCCCTGCCCCCAGCGGCTGGCTGACCAGCCAGGCGCCGCCGTCCTCGGCGTCGTCACCGCCCTGCGAACGCACGAAGCAGCCCGTCGCCCCGTTCGGCGTCTCCAACGGCGCCGCGTCGACCTCGAGCGTCTCGACCGCTCGCAGCGCGGGCTCGTCACAGCCCTGCACCAGCGGCTCGGCGAAGAGCGCGGTCTCCGGTCGCGCCAGCGGTGGCGCCAACGGCGACGTGCCGTCCAGCAACAGCACGGTCCCCCCGGCCAGGGCGAAGCGCCGGACACGCTCGCGGCCAGCCTCGTCGAAGAAGTCGAAGGCGATCAGCAGGCTGCCCTCGCCATCCGTGGGGACCCGGTCGACCACGTCGACCCAGGCACCGAGCTCGCGCAACACATCGACGAGCACGCTGGTCCCACCGGCCGCGCGGGAACGGGGATCCAGCGGCAGCCCAGACGGCGCCCGCGGCGTGAGCGCCGCAAGCGCGACCGCAAGCACGAGGACCGCGACCACGGGCAGGGCTCGCCTCAGCGTCGCGCGGCTCATGCGCGGCCGCCGACCGTCACGCGCCCCGCGTTCTCGACCGCGGCGGCCAGCTCCGCGGCACGCGCGACCTCGGCCGCTCCGAGCTCCGCCGCGCCGTACCAGGCCTCGTCGAACGCGGCGGTCAGGTCGGCGAACGCCGGACCGGCCTCGGGCAGGGATCGGCGCACAGCGAGCAGGTGCTCTCCCGTGGTGCGGCCGGGCTGCTCGTCGACGTGACCCCGAGCGGCGAGCTCAGCCAGCGCCGCCCGGTAGTGGCAGCGCAGCGCCAGGCGCCACTGGGCGGCCGCACTGCGCTCTTCAGCTTCGCGCCGCCAGGACCCCGGGGTGCGGCCGAGCTGCTCGTCGAGGCCGGACCGAGCGCCGGGATCGCGTCGCATGCGACCGAGCAGACGGATCACGAGCCAGCCCAGCAAGAGCGCCGAGACGATGAGGACAAGCGCTCCGAGGGCTCCGCCCTGCCCGGACCCGGCGAGTCCCGACAGCAGCGCCTCCCAGGCATCCCGGATCGCCTCCCAGATCCGCTGGAGCAGCGTGGGGCGGAGGCTGTCGTACTCGGCTCGGGCGAGCACCTCGTCGACGGCCTGGCGGACGCGCTCCGGCGGACGCTCCGGTACGGGGAGCCTTGCCAGCAAGGTCACGTGGTCGACAGCCCGTCCATCATTCCTTCGAGATCCGCGCCCTCCCTGCGCACCCGTGCGTCGAGGTAGAGCAGGGTGAGCGCCGCGGCCAGCAGCGGGGTCGAGAGCAGGCCGCTGAGCGCCCCACCCAGGCCGGTGAAGGTCGCGCCGATGGCGCCCCCGAACAAGGTGCCGGGCACACCGAACGGCAGGGAGACCAAACCCGAGACGATGCCGGTGATGAGGTAGGCCACCAACACGATGCCCAACGTGCGCCAGAAGCGGCCTCGCACGAGCTGGATGGAACGGCGGAGCGCTCGCAGGGGACCGACCGGCTCCTCGACCGCTGCGGGCAGCGCGAGCACGAGGAAGACGACCACCGCGAGCGCGATCGGCAGCGCGGCGAGCAGCGCCAACGAGCCGGCGATCACGAGCGGGGGAGACGGCGTGAGCGTCCCGGCGGCCACGAGGCCGATGCCGGGCAGGAACACCACGGCAGGAGCCAGGAAGATGCCGGCGTAGACCACCACCATGACGGGGTAGCGTCGCAGCGCTGCGCGCACGACCTTGCGGGTCTCGACTGGCTCGTCACGCGCCCCTCTAGCCGCCACGGCCACACAGACCCCGTAGAGGAAGGGCGAGAGGAACAGGCTCGACAGCAGCGAGACCGCGATCACCGGGGCGAAGTCGGCGACACGCACCGTTTCGGCTTGCGCGAGGGCTGGGTTCTGAAAGATCTCGATCAGTCCCCGGGTCCCGGCGGCGCGTTGGCTCGCGAAGGTCGCGATCGCGTTCACCGGCAGCAGCACCGGCGCCAGCGCCAGCAGCAGCACCCGCCAATGCCGCACCACCAGCCGGAACATGCCGTCGAGGATGTCGCCCAGATCGAGGGGGCGCAGCCGCCCACTCTGGTCGCTGGTCTCACTGTCCGACGGAGGCTGCCACTGCTGGTTGGTCGGCGGGGCGCTCTGCCACTCCTGCCCGAAACCCTGACTCATCGCTCTCTCCCCCTAGGAGGCACCGGCTCTTTCACCAATCACGAGGATACGTGAGAAGCTACGAGTTGCCTTCACTCTTGAGCAGATCTTCGTCGCGATCCTCGTCGGCGCCTTCGTCGCGTCCAGCGACGGGGGCGTGCGTGGTCCGCCCGCGGATCGTCTCCACGCCCTCGCTGTGGGTTCCTTGCTGCGCCCAGGCGAGCTGGAGCGCGGCGAGCCGTCGCTCGACGGCGACGGGGTCATAGCCGCGCCAGCGCCGGGGAAAGTCAGCCTTGAACGGATCGGTCGGACCCGCAGGTCGAGGGCCCGGCGAGGGCTCGCGGTACACCGCGCCCAGCACGACGATGAGCACCGCCACGGTCAGGAGGGCGACAAGCACGGTCTGGAACATGGGCGTCCAGTATGCCCGGCGATGCGCGTTCGGTCGGCCACGGTCGGCCACGGTCGGCCACCTAGGCTACGGGCGTGCACATCCGCGACGTCGAGCTGGACCCCCACCGCCGGACCGCCGTCATGGCGATCGTCAACCGCACAGCCGACAGCTTCTATGACCCAGGACGCGGCTTCGCGCTGGACGGCGCCCTGGACCTCGCGGCGACGCACCTTGCCGAGGGCGCCGACATCATCGACGTCGGCGCGGTGAAGGGAGGGCCGGGCCCGCCCGTGTCGGTCGAGGAGGAGCTCGACCGGGTGGTCGGCTTCGTCTCGGCGTTCCGTGCCCACAGCGCCGCGCCGCTCTCGGTGGACACCTTCCGCGCCGCCGTCGCCCGCGCGGCGCTGCAGGCGGGCGCCGACATGATCAACGACGTGTCAGGCCTGTCCGAGCCCGAGCTGGCCGACGCCGTGGCGGAGCATCCGCAGGCGTTGCTGATCGTCATGCACGCCGGCGGCCAGCGGCGCGGACGGCCCTTCCGGACCGGGTACCTGCCCGACGTCACGACGGTCGTCTGCGACGAATTACGCGCGCTGGTCGCTGAGGCGGGCCGTTGCGGCGTGCCCGCGGAGCGCGTCGTCGTCGACCCCGGTCACGACTTCGGCAAGAACACCTACCACTCGCTCGAGCTGACGCGCCGGCTGCCGGAGATCGCCGCGCTCGGTCATCCGGTGCTCGTCGCGCTCTCGCAGAAGGATTTCCTGGGCGAGACGCTCGACCTGCCAGTCAGCGAGCGGCGGGAGGCCTCACTGGCGGCCGCCGCGGTCGCCGTGCTGCTCGGCGCCGCCATCGTGCGGACGCATCACACGCGCGAGACCGTCCGGGCGGTCCGCACGGTCGAGGCCATCGCCGGGCGCCGTCACCCCGCCGCCCCCATCCGCGGCCTGATCTGAGCCACGGCGTCGAGCGTCACGCACCGGCATCCGGGTCGATCCCAGCAGCTTCGCGGGCGTCCCGCTCTTCGCGGAGCGCCGCGAGCACCTCAAGCTCGATGCGGTCCTTGGGACGGTCCGCGGCCTGCTTCATCCGCACGAGATCTTCGAGGCTGGCGACGAGCACGACCACATCACCCAGCGCCAGCTCAGAGGCGGTCGCCGCGAGATCGCGATAGCCCTCGGTGCCTCGCGGGACGCCCAGCACATCGACGTCGCCCAGGTCGGTGCTGAACGTGAAGTGATCCCCGCTCTCCAGGGTCTGCGCGTCCAGCAGGAACGGCAGTCCGGCCGGCGCTCCGCGCAGCCGTGCGTGCAGCTCCTGCAGCGCCTCGGCCAACCGTCGCAGGTTCTCCCGGTCTCGCCGGTAGCACAGGTCGAGGTCTCCCGTCAGCGAAGGCGAGCCCCACAGCCGGGCGGCGATCCCTCCGATCACCACGAACCGCACGCCGTGACGGTCGAGCGTCCGCAGCACGGCGAGCGGATCGAAGGGTGTGACGCTCACCGCGGGTCGGCCGCGCCATGCTGCGAGGCCAGCGACCGGGCCGCATCATCGAGCTCGGCCAACGACCGGGCGGCCGCAGTCGCAGCCTGAAGGCGCTCGAGCGGCGTGAGGTCCAGCAGCGTGCGGATCTGGCTCCGGTCGATTCCCACCCCTCGCAGCGGGACCACGGTGAGCATGTGGCCGCTGGCACGCAACAGCCGATCGAGCGTTCCCACCCCTGGGACCACGTGACCCGACTCGATGCGGGCGATGGTGGGCTGGGCCACGCCGGCACGTTCCGCCAGATGGCGCTGGCTCAGTTCCGCGTGGCGACGCGCCCACCACAGCGCACGGCCTGCGTTGAGCGCCCTATCCATGTTCTCACCATATCATAGCGATAACGTATTAATCATCAAAAGCCTCCTGACCTACCGTCCGGGAGCCAGGGCGCCAGGACGGCGGCCTGGCTGCCCACGGTGCGGTGCCGGTACCCTGGCTGGCGTTCCCGCCGGCGACGGAAAGTGAGGGTTCGATGCCCAGGCCCGAACGTTTCGTCTTCGTCTGCATCAACCAGCGCGATCCGGAGCATCCACGCCCGAGCTGCCTGGCCAACGGAGCGGACGACGTGTTCAACGCGCTGCGGGAGGAGCAGGGCCGCCGCGTCGCGACCGGCGTGAAGGTTGTCGCGACCGGGTGCATGGAGGCCTGCATGGTCGGTCCGGTCGTCGCCGTCTTCCCCGACGACGTCTTCTACGGCGGCGTCATCGAGGCTGACGTCGGCGAGATCATGGATCACCTCGAAGGCGGCCCGCCTGTCGACCGGCTGCAGCTCGGCGATGCTGAGTTCGACCTGCGGCCACCAGAGATGAGCTGAACGAGCAACACACGAGAAGGAGCACGCCATGACCGACGTCATGCCCCTGCAGGGGTACCACCACATCGAGTTCTGGGTCGGCAACGCCAGGCAGGCGGCCCACTACTACCGGACCGCGTTCGGCTTCACGCCCGTTGCCTACGCGGGCCCCGAGACAGGGGTGCGCGACCGCGCCTCGTGGGTGCTCGCCCAGGGCGAGATCCGGCTCGTGCTGACCGCCGGGCTCAGTCCCGACTCCGAGATCGTGGCCCATCAGGCCGAGCACGGCGACGGCGTGAAGGACATCGCCTTCCGCGTGCCCGACGCCGAGCGCGCTTTCGCCGTCGCGCTCGAGCGCGGTGCCGTCGCGGCCGAGGAGCCGTCCTCGACCGAGGACGACCACGGCAAGGTCGTCATGGCGCGCATCCGGGCGTACGGCGAGACCACCCACACCTTCGTCGACGCGGCGAATTACTCGGGCGTGTTCCTGCCTGGCTATATCGCGGTCTCGCCGACACCGGCGGCCTCCAGCGGTGCGACCACGCCGCTCTTCGCTCCCGAGGGGGAGGAGGTCGGCCTGCGCCTCATCGATCACATCGTGGCCAACGTCGAGCTCGGCAGGATGGACGAGTGGGTCGCCTTCTACGCCGACGTCATGGGCTTCACCCAGCTCGTGCACTACGACGACGAGGCGATCTCCACGGAGTACTCGGCGCTCATGAGCAAGGTGCTGTGGGACGGAGAGGGCCGCATCAAGCTGCCGATCAACGAGCCCGCCACCGGCAAGCGCAAGTCCCAGATCGAGGAGTACCTCGACTACTACCGCTCCCCCGGCGTGCAGCACATGGCGCTGGCGACCGACGACATCGTCGCCACGGTCGCGGCGCTGCGGGCCAACGGCGTGCGCTTCATGCGGGTGCCCGCCACCTACTACGAGGAGCAGCGGGCCAAGCTCGACTGGAGCCAGATCGGCCAGGATCTCGACGGGCTGCGCGAGCAGAACATCCTCATCGACACCGACGACGAGGGCTACCTGCTGCAGATCTTCACCGAGCCGGTGCAGGACCGCGCGACGGTGTTCTATGAGATCATCGAGCGGCACGGTTCGCGGGGGTTCGGCGAGGGCAACTTCAAGGCCCTCTTCGAGGCCATCGAACGCGAGCAGGCCGCCCGCGGCAACCTGTAGGGGTCATGGCGGGCACGAGCGAGGAGCGCGGCCGTTGAGCCTCATCGACCACTCCGTCCGACAGTCGTGGGACGAGTACTTCCTCACGCTGGCCACCGCGGCGGCCAGCCGCTCGAACTGCGTGCGACGCAAGGTCGGCGCGGTCGTCGTCTCCGACCGGCACATCCGCTCGACCGGTTACAACGGCCCGCCGTCGGGCTACGGGCACTGCGAGCTGGCGTGCCCGCGCGGTCGCTCGCAGCGCGAGCTCGGCGACCCGCCGCACTACGACGACTGCGTCGCGTTGCACGCCGAGGCGAACGCGCTGCTCTTCTCAGCTCCCGCTGACCGCGCCGGCGCGACCCTCTACACGACGGCCGCGCCGTGTTTCGCGTGCGCGAAGCTGATCGCGAACGCCGGCATCGTCGAGGTGGTCGCCGCCGGGGGACGCTACGAGACGTGGGAGTCGACCCGCACGTTCTTGCAGGACTGTGACCTGCGCGTGCGCGTGCTCGACGGGCTCGAGCACGCGGACGCACTGCCATTCGGCTCGTGAGCGCCCACCGCCACGACGCCGACGAGTCCGCTGCCTCGGGGCGCGGCGGGCCCGGCACCGGCACGCCCACGCAGCGGAAGGCGCTGCGTGTGGCGCTCGGGCTGAACGGTGCCTACCTGATCGCCGAGGTGATCGGCGGGCTGGCCTTCGGTTCCCTGGCCCTGCTGGCCGACGCGGGGCACATGGTCACCGACGTGGGCGCGCTGGCGCTCTCGCTGCTGGCCTTCCGGCTCGCGGAGCGACCGGCCTCGGAGAGCCACACGTTCGGTCTGCAGCGCGCCGAGCTGCTCGCCGCGCTCGCCAACGCGATCTCCCTCGCGCTCATCTCCGTCCTCATCACGATCGAGGCGGTGCGCCGGCTGAGCGCGGGAGCCGGCGAGGTCGAGGGCCTCGGCCTGCTCGTCGTGGCGGCGGTCGGCCTGATCGTCAACGTCGTCTCGGCCGTCTTGCTGGCCCGCGCCCGCGAGGACAACCTGAACATGCAGGGCGCGTTCGTGCACCTGGTGGCCGACGCGCTCGGCAGCGTGGCGGCCTTGGTCGCCGCGGCGGCCATCCTGGCGTTCGACGCCGCATGGGTGGATCCGGCGGTCTCGCTGCTGATCGTGGTGCTCATCCTGTACTCGGGCTGGAAGCTCATCCGGGAGGTGACGCACGTGCTCTTGGAGGGCACGCCGCGCGACGTCGAGCTGCGCGACGTGGCGCGCGCCCTGCACGACGAGGAGGCGGTCGAGCGCGTGCATCATCTGCACGTCTGGCAGCTCTCCTCCGGCTCGCGGGCGCTCTCGGTCCATGTCGTGGCCCCGACGGTCGACGGCCTGCACGACGCGCAGCTGCTCGGCGATCGTCTGAAGGAGCGCCTTGAGGACCGTTTCTCCATCGACCACGCCACCATCGAGCTGGAGTGCCACGACTGCCGCGAGAGGACCCGTCTGGTCCCGCCCGAGAACCTCTCCCGCTGACGGCGGGGGCCGCTGATGGGGAGCCTATGTGCGGCATATGGCGCCCACGCTCCCCAACGCGCGCCCGGTTCAGCCTCGAGCAGCCAACGCCGCGCGAAGCTCGCGCACGAAACCCTCCCAGTCATGGAGGAAGCGGTCCCAAGTGAGCTTGAGGATCAGCCATTCGTTCATCATGGCGAGCGCGTTCTCGCGGCGGGCGTCGCTGTTCAGCTGGCTGCGGGAACTGTGCGCGATGAAGCCGATGCACTCGATCGCGACGCGTTCGCGCACGAAAGCGATATCGAGGTGCACCGCCCGTCCACCGGCAACGACGACCCGCCATGGTGCGGCCGCCGGATACACCCCGATGTCTTCTAGCCGGCGTCGGACTTGGAATTCGAAGACCGAGTCACTCCCGTCGGCATCCAGTTGCGTGAGGATGCGCAGAAGCCGTCTCCGACCAGGCACATGCGGCAAGGTCTCGAGCCGGCTCCACACGCGCGCAAGCACCAGCCGGCGCCGCTGGCGCAGATCGATTATGGACGCCCGTAGCGACTCGCCGTCCGTCGTGGCCGCCATCGAGATCGACCAGAATGTCGGTGTGAGGACGCTCAGACCGTCGAGCGCTATCCGGTCCTGATCTTCGACATGTCGGGACCGGCGGACGAAGATCCCGTCGGTCTTGACCCGTTGCGCGTGCGGGAGGAGCAGATGCGGTCGGGAGGGCGCGCGTGGGACGAGCCCGTAAAGCCAGGCAGCGGACTGCCCGCCCGCCGCTGCCCTCGGTCCGAGGTGCTGCTGCACGGCCGCCAACTGCGTCTTGTGGTTCCAAGAGCTACCCGGGACGCAGACGACACCGGGGTAGGGATGACGCCACGCCTCGCGCTCAGCCCGCCACTGCACCGCGCGAGGCGAGAGTCCGACCTCCGGCGCGCATCGAATCGCGAAAGCGCCATGTGTCCCGCTCGCTGCTGTGAACAGCTCCGCCCATGACATGTCACCACTCTGCTGGACTGATCCGCTACGGGAACCGAATTCGCCTCCGATGCCTGTGGATACACACCCGCGTTGGGGAGCACGCGTACCACATACCGCAGACTCCCCACCGGCTGCGTCGCCCCCTCGTTGGGGAGCACGCGTACCACATACCGCGCGCAGACTCCCCAGCCGGGGCGTCGGGGACGCTGACGGGACATCAGGGTGGCGGGGCGGGGGGCGTCAGGGTGGCGGGGCGTCAGGGTGGCGGCGGGCCACTCCGAGGGCGTGGGGGGACTCAGGCGCCGGCAGGCGCCCGGGGAAGCGGAAGCGGCGCACGCGTTCGAACTCGAAGCCCGCGCTCTCGATCGCCGCGACGGTCTGCCGGCCGGTGTGGCAGCCGCCGGCGAGCAGCGGATGGACGACGTCGACGACGCGTTGGAACGCGCGGAGTCCCGCGGTCTCGGCCTGCAGGTGCTCGTAGAAGCGCAGCTCGGCGTCCTCACGCAGCACCCGGTGCAGCTCGCGCAGGGCGGTGCGCTGGTCGGGCACCGAGCATAGCACCAGGCTCGCCACGCCCGCATCGAAGCTCGCGTCGCCGCACGGCAGGCCCTCGGCGAGACCGTCGACGACGGTGACGTCGCACGGAGCGTCCCGAGCCGCCTGCTCGGCCAGCGAGCGCAGGTACGGCTCCGGCTCCACCGCGACGACCTCGCTTACCGAGGACGGGTAGAAGGCGAAGTTCAGCCCGTTGCCCGCGCCCACCTCGATCACCCGGCCGCGCAGGCCAGCGAGCAGCTCCTCGCGGTGCCCCCGGGCGCCCGCGTCGAGCAGGCGCGACGAGAGGGCCGCGTAGCAGCGAGCGAAGCAGGGATGCCGGCTCATGGCCGCCAAGGCTAACGCGATGGCGAGGGTTGAAGCTCACGGGCGTGGGGCACGACGCGGCCCATGGCCTCCTTCAAGCCCGGCGTCCTGCTCGATCTCGACGGCACGCTCGTCGACACCGTCTTCCACCACGTCCTGTGCTGGCACCAGGCGCTCGACGAGCACGGCTACACCGTCCCGATGTGGCGCATCCACGCCGGGATCGGCATGGGCAGCGAGCGGCTCGTTCCCTGGCTCGTCGGTCGTCAGGTCAAGGAGGTGGGCGAGCTCTCCGACCGCCACACCGAGCTCTTCCTCGAACGGGCCGACGCCTTCAGGCCCACGCACGGCGCCGCGGAGCTCATCGAGGATCTAAAGACCCGCGAGATCGCGTTCCTGGTCGCCACCTCAGCCGGCAGCGAAGAGCGGGAGGCGTTGCTCGCCGCCTTGGAGATGCCGGACCTGACCACCGCGGACTCCAGCAATGTCGGCTCTGCCAAGCCGGCGCCGGATCTGCTGCTGGTCGCGTGCGAGGAGCTCGGCGTCGAGCCGAGCCAGGCGACCATGGTCGGCGATAGCCCCTGGGATCAGGTGGCGGCCCGCACCGTGGGCATCCGCGGCGTGGGGGTGCGCACGGGCGGCTTCGGCGACGAGGCCATGACGAAGGCGGGCGCCGAGCTGCTCGCCGACGACCCCGCGGGTCTCATCGGCCGCCTCTAGCCAAGCTCAACGACGGGCCAGCGCCGCGAGCACCTGCTCGGGATCGGCGTCGGCGGGGACGGTCGGCACCGAGGGCAGAGCAGGCGCCGGATACTTGTGGCCGATGCCGGTGTCGAAGACCACGACCCGTTCATCGCCCGCTAGCCAGCCCGAGCTCGCCAGCTCGCCGACAGCCGCCAGCGCGGCGGCGGTCTCGGGGCTGACGTAGCCGGCGCCGAGCCGACCAGCGAGCCGTTGCGCGTCGTCGATCTGGTCCTCCTCCACCGCGACGGCTGTGCCGCCCGACGCGCGCAGCGCATCCAGGATGAGGAAGTCGCCCACGGCGCCCGGCACCCGCAGGCCGCTGGCCCGGGTCCGCGCGCCCTCCCACGGTCGCGCGAAGCGCTCGCCGTCGTGGAACGCGCGCACGATCGGCGCGCAACCGGCCGCCTGGACGCTCACCATCCGCGGCCGCTCCGGGCCGAGCAAGCCAACCTCTTCCAGCTCGTCGAACGCCTTCCACATCCCGATCAGGCCGGTCCCGCCACCGGTGGGGTAGACGATCACGTCCGGCAGCGTCCAGCCAAGATCGGCGGCCAGCTCGAAGCCCATCGTCTTCTTGCCCTCGAGCCGGTACGGCTCCTTCAGCGTCGAGACGTCGAAGGCACCGAACAACGGCGCCAGCGCCCGCGCAAGCGCCCCGCAGTCAGAGATCAGACCGTCGACAAGGAGGACACGCGCGGAGCAGACGAGCGCCTCCTCGATGTTCGCCCGCGGGGAGTCGAAGGGCATGAGCACCGTCACGTCGAGCCCCGCACGCGCCCCGTAGGCGGCGAGCGCCCCCGCGGCGTTGCCGGCTGAGGGCACGATGAGCGACCGAGCCCCGAGCTCGCTCGCTCGGGAGACAGCGACCGCCATGCCCCGCGCCTTGAACGAGCCGGTCGGGTTGAGGCCCTCGGCCTTCACCCGCAGCCGCTTCGCGCCCAACCCTCGGCCGAGCGCCGGCGCTTGCAGCACGGGCGTGCCGCCCTCCCCCAACGTCACGACATGGTCGGGATCGCCGACTGGCAACAGCTCCCACCAGCGCCAGAGACCGAGACCGGTCCGCTCTGCCAGTGACGAGGGCGACAGCGTCGCACCGGCACGCCGCGTGTCATAGCGCGCCAGCAGCGGTCGCTCGTCGACGGGATCGGCCCCGATGAGCTGGTCGGCGGCGTAGGTCGCGCCCGACAGTGACCCCTCGAGGTGGAGCAACGTCGAGGCGTGGTCAGGAATCATCGGTCACGTCGCAGAGCGTTGCGTACGCCAGCGGGGCATGGTGTGGGCATGGCATCCGACCTCCAACTCGAGCTCGACGACCTGGCCGACGAGCCCATGGTGCAGTTTCGCTCCTGGTTCGACGCCGCGCTGGCCGCGGACCTGCCAGAACCGACCGCGATGACGCTGGCGACCGCGACGCCCGACGGGCTTCCCAGCGCTCGCATCGTGCTCCTCAAGGGCGCCGACGAGCGCGGCTTCACCTTCTACACCAACTACACCAGCCGCAAGGCCGCCGAGCTCGAGGCCAACCCCCGCGCGGCGCTCGTCCTCCACTGGGCGCCGCTGCAGCGCCAGGTGCGCGTGGCCGGCCGCGTCGCCCGCGTCGGCGAGGACGAGTCCGACGCCTACTTCGCCACCCGACCGCGCGGCAGCCGGATCGGTGCCTGGGCATCGCCGCAGAGCCAACCGCTCGTCAGTCGCTCCGAGCTCATCGATCGCGTGGCCGAGGCGGAGCGCCGCTTCGACAACGAGCCCCCCCGACCCCCGTTCTGGGGTGGCTACCGGCTCACGCCGGAGACCGTCGAGTTCTGGCAGGCGCGCACGAACCGGTTGCACGACCGCTTCGTCTACCGCCGCGCCGGCTCGGGCTGGGAGATCCAGCGGCTGGCGCCCTGAACGCCGAGCCGCACAGCCGTTCAGCTCTCGCGGTTCTCCGCGAGCCGCGACTCGAGCTTGCGGCGGAAGTGCTGCGCGAGCTCAGGGTTGCTCGACAGCAACGGCTGCAGCGCCTCCTGCGGGATCACCATCAGCTCTGCGTCCTCGACGGCGCGGGCCGCCTTCGTGCGGGAAGTGAGCAGCAGCAGCGCGTGCTCGCCGAAATAATCACCCGGGCCGATCTCGGCGATCGCCGCGCCGTCGGAGTCCTCGATCTGAATGCGGCCCGAGAGCACGACGAACAGCCCCTCCGCGGGACTGCCCGGCTCGAAGATCATCTCGTCGGCGGCCCAGAGCAGGTTGACCGACGCGCCCACGATCACCAGCAGCGTGTCGTCGCCCAGCTCTGAGAAGTCCGTTACGTCCCGCAGGGACTGCACGAGTGTGTGGGTTATGGTTTGTGTCACAGACGCCACCTCCACCGGTAGGCTACGACACATCGCCGTCAGTTTCGCAAGGAGTCACGGCCATGACCGCCATGAGCCTCGACCGCGTGCCGCTGCGCATCGCGCAAGTGAGCGACATTCACTGCGGCACGATCACCTTCGAGGCCAAGCTCATGGCCTCCGTGGTCGAGCGCACCAACCGCATGCGACCCGACCTCGTCGTCATGGTCGGCGACCTGACAGCCGAGGGCTATGAGTGGCAGTTCGAGGAGGCGGCCGAGTGGATCGGCCAGTTCGAGGCGCCCACGCTGGTGGTGCCCGGCAATCACGACGGACGCAACATCGGCCACACCCACTACGAGCGTCTCTTCGGTGAGCGCTACTCCAGCAAACGCATCGCCTTCGACGACGAGCGCGCGGCGCGGCTCAACGCGACCGGCGTGACCATCGTCGGCGTCGACTCCTCCCAGCCCGACCAGAACGCGGGGCGGATCGGGCGGGAGTGGTACCCGTGGATCCGCGAGCAGTACGGCGAGCCGGGCGACCTGAAGCTCTTCGTGCTGCACCACCACCTGGTCTCGGTGCCGGCCACGGGACGCGAGCGCAACACCATCGTCGACGCGGGCGACCTCCTGCAGGTGCTCGTGGATCTGGAGCTCGACGTCGTGCTCTCCGGCCACAAGCACGTGCCGTTCTTCTGGGGGTTGAACGGCATGCTCTTGTGCAACTCCGCGACCGCCTCCACCCGCCGGGTGCGCGGGCTGACACCGCCCACGTTCAACGAGCTCGTCATCGACGCCTCGACGATCAAGGCCTACACCCACTACGAGGACGGCCGCCGCGGGTTCTCCATGGTCCGTACGCGCGCGGATCGCGCGTCGATCCGTGACAGCCTGCACCTGACCGCCGCCTTCCGCGCGGCCAACCAGACGCTCACCGACTGAGGACGCACGCATGGAGCTCGGACACGCCGCCTTGCGGATCGCTCACCTCTCCAGCATCAACTGCGGCAGCATCCTCTTCGACGAGGGCCTCATGCGGCGCACCGTCGAGGCGATCAACAAGAGCGAGCCGGACCTGGTCGTCATGGCGGGTGACTTCACCCAAGCCGGCTACGAGTGGGAGTTCAAGGACGCCGTGGGGTGGCTCTCGCATCTCGAGGCGCCGGTCATGGCCGTGCCCGGCAATCACGACTCGCGCAACGTCGGCTACTTGCACTTCGAGCGCATGCTCGGTGAGCGGTTCCGCTCCCACCGAGTCGCGTTCGACGACGAGCGCGCCCGTCGTCTGCACGCATCAGGGATCACCGTCGTCTGCACGGACTCCTCCGAGCCCGATCTCGACGAGGGCCACGTCGGCAGGGAGTGGTACGACTGGATCCGCGACCAGTACACCGAGCCCGACGACCTCAAGGCCTTCGTCGTCCACCACCATCTCGTCTCGGTGCCGGGCGCGGGCCGCGGGCTGAACGTCATCGTGGACGCGGGCGATCTGCTGCCCATCCTGACCGACCTCAACATCGACATCGTGCTGACAGGCCACAAGCACGTGCCCTCGTTCTGGGGGCTGAACGGGCTGTTGATCGCCAACGCCGGGACCGCCGCGACGCGCATGGTCCGCGGCACGATCCCGCCCTCATGGACCGAGTTGCGGGTAGACGCCTCCTCGATCAAGGGCTTCCTGCACTACGAGGACGGCCGGCGCGAGCTCTCGCTGCTGCGCAGCCGCTCGGCGCGCCGGCGCATTCAGCGGGCCTTCTACGTCACGCCGGACTTCTTCGACGCCAACCAGGTCCTGATCAGCTCGGCCGGCGCCACACCCGCTGCCGTTCGCTCCTGATCCGGTCGAAGCCGACTGACGCAGCCACCGCTACCCCGCGAGAGCGACCAGCAACGGCACCCGCATTTCGGCCGAGGTCAGGCTGCCATGGCCAGCGATCAGCTTCGTCTCGCGTTCGTGACGCGGATCGATGAACGCGTAGTGATCACGAGCGGCGAGGATGACGTCGCCCAGCCGCCCTGACACGGTGGGACCGACCTTGCGACCGAGCCAGCCGCTGTCCACCAGCTCCTCGCGCGTCAGCACCCAGGCCCGCGCTCCCGCGACCTCGACGGCCGCCTGCGCAAGGTCCCTGCTGGCGCCGGGGCGCGCGTGGAGGTACCGGAAGCGGCCGTCGCCGGCCTGCAGCGAGACCAACTCGTCAAGCTCGGCCAGTCGCTGCCAGCCGTCACCGCCGATGTGGACCTGTCCGTGATCGGCGGTCACGACCAGCGCGTAGTCGGCCGGAAGCACCGAGAGGACATCGCCCACCAGCCGGTCGGTGGCATGCAGCTCGTCGATGTAGAACGCATCGCGCAGCCCGTGAGCGTGCGCGACCTTGTCGACCCCGTCGTAGTAGGCGTAGATGAACGGCGTACCCGCCGCCGAGAGACGGCGGCACTGCGTGATGACACCGGCGGGCGTGTTCCAACCCTCCAGGTTCGCACCACCAAGGTGCGCCTGGGTGAATCCGGTGTCCTTGAAGTCCGCGCGGGTCACCGCTGGCCGAGGCCGGCCGCCGAACGCTGGGCGCCCCTGCACGCTGGCGGGCTCCGGTGGCTTGCCGTCACCGACTGACCACTTCAAGACGTTCAGGACGTCGCCGCCCACCCGCATGCGGTAGCCGACCACGCCGTGCTCCCCGGGCGCCACGCCGCTGGCGATCGAGGTGAGCGCAGCCGCCGTCGTCGACGGTGCGACCGTGGTGATCGGCCCCCCGGTCATGGCCGCCAGCGTCGGCACGTGCCCGGCGTGCTGACCGACGGCCTCCCAGCCGAGCCCGTCGATGACGAGCAGCACCACGCCGCAGACCCCCGCGACCCGTTCCGAGAGCCAATCCGGCGGAGGCTCTCCGGCCAGCACTCCCTCGAGCGCGCTGGGGACAGCACCGATCCAGCCGCCCTCAAAGTCGGGACAGACCGGATCCCCGCCCGTCACGAGGGTGGCCGTCAGCGCGTCAGCGTCGTCCGACGGTCAGATCGTCTCCCAGCTCGCGACCTTGGGATGGTCCGTGTCGGCCGTACCGACGGCGGCCGCGCCACCTGGCGAGCCCAACCCGGTGACGTCATCCTCGAACCATTCCGCGTTGATCGGGATGAACTCCTGCCACATGTCGGGCACGTCGTCCTCGTACGCGATCGCCTCGACGGGGCAGACCGGCTCGCACGCCGCACAGTCGATGCACTCGTCGGGATGGATGTAGAGCATCCGCGGTCCCTCGTAGATGCAGTCCACCGGGCACTCCTCGACGCATGCCCTGTCCTTCACGTCGATGCAAGGCTCGGCGATGATGTAGACCATGCCTGGAAACTCCTCCGTGCTGCTCCCGGCTGTTCTGCGCGGGCGTTGGCGATCTTGACCCCGCCCACCTTAGCCTGAAGCGGTCGCGTTCGGAAAAGCGTGCGCATCACGGGAGATCGGGCTGGGGTGAACTCACTCGTAGCGGTAGAACCCACGCCCCGTCTTGCGACCGAGGTGGCCCGCCTCGACCATCCGGGAGAGCAACGGCGGCGGCGCATAGAGCGGCTCGGCGAACTCGGCGTACAGCGACTCGGCCACCGCCTTCGTGACGTCGAGCCCCACCAGGTCGTTCAGCGCCAGCGGCCCCATCGGGTGCGCGCAGCCGGAGACCATGCCGGTGTCGATGTCCTCCGCGGTCGCCACGCCGGCCTCCACCATGCGGATGGCGGACAGCAGGTAGGGGATGAGCAGCGCGTTCACGACGAAGCCCGCGCGATCGGTGCACGAGATGGGCTGCTTGCCCAGCGTCTCGGCGAAGGCCTCGGCGCGCTTGCGCGTGGCGTCGGAGGTTTCCAGGCACGGCACCAGCTCGACGAGCTTCAGCACCGGCACGGGATTGAAGAAGTGGATGCCGATGACCGACTCGGGCCGCGTGGTCGCCGCGGCGATGCGCATGATCGGGATCGAGGAGGTGTTCGAGGCCAGGACGGCGTCGGGGCTCTCCAAGACCTCGTCCAGCCGGGCGAACAGCTCCTGCTTCGCCTCCTGCTGCTCGACGATCGCTTCGATCACCAGCGTGCGGTCGGCCAGATCCTCCAGGTGGGCGGTCGCGCGCAGCCGGTCGAGCGCCGCGTCGCGCTCGTCGGCGCTGAGCTTGCCCCGGCTCACACCCTTCTCGAGCGAGCCTTCGATGCGCTGCCGTGCGCGCTCAGCGGTCGGCTCGTCGATCTCGCGCACCACGACCTCGAGCCCGTGGCGGAGACAGACCTCCGCGATGCCCGCACCCATCTGTCCGCCGCCGACGACGCCTATTCTTTCCAACACTGACTCCTCACTCGTGAATGTTCGCGGCGCGGGGCACGCTATGGGCAGTCCCGCATCGCCGCAAACACGGAAGGGCGTCCCATTCTGCGTGTGCAGCCCTCCGATGTCGGCCGCCGCGTCAGTGTCCGAACCCGGCTGCCGGCGAACGAGGCCGCCCGCTACACCGACACGGTCGGCGTGCTGCGCTCCTGGGCCGACGGGCGGCTGCGTATCGAGCGCACCGACGGCACGGTGACCGAGCTGCACGAGGCCGACCTCGTCGCCGGCAAGGTCGTCCCCCCGCCTCCCCGCCCTCGCCGCCGGCGCCTTTAGGATCGACGCGTCAGGAACGGCGACCGGAGGGTGCGGTGACAGCGGAGAATGCGATCGAGGACGAGCACGCCGACATGGCGGAGCGCCCTCGTCAACCCGTCGCGCCCGACACCCATCCTGTGGAGCGGCACCGTCTGGCCACACAGGAGCGGACGCATCCGAGCTGCCAGCCGCTCAACGTGCAGCTCTCGATCTGGGTGATCCGCGCCTACAGCGCGGTCGCCGGTCAGCAGGCCGCCGAGCTGCGCGAGCACCAGCTCTCACCGAGCTCGTTCAACGTGCTCATGGCGCTGCTGAACACCGCGGAGCACCGGCTCGAGCCCCACGAGATCGCAGCCCGCCTGCTGGTCACGCGCCCTTCGGTCACGGGCCTGGTCGACACCCTGGTCGGCCTCGGGCTCGTCGAGCGGCGGCCGCACGAGACCGACGGACGCCGCGTCCTGGTGCAGCTCACCGACCGGGCGCGGACGCTCATGCACGAGCACTTCCCGACGCACTACGCCAACCTCAATGCCCAGATGAGCGTGCTGACCGACGAGGAGAAGGCGACGCTCGTGGCGCTGCTGCGCAAGATTGAGGGTGCGGTGCCTGAGCACTTGGCGCAGCCTACAGACGAGGCTCCAGATCCAGCGCGCTGACCAGCTTGCGCGCCGCGACGGCCAGCAGATCCCAGACGCCGCCGAACGGCGGGGCGTAGGAGAGGTCAAAGAGCTGGGCGTCCGCGACCCTCACACCGAGCTGGCACCACGTGGCGGCCGTGTCGATGCGCTTGCCCACGTTGCCGGTCCCCACAAGCTGCGCGCCCAGCACCCTGCCCGTCCCCCGCTCGGCCATCATCTTCACGTGCACCGTGCCGGGATCCGGCATGTACCCGGCCGAGGCGGTGCCCGTGAAACTGGCCGTGACACCGTCAAGGCCCGCCGCCTCCGCCTCGCGCTCCGACAGCCCCGTGCGGGCGATCTCCCACTGGCAGACCTTCGTCACCGCGGTTCCGACGACGCCGGGGAAGACGGTGTCCCCGCCCGTCAGATTGATGGCCGCGATCTTCGCCTGCTTGTTCGCGTGCGTCCCGAGCTGGACGTTCACCTGCTGACCGCTGACCAGATGCGTGGACTCCACGCAGTCGCCTGCGGCCCAGACGTGCTCGACGTTCGTGCGCAGCCCGCGGTCGACCGCGAGGGCGCCGGTCTCACCGACGCGGCAGCCGGCGGCCGCGGCCAGCTCGACGTTCGGCTTGGCGCCCATCGCCAGCACGACCAGATCCGCCTCGTAGCAGTCCCGATCGGTCTGCACCGAGCGGCAGCCCGCGTCGTCGGCGTCGATGCGCTCGAGGCGCTCACCGAGTCCGAGGCGGACGCCGAAGTCCTCGAGGGCGCCCTGCACGTGGGCTGCCATGTCGGGATCCAACGTGCCCATCACCTGCTCGGCCATGTCGACCAGCGTCGTGCGCAGACCGCGCTCCACGAGCGCCTCCGCCAGCTCCATGCCGATGTAGCCGGCGCCGACGACGACCACGCTCTTCACATCGTCGCGACGATCCAGCGCGGTGCGCAGTCGCTCACCCTCGTCGAGGGTGTGCACGACGTAGCCGTGCTCGGCCAGACCCGGCAGGTCCGGCACCGAAGGATGCGCTCCGAGCGCGTAGAGCAGCTCGTCGTAGCGCTCCTCGCGCTCCTCGCCCGTGGCCAGCACCCGCACGGTGACCGTGCGCGCCTGAGGATCGATCGCGATCGCCTCGGTGCCCATGTGCACGGTCATGCCCTGCTGCTGGAACTCCTCGGGCGTGCGGACCACCAGGTCCTCGGAAGTCTCGATCTCACCGCCCACGTAGTAGGGGATGCCGCACATGGAGTAGGAGGTGTGAGAGCCGCGCTCGACCACGACGATCTCGGTGTCGGGCGCGCGCCGCAGCACCAGGCTCGCGGCGGTCATGCCCGCCGCGTCGCCGCCCAGCACGAGCAGCCTCACGAGAACCTCACTAGCGCGGCACCGGGTCGCCGATGCGGTGGACGGTGATGCGGTTCGTTCCCCCCTCGCCGCCGGGGACACCCGAGACGATCACCACCTGATCGCCGCGCTCGGCCCAGTTGCCGTCGACGAGCACGCGTTCGGCCGTGGCCGTGAGATCCGTCGCCTCCTGCTTCATCGGGACGAGCGCCGCCTCGGTGCCCCACATGAGCGCGGTGCGGCGGCGCGCCGCCTCCCGCGGCGTCAGGCCGAGCAGCGGCACCTCCGGGCGGTACTTGCTGACCAACTCGACGGAGGAGCCGGAGATGGAGTACACGACCAGCGCGCTGGCCCGCACGTCGTGTGCCACCTGCACCGCCGCCTGTGCGACGATCCGGCTGACGGCCATGTCCGGCGGGTTGGCGGGAATGTCGTGGATGAGCTGCGGCGACGACTCCGCCACCTCGATGATCCGGGCCATCGTGCGCACCGCCTCGACCGGATACTGGCCCGCCGCGGTCTCCCCGGAGAGCATGACGGCGTCGGTGCCGTCGAAGATGGCGTTGGCCACGTCGCTGGCCTCCGCGCGGGTCGCGCGCGGCGAGCTGCTCATGCTCTCGAGCATCTCGGTCGCGGTGATGACCGGCTTCGAGGCCGCGTTGGCGGCCGCGATGATCTCCTTCTGGATCGCGGGTACGCGCTCCGGCCCGATCTCGACGCCGAGGTCGCCGCGGGCGACCATCACCGCGTCGGTCACCTGGATGATCTCCTCCAGGTTCTCGATCGCCTCCGGGCGCTCCAGCTTCGCGACGATCGGCGCCTCACCGCCGGCCGCCTTCACCCGGCGTGCGGCGTCCTCACAGTCCTGTGGCCGCCGGACGAACGAGAGCGCGAGCCAGTCGGCGCCGAGATCGATCGCGGTGTGCAGATCCTCGACATCCTTCTCCGTCAGACACGGCGCCGAGACGGCCACGCCCGGCAGGTTCACGCCCTTGCGGCTCTTGGCCGTGCCGCCGGCGACCACCCGGGCGACCACGCCGTCGGAGGTCTTGCGGGAGACCAGCAAGCGAATGGAGCCATCGTCGATCAGCACGAGCGCGCCCGGCTCGACGTCGTCGGCCAGCTCGGGATAGACGACCGGCAGCGCCACCTCGCCCTCGCTGGCGTACTCGTCGAGCTCCTCGCGTCCCGGGATCAGCGTGACCTCGCTGCCGGTCGGCACCTCGATGCCACCCTCCGGCACCGATCCCAGCCGAATCTTGGGGCCCTGGAGGTCAGCGAGGCTGCCGACGTTGCGGCCGAGACGGACAGAGAGCTCGCGCACGGTCTCCAGGCGCTTGGCGTGGGTCTCGTGATCACCGTGAGAGAAGTTGAGCCGGACGACATCGATCCCCGCTTCGAGCGCCGCCTTGAGCTTCTCGCGATCGTCCAGCGCGGGTCCGAGTGTGGCGACGATCTTGGCTCTTCGCACGACGGGTTCCCTCCTGCCGCAGTCCAGCCCTTCAGGTTCTGCGAAATGGAGCCTACAACCCGGCCTTCTTTTCGGTACTCTGCTGTCGCCGCCGTAGGTTCACCGGCGGGTGCGGGCGGGCGACGATGCCCCCTGCGAACTGCGAGCTGCACCGAAGGAGTGTCTTATGCGAGCCTTGAAGCTCTTGTTTGCCCTAGCGGCCTTGATGTTGGTGGCGACCGCGTGTGGAGGGCCGGCCGAGGAGTCCGGCAGCACCGTGGGGGCAGGCTCGGAGCCCGCTCCCGCCGAGACCGCCGCGCCCACCGGGTCCGAGATGGCGACCGGCGGGTCCGAAATGGCGACCGGGGGCAGCTCAGAAGCGGCGACCGGCGGAGGCTCTGCCTCTTCCGACGTCCAAGCGGCCATGGTGACCGACGTCGGCGGTCTCGGGGACCAGAGCTTCAACGACTCCGCCAACGCGGGCCTGGAGCGCGCGGAGGAGGAGCTCGGGGTGACGATCAACGTGTTGGAGTCCGGCGCTCCCACGGACTACGTGAACAACTTGACCCAGTTGGCGGAGAACGGCTTCTCGCCCATCTTCGCGGTCGGCTTCCTCATGACCGACGCGCTCGCCGAGATCGCTCCGCAATTCCCGGACACCAACTTCGCCATCATCGACTCGGTCGTCGAAGAGCCGAACGTGACGAACATCGTGTTCGAGGAGCAGCAGGGCAGCTACCTCGCGGGCATCGTCGCCGGCCTGATGACACAACAGGACACCGAGTTCACCAACCCGGACGACAAGGTGGTCGGCTTTCTCGGCGGTCTGGAGAGCGAGCTGATCGAGAAGTTCGAGGCCGGCTACACGGCCGGCGTCTACTCGGTCTGCCCTGACTGCCAGGTGCTGAGCCAGTACGCGGGCACGACGCCGGACGCATTCAACGACCCAGCCGCCGGCAAGGAGATCTCGCTCAACTTCATCGATCAGGGCGCGGACATCATCTACCACGCCTCTGGCGCGACCGGCGCGGGGTTGTTCGAGGCCGCGACCGATCGCAACGTCTTCGCCATCGGCGTGGACAGCAACCAGGCCGAGATCGTGCCCGACGCGCCCATCCTCACCTCGATGCTGAAGCGCGTCGACAACGCCGTCTTCCAGGTGGTCGAACAGGCCGTGAACGGCGAGATCCCGTCTGGTGAGACCGTGGCATTCGGGCTCAGCGAGGACGGCGTGGCGCTCGCCCCGTTCGGGGAGTTCGAGCAAATGGTGCCCCAGGA
>JBBSMR010000028.1:0-41754 GCA_038233095.1 Euzebyales bacterium
CCCGAGACGACCAAGGAGCAGCGAGATGAGCGACGACCAGAGCCTGAGCGACGAGGAGATCGTCAGCGAGGACGAGCAGATGGATGCCGGTGGAGACGCTGACGCCACCGACGGTGACGCAACCGATGCGGTGGACGGGGATTCGGCGGACGCCGACGCGACGGACGCCGATGCCACCGATGGCGACGCGACCGATGCGGTGGACGGTGACGCGGCTGACGCCGACGCGGCGGATGCGGACGCCTCCGACGCATAGTGCTTCGCCCAGCTCTGCACAGCCTGGTCGGTGACGCCGAAGCCTTCCTGGAGAAGTCGTGGGCGCGTGCGCCGCACCTGTGCCGGGGAGAGGGCCGCGCCGGCTCGGAGACGTTCAGCGACTGGCTCGGTCTGGAGCAGGTGGATCACATCGTCTCCTCCATGTCGCTGCGCGCCCCGGCGTTCCGGCTGGTGCGCCAAGGCTGTGTCCTCCCGCCCTCCAGCTACCTGCGCACCGGCACCATCGGCTCGCAGCGGGTGGCGGATCTGCCGGACACGGCCAAGGTGCTCGGCCACTTTCACGACGGAGCGACCATCGTCCTGCAGGGGCTGCAGCGGTGGTGGCCCGCGGTGGCGGAGTTCTGCGCTGATCTCGAGGCTGAGCTCACCCATCCCGTGCAGGCCAACGCGTACGTGACCCCGCCCGGGTCGCAGGGCCTGAAGGTCCACCACGACACCCACGACGTCTTCGCGGTGCAGACCCACGGGCGCAAGCGGTGGGTGACCTACGCCCCGGTGGTCTCCGCTCCGCTGGCCTCCCAGGGGTGGTCCAGAGGGAAGGGCGAGCCCGGTGAGCCGACGATGGACATCGAGCTGCTGGCCGGCGACTGTCTCTACCTGCCGCGCGGCACGCTGCACGCCGCGACCACCACCGAGACCGAGGCGTCCGTTCATCTCACCTTGGGCGTGCGCGCCGTGACCTGGCACGACGTGCTCGGCCGTGTCGTCGCCGGAAGCGCGCAGGACGAGCGGTTTCGCGCCGCGCTGCCCGCCGGTTTCGCGGGCTCCGACGTCGACTGGTCCGCCGAGCTGGCCGAGCAGCTCGAAGCGTTGGCCGCGTGGGTGCGAGAGCGCGACGTCGCACAGATCGCGGACGAGGAGCGCGACCGTTTCTGGGAGACCCGGCCGCCGCGGTTGCCGGGGCAGCTCGCGCAGCTCTTGGCGCTCGACGAGGTGGGGCCCAAGACCGTGGTGCAACGCCGACCCGGTGCGCACGCGCGGATGGACGAGCAGGCCGAGTTCGTGCGCCTGCACCTGGGTGAGCGCAGCCTGCGCCTGCCCACGCGCGCCGCCAGCGCGCTGCGCATGGCGGTCGACGCCCCGCAGTTCGCGGTGGGGGAGCTGCCCGGTCTGGACGCGCCGGGCAGGGTGGTGCTGGTCCGTCGGCTCATCCGTGAGGGGCTGCTGCGGGCGGTCGAGTGAGCGAGCGGTTCCGTTGCGCGCCCGTCTCAGCCGCACGGAGCGAGCTCCTGCTGGCCACCGCCTCGAACGTGCGCCGCTGGCTCATGGTCGAGCAGCCAGGCCCGTGGGGCCGTGACGCGCTGCGCGAGAGCCGCCTGCCCGCTGCGACCGCCGCAGCGCTGGTGCGGCTGGGCCAGGAGCTGGCCGCGCGGGTCATCCTCATCCGCCGCCACGGCCGCGCGCAGGAGGGTCCGGTGACGGCCTACGCCGCGGCCACGTACCCGGGACACAGTCATGTCGAGTCGTTCGCGCTCGAACGCCCCTCGGATCTCTTGGACCTCGACCTCTCAGCTCTGCGTCACGGGCGCCGGTGCGGTGGCGAGGGTGTCGACTCGCTCTACCTCGTCTGCACGAACGGTCGTCACGACGCCTGTTGCGCGGAGTTCGGACGGCCGCTGGCCGCGGCGCTGAGCGCCGCGCTGGGCGACGCGGTCTGGGAGTGCTCCCACATCGGCGGTGACCGCTTCGCCGCCAACCTCGTCTGCTTTCCCCACGGCGTCTACTACGGGCGGCTCTCGCCGCAGGACGCGACCACCGTCGCGGCGCTGCACGAGGAGGGCCTCATCGATCTCGATCGCTACCGAGGCCGCTCGGCGCTGCCATTCGTCGCCCAGGCCGCCGAGCACCTGATCCGGCGCGAGCGCGGCCTGGATCGGCTGGACGAGCTGCGGTGGCGAGGTCTGGCCCGGATCGAGGATGCGATCGACGACTGGCAGGTCGGCTTCTCGACGCGTGCGGGGAGTCGGGTGACCGCCACCATCCGCCGTCGACCCGACCCCGTGGCCACCCAGCTCACCTGCCAGGCGAGCGAGCTCCATCACCCCCCGCGCTACGAGTTGCTGTCGCTGACGGACGGGTAGATCCGCGCCGCTGAGAAGGCGTGCTTCGAGCCCAAAGATGCCCTTGCCCTGACGCGGCCGAGTAGCTCTAACCTCTTGGGTGCGAACACGGCACCCTCAACCTAATCCTGAAGAAGGGGTCAAGAATGCGAAAGTTGAGGAATGCTGCGGCGGGACGGCCGAGTCATCAACTACGAGGAAGACAGCCTGGTTCAGTTTCCAGGAAGCGCGTTCCTGCGGGCGAATCTCAGCGGCGAGAGCGAGATCGACGAGGACGGCAAGCGCAGCGCCGGTGACCCCAACGGCCGGGGCACGGCACACGTGGAGCTCTTCCTCGACCCCGTCGAGCTGTGCGCCACCCTGCGGGTGAGGAACATCAAGCTGCCGGCGGCGGCCGCGCACATCCACCGGGGTCGCGCGGGCCAGACGGTCCGGTGGTGATCACGCTGCCAACACCCGGTGAGGACGGGACCGCGGAGGGCTGCCCGAGCGAGGGTGTGACCGCGGACCTGCTCGAGGAGATCGCCGAGCATCCGCAGCGGTTCTACGTGAACGTGCACAATGCGACGTTCCCGGCTGGCGCGGTGCGCGGTCAGCTCAAGCAGGATCCCGAAGCCCTTGTCCTGAAGCCGGGTGAAGTCAACGTCTTCAGGGAGCGGCTCTTCGAGCTGGACGACAGCGACCCGGAGAACCCAAGGCCGAAGGGCGAGCAGATCGGCACGGTCGTCGCCGAGTGCACGCTCGTGACCGTGGGCGACGCGCCCGAGGACATCAGCGCGCGCTGTTCCCGCGTGTCCACGCTCGACGGTCGTGGTGACATGAGCACGTCCGAGGCGTACACGTTTGCCGATCCGCTCGAGGACACGCTGACGCTGGACGGCGGGTCAGGAGAGTTCCGCGACGCCGGCGGTCAGATCGAATTCGATGTCCAGGCCATCGACGAATCCGACGGCCTGCTGAACTCGATCTACACCGTCCACCTGCTCCACCTGGAGGACTAGCAACACGAGTGCTCCCGGTGTCCCCCGGCTCCCCGGTCGGGGGACACTGTGGCGCAGGTCGATCACGGTCGCGTGGAGGGCTCTACGCTTGTCCACAGGCTGCGACACGAGGTGCTCACTGGGAGGCTGACAATGGCTAGCGTCGAGCGCATGATCAGTGGGCTCGCGGACTACACCCTGGTCGACCTCGAGCGCTGGAGAACGAGCGCCCCGAGCTCGGTCGTCTGGAGGTCGTGGACGGCGCCCTGCATGCCACCGGGGAGTCGGCCGCGGGGTACCTGCACCAGATCGTCGTCCAGCGTCTCTATCTGCTCTTCGCGCCCGCGTGCCCGCCGGGGGCGATGGTGCTGCTGGACACGTGGTGGGAGCTGCCGCGCGGCAAGCTGCGCCCCGACCTCGCGCTCTACCGACCCGAGGACGCCCCCGCGAACCTCAAGTCGTTCAGGGTGCCGCCGTGGGCGACGCTGGAGGTGCTGAGCGACGACGCCCACCACGACTTCGTGCGCAAGGACGGCATCGACGCCTCGCTCGGCGTGACCCGGCGCCCGTACATCGAGCCCTGGGGCCGCTTCGATTGGTGGTGCCGGCTCGACGACGTGCCTCACACGGGCCCCACGGCCACGTGGGAGCTGCCCGGCTGGCCGCCGCTCACCCTGCGCAGGGACGAGCTGCTGGCCCGTTGAGACCCCCTATGGGTGGTCGCGGCGGCGCTCGGCGATGCCGGTGGTGAGCTCGAGTACGACGCGGTTGGCCAGGGCGGCAGTGATGTCCATCGGCTGGTCGTAGTGCGGTGCGACCTCGACCACATCCGCGCCGACGACGGGCAGGTCGCGGCCGAGGCGGCGGACGGTGTCGAGAAGCTGGCGTCCCGTCAGCCCGCCTGGCTCGGGCGTGCCCGTGCCTGGGGCCATGCCGGGATCGACCACGTCGATGTCGACCGAGACGAAGACGCCCCGTGCCCCACCGCCCAGCGCGTGGGCGACCGCTTCGTCCACGACCTCGTCCAGGCCGCGCCGGGTAATGTCCTCCATGTAGTACAGGCGCATCTCTTGCGCGCGCATCCACGCGAACGTCTCCGGGGGCGGCCAGTAGCCGCGCAGGCCGATCTGCACGAAGCGGTGTCCCGGCACTGCGCCGGACTCGATCAGCCGGCGCATCGGCGTGCCGTGGCCGTAGAGCTGGCCCCACTGCTCCTCGCCCGTGTCGGCATGGGCGTCGAAGTGCACGAGCGCGAGCTCGCCGAAGCCCAGCACCCGCGCGACGCCGGTCGCGTTGGGCAGGGTGACGGTGTGGTCGCCGCCGAGCACGAGCGGGATCGCCCCGGCGGCGGCGACCGCCCGCACGCGCTCCTCGATCCGCTCCAGCGACGGCTCGATGTAGCCGCCGACGATCGGGACGTCGCCGGCATCGACGACCGGCAGGTCGAGCAGCGGATCGACGCCGGCGGTGAGATGCGGGCGGCTGCCGTCCGGCTCCAGGTAGTCCGACTCGCGGATCGCCTTCGGGCCGAAGCGCGCGCCGGGGCGGTGACTCGCCCCCCAGTCGAACGGCGCGCCGAGGATGACGACCTCGTCTTCCTGCGCCTGGTCCCAGCGGCGGTGGGGCACCCCGCAGAACGAGCCGCGCGCCCCGAACGACTCGCCGGTGCCGGGCGCGAAGGGCTCGTGATCGTCGGTCGTCATGGGTCAGCTCCTGGCTCAGCGACGTCAGTGGCGGATGAGCCGCTCGGCGAGGCTGCGCCCCGACGGCGGGTCACCGGTGCGGCGGGCACGGTCGTCGATGCGGGCGAGCGCGGCCTGCAGGTAGCGGGTGGCCAGCCAGCGCAGCGGCTCGGGCTCCCAGCGGCGGGAGCGGTGCCCGGCGAGCGGCAGGCTGAGCAGCTCGGAGTCGATGCCGGTGAGCGCGTCGGCGAGGATGCGACCGGCGAGGTTGGTCGCCGCGACACCTTGGCCGGTGTAGCCGTAGGCCGCGGCGAGCCCCTGCTCGCGGTCGTGCCAGACGTTCGGCATCCAGTCGCGCGGCATGCCGAGCGGACCGCCCCATGCGTGGCTGAAACCCACGCCGTCGAGCATGGGGAACCACCCCACCAGCTCCCGTCGCAGCATCTCGTGGGTGGCGCCGTGGTGGTCGTAGCGGCGGCGGATGCGCGAGCCGAGATGGTACGGCGCGCCGCGCCCGCCGAAGAGGATCCGCCCGTCGTCGGTGCGGGAGAGGTAGTCGACCGTCAGCCGGTGCGACGAAAGGCACTCCTGACCGTCCCAGCCCACAGCCGCCCATTGCTCGTCCGAGAGCGGCTCGGTCAGCACGATCAGCGAGTAGACCGGCAGCACCGCGCGCCGCCATCCGGGCAGCTGGCTGAGATACGCCTCGCCGGCCAGGACCACTGTCTCGGCGCGCACCTCGCCGTGATCGGTGAGCAGACGCGCGTTCGGCGCGCCCGGCTCGCGGGGCAGGACGCGCGTCACGGGCGAGCGCTCGAAGATCTGGGCCCCCGCGCGCTCGACCGCGGCGGCCAGCCCGCGGACCACCCGGCCGGGATGCACGACCGCGCAGTGAGGGTCGAAGACCGCGCCGCGGGCGTCGGCCACGCGCACCCGCTCGGCCAGCTCGGACGAGTCCAGCCAGCGTGCGTCGTCGGCCAGCCCCAGGCGCTCCAGCATGCGCAGCCCTTCCCGGGCCGCGGCGAGCTCGTGGGCGCCACGGGCGATGCGCAGGACGCCGCCCTTGCGGTAGCCCGCGTCGATGCCCTCGGCCGCGCAGACCCGGCCGATCTCGTCGACGGTGGCGCGCAGCTCCTGTTGCGTGCGACGGGCGGCCTCCACCGAGCTGCGCCGGGCCAGCTCGCCGGGCGTCACCCCGATCGACGCGTTGCACCACCCGCCGTTGCGCCCTGAGGCGCCGAAGCCGACGTGCTCGGCCTCGCACACGACGACGTCCAGCGACGGATCCCGCGCCAGCAGCGCGTGCGCAGTCCACAGGCCGCTGAAGCCTGCGCCCATGATGGCGACGTCCGCGATCCGGGCGCCGTCGAGCGTGGGGCGCGGCGCGGGCGGGTGCTCGGACTCCAGCCAGTAGCTCATCGCGCACCGCTGCTCGGTGTCATGCCGCCTCCGGCGGTCGCCCTGCCAGCTCCAGAGCCAGGCCGTAGGCCACGAGGTGCTCGCCGGAGCGCGGATCGCGCCCCGTCAGCCGGGCGATCTGTTCGAGCCGGTAGGCCAGCGTGTGACGGTGCACGTGCACCTGCTCGGCCGCGGGGCCCGGCCGGCAGCCGTGCGCCAGGTACGCCCGCAGGCTGTCGATGAGGGCGCTCGACTCGCGCTCGTCATGCTCGAGCACCGGCCCGAGGATCTGGGCCACGAAGGCCCGCGCCGCCACCTCGTGCTGCGCCCCGGCGAGCAACCCCCGCAGACCGAGGTCGCCCACGTCGCAGACGCCCTGCGAAGCGTGGCGCGCCGCGACGGCGGATTCCCGCAGCGCGACCGCGAGCCCGTCCACGTCAGTCTGCGTGCGGCTGCGGCCCGCGCCGAACGGCGGCCACCCGCGGCCCTCACCGGCCGCCGCCAGGAACGTGGTCAGGTCGACGTCGGCGGGCTGGACGAAGGCGTGCACGAGCCCTTCGGCGTGCCCCACCGCGCCGACGGCGCGCGCGGCCGTGAGCACCTCCTCGAACAGCCTGCACACCGCCGCCTCCGTAGTGCGCGGCGGTGGTCGAGCCGCAATCACGCGGTAGCGATCGCTCGGGTCGAGGCCGAGTCGTTCCAACCGGCTGGAGAGGACCGCCTGGTTGACCCGTCCGGCCAGCGCCTCCTCATAGAGGTCGCTCACGACCGCGCGACGCGACTCGCGCACGGAGAGGCCGCGGGCGAGCTCAAGGCTCAGGCCCGCGACGCCCTGCTCCATGAGCAGCTGACCGGCTTCGTCGAGCGGGCGGTCGGTGAGCAGGACGAGGACGGCTTCGATGTGCTCGCCCAGTCGCACCGGCGCGCTCGACGCGATCCTCTGACCGATCCTGAACTCCGCGCGGTCGCCAAGACCGCCATGCTCGGCCAGGGCGTTCCAGAGGTGCTCGGTTCCATCGAGGCCGAGGCCAGCATGGGTCAGGGTGCGGCCGAACGCGTCGAAGACGATGGCTTCCAGATCCGTCCGCGCTCGGACCAGCAGATGGACCACGGCCTCGACCCCCGCGCCGGAGATGACGGCGGAGAGCACGGCGCGGTGCAGGTCGACCGCGCGCCGCAGGCTGGCGTAGTGCCGTGCGAAGACCCGCCGGGAGACCTGCATGGTGACGGCGATGAACGGCACCTCATAGGGCACGGTGAAGACCGGCAGGCGACAGTGGTCGGCCTCTTCGAGCAGCGCCGCGGGGGGCTCCTCCAGCCAGACGCCCACACCGAAGCCGACCGCCGTGCAACCGCGCTCAGCCAGCCCCGCCACCAGGCGGCGCTGCAGACGCGGGCTCTCCTTGATGCCGAGCCCGGTGGTGAGCAGGATCTCGCCCCCCTCCAACCACGGCGTCGGGTCCGGGATCTCGCTGATGTGGGCCCAGCGCACCTCTCCACGCGTGCGCAGCCCCTCGGCGCCGGCGACCAGCTCCAGGCCGAGCGCCGGCTCGGCCAGCAGCTCTTCGAGCAGCACGCCCATCGGCAAGGGCTCCCTTCGACGCGCGGATCCTATCCTGGTCAGAACTCGTTGCCCCTGCCCGGAGGAGATCATGGCGTACCGCTTCTCTCGCGACGAGGACCTGACGCGAGGCGTGCGACGCGTGGCCCGCGATCAGATCGAGAAGGCGCTCACCCAGCTCGACGAGCTCGACGGGGAGGGTGTCGAGGATGCCGTCCACGACGTCCGCAAGCGCTGCAAGAAGGTGCGGGGTGTCGTGCGTCTGGTCCGCCCAGAGCTGGGCAAGGAGTACCAGCGAGCCAACACGCTCGCGCGCGCCGCGGCGCGGGAGCTCTCCTCCATCCGCGACGCCCACGCGCTGCTCGCCACCTTCGACGACCTGGTCGCCGCCCACGCCGACCAGCTGCCCGCTGGGAGACTCACGGGCGTCCGGACGGGGTTGCGCGCGCGTGCCGACGCCGCCACCGCGACGGTCACCGGCGACGACGAGCGCATCGCACGCGCCCGCCGGCTGCTCGCCGGCCTCCGGGACAGGACCGAGAAGTGGTCCGCACCCGACGAGGCCGACGTCATCCGCGGCGGGCTCGCCAAGACCTATGGGCGCGGGCGCGACGGCTGGGCGGCGTCGCAGGAGGATCCCAGCGACGAGCGGCTCCACGAATGGCGCAAGCGCGTGAAGTACCTGTGGTATCACACGCGCCTGCTGGCGCCCGCCGCGCCGAGCGTGCTCGGGCCAGCCGCGAAACGGCTGCACGACCTGTCGGACAGCCTGGGCGACGACCATGACCTGGCCGTGTTGACCCGGCTCCTGCGGGCCGAGCCCGAGGCGTTCGGAGGCGAGGCCGAGGTGGCGACGCGCTCGTGCTGCTGGAGGGTCGTCGCGCCGACCTGCAGCGCCGCTCGCTGCTGCTCGGCGCGCGCCTCTACACCGAGAGGCCGAAAGCCTTCTCGCGGAGAGTCTCCTCGTACTGGACGCTCTGGCGGGAGCTGGGGGAGGAGCTGCCGGCCGGCGAGATCGCCGACCTGGCGGACGCGACCGACGGCCTGGCGGAGCTCACCCGCCAGCAGTTGTACGAGCGCGCCCAGGCGCTCGACCTGCCGGGCCGCTCAAGCATGGACCGCGACGGCTTGCTGGCGGCGTTGCGCGCCGCCGGAGCTGAGCGGTAGATGATCGAGCGGGAGCGCACCTTCCTGGTGGCGCGACTGCCTGCCAGCTGCCCACCGCCCGAGAGATCTGCCAGGGTTACTTGGCCGTGGAGGACGCGACCTCGGTGCGCATCCGTCGCGCCGGCGACGAGCGCACCCTGACGATTAAGGCCGGAGCGGGCATGGAGCGCACCGAGGTCGAGCTCGCGTTGGACGCCGAGCAGTGGCAGGCGTTGTCCGAGCTGGTGGGTGAGCGCCACGTCGAGAAGCAGCGCTACCAGATCGACGTTGACGGTCTCACCGCCGAGCTGGACATCTTCTCCGGGGCGTTGGATGGTCTCTGCCTCGTCGAGGTCGAATTCGCCACCCGTGAGCAGGCCGAGCGCTTCGCCCCGCCCGACTGGTTCGGTGCCGAGGTGACCGACGACGCGCGTCACACGAACGCCTGGATGGCCGGGCACGGCCGACCCTCGTGAGCGCACCGCACGGGTGCTGGCCAGTTGGCAGGCCAGCGGAGCGCTGTTTCGGCCCGACGCGGCAAAGACAGGCGCGGTGTTTCTCCATTTGGCCAACGACAGGCGGCTGCCATTCCCTTTAGGCTGACGACAAGCGACCTGTGGAGGTAGAGGCTGTGGCACACCGACGCGTGCAGAACTTCATCGATGGAGAGTTGCGAGACAGCGGCGACGGGCAGACCGCGCCGCTCATCGATCCCTCGACCGGCAAGGAGTTCGCCCAGGCGCCCGTCTCCGGGCCGGCCGACGTCGACGAGGCGGTGCGGGCGGCGGCTCGGGCTTTCCCGGCCTGGCGCGACGCCACGCCGAGCGAGCGCAGCTTGGCGCTCTTGCGCATCGCCGACGCGCTGGAGGGCCGCGGCGAGGAGCTGGTCCGCGCCGAGTGCGAGAACACCGGCAAGCCGTTCGGGCTCACCATGGAGGAGGAGCTGCCGCCGATGGCGGATCAGGTCCGTTTCTTCGCCGGGGCCGCGCGCGTGCTGGAGGGCAAGGCCGCGACGGAGTACATGGCAGGCCACACCTCCTTCATCCGCCGCGAGCCGGTCGGCGTCTGCGGGCAGGTCACGCCGTGGAACTACCCGATGATGATGGCGGTCTGGAAGTGGGCGCCCGCGCTGGCGGCGGGCAACACGGTCGTGCTGAAGCCGTCGGACACCACGCCGGTCTCCACGGTGCTCATGGCCGAGATCATGGCCGAGTTCCTGCCCGACGGCGTCTTCAACGTCGTCTGCGGGGACCGCGACACCGGGCGTGCGCTGGTCGCCCACGACGGCCCGGCCATGGTCTCGGTGACCGGCAGCATTCGCGCGGGCATGGAGGTCGCCAAGGCGGGCGCAGACAATCTCAAGCGCGTCCACCTCGAGCTCGGCGGCAAGGCGCCCGTGATGGTCTTCGACGACGCCGACGTCCAGGCCGCGGCCGAGACCATCGCGGCGGCCGGCTACTTCAACGCCGGGCAGGACTGCACCGCGGCGACGCGGGTGCTCGCCGGCCCGCGGGTCCACGACGACTTCGTCGCCGCGCTGGCCGAGCAGGCTCGTGCCACCACGACCGGCGCCCCCGCGGACGATCCCGACTACGGCCCGCTCAACAATTCCAACCAGCTCGACCGCGTGTCCGGTTTCTTCGACCGTCGTCCCGAGCACTCCCAGGTCGTCACCGGCGGCCACCGGACGGGGGAGAACGGCGGGTTCTTCTGGGAGCCCAGCGTCGTCGCGGACCTGCGCCAGGACGACGAGATGATCCAGGACGAGATCTTCGGCCCGGTCATCACCGTGCAGCGCTTCGACGACGAGGAGAAGGCCCTCGCGTGGGCGAACGACGTGCGCTACGGGCTGGCCTCCAGCGTCTGGACCCGCGACCACGGCCGGGCCATGCGCATGGCGAAGGGCCTGGACTTCGGCTGCGTGTGGATCAACACCCACATCCCGATCGTCGCCGAGATGCCCCACGGCGGCTTCAAGCACTCAGGCCACGGCAAGGACCTGTCGATGTACGGCCTGGAGGACTACACCCGTGTGAAGCACGTCATGAGCAACATCGAAGCCTGAGGAGCGCATCGTGACCGACGCCAAACTGTCCGACGGCAACCTCTGGCTGCACTTCACCCGAACGTCGGACTGGCTGGGGCCCGAGCCGAGCGTGCCCGTGCTCGACCGCGGTGAGGGCTGCTACCTATGGGACACTCAGGGCAAGCGCTACCTCGACGGGCTCTCGGCGCTTTTCTGCGCCCAGGTCGGCTACGGGCGGGAGGAGATGGCCGAGGCGGCCGCGGCGCAGATGCGCAAGCTGCCGTTCGCGACCAACTGGGGGACCGCCCATCAGCCGGCGATCGACCTGGCCGGCGCGTTGGCGCGCCGCTTCCCCGGCGACCTGGACCACGCGTTCTTCGTCAACTCCGGCTCCGAGGCCGTGGAGAGCGCCCTGAAGCTCGCCCGTCAGTATCACCAGGCCAACGGCGAGCACCACCGCTACAAGGTGATCAGCCGCAACTACGCCTATCACGGCACGACGCTCGGAGCGCTCGGCGCGACGGGGCTGTCGAGCCTCTCGGCGCCGTTCGAGCCGCTGCTGCCTGGCCACTTCCACGTGCCGAACACGAACGCCTACCGGCCCCAGACCGACGACCCCGCAGGCGAGATCGAGCGCGTCATCCACACCGAGGGACCCGAGACCGTCTCCGCGGTCATCCTCGAGCCGGTGCAGAACGCCGGGGGCTGCTTCACCCCGCCCGAGGGCTACTGGCAGCGCGTCCGCGAGATCTGCGACCGCTCGGGCGTGCTGCTCATCTCCGACGAGGTGATCTGCGCCTTCGGCCGTCTCGGCACCTGGACAGGCGCGGAGCGCTACGACTACCTGCCCGACATCATCACCTTCGCGAAGGGCGTCACGTCCGCGTACGCACCGCTCGGCGGCCTGGTCTTCCGCCGGGAGCTCGGGCGCGCCCTCAACAAGGAGAAGGGGGACATGTTCCTCCACGGCTCCACGTGGGGCGGGCATCCCGTCGCCTGCGCGGTGGCGCTGGCCAACATCGGCGTCTTCGAGTCCGAGGACATCCTCGGCAACGTGCGGCGCAACAGCGACTGGTTCCGCGATCAGCTCTGGGAGTTGCACGCGCGCCACGAGATCGTCGGCGACGTGCGCGGCACAGGCTACTTCTGGGCGCTGGAGCTGGTCGCCGACCGTGAGCAGAAGATCGGCTTCGACGACGAGCAGACCGAGCGGCTCCTGCGCGGGTTCCTCTCCCAACGCGTGCTCGAGCTCGGATTGATCTGCCGGGCCGACGACCGCGACGAGCCGGTCATCCAGCTCTCGCCGCCGCTCATCGCCGACCGCGAGATCCTCGGCGAGCTGATCGACATCCTCGACCAGGTCCTCGGCGAGGCGCAGAAGCGCATGCGCCTGGACGCGCAGGCGCCGGAGCCCTCGCGGCCGCCGGGAGGACCCGGCACCACCGCACCGTAACCGCGTCTGCCACCACGCGCCTGCCACCAAAGGACAGACCATGCTGATCGGGCTCCCCGCCGAGACGAAGGACCGCGAGCGGCGTGTCGCGCTCGACCCGGTCGCGGTGGACTCCGCGGTCGCCGCCGGCCACCGCGTGCTCGTGCAGAGGGGAGCGGGTGAGGGAGCCGGCTTCGCCGACGCCAATTACAAGGAGGCCGGCGGTGAGCTCGTCTCTGGGGCTGAGGACGCCTGGTCCGCGGAGCTCGTCGTGAAAGTGAAGGAACCTCAGCCGGAGGAGTACGCCTTCTTCCGCGACGACCTCACCCTGTTCGCCTACCTGCACCTGGCGGCGGCGCCGAAGCTGGCGCGTGCGCTGGCCGACGCGGGAGTCGCCGCGTACGCCTTCGAGACGCTGGCCGAGGAGAAAGGCCTGCCGCTGCTCGCCCCCATGAGCGAGATCGCGGGACGTACCGCGCCGATCGTCGGCGCCGCCTACCTCGCCGCGCACCGCGGCGGCTCGGGGGTGCTGCTCGGAGGTGCGGCCGGCGTGCCGCCCGCCCGCGTCGTCGTCGTGGGCCTCGGGGTCGCGGGGACGCTGGCCGCCCGCGGCGCCGCGGGCCTGGATGCCATCGTCATGGGCGTCGACGTCGACCTCGGACGGCTCGGCGAGGCCGCGCACGACGGCACGGTCGTCTCGACGGTCGCGTCTTCGGAGCGGGCGGTCGCCGAGGCCGTCGCCGAGGCCGACCTGGTGATCGGGGCGGCGCTGGTCCCCGGCGCGAAGGCGCCCGTGGTCGTCACCGATGAGCACGTTCAGGCGATGCGCCCCGGCTCGGTCATCGTCGACCTGGCCATCGACCAGGGTGGCTGTGTCGAGACCGCTCGTCCCACAAGCCTCTCCGAGCCCGTCTATGTGGAGCACGACGTCGTGCACTACTGCGTGACGAACGTCCCAGGCCAGTACCCGCGGACGGCCAGCCGGGCGCTCTCGGCGGCGGTGGCCCCGCGCCTGCTGAAGCTCGCCTCAGACCCCGACGACGCGGCCCTGGAGGGCGCCGCCAACGTGCTCGGCGGTCAGTTCGTCCACTCGGCGGTGTCCGAGGCGCTCGGCCAGGACTCGCCCGCCCAGCAAGGGGCATGAACATGCCTCCGGCCTTCCTCCACCCCTTCGCCAAGCCCGCCGCCGACGACTTCCTGACGATCGTGCGCGGTGAGGGCGCCGTCGTCTGGGACGGCGAGGGCCGGGAGTACATCGACGGCATGGCGGGGCTGTGGTACTGCAACGTGGGCTACGGCCGCGAGGAGATGGCCGAGGCCGTCGCCGCCCAGCTGCGCGCGCTCGGCGCCTACCACGCCTTCGAGCGCTTCAGCGTGCCGGCGGCTGACGAGCTGGCGGAGCGGATCAGCGACCTGGCGCCGGAGCGGGGCTCGCGCGTCTTCTTCACCTCCAGCGGCTCCGAGGCGGTCGACAGCGCGATCAAGCTCGCTCGCCTCGCGCACGCCACGGCGGGCGCACCGGAGCGCACGCTCATCGTCAGTCGCAGACCGAGCTACCACGGCGTCACCTACGGCGGCATGGCCGCCACGGGGCTTCCGGCCAACCAGGCCGACTTCGGCCCGATGCTGCCCGACGTGGTGCAACTGGAGAAGGACGACCTCGACGCGCTGACGGCGCTTTTCGCCGCCCAGGGCGACCGCATCGCCGCGGTGCTCGCCGAGCCCGTGATCGGAGCGGGTGGGGTCCACCCGCCGGCCGACGGTTACCTTGAGGGTGTCCGCGCTCTGTGCGACCGCCACGGCGCCTACCTCGTCAGCGACGAGGTGATCTGCGGGTTCGGCCGGCTGGGCGCCTGGTGGGGCGCGCAGCGCTACGGCGTCCGCCCGGACCTCTCGACGTTCGCGAAGGCCATCACCTCCGGCTACCAGCCGCTCGGCGGGGTCGTGGTGGCACCGAACATCAGCGAGATCCTGGAGAGCGAGCCCGACCTCGTGCTGCGCCACGGTCACACCTACAGCGGCCATCCCGCCGCCTGCGCCGCGGGCCTGGAGGCGATCGCGATCACCGAGCGGGAGGACCTGCTGGCGCGCGCCGACCACATCGGCAAGCGGCTCGGCGACGGGCTGCGCGGCTACATCGACAGTGACGCCGTGCGTGAGGTGCGCGGCGCAGGCGCGGTCTTCGGCGTCGGGCTGCACGCGCACACGCCGGCGTACGACGTGCGCGAGGCGCTGCTCGACGAGGGCGTCATCGCCCGGCCGATCGGGACCGACACGCTCGCCTGGTGCCCGCCGCTGGTGATCACCGACGAGCAGATCGACGCTTGCGTGGCGGCGCTGGGCGGAGCCTTGGAGCGGGTGGCCGCCGCTGGCGCCCGCGCCGAAGAGGCCGAAACCGCGGCGTCACCTTGATGTTGTGCAATGCAGACGGGACCGAACGAAAGGCATGTCATGACCCACCGCAGCTTCAGTGGCAATCCGAATCGCAAGCGACCACCGCTCGACCCTGAGCTCGCCCGCGTGCTCGGTGCGTTCGCGCCTCGGCGTGGACTGGGGCGGCGTGACTTCTTGCGCTCTTCGGCGGTCGTCGCCGGCGGCGCCTTCCTCGCCGCGTGCGGCATCTCCAGCGAGTCGGCCCAGAACGCGCCCGCCACGGGCGGCGCCGCGACCTCGGCGGCGGGACCGGAAGCGACATCAGCGAGCACGTCGAGCGGCGGCGCCACCGGTGCGACGGAGGTCTCCGGCCCGCTCAACTTCTCCAACTGGCCGTTCTACATCGACGTCGGAGAGGACGAGGAGACCTCGCCCACCCTTCAGCAGTTCGAGCAGGAGTACGGCATCAAGGTCAACTACTTCGAGGACGTCAACTCCAACGACGAGTACTTCGGCAAGGTGCGCAACCAGCTCGCCAACGGCGAGCCGATCGGCAGGGACATCATGGTGCTGACCGACTGGATGGCCGGCCGGATGATCCAGCTCGGCTGGCTCGCGGAGCTGGATAAGAGCAACATCCCCAACATCTCCAACCTGCAGGACGCGCTCTCCGACGTCGAGTTCGACCCCGAGCGGCAGTACTCGCTGCCCTGGCAGTCCGGCATGACCGGCATCGGCTTCAACCCCGCCGTGATCGATAAAGAGATCACCAGCGTGAACGACCTCTTCGACGAGGCGCTCGCCGGCCGGGTGACGATGCTGTCGGAGATGCGCGACACCATGGGGCTCATCATGGCCTCGATGGGCCTGGACCCCGTGGAGCACGAGTTCGCCGACTACCAGAAGGCGATCGACCGGCTGCAGCAGGCGGTCGACTCCGGGCAGATCCGCCAGTTCACGGGCAACGAGTACACGACCGACCTCGCGGCCGGCAACATCGCGGCCGCGATCGCCTGGTCCGGCGACATCATCCAGCTGCAGTTCGACAACCCCGACCTGCAGTTCATCGTGCCGGACGAGGGCTCTCTGTTGTGGTCGGACAACATGCTCATCCCCCAGAACGCCGCGCACAAGGTGGCCGCCGAGACGTTCATGAACTTCGTCTACCAACCGGAGATCGCCGCGCAGATCGCCGCATGGGTGAACTACATCACGCCGGTCGGCGGGGCGAAGGAGGCGATGGAGCAGATCGATCCCGAGCTGACCGAGTTCGAGCTCATCTTCCCGCCCGACGAGTTGCTCCAGAACACCTTCGACTTCAAGATCCTCTCCGAGGACGAGGAGCGCCGGTACCAGGAGGCCTTCCAGTCGGTGATCGGCGCGTGAGCGCCGCCGTCGGCGACGCCCCTGAGGTCACCGCCGAGGATGTCCGCCTCATCGACCTGACCAAGCGCTTCGGCGGGGACGTGCTCGCCGTGGATCACCTCGACCTGCACATCCCCGCCGGCTCGTTCTTCGCGCTGCTCGGCCCCTCCGGCTGCGGCAAGACCACGACGCTGCGGATGATCGGCGGTCTGGAGGTGCCGACCAGCGGACGGGTCTTCCTGGGGGACGAGGAGCTCACCGATCGCAAGCCCTACCGCCGCCCCGTCAACACGGTCTTCCAGAACTACGCGCTCTTCCCGCACCTCAACCTGACCGACAATGTGGCGTTCGGTCGGCGCCGGAAGGGCGAGAAGGGCTCGGACCTCGACGCGGAGGTCCAACGGATGCTCGAGCTTGTCCAGCTCGGCCCGATGGGGGACCGGCGGCCGAGCGCGCTCTCCGGCGGCCAGCAGCAGCGCGTGGCGCTGGCGCGGGCGCTCATCAACCACCCGAAGGTGCTGCTGCTCGACGAGCCGTTGGGCGCGCTCGACCTGAAGCTGCGCAAGCAGATGCAGCTGGAGTTGAAGCGCATCCAGACCGACGTCGGCATCACGTTCGTGCACGTCACCCACGATCAGGAGGAGGCCATGACCATGGCCGACACCATCGCGGTGATGCGCGCGGGGCGGGTTGAGCAGCTCGGCAGTCCCGTCGAGCTGTACGAGCGGCCGCGGACGGAGTTCGTGGCGAACTTCCTCGGTCAGTCCAACCTGTTGGAGGGCACGGTCACCGGCCACGACGGTGACCAGGCGCTCGTCGAGGTGCACGGCGTGAAGGTGCGCGCGCCCGCCGAGGACGTGCCCGACGCCGGGCCGGTCAGGATCGGCGTGCGCCCCGAGAAGATCCGCCTCGTCCCGGCCGGGACGAGCGAGGAGCGGGGCGAGCGCAACGAGCTCGACGCGGTCATCACCGACTCGAGCTTCATCGGCGTGAGCACCCAGTTCCAGGTGCGCACGTCGTGGGACCAGGAGCTGACCGTCTTCGCGCAGAACCGCGTCCCCTCCGACGAGCTGCGCGGCGGGGCGCCGGTGCGGCTGCGCTGGAGCCCCGAGCAGTCCTTCGCGCTCGTCGGTTCGGAGCATTGAGATGGCCGCCGCCGTCGAGACCGAGACCGAGACCGCGGGCAGCGGCCGGACCCGCTCGCTGCTGCCCTACCTGCTGCTCGCCCCTGGCCTCATCTGGCTGCTGGTCTTCTTCTTCGTGCCGATGCTCACCCTGTTCCAGACGTCGTTGCAGGAAGGCAGCCTGCAGACGGGCTACACGCTCACCTGGCGGGTCGCGAATTACACCGAGGCGCTGCGGGAGTTCTCCAGTCAGTACCTGCGCTCGTTCGCCTACGCGGGGATCGCGACGGTCGCCGCGTTGCTGCTGGGCTATCCGCTGGCCTACTTCATCGCGTTCCGAGCCGGGCGGTACAAGAACCTGTTCCTGCTGCTCGTCGTCATGCCGCTGCTCGTAAGCTTTCTCGTGCGCACCCTGGCGTGGAAGATCATCCTCGCCGACCAGGGGGTGATCGTGAGCGCGCTCAAGACGATCGGCCTGCTGCCGCAGTACGGGCGTGTCCTGGCGACGTCTTCGGCGGTGATCGCGGGTCTCACGTACAACTACCTGCCGTACATGATCCTGCCGCTCTACGCGAGCCTCGAGAAGGTCGATCCGCGCCTGGTCGAGGCGGCCCAGGACCTGTACGCCCACCCGTTCACGGCCTTCCGCAAAGTGACGCTGCCGCTCTCCATGCCCGGCGTCGTGGCCGGCACGCTGCTCATGTTCATCCCGGCCGCCGGTGACTTCGTCCACGCGCAGTTCCTGGGGACGCCGTCGCAGTACATGATCGGCAACGTGATCGAGAGCCGGTTCCTGGTCATCCTCGACTATCCGACAGCCGCTGCGCTCTCGTTCGTGCTCATGTTGACGATTCTCGTCCTCGTGCTCGTCTACCTCCGGCGCGTCGATGTGGAGGAGGTCCTGTGACCCAGATCACGCCCGAACGCGCCGGCACGCCCACCGGCGTCGCCGAGGAGTGGGTCGCGCCCGAGCCGGCTCGGCCTCCCGCCTGGAAGCGGCTCGGAACGTTCGCCGCCTCGCACTGGCTCGCGCTGTACGCAGGGCTCATCCTGCTCTATCTCTTCCTGCCGATCCTCGTGACGATCCTCTTCTCGTTCAACGACAACGCGGGCCGCTTCAACTTCGTCTGGCAGGGCCTCAGCCTGAAGAACTGGGCGAACGCCTGCGGGGTGCCCGGTCTGTGCGATGCCATGGTGAAGAGCCTGCAGGTGGCGGTGCTGGCGACGATCGGGGCGACCGTGCTCGGCACGCTGATCGCGTTCGCGCTGGTCCGGCACCGCTTCCGAGGGCGGGGCCCCACCAACCTCGCCATCTTCCTGCCGATGGCCACGCCCGAGATCGTCATGGGCACTTCGCTGCTCGCGCTCTTCCTGAACCTCGGCATGCAGCGCGGGTTCCGCACCATCGTGATCGGTCACATCATGTTCGACATCTCCTTCGTCGTCGTGACGGTGAAGGCGCGCCTGCAGGGCCACGACGCCAACCTCGAGGAGGCGGCCATGGACCTCTACGCCGACGAGTGGACGACCTTCCGCAAGATCACGCTGCCGCTGGCGATGCCCGGCATCGTCGCCGGAGCGCTGCTGGCCTTCGCGCTCTCGTTCGACGACTTTGTCATCACCAACTTCGTCTCCGGCAACGAGGTGACCTTCCCGATGTTCGTCTGGGGGGCCGCGCAACGGGGCATCCCGCCGCAGGTGAACGTGATGGCCACGCTGATGTTCGTCATCGCGGTCACCGCGGCGCTGCTCGCGCTGATCATCCAGCGCCGCCGGTGACGGCCCGCAGCTTCTGGCTGGAGGGCGCGCCCGCTCCGCGCCCCGCCTTGCGCGAGCGCATGCGGGCCGACGTGGTCGTCGTCGGCGCCGGCTTCACCGGGCTGTGGACGGCCTTGGCGTTGACCCGCGGGCCGGGTGCACCGCGCGTCGTCGTCTGCGAGGCCGAGACCGTCGGCTACGGCGCCAGCGGCCGCAACGGCGGCTTCGTGGACGCCTCGCTCACCCACGGGCTCGCGAACGGAGTGCGGCATTTCCCCGACGAGATCGACGAGCTGGAGCGGCTGGGGCGCGAGAACTTCGCCGGCTTCGCGACGGACATCACCCAGCTCGGCATCGACAGCGCCTTCGAGCCCACCGGGATGCTCGACGTCGCGGTCGAAGGATGGCAGGCGGCGGAGCTCGACGAGCTGGCCGCACTGCACGACCGCTTCGGCGAGCCCACGAAGCTGCTCGACGCCGAGGCCGCGCGAGCGCGCGTGAACTCGCCGCGCTTCCTCGCCGGGCTGTACCGGTCCGAGTCGGGGGGCGTGGTGAACCCCGCGGCGCTGGCGCGTGGACTGGCCGACGCGGTGGAGCGCGCGGGCGTCGAGCTGTACGAGCGGTCGCCCGTCACCCGCCTCGCGTGCGATGGCCGCGATGTCGTCGTCGCCACGACGGAGGGTGAGGTGCGTGCGGACCGGGCGATCCTGGCCACGAACGCGTACAGCGCAGGTCTGCTGCCGCGCACCCGCCGCCACTTCGTCCCGATCTATGACTACGTGCTCGTCACCGAGCCGCTCTCGCACGCGCAGCAGGCCCGCATCGGCTGGTCGGCCCGCGAGGGCGTGGCCGACAGCGGCAACCAGTTCCACTACTTCCGCCTCACCGCCGACGACCGCATCCTCTGGGGCGGCTACGACGCCGTGTACTACCCGCGGGGCGGCGTCGGCCCACGGTACGACGACCGGCCGGCGACCTACGCCACGCTGGAGCGGCACTTCCGCGCGACGTTCCCGCAGCTCGGTGATCTGGCATTCACGCACCGCTGGGGCGGGGCGATCGCGACGACGACGCGCTTCATGCCCGTCTTCGGCGAGGCACTCGACGGCCGCTTGCTCTACGCGCTGGGCTACACCGGCCTCGGCGTCGCGACGACGCGCTTCGCGGGGCAGGTGCTCGCCGACCGCGTCCTTGCGCCGCACTCGCCTCTGCTGCGCCTGCGCTACGTCACGAGCCGCCCGTTCCCGTTCCCGCCCGAGCCGCTGCGCACCGCCGGCATCACGCTCGTGCGTCGGGCGCTGGCGAGGGCCGACCGGCGCGAGGGCCGGCGCGGGGCGCTGCTCGGCGTCCTGGACCGGCTCGGCATCGGCTTCGACTCGTGACGCAGATCAAGGAGTTCCCATGCTCGACCTGAACCTGTTCATCGACGGTGCGTGGACCGCCGGCAACGCCGGCGACCGGATCACGGTGGAGGATCCGGCGACCGAGGAGGCGATCGGCTCGGTCCCCGCCGCCGGCCTTGACGACGTCGGCCGGGCCGTCGACGCCGCCCGGGCGGCGTTCGACCGGTGGCGCTGGATGTCGGCGAACGAACGGGCCGACGCGCTTCACGCCGCGCACGACAAGACGATGGCGTGCTTCGACGAGCTCGTCGAGCTGCTCACCCGCGAGCAGGGCAAGGCCCGCCCGGAGCAGGAGGAGGAGGTCGAGTGGGCCGCGACCTCGCTGCGCTACTACGCCGAGCTGGGACGCCACGAACGCGGACGCCTCGTGCCGAGCGGTGAGCCGCGCTCGCAGCTCAACTTCGTGCTGAAGGAGCCCTACGGCGTCGTCGGCTGCGTCGTCCCGTGGAACTTTCCGCTGTTGCTGCTGAGCTGGAAGTTGGCTCCCGCCCTGGCGGCGGGCAACACCGTCGTCATCAAGCCGAGCGAGCTCACGCCGCTCTCGACGCTGGAGTGGATCCGCCGCTGCTTCGACCATCTGCCGCCCGGCGTGGTGAACGTGGTCACCGGCTACGGCGCGTCGGCGGGTGAGGCGCTCGTCGCCCACCCCGACGTGCGGGTGATCGCCATGACCGGCTCGGTGCCGACCGGCCAGCGCATCGCCGCCGTGGCCGCCCCGATGATGAAGCACACCCATCTGGAGCTGGGCGGCAAGGACGCGTTCGTCGTCGCCCCCGACGCCGAGCTCGCTCCAGCCGTCGAAGCGCTGGCCTACGCGGCGCTGTACAACGCCGGGCAGGTCTGCACCTCCGCCGAGCGCGTCTACGTCCCCGCGCACGTGCGCGACGAGGTCGTCGAACGCCTGCAGGCGACGGTGGAAGGGCTGAGCCTCGGTCACGGGCTCGCCCACGACACCGACGTGGGACCGATGATCAGTGACGACGGGGTCGCCAAAGTGGAGCGCCACATCGCCGAGGCGCGCGACCGGGGCGCGCGGGTCGTCACCGGAGGCGAGCGGCCCTCGCAGCCCGAGCGCGGCCACTTCTACCGTCCGACGGTGCTCGCCGACGTCGATCATGACATGGTGATCATGCGCGAGGAGACGTTCGGGCCCGCGATCCCCGTCATGAGCTATGGCAGCATCGACGAGGCGATCGCGCTGGTCAACGACTCGCCGTACGGCCTCGGCGCGACGCTGCGCTCGAGCGACCCGGCGCTCGTCAAGCGCTTCTTCGAGGAGGTGAAGGTCGGGACCGTCTGGATCAACGATCCCTTGACCGACACCTACGCCGGACCCTTCGGCGGCATGAAGCTGACGGGCGGCGCGCGCGAGCTGGGCCAGGAAGGGCTGGACACGTTCACCGAGACCAAGCACGTCCACTGGGACTTCAGCCAGGACGTCAAGGAGTGGTGGTACCCCTACTGACGGGTTCAGGCCGTCGACGGGTGCTCGTGGACGACGACGGTGAAGTCCGCGCGGGCGACCTCGCTGCCCTCCACCTCGAGGACGAGCTGATAGCCGGAGTCGGCGTACTCGAACTCGCAGTCGCTGATCTCGTCGACGACCTCGTCGTGGAAGCTCAGGACTTCGCGCGTCGTGGGCTCGCGCACCGTCTGGCCGTGCGGATCTTCGATGCGCCACGTCTCGGTGATGGCGGTGTCGACGTCGTCCCAGGCGCGGGCGACCAGGAAGGGATCGGCGGTCGCGGGCTCGCTGTCGAGGCGCACCTCGCTCTCGGTGCCGGGCTGGATCTGGCCACCCCGCTCCTGCAGCCGGTCGCGATCGACGACCTTGGCGTAACGCAGCGTCGCGCCCATCAGCGAGCCCCTTCCTTGCGCTTGTTGACCGCGTCGTCGATCTGGCGCCACAGATCCTCCCGGACGTCCATGAGCGCGTCCTTCAGGTCGCTCTCCTGCGAGGTCACCACGAAACGCGCGAAGTTCGGCACGGAGCACTCCAACGTCACCTTCTGGGAGGTCGTGTCGCGGTCCTTCACGCCGATCGTGAGCTCGGTCGCCTCGGCGGGGAAGCGCTTTAGGCGGCGGTTCAGCTTCTCCAAGCGGGCGCGGACGCGGTCCTGCTCGCGCTCCGTGAAGCCCCCGTCGAAACGGAGCTGGGCGACGGAGGCCGGTCCGCCCTCGTCGGCGCCCTCGCCGTCGTCGATCTCGACGGCGCGGAGCCGTTGACGGACCGCTTCGCCTGACCAGTTGGTGGCGCGTTGCACCTCCTCGACCAGCCGGTCCCAGTCCCCGCGCGCGGCCTCGAGCCGCTGGCGGTCGAGGTCGGGGAACTCCTCCAGCACCAGCGGGCGCAGCTCGGTGAAGTCCTGCGCCCAGCGGTCAGGTGTCAGTGCGGCCATCGGATGGGCTCCTGTTCTCCGGCGGACATGTGGTGACGGAACGTGGAACGTTGCCGTTACAGTGCCCCGATGCCGCCTCGCAGACACCCGACGAACGGTACGAAACGTGGTTGAGATCGTCAGGAACCCCGTGCTGACAGAGGCGTTGAGCGCCTCCCTGATCGAGGTCTGGGCCGCGGTGGTCGAGGCCGGCGGGGCGGTCGGGTTCCTGCGTCCGGTGGACGAGGGGGAGATTGATAGGACGGCGACGGCGGCCTTCGAACGGGTCGTCTCCGGCCTGGACGACCTGGTGATGGCGTCGGAGGACGACCGTCTGCTGGCGTTCGGGTTCCTCGTCAGCAACGAGTGGGCGCTCACCCGCCACTGGGCGAGCATCCGACGGCTCCAGCGTCACCCTTCGGCGCGTGGCCGGGGCGTCGGCGCACGGGTGCTGGCCGCGTTGGAGGAGTGCGCCAGGGAGCGGGGGCTGGAGCGGGTCTGCCTGAGCGTTCGGGGCGGCACCGGCCGTGAGGCGTTCTATCTGCGGCATGGCTACGCGCTCGAGGCGGTGCTGCCTGACCGGCTGCGGCTCGCCGAGGGGGTCACCGTGGATGAGCTGCACCTGTCGAAGCCGCTGCGGCAGGAGGGCTCGGGTCTCGCTCTGCCGGTCAGGCGGCTCGACGAGGGCCTGCCGTTGCCGCGCTACGCGCACGCCGGTGACGCGGGCCTGGACCTGCAGGCCCGTTCCGACGTGACACTCGAGCCGGGGGAGCGGGCCGCCGTAGCGACGGGTCTGGCGATCGCTCTGCCGGCCGGGTACGTCGGGTTGGTGCACCCGCGCTCCGGGCTGGCGGCACGCCACGGTCTGTCCATGGTGAACGCCCCGGGCACGGTGGACGCCGGCTATCGGGGCGAGCTCACCGTGCTGCTCATCAACCTCGACGCCTCGGAGCCGATCTCGCTGGCCCGCGGCGACCGCATCGCTCAGCTCGTCATCCAGCGGGTCGAGACCGTGCGCCCCGTCGAGGTCACCGAGCTCCCGCCGAGCGCACGGGGCGAGGGTGGCTTCGGCTCCAGCGGGCGATGAACCCGGGTTGCGGCCCGGGTGGCGCTGGGGCAGGATTGGAGCCCACGCGGACGTGGCTCAGTGGTAGAGCACCACCTTGCCAAGGTGGGGGTCGCGGGTTCGAATCCCGTCGTCCGCTCCATCCGCTCCACCCGGCCTTCTCGCCAACCTCGACATACCCTTTCGCATTTTTCTGCCAAAACCAGATATATTGGGTACGAGAATCGGCGGAAGTCTGGTTCATTGGAAGGTCGGCGCCCTCAGAGTGGCCTGCACCCTCCAACGAACGCCTTGAAGGGTCCGGGGGGGCGCTGCTGGGTAGCACGCGCTGACCGGGAGAAGCCAAACGCCCCCCACCCACGCGAGGAACAGCCATGACCTCCCACAGCCTGACCGTCCGCGGTGTGCCCATGCGCTGGGAGGAGGTCGGTGACGGGCCGGCGGTGGTGCTGCTGCACGGCATCCCTACCAGCCCGGCGCTCTGGCGACACGTGCTGCCGCATCTCCAAGAGCGTGCCCGCTGCCTGGCTTTCGAGCTGGTCGGCTTCGGCCAGAGCATCCCGGCGGGCGTGCAGCGCGATCTCTCGCTGAGCCAGCAGGCGGAGTACCTGCTCGCGTGGCTCGATGCGATGGAGATCGAACGGGCGGTCTTCGCGGGCCATGATCTGGGTGGAGGCGTCGCGCAGATCGCGGCGGTGCGGGCGCCTGAGCGCTGCGCCGGGCTCGTGCTCACGAACGCGGTCGGCTACGACTCCTGGCCGATCCCGAGCGTGAAGATGCTGAAGGCCGCCTCTCCGGTCCTTCGGCAGCTGCCCCCGCGCACGGTCCAGCTTGTGCTGGCGACACTCGTGGCGCGCGGTCACGACAACGTCGAGCGGGCCAAGGAGTCGCTGGAGCTGCACAAGCAGCCCTACCTGGAGCACGACGGGGCTGCCGCGCTGGCACGGCAGGTGAGCTGGCTGCACGTGCGCGACACCCTGGCTGTCGCCGACCGCATCCGTGAGCTGGATGTGCCGGCGCAGGTGGTCTGGGGTGCGGCTGACCAGTTGCAGAAGGTCGACTACGGTGAGCGCTTCGCGTGGGATCTGCGCACCACGTTGTGGCGCATCGAGGGCGGCAAGCACTTCACGCCGGAGGACCACCCCGAAACGATCGCGAAGGCGGTCCTTCATGTGTTGGACGACGGCTAGGGACGCAACGGGCGTGGTTCACGAGGCCACCTCCCGGGGAACGAAGCGCACGTCAGCACACGTGGCGGATGCAGAGCCGGGCCAAAGGAGAGCGTCGATGAGCAGCAGCGAATGGGACACCACCGAGGAGCAGCCGTTCTACAAGAAGCCGGTCGTGCTCGCGCCGGTCGGACTCTGGCTCCTCTCGAAGTTCGTGGGCAAGGGCGTCTCGGCGCTGCGCACGCGCCGCCGCCGCAAAGCGATCAAGGAGCTGCGCCAGCGTCAGCGGGCCCGCGATCGGGCTCGGCGTCAACGGGCCGCGGCCAAGCGCAAGGTGAAGCGCTCGCTGTCCAGGTCGTAGCCGCGCGGCGCGCGCCCGCCGCCGGCGTCAGGTAGCCTGCGCACCGCCATGGAGGTCTTCGACGCTCTCGCCCGTGCCCGCGCCCGCGGCCGGCGGGTGGTGCTCATCACCGTGCTCGGCGTCGAGGGTGAGGTGGCGTCGCACGCCGGCGCGAAGCTCGTCGTCGACGGCGAGGACGTGCTCGCCGGCACGCTGGGATGCTCGGAGTTCGACACGGCCGGCAGGCGCCTGGCCGCGGAGGCTGCGGCGGCCGACGCCCCGATCCGGCGGCGCCTCGACCTCACCCGGCACGGCGAGGAGCGCGCGCTCGAGCTCTTCGCCGAGGTGCACGAGCCTGAGCCGGCGGTGCTCGTGATCGGCTCGACGCCGGTCGGCCGCGCGGTGGCCGATCTGGTGGTCTTCCTCGGGCGCCGCTCCGTGCTCATCGCACCCGGCGGCGACACCGCGGTCGGTGCGGGGGTGGAGGTGAAGGCCGACGAGCCCGGTCGTCACCTGCTCGTCGCGCCGCCGGGGCCGAGCGACGCCGTCGTCGTCAGCGACCACGACGCGTCCTGGGTCGACGAGGTGCTGCGCATCGCGCTGGCGGGCGAGGCCAGCTTCGTCGGCATGCTCGGCAGCCGCCGCCACGCCCCCGAGGTGGTCCGCCGCCTGCGTGATGCGGGCATGCCCGAGGCGCACGTCTCTCGCCTGCAGTCCCCGTGCGGGCTCGACATCGGCAGCCGCACACCGGCTGAGATCGCCCTCTCCATCGTCGCCCAGATCGTGGCGGTCGAGCGCGGGCGCGAGGGCGGGCCCATGAAGATGACAGGATCGAGCACATGAGCGCTTCGGCAGTGGGCACGCCCGAGGAGCTGGCGGACCGCCTGCTCGCCGCTCCCGGCCGGACCGGGCTCTTCCTGGACTTCGACGGCACGCTCGCGCCCATCGTGGACGATCCCGAGCAGTCGGCCATGCCGGAGCGGTTGCGACCGGCCCTGGAGACGCTCGCCGGCCGCCTCGGGGTGCTCGGCATCGTCAGCGGGCGTCCGGCGGACTTCCTCATCGAGCGCGTGCGGGTCCCGGGGGCGCTGCTGCTGGGCCTGTACGGGTTGCAGGAGGCCGTCGACGGCGAGGTGAGCCCCCGTCCGGAGGCCGCGCAGTGGCAGGAGGCAGTCGACCGGGCGCGCCACGAGCTCACCCAGGCGTTCGACGGCCGCGACGGGTTGTACGTGGAGGACAAGGGCCTGGCGGTCGCGGCGCACTACCGCAACGCACCGGAGGCACGCCAGGAGGTAGAACGGCTGGTTGGCGGGCTCGCCGACGAGACCGGGCTGCGCCGGGAACCGGGCAAACAGGTCGAGGAGTTGCGGCCGCCGGTCGATTGGGACAAGGGCGCCGCCGTCGGCGCGGTCACCGACGAGCGCGAGCTCGAGGTGATCGCCTACCTCGGCGACGATCTCGGGGACATGACGGCGTTCGAGGTGGTCAGAGAGCGCGGAGGTGTGGCGGCCGGGGTCGACCACGGCCAGGAGACGCCCGAGGAGCTGCGCGCGACGGTGAGCGTGCTCTTCGAGGGCACCGAGGCGGTCGCCGACTGGCTGGAGTCGCTGGCCTCCCGCTGCTAGCTGGTGCGGGAGCCGGCCCCGGCCCCGAGTTCTACGCGCGGCCGCGGCGGCCGGCCCCGCTGGGCCGCGGCGGTGCGCCGGGCGATGAGCGGTGAGCCGACGATCGTGGGCACGATCCAGGCCAGCGGATGGCCGTCGGTCATCTGCACGGCGAACGCCGTGACGAAGGAGATCACGCTGGAGCCCATGAGGTTGAGATGCCAGATGAGCCACGTGCCGCGGCGCAACCGTGGGCGGCGACGCACCATCCACAGCCCGCCCAGCGCACACGCCAGCGTGGCGACGGCGATGAAGCCGAGCCCGGCCAGCTCAGCTGGACGGGAAGCGACGAGCGCGAGCGCGGTCACGCACATCGTCACGACGGCCACCATGTACACCCGCCCCCACCACACGTGCGCGCCGCGCCGCTTGGGCACGGCGAGGGTCGGCCAGGCGACGACCAGTCCGGTCGCGCCCGCCGTGACATGCACGAGCAGGAGGAGGGAGTGGAGCGAGCCAGAGCCGGTGTCCATCGACGTCCTCCTTGGTGCCTAACATTCCACAATGGAAGGTCGCGGAAACGAGTATGCACCTGACACAATGGACTGTCAACTGCCCCTGTCAAAGGTGAGACCGTGTCCGATCCCAACCTGAACGCCACCGCCGCCTCGCTGCTCGGGTTCTTGCACTACGGGTCGATGACCGGGTGGGACCTGGTGGGCGTGGCGGAGGCCGTGATCGGTGATTTCTGGTCGCTCACGCGCAGCCAGGTGTATCGGGAGCTGTCGCGCATGGCCGACGCCGGCCTGATCGAGGCCGGCGAGCGCGGCCGGCGCGATCGTCAGCCCTACGCCCTCACCGACGCGGGGCGCCGCGCGTTCTCCGCCTGGGTCGCCGAGGAGCCGGGGCCGGAGTCCATTCGGTTCCCGCTGCTGCTCACCATCAGCTTCGGCCGCCATCTGCCGCCCGAGCGGCTGGCCGCCTTCGTGCGGCACCACCGAGCCGTGCACGCCGAGCGGCTCGACCGCTACGAGCAGCAGGAGACTGCGGCGAACAGCGCCGAGTCAGAGCCCGACCTGTACGCCATGGCGACGCTGGACTTCGGCCTCACCTACGAGCGCGCGGTGCTCGACTGGTTCGACCGCCTGCCCGAGGCGATCCGTGGTGACCACCCGTGATGCGCTTGCTGCTCACGAGTTCTCGTGATGGGCCGCATCAGGCCGGCGGAAGCGATAGCCCGCGCGGGGCTCGGTCATGATGAGCGAGTCCCCGCCCGGCTCCTCCAGCTTGGCGCGCAGGCGTCGGACGTAGACGCGGGTGTACTCGGTCTGTGTCTCGTAGCCGGGACCCCACACCCGTTGCAGCAGCTCCGCGTGGGTGAGGAGAGTCCCCGGATGCAGGACGAACTCGCGCAGGAGTGAGAACTCGGTGGGGGTCAGATGGACGGCCTCGCCGGCGCGGGTGACCAGGCGCGCGTCCAGGTCGATCGTCAGATCGCCGACGCTGATGGGGGCCACGCCTTCGGCGGGTCCCGCGGGTGCCCGGCTGCGGCGCAGCGTCGCCGCGATCCGAGCCAGCATCTCGACGATGCTGAAGGGCTTGGTCATGTAGTCGTCGGCGCCGAGGTTGAGGGCGCGCACCTTGTCGTGCTCCCCTCGGCGGGCGGAGACCACGATGATGCCGACGTTGGAGTGTTCGCGGATGCGTCGGCACAGCTCGAATCCGTCGATGCCGGGCAGCATGAGGTCGAGGAGCACCAGATCCGGCTGTTGCACGTCGATCACGCGCAGCACGTCAGCGCCGTCTACCGAGGTGGTCACGTCGTAGCCACGCACGGCCAGGTTGGAGCGGACGAGGTCCACGATGGTGCGGTCGTCCTCGACCAGAAGGATGCCGGTGCGCTCATCCATGCGCGCCGTCCTCCACGGCGAGTATGGCGCCAGTCCCCGTGGCGGCTCCCATGTCAGCCGGGTCCCGCTCGACCGGCAGGACGACGCGGAAGCAGGCGCCGACGCGGCTCGGTCCGAGCTCCAAGCGGCCGCCGTGGGCCTCGACCACGCCTCGGCTGATGGAGAGACCCAGTCCCGCTCCACCGGTCGGTCCGCGCGCGTACGGCATGAAGAGCCGGGCGGCGACCTCCGCGGGCACGCCGCGACCGCGATCGGCCACGCGCACGGACACCGTGAGCGCCTCGCCCGGCTCAAGAGGATCGAGCCGGACGCTCACCCGCACCGGCTCCTCGGTCTCCGCGTGGCGGGCGGCGTTGTCGAGGAGGTTGACGAAGACCTGCTCGAGCCGGTCGTGATCGCCCCACAGCTTCGGCAGCGCTGCGGGCAGGCTCGGCTCCACCTGGCCCGGCGTGATCGCGATCGCGGCGCGGAGCACGAGCTCCAGGTCGCACCAGTCAGCGGCCAGGCGCAGCACCCCCGAGCTGATCGCGGCCGAATCGAGCAGATCGCCCACCAGCCGGCGCATCCTCTCCGACTCCCCGGCGATGGCGGTCAGGAAGCGGCGCTGGGACGACTCGTCCCAGCTCACGTCCGCCTGCAGCAGCGACTCGGCGAAGCCCTGGACTGCGGTGAGCGGCGTCCGCAGCTCGTGGCTCAAGCGGTTGAGGAGGTCGCGTTGCAGGGCGTGTGAGCGCCGCAGGGCGTCGGCCTCGCGGCGGGCCTCGTCCAGGGCGTCACCCTCGCGTGCCAGTCGCAGGGAGCGGGCGGCGTCCTCGAGCAGCCGCCCTGGCTCGCTGCCCGAGCGCCGTCCCTGCGACCAGTAGGCGACCAGCAGTTCGTGCCCGCCTTCGGTCTGCTCACCGCTCTCCAACGGGGCGATCCGCACGCGGGCATCGCCGTCGTCGCGTGCTACTCCAGCCTCTGTCTCCACCAGGCTGGTCATGGCACCCGCGGTCGCGGCGGTGGACTCGGGTCGCACGGCAACGTGCGCGCGTAGCTCTCGCTGGCCGTCGCGCTCCGCGAAGAGCCCCACCGCGTCGGCGCCCAGGCCGCGACAGAGCGCGAGCAGGGCGGCGTTCATGCCCTCCGATACGCGCTCCGGACCGGCCAGCTTGTCGAGCATCTGCCGCAGCGCCTCGAGGATGCGATTGCGGCGGGTCACCTCGGCGAGGACCCGGTCGTGCTCGATGGCGGCGGCGGCGTAACCGGTGTAGACCCCGATGAGCTCGAGCTGGTCGCGTTGCAGCGGACCGGAAGCGCGACCGTAGCCCGAGACGGTGCCCACCACCCGGTCGTTGCTGATGATTGGCGCGGCCCAGGCGCTGGTGATGCCCGCCGCGGCTGCGGCGGTCTTGAAGCGGCGCCAGGCCGGGTGGCGGCGAATGTCCTCGACGACCTCGACGTGCCCGGTCGCGGCGCTCAGCCCGACGCAACCGCCCTCGAGTCCGATCGGCAGGGTCGCGTTCAGCGCGAGGAGCTCTGACGGCATGCCGACGGCGGCGCTGCGTCGCAGCACCGGTGTCTTCTCGTCGCGCAGATGCACGCACAGGCTGTCCTGGCCGATCGCGGCGGACATGGCCGAGACGATGAGCGGCAGGGAGGCGGCCGGCGTCACTTCCGCGAGCTGGTCGGCAAGGCTGTGCAGACGCCGGAGTTGGCGTCTCGCGGCCGAGTCGGTGGCGGCGCCCGACATGAGCGCGACCAGGTCCTCCGGCGCGGCCTCGGCTGGGGCGACCTCGCCGACGATGCGACCGCGACGCAGAACGACGACACGCTCGGCGAGTCCGTGGACCTGCTCGGGGTCGTGGGAGATCAGCAAGATCGCGGTGCCCTCGCCGTGCAGGCGTTCGACCAGGTCGAGCACCCGTTGCGCGGTGGCGACGTCGAGTGCCGCGGTCGGCTCGTCCAACACGAGCAGGTCGGGCGGGGTGAGCAGCGTCTTCGCGATGGCCACCGACTGCCGCTGACCGCGCGTCAGGAGCCGCACGGGACGGTGCAGGTCGATCACCACCCCGAGCCGGGCGAACAGGCGGGCTGCGCGCACCTCCATGAGCTCCTCGTCGAGGAGGAGCCCGCGCTGCTCGCTGCCGAGGAACAGGTTCGTCACGGCGTCGAGGTCGTCGCACAGCGCCTGGTCCTGCCAGACGAAGGCGAGCCCCTGGGCGCGCACGTCGGCGGGGGAGCGTCCGAGGGCACGGCCCCGGGTGCGCAGGCGGCCGGCGAGTGGGATGAGATCCCGGGCGATGCAGCGCATCAGGGTGGTCTTGCCGGCGCCGTTCTCGCCGATCAGGGCGACGGCCTCACCCGCGTGCACGCGCAGGTCCACGCCGTCGAGGATGGGAAGGGGGCCGAACCGGTGCACCAGTCCGGCCACCTCCAGCAGGGGGGTGCGCCCGAGGTCAGCCATGACTGTGCACAGCCTAGTCAGGCGCGAGTGCGCACGAAGGCGGGCGCCCTACGCGAGGCCGGCCGCACGGCGGCTGCGGCGGCTGATCGCATCCACCGTAACCGCGAGCAACAGCACACCGCCCGTCACCATGAACTTGATGGACGAGACGTAGCCCATCAGGTCCATGCCGTTGGAGATGGACCCGATCACGAGCGCGCCCAGGAAGGCCGCCCAGACCGTGCCGCGACCGCCGAACAGGCTCGTCCCGCCGATCACCGCGGCCGCGATCGCGTTCAGCAGCAGATCGCCGCCACCGGAGCTCTGGTTCACCGCGAGCAGACGCGCGGCGGCGATGACGCCACCGAGCGCGGAGAGCGTGGAGGCCAGCGCGAAGACCGCCACCCGGATGGCCGTCACGCTGATACCCGCACGCCGGGCGGCCTCTGCGTTGCCACCGACCGCGAAGACATGGCGGCCGAACCGTGTGCGCCGGCTGATGACATCGAAGATGACGACAAGGCCCAGCAGGATGAGCAACGCGATGGGGAAGCCGCGGTCGCGGTTCAAGAAGGCGACCGCTCCGAACGTCACCGCAGCGGCCAGTGCGATGCGTCCGAAGGTGAGCCAGAGCGTCGGCGCGGACAGTTCGGCGGCCACGCGGCGACGTCGGCGGGTGAGTGCGGCCGTGGCATAGCCGCCGATGGCGAGCGCGGCGACGACCCAACCGATGCTCTCTGGCAGGAAGCGCCGCGCCAACCCGGTGATGAGCGGGTCGTTCAGGTTCAGCGTCCCCGTATCGCCGAGCACGAAGAGCTGGGCACCTTGCCAGGCCAGCAGACCGGCAAGGGTGACGACGAAGGACGGGACCTCGAAACGGGTGACCCACAGACCGTTGAACAGCCCAATCGTGAGACCCACCAGCAGTGCGGCCAGGATAGCCACCGGTCCGGGCAGACCCTGTTTGACGCTCAGCACGCCCATGACCGCGGCCGTGAAGCCGCTGACCGCCGCGACGGAGAGGTCGATCTCGCCCAGCAGCAGCACCATCACCACGCCGACGGCGATCGTCCCGGTCGCGGCGATCTGCAGCATCAGGTTCGTCACGTTGAGCGGCGAGAGGAAGCGGTCGTTCAGCGAGAAGAAGATCGCCCAGATGATGACGATGCCGATCAGCACCGGCAACGAGCCGAGGTCCCCGCCGGTGAGGCGCCGCCGCAGGGCGCCGACGACGTCGCTGAGGCTCTGCTGCTCGTCGGCCGACGCGGCGCTGTGTTGCGCGTCGTCGGCGTCGTCGGTTGGCCGGGTGGGTGTGGACTGGCTCATGGGGTCGCTCCTTCCGCGCCGGCGCTCTGTGAGCCGGTGATCGCCGCGACGATGTCGTCCTCTCCGACCTCGCCGACGTCGAAGCTGCCGGCCCGTCGACCGAGGCGCAGGACCACGATCCGGTCGGCAACCTGGAAGACGTCCGCCAGATTGTGGCTGATGACCACGACACCGAGCCCGTTGTCCTGCAAGCGGTGGATCAGCTCGATCACCTGAGCGGTCTGGGCCACGCCGAGGGCCGCCGTCGGCTCGTCGAGCACCACGAGTTTGGGCTCGCCGAGCATCGCTCTGGCGATTGCGACCGTCTGGCGCTGACCGCCCGACAGCGCCGCCACCGGCGTGCGCACGCTGCGGAGCGTCTTCACGGCGAGCTCGTCGAGCAACGCTCGCGTGCGCTTCTCCATGGCCGACTCGTCGAGGAGCGGACCGGAGGCGAGCACCTCACCACCCAGATACAGGTTCGCCACGACGTCGAGGTTCTCGCACAGCGCCAGGTCCTGGTACACGGTCGCGATACCGAGCGTGGCCGCGGCGTGCGGGCTGTCGAGGGTGACGGGCTGGCCTTCGAAGCGCACCTCGCCCGCGTCGGCTGGCTGCGCGCCCGCGACCGCCTTGACCAGCGTCGACTTGCCCGCGCCGTTGTCGCCGACCAGCGCGACGACCTCGCCGGCGGCGACCTCGAAGTTCACGTCCGTCAGCGCCTCGACAGCGCCAAAGCGCTTCGTCATGCCCGACATCTCAAGCAGCGGTGCACCTGCCATGGCGGCTCCTTCGCCGTTGGCGTCCGGGGAGCGGGATCGCGTCATCCGCTCCCCGGACGAGTATCGGCTATTGCAGGCCGGCCTCGGCGCAGGCGTCAGCGTACTGATCGGTGCAGATCTCCTCGACCGAGTAGAACCCGTCGGCCACGACCGTGTCGGCGATGTCGTCCTTCGTCACCACGACCGGGTCGAGCAGGAACGATGGGACGTCCATCGTCTCGTTGTTCACGGTCGTCTGTTCAGCGTCGACCTGCGGTTCCTCTCCCTTCACCAGCGCGACGGCGAGCTGCGCGGCCAGCTCGGCCTCCGGCTTGATCGCCTTGTAGATCGTCATGCCCTGCTCGCCGGCGACGATTCGCTGAATGGCGGCGAGCTCCGCATCCTGGCCCGTGGTCGGCGGCAGCGGCTCCATACCGGCGCCCTTCATCGCGGCGATCGCGCCGCCGGCGGTGCCGTCGTTGGCCGCATAGACCCCGTCGATCGTGTCGACGCCGAGGGCGGTGAGCGCCTGCTCCATCTCCTGCTGCGCCTCGTCCGGGCTCCAGTCAGGCGTGTCGTACTCCTGTCCGACCTCGAGGCTGGAGTCGTCGATGACGCTGTGCGCGCCCTGCTTGAACAGCTTCGCGTTGTTGTCGGTGGGCGCGCCGTTGATCATGACGATGGTGCCGCCGTCCGGGACGTTCTCGACGACCCACTGGCCCTGCAGCGTGCCGACCTGCTCGTTGTCGAAGGAGATGTAGTAGTCGATCTCCGCGCCGAGGATGAGCCGGTCATAGCTGATCACGGGCACGTCCTGGGACTTGGCCTGCGAGGCGATCGCGGCCGCGGACTGCGAGTCGACCGGGTCGAGCACCATCACCTCGGCGCCGTTCACCAGCGCCGCCTCGGCCTGCTGCTGCTGCTTCGAGGCGTCCTGGTCGGCGTTGCTGTACAGGATCTCGCAGTCGGGGCACAGCTCCGCCACCTTCTGCTCGAACAGCGGACGGTCCTGGCTCTCGTAGCGGGTGGTCTTGGACTCGGGCAGGAGCAGCGCGATCTTGCCGCCCTCCCCGCTCCCGCTTCCGGTGGTCGCCGCGGCGCCGGTCGCCTCCGCCGCGCCGGTTGCGGCTCCTGTCGCCTCGCCGCCCGTCGCCTCGCCGCTGTCGGTGCTTTCCGTCCCGCCACCACAGGCGGCGGCCAGGAGCGCCACGCCGGCGAGCCAGACACCGAGTCGCCTTGACCTCTTCCATCCCTTCATGACCGCCACACCTTTCGTCATCTCTGTCGTCGACCGCGCGTCCTGGGTAGGCCCGCGTGCTCCGTGACCTCATCAAACCGCCGAACGCGTGAACGAGGCATAAAGATTGTCCCAGCCGCATGAACAACTCGTGAACGCGTTCTTCGGTAGCGTGGAGCGAGAGTGGAACAATGGACCGGTAGGAGGGCATATGACGCGGGGCTATCTGGTGCCCGACGAGCCCGTCCCCGACCTGGACGCATACCTGGCGTCCGGCGGTGGCGAGGGGTTGCGTCGTGCGGGGGCGATGACGCCTGTTGAGGTGATCGCGGAGGTCGCCCGTTCCGGGCTGCGCGGCCGCGGGGGCGCGGGCTTCCCGACGGGGCGCAAGTGGGAGTCCGTCGCGCAGGCCGGCGAGGACGGCGACACCTACTTGGTCTGCAACGCCGCCGAGGGCGAGCCGGGGACCTTCAAGGACCGCACCCTCATGCGACGCAACCCCTTCCAGCTCCTCGAGGGCATGTTGATCGCCATGTACGCCGTCGGCGTCGAGCAGGCCTACATCGGCGTCAAGCAGCGCTTCACCGGCGAGGTGGAGCGGTTGATCGCGGCCCGGGACGCGCTCGCCGAGGCGGGCTGGACGGGCGCCGAGCGGATCCGCGTCGTGCCCGGCCCCGACGAGTACCTGTTCGGCGAGGAGAAGGCGATGCTCGAGGTCGTCGAGGGCAAGCTGCCGCTGCCGCGCATCCTGCCTCCGTACCAACTCGGGTTGTTCGCCACCACGACCCAGCCCAACCCGACGGTCGTGAACAACGTCGAGACGCTCTCGCACGTGACGCAGATCCTCGCGCGGGGCGCGGAGTGGTTCCGCGAGCGGGGGACCGAGGAGGCGCCGGGGACGATGGTGTTCACCGTCATCGGCGATGTGGAGGCGCCAGGCGTCTACGAGCTGCCGCTCGGCACGCCGTTGCGGACCCTGGTCGTCGACATCGCCGGCGCGCGAGAGATCAAGGCCATCTACAGCGGGACCTCCAACTCGGTCTTCACCCGGGATCTGTTGGACCTGCCGATGGATTTCGACTCGTTCGCCGAGGCGGGGACGGGGCTCGGCAGCGGCGGGATGATGGTCTACGACACGAGCCGCTGCATCGTGCAGGTGTGCGCCACGCTGGCGCGCTTCCTCGCGGTCGAGTCGTGCGGGCAGTGCGTGGCCTGCAAGCTCGGCACGACCGACATGTTCGAGCGGCTCGAGCGCCTGGTGCGTGGCGACGGCACCCGCGCCGACCTCGACGAGCTGCGCAAGCGCACCGAGACCGTCACCGACGGCAACCGCTGCTACCTGCCGGTCGGCGCGGCGCTGCTCGTGCGCAGCACCCTCGACGTCTTCGCCGACGAGTTCGCCGCCCGGGTCGGCTCGCCATCGCCGCCGGAGGTCGCGGTCGAGGTTCCCAAGATCCTCGACATCGACGATCGGACCGGTGAGGTGCTGCTCGACGGCGAGTATCACCGCAAGCGCAGCGACTGGTCCTACGAGCCGGCCTGAGCTGCGTCAGGTGGCGGTTGAGCGCAGGGCCTCGCGCTGCTCGGCGAACCACTCGTCCGGCGCGCCGACCCGGGCCGCCTCGCGCAGCTGCCCGGCGCGCCGCTTGCGCTCCTCGGGCTCCATCTCCAGGGCGGTGTGCAGCGCTTCGGCCTGCTGCTCGACGTCGTAGGGGTTCACCATCAGCGCGGCGTCGGAGAGCTGGGTCGCGGCTCCCGCCTGGTGGGAGAGCACCAGGGCGCCATCGCGCGTGTTGAGCATGGGGCCCTCCTTGGCGACCAGGTTCGTGCCGTCGCGTACGGGGTTGGCCAGCAGCACGTCGAAACGCTGCAGCGCCGCGACCGCCCGCGGGTAGTCGTCGCCGACGAAGACGGTAAGGCTCTCCTCGCCGAAGCGCTCCTTGATGCGCTCGGCGGTGTCGGTGCAGGCCTCGAGGTAGCGCTGGTACTCCTCGACGCCCTGCCGGGAGGGGTTCAGGTGCGCGTAGTGCCAGACGCGGCCCTGATGCTCGGAATGGCGCTCGAGGAGCAACTCGTAAGCCCGCAGGCCGCGCAGGATGTTCTTCGACAGGTCCGTGCGGTCGACCCGGAGCATCAGCCGGCGGTCGTCGAGCTCGTCGTCGAGGTCGCGGCCTGCGGCCTGGGCTTCCTCGGAGGCGGCTGAGGAGGAGAGGTCCTCCTCGTCGACACCGAGGGTGAAGTCGGTCACGAGCGTGGCGTGCTCGTCCAGATGGACCGTCTCGTTTTCGACGCGGACGTCGAGCAGCGCCTCGGCGCAGCGCCGGAAGGCCGACGCCCAGGCCGGTGCGGAGAACGCGACGACGTGCGCGCCGAGCAGCCCGCGCAGCAGCTCGTCGACCATCGCATCCGGCAGGCGGCGCAGGTCGTCGGGCTCGGCCCACGGGGTGTGCAGGTAGTGCAGGACCCGCGCCTCTGGCAGCGCTTCGCGCACTTGGCGTGGCGTGAGGCAGAGGTGGTAGTCCTGCAGGTAGATCTCGCGGCCGCCGTCCCCGGCCTCCTTGATGACGGCCTCGGCGACCTGCTCGTTCACGGGGCGGTAGCCGTCATACCAGGGGCCCGACCAGGCGTCGCCCACGGGCGTGTAGGCGGGGTTCCACAGCCCGTGCACGGTGAACCACAGCAGGCGGTTGCTGACCTCGTTGTAGTAGGGCTCGAAGCGGTCGCCGGCGTCCAACAGGCGGAGGCGATACGTCGAGCCGTCCGCCTCGACCTCGAAGGCCTCGTCGTGCTGATCGGCGACCTCCTGGTCCGCCTCGTCCATCGCCATCGAGATCCACGTGCCCGGCTCGCGCTGCAGCGCACCCCCGAGCGCGGTCACGAGCCCGCCGAAGCCGCGGCTCGGCTCCAGCTCACCGTCGCCGGTCCGGCTCCAGCTCACCGGACCCCGGTTGCTGGCCGCTACGAGACCCTCTGCTTGATCGCTCACTTCGTCGTCCCTATTCGCCGGTATGCGCACCTGCCTACCCGTTGGACGGCTGGGACGCACCCGGCGATGTGAGCTCTGCCTCGACCGCCCGCTGAACCGCTTCGTCGCTCGGCGGGCTCGTGAGCAGGTCGTCCAGGCCGACCGCGTGACCGAGCACCTCGGCGTCGTCGATCTCCGCGCCGAGCGCTCGCAAGACCGGCTCGGGCTCCCAGCGGCGCAAGAGGCCGCACTGCACGAGCGCCCCCTGCCGGCGGCGGCGCTGGGCCAGGCCGACGAGCTTGCGACCGCCGGCTAGCACCTCACCGCGGCCGAGGGTCGCGTAGCAGACCGCGGCCAGGAGCTGCTCGCGGGGGCTGCCGCGCCGCCTGGCGGTGCCCGCGCCGTCGTGGATCGTGAGGTCGGGCACGCCGAGGCTTCCCAGCGCGCGCGCCCACGCCTGGCCGACCCGGTCGAAGACGGCCAGCGGATCCCCGGCCAGCAGCGCATGCCCCGCCGGCAGGAAGATGTCGAGCGAGAGCAGTCCCTCGTCCATGAGCACGGCGCCGCCGCCGGAGAAGCGGGTGATGACCTCGAGGTTCTCCATCGAGCGCAGCGCCAGCGCGCCCTGACCACGTCCGAGGACGAGTGCCGGCCTGGTGGAGCGATACCAGCGCAGCACCGGCCGCGGATCGTCCGCCAGTCGGTCGAGCAGTCCGAGGCCCCGCCCGAGCAACCTCTGGGGTTCGTCCTCTTCGATCTTCCCGATCTGCCAGGCGTCGACTTGGGTCACGCGCCGCTCAAGGTCATGGCGAACACGCTCCTCAGGGCTGCCCGTTCGACGCCGGGGTCGGCCGGCCATCGTAGGACTCTTCCGCAGCCCTGCGGGCTCGTGACGCACGTGCAGGTCAGCCCTATGGTTTGTCCTGTACTTCTTCGCCGGCGCCGCCCTGATCCATCTGCTCATGGACGTCGAGCACAACACTCGCCGCACCGCCGAACTGTTGGACGCACGGCCCGGCACGGCACGGCTGTGCAGGCGTCCCAGAGTCACCCGGAGCACGACTCGCGCGAGTAACCTCCCTACTGGCGGCTACGGCCCAGTCAGCTGACGGGTGCCGCGGTGCCGCGGTGCCGTTCGTTCATAACCGAACGAACTCGGTGCACGGTACGCTCGCGCTATGGCCATCGACGTTTCCGCGTTGGTGCAGCGACTCCAGGAGGCGCCCGAGGAGCGGGCGGCTCTGCGTCAGGTGCTGCTCGGTGACGAGCCCGATCTGACGGTGGCGCTGACGGCGCTGACCGACCGTGTAGGGGCTTTGGCCGCCGCGCAGGAGCGCACCGAGCAGCGTCTTGAGGCGTTGGCCGCCGCGCAGGAGCGTACGGAGCAGCGCGTCGAGGCGTTGGCTGTCGCGCAGGAGCGAACCCAGTAGCGTCTTGAGGCGTTGGCCAAGGATGTCCGCAGCCTCGCAGCGGCGCAGGAGCGAACCGAGCAGCGTCTTGAAGAGCTTGCCAAGGACGTGCGTGCGCTGGCCGCGGCGCAACGCACGACCGATGACAGCCTGAAGTCGCTCATCGACGTGGTCACCGGCATGAACGACCGCCTCGCCAAGCTCGATGGCGCCTTGTGGTCGAGGCCTCCGTCACGATCGCTCGGCACGACGTCCGCCGCGCCCGGGAGCGCGCGGACCTCTTCGCGAGGGTCGTCGACACGCCGGTCGTCGCGGTCGTGGCGGGGGAGTTCGCGCCCGAGCCCGTGAAGATCGCGGCCCAGGACGCCGGTGTCTGGCAGGTGACCAACGGCCATGTCATCGCGCCGGACGACGATCTCAATACCGACGAACCGCGCTGATGCGCTGAGAAGGTAGCCTGCCGCATCCACCCCTGATCCCCACGAGGCTGACATGGACGCGCGCACGCTCAACTCGCTTCATACCTCCGCTCTCGGCCTCGGCTGCATGGGCATGACGTACGCCTACGCGGGCGCCGAGACCGAGCGCAACATCGCGACGCTCGAGAAGGCGCTCGAACAGGGCATCACCCTGTTCGACACCGCCGACATCTACGGCCCGAAGACCAACGAGGAGCTGGTCGGTCCGGTGCTCCGTGAGCATCGCGATGACGTCGTCCTGGCGACGAAGTTCGGCGCACGCTCGCTGGAGCTCGAGGACCGCGCTCCCGACGGCCGTCCCGACTATGTCCACCGGGCCTGCGACGCCTCGCTGCGCCGACTGGGGATGGAGCACATCGACCTGTACTACCAGCACCGCATCGACCCGCAGGTGCCGATCGAGGAGACGGTCGGCGCGATGAGCGAGCTGGTCGAGGCGGGGAAGGTCCGTTTCCTCGGTCTGTCCGAGGCCGCCCCCGAGACGATCCGCAAGGCGCACGCCACCCACCCGATCACCGCCGTCCAGACGGAGTACTCGCTCTGGACCCGGGGCGTCGAGCAGGACGTGCTGCCCACGCTGCGCGAGCTCGGGATCGGGCTGGTCGCCTACAGCCCGCTGGGCCGTGGCTTCTTGACGGGCGCGATCACGAGTCCCGAGGACCTCGACGAGGACGACTGGCGACGTGACAACCCCCGGTTCCAGGGCGAGAACTTCCAGCGCAACCTCGACCTGGTGGAAGAGATCAAGGGCATGGCCGACGAGAAAGCTGTCACGCCCGCGCAACTGGCCTTGGCCTGGGTGCTCGCCCAGGGCGAGGACATCGTACCGATCCCCGGCACGACGAAGCCCCACCGGGTCGAGGAGAACGCCGGCGCCCTCGACGTCGAGCTGACCGACGTCGAGCTGACCCGACTCGACGGGATCGCCCCGGTCGGCGTGGCGGCCGGTAGTCGGTATCCCGAGCAGGCGATGGCGATGCTCAACAACTGAAGGCAACGAGCTCGGGGCTGGCTGTCTCCGCTGGCGGGCGGCTCGCGTCAGGGCGCTCGTGGTGGGTGGCTTGGGGGGCGGTCGGGGCGGGGTGGGCGTTCGCGTCGGTGTGCGCGGCGGCGGGTGATGACCGCTTCGACATGCGTTTTCGCTTGCCGGCGTGCGACCGGCCCCGCTTCGTAGGCGCTGCGGGTCTCGCCGGCGAGATCGTCGTCGTGGCCTTGGCAGGACTGGTCGGGCTGATCGCGCTGGTCGGGGCTTTCGTGGTGGCGGTCGCGTTGGGGGTAGTGGATGAGGGTCTGGACCCAGTCGTGGATGTGCGCGGCCGGGCGGGTGACCCGCGGGTCGTGGTCGGGGTGGGTCCAGGTGACGTCACCGTCGGGGTACAGCCTTGGCCACCAGCCGTCGCGGCGTTTCATGCGGTGGTGGGGGCGGCACAGCAGGATGCCGTTGGTGACACAGGTGGAGCCTTGCTCCTCCACGGGGTGGACGTGGTCGATCTCACACCACACCGCGGGGCGGTCACACCCCGGGAAGCGGCAGTGGCCGTCCCTGACTGTGATGGCCTTGCGGATCCCAGCGGGCCAGATGCGGGTGGCGGTGCCGACGTCCATCGGTTGGGAGCGTTGGCCGAGCAGGATGCGGGTGAGCGAGCAGTCGTCGAGCAGGTCCAGCGCGGTCCGCCGGCCGACCGCACCGACCCAGTCGACGGACGCCGGGGGGCTGCCGGGCTGCCCCGCGAGGGTGTCCGCGTCGAGGGTGACGTTGACGTGGGGACGCTGCCCGGCTTTCTCCGGCGTGTCCCCAGAGTCCAGGACGCGCGCGGCCATGTCCACGATCGCGTCAGCGACGCGTTGCTCGCGGGTGCGGCGGGCGTCCTCGGGGATCTCGGGACCGTCCTCGGTCATCAACGCGTCGACCGCGGCGGCGAACAGCGCGCTGCCGTGCGCGTCGAAGCTGCCCCACAACTGCCCGCGTCCGTTGATGGTCGCGAACCCGGCACGGCGGTGCTCCCAGTTCTTGTCGTCGCGTTCGTCGAGGTAGTCCGGCGCCAGGGCGTGACGCCAGCCGGCGCACAAGGTGGCGAACTCCGCGACGTCGCGCAGCCGGACCGCCGCGACGATCAACGGG